>JBJENO010000065.1:0-45326 GCA_051880235.1 Acetatifactor sp. | reverse complement strand
AAATAAAATATGGTTACGAGTAAGGCTTTTTGGCTAGGGTCTGAACAGTAACTTACAGATTGTTCCCAACATTTTCTTGCAATCCCCCGTTTTTTCTCTATAATAGAATAGGATAGATTGTTTGTCGCAAAGGAGTACCTATGAAGAGAGAATACATAATGGGGAATGGTGCGATTGCCCTCGGCGCACTGGCAGCAGGCGTCAATGTTGTGACGGGGTATCCCGGCACTCCTTCCTCGGAGATTATTGAGACCATCGGCAAGTACCCTCACAAAGGGGTCCATCTGGAGTGGTCCGTGAATGAGAAGGCTGCGATGGAGGTGGCTGCCAGTGCAGCCTACGCCGGTGCCAGAACTTTAGTAACGATGAAGCAGGTTGGATTGAATGTGGCATCAGACCCTTTGATGTCATTGGCTTATGTAGGGGTCAAGGGAGGAATGGTGATCGTGTCCGCAGATGACCCCGGTCCGATTTCTTCCCAGACGGAACAGGATACAAGACGTTTTGCGGAGTTTGCCAGAATTCCCGTGTTTGATCCTGCTTCTCCTGAGGAGGCATTCTTCATGATCCAGGAGGCGTTTGAGGTTTCGGAGAAGTACAATACACCGGTATTGTTCCGACCTACCACTCGTATCTGCCATGCATATGCAAATATTGAGGTGCCTGAATGCTTCCGGCCAAAGGAGTATGAGGGCTTTGTGAAGGATGCAAAGCGTTGGGTGATCTTCCCCAGACTTTCCTTCGCCAACCATTCAATGATTGAACAGCGCAATCCTCAGATCGGAGAGGATTTCTCTGGCACAAAGTGGAACACTTACACACCGGGCGGTTCCAAGAAGGCGGTCCTCACCGGCGGTGTGAGCTATGCTTATGCAAAAGAGTTTTTGCAGGATCACAGTGAGGTGCGTCTGATTAAGATCGGTACCCCCTATCCCTTCCCGGAGAAGTTTGTGCGTAAAGCACTCGAAGGAGTGGAAGAGGTTCTGGTATTTGAGGAGTTAAGTCCCTTCCTGGAGGAGGAACTGCTCCTGGTAGTGGGCAAGTATGGGCTGAAGGTTCAGGTATTCGGAAAGCTTACCGGACATGTGCCCGCTGCGGGCGAGAATACCTGTGAGTCTGCCGAGGCAATTCTCGGTGCTTTCTTGGGGTTGGACGCAGCAAAGAAGCAGTTTGCTTTGGAAGATGCCCCTGCACTTCCCGTGAGACCTCCCGTGCTCTGCACCGGATGTCCTCACAGAGCATCCTTCTATGCGGTGAAGCAGGCAATGAAGGGCAGAAGAAGTTATTTCTGCGGAGATATCGGCTGCTATACCCTGGGCAATGCAATGCCTCTGGATATGTGTGATACCTGTCTGTGTATGGGGGCAGGCGTGACTATGGCGCAAGGCTTTCACTGGGTGGACGAAGCGATGGATGGTGCCGCTTTTGCATTTATCGGTGACTCTACCTTCTTCGCCTCCGGTATGACGGGTGTGGTAAATGCCGTGTACAACGAGGCCAATATGGTGCTCTGCGTGCTGGATAACTCCACCACAGCTATGACCGGACATCAGCCTCATCCAGGCACCGGCCGCAATATGATGGGTGACATCGTGGAGAAGGTCAGCATCGAAAAAATCCTTCGCGGCATTGGTCTTACTTTCGTCGAGACCGTGGACCCATTCGATCTGCCTGCCGCAATTGACGTGGTGAAACGTGCTGTTGAGCAGCAGGGCGTGAAGGCGATCATCTTCAAGTCTCCCTGTATTGCAATTTCAAAGAGTACGAAGAAGGCCGTGATCAACGAGAAGTGTATCCGGTGTAAGAAATGTATTCGTGAGATCGGCTGTCCTGCCATCGTAATTGCAGACGGCAAGGTGACGATTGACAATAATTTGTGTACCGGCTGTAACCTTTGCGCACAGCTGTGCCCTACCCAGGCCATCAGCATCGGAGAGGGAGGCAGAGCATGAAGAAAGATATTTTGATTTGTGGAGTGGGCGGTCAGGGAACCGTCCTGGCCTCTAAGCTGATTGCGTCCGCAGCCATGGAGGAGGGCAACACCGTACACTCTGCCGAAACAATTGGTATGGCGCAGCGAGGCGGCTCCGTCACCAGTCATGTCAGAATCGGTGAGGCGGCATCCCCCTTGATTCCCAAGGGAAAGTGCGATGTGCTGCTCGCCTTTGAGCCTGCAGAAGCAGTGCGCAATCTGGTGTATTTGAAACAGGACGGACTTGTGATCGTCAACGAAGTACCTGTGAAGCCTACCACCGAATCCCTGCAGGAGACCGGTTATGACGGCAAAGAGATGATTGCATACCTGCGCGGGAAGTGTCGTGTGATCGTAGTGAATTCCGAAGAACTGTGCAAGCCTTTCGAAAGCACAAAGTATTTCAATGTCTGCCTGTTAGGTGTGGCTGCAGGCTCCGGGGACCTGGGAATTGCTCCTGAGTCTGTGGAAGCGCAGATCAAGAGCAGAGTACCGGAGAAGTTCGTGGAATCCAATTTGAAGGCTTTTCGTGTTGGCATGGAAGCTGCAAAATAATTGTTTTTGTTCCGATACATACTTCGGCAAGACAAAAAAGAGGGGAAGAAGATATGAAGTTAAGCGAGAAACAGCTGGCACAGGTGGATGCCCAGATCAAGAGATTACTGGCTACTGACAGCTATTATGGAAAAATCTATCGGGAGGCGGGCATCACCGGAGTGAGCAGTAGGGAGGAGTTCGAGGCGCTGCCCTTCTCCAGCAAGGATGATCTGCGCAATGCCTATCCGCTGGGCATCCAGGCCGTTCCGGACGAGGAGATCGTGAGGATCCACTCCTCCTCCGGTACCACGGGAAAACCGGTGATCATTCCTTATACCGCCAAGGACGTGGACGACTGGGCAACCATGTTTGCCAGATGCTACGAGACGGCAGGGATCACGAAGAGCGACCGCATTCACATCACGCCCGGTTATGGTCTGTGGACTGCAGGCATCGGCTTCCAGTTGGGCTGCGAGAAGCTTGGAGCTATGGCCATTCCCATGGGACCCGGCAACACAGATAAGCAGCTGCAGATGATGATGGACTTAAAGTCAACGGTGCTTTGTGCCACCTCCTCCTACGCACTGCTTCTCTCCGAGGAGATCGAGCAGAGAGGAATCAAAGATCAGATCTGCCTGAAGAAGGGGGTCATCGGTTCCGAGCGTTGGAGCGACAAGATGCGTAAGAATATCAAAGACAGACTGGGGATCGAACTGTATGATATCTATGGCCTGACGGAAATCTATGGTCCCGGTATCGGTATCAACTGTGCAGGGGAGACTGCCATGCATTATTGGGATGATTTCATCTATATCGAGATCATCGACCCCAAGACCGGCAAGCCTGTTCCGGACGGGGAGGAGGGTGAGATCGTCATCACCACGCTGGTGAAAGAGGGGGCACCCCTGCTTCGCTTCAGAACCCACGATATCTCTCGAATCGTTCCGGAACCCTGTCATTGCGACAGATGTAAAAAGTACCCCAGAATCGATATCATCAAGGGCAGAAGTGATGATATGTTCAAGGTCCACGGTGTAAATATGTTCCCCAGCCAGGTGGAGGAGCTGCTCTCCCTGGTGGATGGAGTATCCAGCGAGTACAATATCAACATTGCCCATGATGATGAGAAGAATCGTGACGTGATGCTGGTGACCTGTGAGGCAGAAGGCCGTGTGAACTTTGATAAGACTGCCCTTCGGATCAAAGAACTGTTCAAGTCCAGAATCGGCGTTACGCCGAAGATCACGGTTGTTCCTGTGGGAACCCTGCCCAGATCCGAGAAGAAGACGAAGCGCGTCATCGATCACAGAGAACTGTAATAGGAAGACAGCGAAAGCTTGAGCCTGCGGGGAAGCCTTGCAGGCTCATGGTGTATGGGGGAGAAATATGAACGAAGATATTCTGCAGATGAGCAGTATCGTCAGGAGAGCCAGAAAAGCACTGCGGAGCGGGAAAGAGATGGGCTTTACCTATTATCTGGATGTTTTTGGGGATGTCTTCTATGCACTGGATGGGGTGTTGCCGGAGGAGATACAGGACTGCCCTGTCGATGTTCCTGTTCCTTTTCGCGGAATCTATCGCGCGGTACTTACAGCGGATGTGTTCGGAGGATCTGATTACTGGAACAGCTTCCCAGCTGCCAATGGTATCCCGGATGAATTCAGCGATCGATATGAGAGATTGACAAATCGCCTTCTGGAACTGGTGCGATACCACCTGATGTATCTGACCAATGAGTGTTGGGAACGCTTCCGGGGACCTGGAAGAGCATAGAGAGAGGTGACCCAGACTGTGAGTATAACGGTAAATATCTATTATACAGGCGAACAAGGTTCGGCAAGACGTTTTGCCGAAGAGATGATGGAAAGCGGTACAGTTCAACGGATCAGAGAGGAAAAGGGAAACCTTTGCTACACTTATTTTTATTCGGCAGAGGATCCCGAGACGGTGCTGCTGATTGACCGCTGGGAGGATCAGGAAGCCATCGACCGGCATCACCATACTCCCATGATGAAAAAAATAACAGAGTTAAGGGAAAAGTATGATCTTCATATGAAGGTTGAACGATATCTGTCTGATGACAAAATGCCGGAATCAGATAAGAAATTTGTGAGAGATTGATATTCTGCAGGAGATCAGGTATTTGGACAAATTGGTGGATGAGCTGGCGAAGGGAAAGGATCTGGAGAAGATTCTTCACAGAAAATGAGAGTTGTAGGAGTAGGAGATATTATGTCGAAACGAGAGGAACAATTCGAGAGAATGCTTCGTTCTGTGTTGGACGAATATGAGGACGTACTCAAGAAAATGGAGAAGCTGAGGATAGAAAACAAAGTGAAAACGGTAACTTACAAGCAGTTGATGGCGACGAAGCTGACTCTTCAAAATATGATTTCAAGATATGAGATTTATGGACTTCTCGAAAAGAAATAATAAGCCATTTCGAGAGCTTCCGCCCAAAGGCATTTCCAACAGAAGAACACCACCAAGGTAAAATATAGAAAACTATCTACACAAAAAAACTAATTTGTGCTATAATATTAGTCACTGTGTTGAGATCCCTTTCGGAAAGGGTGATTATCACGGTGAGATAAAATATGGATGAGATTCAACCCCTGTTTTTCGGGGAAATTCGAAGGAGACAATCAGCTATGAAACTAGGTATCGTGGGACTCCCCAACGTAGGAAAGAGCACACTTTTTAATTCATTGACCAAGGCAGGAGCAGAATCTGCCAACTATCCCTTCTGTACCATCGACCCGAACATCGGTATCGTACCTGTTCCCGATGAGAGATTAAAGCTCTTGGGGGATATGTATCACTCTAAAAAGGTAACCCCTGCTGTCATCGAGTTCGTCGATATTGCGGGTTTGGTGAAGGGTGCTTCCAAGGGAGAGGGACTGGGCAATCAGTTCTTAAGCAACATTCGTGAGGTGGATGCCATCGTTCATGTTGTCAGATGCTTTGAGGATTCCAATGTGATCCATGTAGACGGCAGTGTCAATCCTCTTCGCGATATTGAGACCATCAATTTCGAGTTGATCTTCTCCGATCTGGAGGTGCTGGAGAGAAGATATGCCAAGGTGGTGAAGGCAGCCAGAATGGACAAGACCCTTGCGAAGGAGCAGGCTCTTCTGGAGAGAATCAAGGATCATCTGGAGTCCGGCAAGATGGCGAAAAGCTTAGAGGATCTGGACGAGGATGAACTGGCACTGATGAAGGAGTACAACTTCCTTACCTGGAAGCCTGTGATCTATGCAGCCAATGTGGCGGAGGATGATCTGGCAGATGACGGTGCATCCAACGAGATGGTAGGAAAGGTTCGTGAGTTTGCGGCAGCAGAGAACAGCGGTGTGTTCGTGATCTGCGCACAGATCGAACAGGAGATCTCAGAGCTGGATGACGATGAGAGACAGATGTTTTTGGAGGACCTTGGATTAAAGGAGTCCGGATTGGACAAACTGATTGCAGCAAGCTACAAGCTGCTCGGTCTGATGAGCTTTTTGACCGCCGGCGAGGATGAGACCAGAGCCTGGACCATCAAGATCGGTACGAAGGCGCCTCAGGCTGCCGGCAAGATCCATTCCGATTTTGAGAGAGGCTTTATCAAGGCTGAGGTCGTCAACTACAAGGATCTGTTGGAGCAGGGATCTTTGGCTGCAGCAAGGGAGAAAGGTCTTGTTGGTATCGAAGGAAAGGATTATGTTGTCCGCGACGGCGATGTGATCCTGTTCAGATTCAATGTGTAAGTAGGAAGGATCATCGCTTATGAATATTGGAGATATTGCATTTCCGAATCTGGGTATTTATCTGAAGAATGTTCCCAGGTCCTTCAGCATCTTTGGCTTTCAGATTGCTTTCTACGGTTTGATCATCGGAGTCGGGGTGATTCTGTCACTCCTCCTGGTCTGTCATATCGCGAAGAAGACAGGGCAGGATCCGGATGATTACTGGGATTTTGCGATCTATGCGGTGTTATTCTCCCTGCTGGGAGCCAGGATCTACTATGTGATCTTCTCCTGGGACGAGTACAAGGATAACCTGTTGGAGATCTTTAAGGTCCGTAACGGTGGACTTGCCATCTACGGCGGAGTCATTGCCGGCTTTATTACTCTGTTTGTCTGGTGTCATTTCAAAAAGAAAAAGGCACTGTTAGTGGGGGATACTGCCATTAACGGACTGATACTCGGGCAGGCCATCGGAAGATGGGGGAATTTCATGAACCGAGAGGTATTCGGAGACTATTACAATGGGCTCTTCTCCATGCAGATTCCCATCGCAGACGTTCGGGATGCGGGAGATATTACAGAGAATATCAGAGCCCACATTCCCGAAGGAGCCAATTACATTAATGTGCATCCCACCTTTCTGTACGAGAGTGCGTGGAATTTTTTGGTTCTTGCGGCACTTCTTCTGTATCGGAAGCATAAGAAATTCGACGGAGAACTATGCCTGCTCTATCTGGGAGGTTATGGCATAGGAAGATTTCTGATCGAGGGAATTCGGACCGATACCTTGAAGCTTGGCGGAACCAATATCCCGGTTTCCCAGGCATTGGCTCTGGTGATGATCATTTTCTCGGTGGCGTGCGATATCGCTGTGAGAGTGAAGATGAGAAAAGAAGGAAGAGAGAGGGCTTAAGTTCCACCTTCCCACAAAACAGGAAAAAATAAGAAAACGCAGTGCATGATAGGAAGCATCTGTGGTTTGAAACCTGAAAAAACGACTGAAAAGCAGTTTTTTTAGGGTTTTCATCCCACAGGTGCTTTTTTGTTACAACTCTTTTACAAAAATGATGACATAACCCTGATTTTCATAGGATTTGTTAAGAAAATCGCTCAAAAAAAGTAAAGAATTTCTTAATAAAACTATTGCAGTTTCTAAAGAAATCAGTTAAAATCAATCATAAGTGGGATGAATATGGTGAATTACCCCCATAAAGTGGGATGAAATCCTAAAAGGAAACAGATAGAGAAGGCGCATTCAAGGTTGATGTTCACAGATTGGCGGTGATGGAGTTTTGTTCAGAGGCAAATTCTTCCATACGGTAGATCCAAAAGGCAGGCTGAGCATTCCCGCCAAGTTCCGAGAATATCTCGGCGAGGCTTTTGTCATTACAATGGGAATGGATGACTGTCTGCTTGCTTATGATCTTGAGACCTGGAAAGCCTTCGAGGAGAAGCTCACTGATGTTGATATGCTGGACGATGATGCCATGGATCTGGTCAGATTTATCATCGGTAACGTGCAGGATGTGACCCTGGACAAGCAGGGAAGAGTCCTTTTGACAGATGACACCAGAACAAGCGCTGAGATCGAGAAGGATGTAGTGATCAACGGAATGGGCAACCATTTTGAAATATGGCCTTTGGATAAGTGGAATGAGAGAATGGGCGCAGTCGTTGCAGACAAGGCTGCATTGAAGAAGAGATTGCGTGAGAGCGGACATAAGCTGACCATCTCATAGAGATAGGCACTGAAATTCAGAGTAGGAGAGAAGGGTATGGAGTTTCGTCACTATTCCGTGCTGTTACAGGAGACAATCGAAGAACTTCATATCAAACCGGACGGCATCTATGTAGACGGTACGTTGGGTGGCGGAGGACATGCCTATCAGGTATGCAGCCGATTGACGACAGGTCATTTCTACGGTATCGACCAGGACGAAGCGGCAATCAGGGCTGCAGGACAGCGGCTGGAGCCATTCGGGGACATGGTTACCATCATCCGCAACAATTATTGCAATATGGCAGACGCTCTGGCTGATCGGGGCGTTACCAAAGTGGATGGTATTGTCTTGGATCTGGGAGTGTCTTCTTATCAGCTGGATACGGAAGAGCGGGGCTTTTCCTACCGATATGATGCACCCTTGGATATGAGAATGGATCAGCGACAGACATTGACTGCCAGAGACATTGTTAACAATTATTCTGAAGGGGATCTGTTCCGCATCATCAGGGATTATGGTGAAGACAGGTTCGCGAAGAATATCGCGAAACATATTGTCCTTGAGAGGGCGAGAAAACCCATCGAGACAACCTTTGAGTTAAACGAAATTATTAAGGCTGCCATCCCGGCGAAGATGAGGGTCAACGGACATCCCTCCAAGCAGACCTTTCAGGCAATTCGAATCGAATGCAACCGAGAACTTGAAGTGTTGAAGAACTCGCTGAATGATCTGATAGGTCTCTTGAATCCGGGCGGCCGATTATGTATCATCACATTCCATTCTCTTGAGGATCGAATCGTGAAGGTTGCCTTCAAGGAGAATGAAAATCCCTGTACATGCCCGCCTAATTTTCCGGCGTGCGTGTGCGGAAGAAAATCCCGGGGACGCGTGATTACCAGAAAGGCAATCCTTCCCGGTGAGGATGAACTTGCAGCGAACAGCAGGTCAAAAAGTGCAAAATTAAGAGTATTCGAGGCAGGAGAGTATGGCACTCCTGTCTGACAGATAGGAGGACGTTTCCATGGGTAGAAGAATCGAACAGCAGGCAGTCAATCGTGAGAGAATTGACAGAAGAGGTCGCCGTCGCCTTGAGGAGAGAGGACAGGCACGCAATATGGGTGCATCGAAGCGCAGAGAACAGATCTATGTCTATGATTCTTTGGCCAGAGAATATGAGGCAGAGCGGGTGTACGAGGAGGCTTGGGTAAGCTCTCCGGTACAGGAGATCGAGGATCGCAGAAAGCGTGCGGATCTGGCGTTTATCCTTCCGGCAATGTTGATGGTATGTGCGGTGGCGGCTGTCTTTATTCTGTACATTTTCCTGACTGCAGAACTGACCACACAGACCAGAAAGGTGGCAGCGCTGAAGGTTGAAGTGAATACTCTGCATGATAAGAACATTGAAGAGAGAAACAGAATCGAAAACAGCGTGGATCCGATGACCATGAAGTATATCTGCATGTCCCAGCTGGGTATGGTATATCCCGAGGAGGGACAGGTTATCACATACGACAATTCAGGCTTCGACTATATGAGACAGGTCATGTATAACGATTAATCGAGGTGTGATGTGCGTAAAGAGAAGAAATCAACCAAGTCGGTAAATAATAAGGTCAAACTGTTTGCGATTATCTGTACCATTCTGATGCTGCTTCTGGCTGTGAGACTGATCGTCATCGTGGTGAAAAACGGTGACAATTATCAGCGTCACATTCTGATGCAGCAAAGTTATTCTTCCACGGTACTTCCCTGCCGAAGAGGAGATATCTATGATGCAAACGGCATCAAGCTTGCCAGCTCTGAAAAGGTATATACATTGGTCATAGATGCGGCTGTAATGAATACGGAGTTATCCAACGAAAAGAAATATCTGCAGCCCACCTTGGATCTGCTTGGACAGACTTTCAAGCAGCTGGATATGGTTGAAATTACAAACTATGTGAAGAACAATCCTACGAGCAGATGGTATGTTCCCAAGACCACAAAGCGCATGTCCTACGATGAGGTAAAGTCCTTTATGGAAGCTCAGAATGAGAAGAATTCACTCATCAAGGGAGTCTGGTTTGAAGAGGACTATAAAAGGATCTATCCCGGCGGGTCGCTGGCGGCTGATGTCATTGGCTTCACGACGATAGACAGTCAGGGACAATATGGCTTGGAGGAATATTACGATGATATTCTCAATGGCGTGAAGGGCCGTGAGTACGGTTATCTGAATGATGATCTGAATCTGGAGAGAACAGTAAAATCACCTGTGGACGGCTATAACCTTCACAGCACCATCGATGTGAATCTCCAAACGATCGTTGAGAAATATATCAACCGCTTCATGGAGCAGAACCGGGATGCCTATCATACCGGCAACGGTGCGGAGAATATCGGCTGTATCATCCAGGATGTGAATACCGGAGAGATTCGTGCCATGGCAAGTGCACCCACCTTTGATCTGAACAATACCAGAGACGGGCAAAGCCTTTTGGGCTCCATGATGGTGGAAAAGTACGACAAGGAGAACGGCTATTATGAGATCAAGAAAAACGGTACCGTCATCACCCAGGATGTGCTGAACTCTATGACGGAGGATCAGCTGAACCTGAATCTTGCCTATCTGTGGAAAAATTTCTGTATCAACAATACCTACGAGCCGGGTTCGGTTGCAAAGCCATTCACTGTGGCTATGGCTTTGGAGAAGGGAACCATCACACCCAGCTCCACCTTTGAGTGCCACGGCTCATTGGAGATCGGTGGATTTACCATTAAGTGCCACAATCGAAACGATGGCACGGTGACACTGGAGAAAGCGGTGGCCAAGTCCTGTAATGTGGCGATGATGAAGATTGCTCAGACGATGGGAAGCAAGATCTTCTGCGATTATCAGCAGGTGTTCAATTTCGGATTAAAAACCAATATCGATTTGGTAGGAGAGGCCAGAACTAACCAGTTTGTCTATTCGGCCGATACGATGGGACCTACTGATCTTGCAACCAACAGTTTCGGTCAGAACTTTAACTGTACCATGATTCAGGCCATCACCGGTTTTAGTTCCCTGATCAATGGAGGATATTACTACGAGCCTCATATGGTCAGCAAGATTACCAATGCCAGCGGAGCCGTGGTGGAGAAGATCGAGCCCAGAGTATTAAAGCAGACTATTTCAGAGGAGACCTCCGCTCTGATCCGTCAGTATTGTACGGCCGTGGTGGAGTACGGTACCGGTAAGACAGCCAGACCGGCGGGCTATATGATCGGCGGCAAGACCGGAACGGCGGAGACCATCGATCAGAATACCCACAAGCGTTCCAAGGACGAGTATGTCGTTTCTTTCATGGGCTTTGCACCTGCGGATGATCCTCAGATCGCAATTTATGTGGTAGTGGATCGTGCCAATGCGGCCAAGCAGGACGATGCAAAGTATGCTACCAGAATCGTCCGCAGCATCCTGATGGAGGCACTTCCCTATCTGCAGATCTATATGACAGAGGATCTGAGCGAGAGTGAGATCAAAGAATTGCAGGATCTTCAGCTGGAGATTACGACGGAGCACAAGCCCGAGGATTCAGAGACTGTGGATACACCTCATACTTCTGAAGTCGAGTACGAGGAGGGGAATAAGCCTGTATGGCTCAGTTTCCCGGTGGACCCCAATACCGGATATCGTGTGGATCCTGTGACCGGTTATAAGTATGATGCCCAGGAAGGATTTCTGGTAGAAGGCAATGAGGCGGTTTTGGGTGTTGAAGGACCCGTTAATCCGGGACTCAGTCAGTAGACAAGCCAAGCGACTTGTGTGACAGGTCCGCTGCGAAGTAATACATAACCTCATAAAAAGGGGAATACAGTGTATCAATACCTTTTTTATGAGGTTTTTTATGTTAGAGGTGCCAAATCGACTGCATCACCGAAGAAAGATCATGATCGTGCTGATAGGGATAATCGTGATTTTTTTATTCCTGACGGGCAGACTGATCTATCTGGCTGCCTGGTGTGCAGAGTATTATGCAGCACAGGCGCAGGAACTTCATGAGAGGGAACGGAGCATTAAGGCCGCAAGAGGAAGAATCCTCGACAGGAACGGTGTGGTTTTGGCAGATAACAAGACTGTCTGCACGGTTTCCGTCATATACAGTCAGATTCAGGATCCCGAAAGGGTGGTTGCGGTACTAAGCGAGGAACTTTCCCTCTCCAGAGAGTATGTGGCAAAGCAGGTGGGTAAGTTTTCCTCCAGAGAAAAGATCAAGAGTAATGTGCCTAAGTCCATCGGCGATCGAATCAGAGAGTATGATCTGGCCGGTGTGAAGGTGGATGAAGACTATAAGAGATATTATCCCTATCAGGAACTGGCCAGTAAGGTTTTGGGGTTTACCGGCGGGGATAATCAGGGGATCTTAGGATTAGAGGTCAAATACGAGCAGTATCTGCAGGGAACTCCGGGGCTGATCTTAACCGTCACCGATGCAAAGGGAATTGAGATCGAGGCGGCAGGAGAGAGACGCGTGGAACCGAAGAACGGACTGGATCTTACCATCAGCATGGATGCGAATATCCAGGCATATGCCACAATGCTTGCGAAACAGGCATGTGAGGCCAAGGAGGCTGAGGGTGTCAGTATCCTGGTGATGAATCCCCAAAACGGTGAGATCTATGCCTGTGTGGACATCCCCGAGTATAATTTGAATGAACCATTTGCGCTTTCTGAGGAGGCGCAGAATTTAGATAGCAAGACAAAACAGGAGCTGTTGAACGGAATCTGGAGAAACCGCTGTATCAGCGATACCTACGAACCCGGATCTACGTTCAAGATCATTACGGCCTCTGCCGGACTGGAGGATGGCTGCATCACACCGAGCAGCGTTTTCTTTTGCCCCGGTTCCATCAAGGTGGATGATCGAATCATTCGCTGTCATAAGAGAATCGGTCACGGCAGTCAGGATTTCACCCATTGTATGATGAATTCCTGCAACCCCGCACTGATTTCCGTGGGACTGAGGCTGGGAGTTGACAAATACCTGCAGTATTTCGAACAATTCGGTTTGAAAGACAAGACCGGTATAGATCTTCCGGGAGAAGCAGGAACGATCATGCACAACAAGGAGAACATGGGAAATGTGGAGCTGGCAACAGTTGCTTTCGGACAGTCCTTTCAGGTGACGCCCATTCAGCTTTTGACTACGGTTTCCTCCCTGATCAACGGCGGACGACGGATCACTCCTCATTTCGGTCTGCATACCTCCGATGAGACCGATGCGGTCATTGACACCTTTTCCTATCCGGAACGGGACGGTATTGTCTCTGAGGAGACCTCTGCCACCCTGCGGGGAATTCTGGAAATGGTGGTGTCAGAGGGATCCGGCCGAAACGGGCAGGTGGCGGGCTTTCGCGTGGGCGGAAAGACGGCAACCAGTCAGACCTTACCAAGGGGAAGCGGAAGATATATTTCTTCCTTCATCGGGTTTGCACCTGCCGATGATCCGCAGGTGATTGCAATCGCCATCATCCATACGCCGAAGGGCATTTACTATGGCGGACAGGTGGCTGCACCGATCATTCGTCAATTATATGAAAATATTCTTCCTTATCTGGGGATAGAGGGGTATAATCAATAGTGGAATTCAAAGGAAAGAAGGGTTTATGATATGATGTCAGGAGAAAAATGTCTGGTGATCGGAACCGGAATCAGCGGAATCGGGTCGGCCGGACTTTTGGAACATATGGGAGCGGATGTGATTCTGTATGACAGCAACGAGAAATTGAATGTTGAGGACATTCAGAAGAAACTGACTCCCGGCGGGAATACTGCCTGTGTGGTAGGGGAATTGCCGGAGGAGATTCTGCGGGCAACCCAGACCGTCGTGCTGAGTCCGGGAGTTCCCGTGGATATTCCCCTGGTCAATGCGCTCAGAGACAATGGAGCAAAGATCATCGGCGAGATCGAACTGGGTTACCGGGAAGAGAAGGGTACGGTGGTTGCCATCACCGGGACAAACGGGAAAACTACCACTACCACCCTGGTAGGGGAGATCATGAAGGCCTATAAAGGGGATGACAATGTATTTGTTGTGGGCAACATCGGTAATCCTTATACTTCTGAATGCCTGAAAACCAATGAAAACACGGTGACTGTGGGAGAGATCAGTTCCTTCCAGCTGGAGACGATTTCTGATTTCCACCCTCATGTTTCTGCGATCCTGAATATTACGCCGGATCACCTCAACAGACATCACACGATGGAGAATTATGTTTCTGCCAAGGAGAACATCACCCTGAATCAGACAAAGCAGGATGTATGTGTGCTGAATTATGAGAATGAGTATACTTATGATTTCGGCAGGAGATGCCCGGCAAATGTGGTGTTCTTTTCCTCTGCCAGAGAGTTGGAGGAGGGGTACTTCTTAAGCGGCGAGAAGATCTGCAGAGCAGAAAACGGCGAATGTGTTGAACTGATGGATATTCACAAGGATATGAACCTGGTGGGGATCTGCAATGTGGAGAATGTGATGGCTGCCATAGCCATTGCGGAGGGCATGGGAGTTCCCATGGAGGTGATCCTCTCTGTGATCAGGCGCTTCAAGGCGGTGGAGCATCGAATCGAGTATGTGGCGACCAAAGGTGGTGTGGATTATTACAACGATTCCAAAGGAACCAACCCGGATGCGGCAATTCAGGGGATAAAGGCCATGACGAAGCCAACCATCCTGATCGGCGGCGGATATGATAAGCAGAGTGAGTATGATGAATGGATCGAAAGCTTTGACGGCAAGGTGAAATGGCTGGTGCTCATCGGTCAGACGAAGGAAAAAATAGCGGAATGTGCCAGAATCCATGGTTTTGATCGCATCAAACTGTGTGAGACTTTCGACGAATGTCTCGCATTATGCACAGAACTGGCTGAGAGCGGAGATGCGGTGCTGTTGTCTCCTGCCTGCGCCAGCTGGGGAATGTTTCCGAATTATGAGGTCAGAGGCCGGCTGTTTAAGGAATATGTAAATGCACTGTAGGAAGGATGTTTCAGATGGCAAAGAAGGTTAAAGGGAAAAGCGTGAGCAGATGGTCACGCTTCAAAAATATGGATGTTCTGGTATTGATCACAGTCTTTTTCCTGAATGTCTTTGGACTGGTCATGATCTATTCTGCCAGCTCCTATTCCAATTCCACCAGCCTTTTGATCAAGCAGGCTATCGCCGTAGGCGGAGGAATTGTTCTGATGCTTGGCACAGTGTTCATTGGCCATACCATCTTAAAGAAGGTCTGGTGGCTGATCTATGGGATAGCAGTTGTATTTCTGGCACTTGTGAAAACACCTTTGGGAGTGGAGTCTCACGGCGCCAGAAGATGGATCCATTTTCCCGGTATCCCTTTTAATATTCAGCCTGCAGAGATTGCCAAAATTGCGGCGATCATCACGACGGCACTGATGATCTGCTGGATGGGAAATGAGATCCGGAATATCTGGAAGGTCATGATAGCATGTGCGATTCTGGCGGGACCTCTTGCCGTAGAGATCATTCTGTTTACGAAAAATATGAGTACTACCATTATTTTATGTGGTATTGTGGGTCTGATGTTTTTTCTGGCCAGCCCCTGCTACAAGGACTATCTGATCATCGCGGGAATTGCGGTGGCGTTGGCTGCCGTCTTTATTCTGATCAGTCTGTTCACCGACTGGGCCGGATTCCGTGGAAGTCGTATCACTGCATGGCTGAATCCGGAAGAATACGGACAGGAGACCGGATATCAGACGAAGCAGGCACTCTATGCCATCGGAAGCGGTGGGATCGGAGGAAAGGGTCTGGGTCAGAGTATGCAGAAGCTGAACTATCTTCCCGAGGCGCAGAATGATATGATCTTCTCTATTATCTGTGAGGAGTGGGGACTGTTCGGAGCCTTTACGATCATGTTTGTATTTGCGGTATTGATCTGGCGAATCGCATTGATTGCAATGCGTGCAAAATCACTGTTTTCGTCCATGCTGGTCTGTGGCGTGTTGGCGCATATCGCATTGCAGGTGATCCTGAACATTGCGGTTGTAACCAATTCCGTGCCGAATACGGGAGTATCCCTCCCCTTTATCAGTTATGGAGGCTCCTCCGTGCTCTGTCTTCTGATCGAGATCGGAATCGTCCTCAGTGTGAACTGTGAGACCAAGGAGAAGAACCGTGCTGAAATAGAGAGAAGAACAAAAGAATATGATGACGGAAACAGGACAATGCCCAATACATAAGATATACTAAATGATGTTTCATGGGCGTCTATGGATAGGATTCATGTAGTAGGAAATATACCACTGCAGGGAAAATGTAAAATACAAGGGTCAAAGAATGCCTCGCTTCCGATTCTGGCAGCCTGCCTGCTGACAGAGGGAACAACCAGTCTGTATCGATGTCCAAGGATTCGGGACGTGCAGTCCATGTTTTCTCTGCTTCGGAGTCTTGGCTGCAGTGTTTCCCGGACAAAGGACGCTGTTATGGTTGACAGCACCCGGGCTTTATTTTGCGGTGATAGATTTTGCTCGGTCGAGGTGACGGGAATGCGTTCGTCTCTCTGTCTTTTGGGGGCGATGATCGGGCGCTTTGGCAGAGCGGTTCTGGACTATCCCGGTGGATGTGTCATCGGAGCCAGACCCATCAATCTCCACCTGAAAATGCTTGGAGAAATGGGGGTTGTCTTCTCGGAAGAGGAGGGGGTGTTACATGCCTATACCAAACACCTGCGCGGGGCGAGACTTGTCCTGCCGTTTCCCAGTGTGGGCGCCACGGAAAATGTGATTCTGGCTGCCGTGGCGGCGGAGGGTGATACCACTTTGATTGGAGCTGCCAGAGAACCGGAAGTGACTGCACTGTGTCATTTCCTGTCAAGCTGTGGTGCGAAGATCGAAGGAATCGGTACGGACTGTCTGCACGTGGAAGGCGGCCACAGATTGTTTGGAATGGATTATGCGATTCCGGCAGACAGAATTGTGGCCGGAACTTACTTTTTCGCATGCATTGGTGCCGGCGGCCAGATTTTTCTGGAGGATGCACCATGGCAGGAGATGGAGAATGTCTTAGCGGTAGGCAAGGCATTCGGTGCAAAGATCTGCACGAATCACCGTGGACTCTATGTGCAGGGACCGGACAGACCCAAGGCAATCGGTACTCTTTTTACAGATGTATATCCCGGATTCCCAACAGATCTTCAGTCAATGGTTCTGGTGACGGCAGCAGTGGCAGAAGGGGAGACAAGGATTCGGGAGCAGATCTTTGAGAATCGTTTTCAGGTATCGGAAGAACTTCAAAAGATGGGGGCAGATATCCGGTTGTTGGATGAAAAGACGGTTTTGGTGAGAGGAACGGATCGTCTGACGGGTACACCGGTGAGGGCCAGGGAACTGAGAGGAGGTGCCGCCCTGGTAGGCGCCGGAGTCCTGGCGAGAGGAGAGACCGTGGTAGGCGGATGTGAGTTTATCGAGCGCGGATATGAGAGAATCTGTGCGGATTATCGGGAGTTAGGAGTGCGAATTACAGGTGCTTAAGAAAAAATGGCTGATTCGGGGAATCATACTTTTCATCATTTTTGCTGCGGTGTTTGGTGCTGCAGCGTACATAGATCGCGCATATCACGTGGAGGATGTCCAGGTGGATGGCAATGTGCATTATACGGCGGAGGAAATCAAGGATATCGTCATGAGTGGACACTTCGGTGAGAATTCCCTGTTTTTATCCTGGAAATATCGCAATCGGGATATCAAGGGAGTTCCTTTTGTGGATGTCATGGAGGTGGAGATCGTGGAACCCCATGCCATCAGAATCCATGTAAAGGAAAAGAAACTGACCGGGTATGTGAAATGTATGGATACCTTTATCTACTTTGATAAGGATGGATATGCAGTGGAGAGCTCCGGCGTGAAAACGGCGGGAATTCCGCAGGTGCTTGGTCTTTCCTTTGACAGTGTGGTGCTGGGCAAGCCTCTTCCCGTGGAGGATCCCGACATTTTTCGAAGCATTCTGACGGTGACCAAGATGCTGCAGCAGTACAATATTGAGATGGACAAGCTTCTGTTTGGCGAGTCCTTGGAGATTAGTTTATATCGCAACGATTTTCGAGTGGATCTGGGGAATGACGTGAGTACCCTGGAGAAAAAAATGATGTTGCTGCCGGAATTACTACCGAATCTGGAGGGACAGAAGGGTGTTCTTCAGATGAAAGAATACAATGATAGGGGGGACTATATATTTAAGCCGGAGTAAAATCACAAATTTTGCAAAGTTTTTGAGAAAATGGTTGCGAAAATGATAAAAAGAATATATGATAAAAACGTATGGAATTTTTGAATGTTGAAGGAGGATATGGCCTTGCTGGAGATTAAGACAAATGAAGCAGAAGCAGCTGCTAAGATTATTGTTGTTGGTGTTGGCGGCGCAGGAAATAATGCTGTGAATAGAATGGTTGAGGAACAGATTGACGGAGTAGAGTTTATCGGAGTGAATACCGATAACCAGGCTCTGGTGCGCTGTAAGGCGCCCAGACTGCTCCAGATCGGTGAGAAGCTGACCAAAGGACTTGGCGCCGGTGCCAGACCTGAGGTTGGTGAGAAGGCTGCAGAGGAGAGTTCTGACCAGATTGCCGAGGCAATCAGCGGTGCAGATATGGTATTTGTAACCTGTGGTATGGGCGGCGGTACCGGTACCGGAGCTGCACCTGTCGTTGCCAGACTGGCAAAAGAGATGGGGATTCTGACGGTCGGTGTTGTAACCAAACCCTTCCGTTTTGAAGCGAAGACCCGTATGACCAATGCTTTGAGCGGAATCGAGCGTATCAAACAGAATGTGGATACACTGATCGTGATTCCCAACGATAAGCTTTTGGAGATCGTAGACAGACGTACTACCATGCCTGAAGCTCTTAAGAAGGCAGATGAAGTACTTCAGCAGGCTGTTCAGGGAATTACCGACCTGATCAATCTCCCCGCAATTATTAACCTTGACTTTGCCGATGTTCAGACGGTTATGAAGGACAAGGGTATCGCACACATCGGTATCGGTGAAGGTAAGGGGGACGACAAGGCTCTTGAGGCTGTGAAGATGGCAGTAGAGAGTCCTCTTTTGGAGACCACCATTACCGGGGCTTCCGATGTAATCGTCAATATCTCCGGCGATATCACTTTGGCTGATGCCAGCGATGCTGCAGGTTATGTACAGAATCTGACCGGCGATGATGTCAACATCATCTTCGGTGCAATGTACGATGAGACGATGAGTGACAGCTGTACCGTTACTGTCATTGCAACAGGTATTGAGGACAACAACAATACCGTTGCGAAGCCTTTGACAACCGGATTTAAGAGCGGCGTGAAGGGTGTTTCCCCGATTACCCCCGGAGCTTCCGTCCCCCCTGTGAGACCGATTCAGAAGCCTGTTGATATTCGCAGCTCTGTTGAGGAGAAGTCTCTGAAGATTCCTGATTTTCTTACCAGAAAATAGGACAAGCAACATTTGAATCTTTGAAAGCCTATCGGTTTATTCCGGTAGGCTTTTTTTATACCGCCATGTGAGAGGAATCAGTCGAAAAGAATGGGTGGTTTGTCTCCTGATTTTGACATATTTTGATAGCCTTAAGAATTATAATGAAGCGTGTGAAGGTGATGGTCATGCAGTTCGAAGTATACCTGGATAGTCTGTTTCTGCTCAATTTTATGATGAACCTCTATATCCTCCTTTTGCTGAATCGTACTTTCATGGGAGTGTCCGGGGGCGGACGAATGATTCTGGGAGCAACCCTGGGAGCGGTTGGATTTCTCTTGCTTTTTCTGATCCCCGCAGGAGGAGTGCTCCGGTTTGGGATCGGAGTGGTAGTTGGGACCATCATGATGCTTCACATTGCATTTCCCGGAAAGCTTGTTCGGAATCGTCTGAAGTTATGGGGGAGGGCGATCGCAATCACCTTTTTCCTGGGCGGAGGTCTGCTGTTTCTTACCAGACAGGTACCTTTTTTCCGTGGAAGGACAAAGGGGGTGCTGTTTTTTTGCGGAGTGGGGCTGTTATTGTATCTTCTGTATCAAAACACCCTGACGGAGGAAAGCTTCAATGAGAGGAGTTGTACCGGCACTGTGACAGTGAGGGTAGGAACAGAGAAGAAAAGCTTTCCCGCATTTGTGGA
The DNA here is from genome assembly GCA_051880235.1 of Acetatifactor sp. Lineage (GTDB taxonomy): Bacteria > Bacillota > Clostridia > Lachnospirales > Lachnospiraceae > Acetatifactor. The sequence continues at coordinate 25,236 of JBJENO010000065.1, read as the reverse complement.
CAGTGGGAATCATCTTTATGAACCTATCAGCGGAAAGCCGGTATGTATTGCATCTTCACAGGTGATACGTGAGATCCTGGGAGAAGGGTCCGGTCTTTTTCGTGTGGTGCCCTACCGCAGTATCGGGGGGAAGGGCTGGTTGAAGGCATATGCAGTGGGACAGATGCAGATTGAGCTGGACGGAAACACTTATCCGGTTGAAAGGGTTTATTTTGCGGATGGCGAAATGCTCCCTTTTGGTGCGGAGGACGAAAAGGGTGTTCCGGGAGTGATTCTGCATCCGGGGCTATTTGGAAAAAGAGAAAGGAAGGGGTAATAGGATGATTGCCAGGATGAGAGTGCCGCGACTGATTTCTATCCGGCTGTTGACAAAAGAGAGGATCCTATTGAAGAAAGGAGAAATACACTATATCGGTGGGTCAGACATCCTGCCCCCTCCGTTGCAGACAGATCGGGAAAATGAGGTAATCGGGATGCTCGGGACTGAGGCGGATGGGGAGGCAAAGTCCATTCTGATTGAACATAATCTGAGGTTAGTTGTCTACATTGCAAAAAAGTTTGACAATACCGGAGTGGGGGTGGAGGATCTGATCTCCATCGGAACCATCGGTTTGATCAAGGCGATCAATACCTTTAAGACGGATAAGAATATCAAGCTTGCAACCTATGCCTCCAGATGTATTGAAAATGAGATCTTAATGTATCTTCGCAGAAACAGCAGAGTCAGACAGGAGGTTTCTCTGGATGAGCCGCTGAATGTTGATTGGGACGGAAACGAACTGCTGCTGTCGGATATACTTGGAACGGAAGAGGATGTTATTTACCGGGATCTGGAGAGCGAAGCTGAGAGAAAGGTTCTCTTTCATGCCATCTCCAAGCTTTCCAAGCGGGAACGTGCCATCATCAATCTGCGCTTCGGCCTGGACAGAGAGGACGGCAAAGAGATGACCCAGAAGGAGGTCGCTGATCTATTGGGAATCTCACAATCCTACATATCCAGACTGGAGAAAAAGATCATGAGACAGCTGAAAAAAGAAATGAGTTTACAAGTTTAGGTTTGCAAAGGGGGAGAAGATAGTATATACTGGTAAGAAGAGAAGGGTGGATGCAGTATGATACAGCGTGAAGATATCTTGTCAATGGCATATTTGAAGAAGACGGAGTTTACCGGCTGTCACCAGGGGATGCGGTACCGACTGGAGAAGGTGCAGAGAGCAACCGATGAAGAGGATGGGGACGGCAATAAGATCGATAAGACCTTCCTTCATTGTACTGTGTGGCCGGAACCCTTTAATTTCATCACAACTCCCGACAGCGAGAAGACCAGTGCGGATTTTTCCTTTGATGAGGATGGCGTTTCGGATGCCATTGCATGGATGAACGACAGATTGTTTGCCGAAAAGGATCGTTTTGATCAGGCGGCCGGCCGATGGGACAGTTACCGATAGAGGAGCTACTATGTTTTACTATCTATATAGAGATATTGCTGCGAAAGCGCATTTTATTCCGGGCGGGCTGGCGTTAGGACTTCCTGCTGCCATCCTGCTTTTGTGCCTGATGAACAGGCGGCGTAGGAATTCTGGTAAGGAACCGCTTCCTACGCTGCCCTTTTTACTGTTTTGGGTCTATTTTGCCTTTGTTCTGGTTCTTACCCTGCTGTCCAGAGAGAGCGGCAGTGCGGACAAACCCATAGATCTGGTTCTTTTTTCCACACTGAAGATCAACAAGAGAAACAATGCATACGCGGTGGAGAATATTCTTTTATTTATCCCGTTTGGGCTGTTTGGAACTTGGAATTCACAGAAGAAAAGCATCCTTGCGGCCACATTTTGGGGAGGACTTTTCAGCCTGACCATCGAAACTCTGCAGCTTGTCACTGCCAGGGGCTTTTTTCAGCTGGATGACATCATTACCAATATGCTTGGCGCCTTTCTCGGTGCGGTGATGTACCGTGTGATTTCAGGTATTTACAGACTTGTACACAGAATATGATCACAATCGGGAAATGCTTACACAAGATGAACTCTCATGGCCCGCAGTGCATTCTTCTCCAATCTGGACACCTGGGCCTGAGAGATACCGATGATTGCTGCCACCTCCATTTGGGTCTTTCCTTCAAAAAAACGGAGGGTGATGACTTCCCGTTCCCGATCTCCAAGCTTATCCAAGGCTTCCGTAAGGGAGATGTGCTCCAGCCAGGTCTCTTCCTTGTTTTTCTTGTCGCTGATCTGGTCCATCACATAGAGGGTATCACCGCCGTCGGTAAAGACCGGTTCGTAGAGGCTCATGGGGCTTTGGATGGCATCCATGGCATATGCGATATCTTCTTTTGCAATGCCGATCTCTGAGGCGATTTCCTCCAGGGTAGGTTCCTTGGCATTCTTTTTCGTCAGTGCCTCTCGGGTGCTTAACGCCTTGTAGGCAGTATCCTTTAAGGAGCGGGACACCCGAAGAGAACTGCTGTCCCTGAGAAACCGTCTGATCTCTCCGATGATCATGGGGACTGCGTAGGTGGAGAATTTCACGTTCAGACTGGAGTCGAAGTTATCGATTGCCTTGATCAGTCCCACGCATCCGATCTGAAACAGATCATCCACGTTCTCATTGCTGGAGGAGAAACGTTTGATGACACTCAATACCAGTCTCAGATTCCCTTCAATGTAAGCCTCTCTTGCCTTTACATCCCCGTCTTTGATCTTGCAAAACAGCTGTTCCTTTTCCTCTGCGGTCAACAGAGGAAGTTTTGAGGTGTTTACACCGCAGATCTCTACTTTTCCTTGCATGTGACTGTTCCCTTTCTGTATCAACCAAACTTGTTTAGTGGTAGTATGTTCTGTGAAAAGGAAAATATACGGGCTGTCTGTGTTCTATTCCTACATCTTTTTGCATAGTCTTTGGCAAGAAAACAGCAGGAGATCAAAGATGCTTTATTCTGACTTAAAATGTAAGGATGTCATCAATGTGAAGGATTGCAAAAAGCTTGGAAGAGTTTGTGACATAGAGTTTGATCCTTGCAGTGGTTGTATCTGCAAGATCTTTGTACCCGGAAGCAGCAGACTGCTCTGTTTCCTCAATTGTGAACCGCAGATCGGCATTCCCTTTAAAAACATCTGCCAGATCGGGCCGGACATCGTGCTGGTTGACATTCAGTGCTGATTATGGTAGATTTAGCACAGAAAGATTTGCCAAGATGCGGACGGAGGTAGCAGTATGAAATGTCCTTTCTGTAACCATGAGAACACCAGAGTCATTGATTCACGTCCTGCGGAGGAGAATAACTCCATCCGTCGCAGGCGGGTCTGTGATGAATGTGGGAAGAGATTTACCACCTACGAGAAGGTGGAGACCATTCCACTGATCATCATTAAGAAAGATAATAATCGTGAACTCTATGACCGCACGAAGATGGAGAAGGGTGTGCTGTTGGCCTGCAGAAAACGCCCTGTCAGCGCGGACAAGATTGCGGAGCTGTTGGACAGCGTGGAGAATGAGATCATGAATGGAGAGGAGCGGGAGATTCCCAGCCAGGTGATCGGCGAGTTGTTGATGGACCGGTTGAAGGATCTGGACGCTGTTGCATACGTTCGGTTTGCCTCTGTCTACAGACAGTTCAAGGATGCCAACACCTTTGTGGATGAATTAAAGAAGATTTTAGAGTGATGTGCAGAGAGCCGGTTAAGAAGTCAGCCGGCTCTCTTTCTTTATGGTGTGGAAGCAGATGGAAGTGAGTGCGATGGTCTGCAGCAGGTGACTGAACAGGAGTCCATAGAAATACCCACGAATTCCGAATCTGGGGATTCCAAGAAAGACAAAGGACAGCCGGAGGAAAAGGGCAGCCAGATTGGCAGCGAATAGGCTGCCGGCTTTTCCCAACCCTTGGAGGATGCCTGAAAGAGTGGTATTGGTGTAGAGAAAAGGGCATAGGAATCCCAACATCGACAGGTAATATCCCGCCAGGTCGCTCTCAAATAAGAAGCTGCCCAGCCATTTGCCGAACAGGGTGAAGAGAAGCATGCACAGGATTCCTAATCCACCGCAGAAGTAGATCGTCTTGCAGGTGTTTCGGCGAACCTGGGCAAAATCCCGGTTTGCCTGGCTTTCGGAGATGGTAGGCAACAGCATGACGGATAGGGAACCGGTCAGTGCATTGGGAAAGAACAATAGCGGCAGAGCCATACCCGTCAGCACCCCATAGATACTGAGTACTGTGGGATTGTCCAGACCATACTCTCTAAGCTTAACCGGGATGGATACTGCTTCGATGCTTGAAAGCACCGTCAGAGACAGGCGGTTGGCGGACAAAGGCAACAGCATGGTGAGGAAATCCTTTGTCAGTTCTCCGGAAAAGACGGGCTGCAAGGTGAAAAATCTGTCTGACTTTTTGCGAGACAGAATCAGTGCGATGATGCTGAAGGCAGACGAGGCCAGTTCTCCCAGCGCAAGTCCAAACACTGCCAGAGAGATATCAGGAACACCGCCTCTTCCGAGAATGCCGGAGGAGAGGAGGTAGACGCAGCCCACCCTGGTGAATTGCTCCAACAGTTGAGAGAAGGCCGGTATAGCCGTTTCCTTTTTGCCGTAAAAATAGCCATTCACACAGGAGTGCAGAGAACTCAAAGGAATCGAAAAGGCCAGAATACGAAGCATTCCGGCACATTTTTCCTGAGAGAGAAAGCAGGTGGATATGGTATCCGCCTGCCAGAAAACGACTGCGGAGAAGAGAAAGGACAAGGGCAGAGATAAGCATAGTCCCAGGAAGAAGGGATGTAGTTTCCCGGCAGAAGTCTGTCTGGCGATCAGTCGGGAGATCGTGGTCTGGAAACCGGCAGCAGTTAATGCGAAGGAGACGGACAGTACCGGTCCGATCAGCTGATAGAGCCCCATCCCTTCCTCGCCGAACAGTCTCGCCAGGTAGATGCGGTAGAAGAAGCCGATCAATCTGGATAACAGCCCGGTTCCTGTCAGCACCAGGGTGCCGGTGATCAGGGGATGCGTTTTACTGTATTTCATAGAGCACCTCAAAGGGTTTTGTCTATGTATATTCAGTGGGTCTTGTTGACAGACATATTTAGACGATGATATATTGACAGTATCCTACAGACAGGAGAGAGACCATGATCTATCTGGACAATGCAGCCACAACAAAACCTTATCCGGAGGCGGTTGACGCAATGATGGATACGCTCACCGAGCAATATGGGAATCCAAGTGCTATCTATTCTCTTGGATCCGGGGCAAAGAAACGTGTGAACCAGGCGAAGCGGACCATTGCCGCAACCATTGGGGCCAAACCCACGGAAGTTTTTTTTACCTCCGGAGGAACAGAGTCGGACAACTGGGCACTGCGTTGTGTCTGTGAGGCCTATGGAAACAGAGGGAAACATATTATCACCACCAGGATCGAGCACCATGCCATACTGCATACCTGTGAGTATTTGGAAAAACAAGGCTTTGAGGTGACATATCTGGAGGTAAATTCCTTCGGTTTAGTCTCTGCAGAGGATGTAAAAAAAGCGATTCGTCCGGATACCATACTGATCAGCGTTATGTTTGCCAACAACGAGATCGGCACTATTTTGCCTGTTGAGGAGATCGGTGCACTGGCAAAGGAGCGGGGAATTCTGTTTCACACCGATGCGGTGCAGGCATACGGTCATCTGCCGATTCAGGTGGAGAAGCTGCACATTGACCTGTTGAGCGCCAGCGGTCACAAGTTTCACGGCCCGAAAGGAGTTGGGTTTCTGTATGTGAGAAGCGGTGTGATGCTTTCTCCCCTTTTGTACGGAGGAGCCCAGGAGAGAGGACTTCGTCCGGGCACCGAGAATGTTCCCGGCATCGCCGGCATGGAGGCTGCGGCAAAGCTTGCCACAGACAGAATGGAGGAAAACAGCAGGAGAGAAGAACAGCTCCGGGATCATTTGATCGCACGTCTGGAGAAGGAGATCCCCCATTGTATCCTGAATGGCGACAGAGAGAAACGTCTGCCGGGAAACGTGAATGTGACATTTCCGGGATTGCCGGGAGAGACCATTGTTCTGATGCTCTCTCACAAGGGAATCTGTGCGTCCAGCGGTTCGGCCTGTACTTCCGGGGAGGTGGATCCCTCCCATGTTGGTCGTGCCATCGGACTGAACGAGCGGGATGCCAACAGTATGCTTCGACTGACGCTATCCGCAGAGAATACTTCGGAGGAGCTGGATGCAGTGGTGGAGGAATTGAAGGGAATCGTGGAGAAACTTCGGGGTGCGATGACTCTTTAGATTGACCCTGCGATAGGGCGTGTCTGCAAGCAGATATACAGGTTCTGAGGCGAAAAACACAATTCCGAACAGGAAGAAGAACAGAAAGTGAGTGTTATGGAAGAGAATAGAGATAAGAAGGTTGTGGTGGGGATGTCCGGAGGTGTGGATTCCTCGGTTGCGGCATATCTTTTGAAGAAACAGGGATATGACGTGATCGGTGTGACCATGCAGATCTGGCAGGATACAGAAGGCACCAAGACAGAGGGGGGATGCTGCAGTCTTTCCGCGGTGGAGGATGCCAGAAGGGTGGCGGCAGTGCTGGATATCCCCTACTACGTCATGAATTTCCGGGATGTCTTCAAACGGGATGTGATCGATTATTTTACGGAGGAATATTTACAGGGAAGAACACCCAATCCCTGTATCGTATGTAACAGAAAGGTAAAGTGGGAGGCACTTTTGCAGCGCAGTCTGGAGATCGGGGCGGATTATATCGCAACGGGACATTACGCCAGAGTGGAAAGGCTTGGGAACGGCAGGCTGGCCATTCGAAACAGCGTCACGGCGAAAAAGGATCAGACCTATGCGTTGTATCAGTTGACCCAGGAGCAGTTGGCTCGGACGCTGATGCCGGTGGGAGATTATACCAAGGAGCAGATCCGTCAGATCGCTGTATCGGCCGGTATTCCCGTGGCGGGAAAACCGGACAGTCAGGAGATCTGCTTTGTACCTGACGACGATTACGCCGGGTATCTTGAGAGGACTGCCGGAGACAGAGTGCCGGGACCGGGCAATTTTGTGACAGCAGAGGGAAAAATTCTGGGGCTCCATAAGGGAATTACCCACTATACCATCGGCCAGCGAAGAGGATTGGAGCTTGCCATGGGAGAGCGCGTGTTTGTCACAGAAATCCGGCCACAGACCAACGAGGTGGTCATCGGCCGCAACGACGAACTTCTTGTGACTCACGTGATTTGCGACCGGGTCAACTATATGGCCTGCGATAGCCTGCGGGAGCCCAAACGTCTGTTGGCGAAGATCAGATACAATCATGCCGGAGAGTACTGTGTGGCAGAGACTTTGGAGGACGGAAGCATCTTGTGCTGCTTTGAGCGGCCGGTTCGGGCGGCGACCCCGGGGCAGGCACTGGTGCTGTATGACGGAGAGTATGTATTTGGCGGAGGCACCATTATCGGTTCCTACGCGTAGAAACAGTCACTTTTCCCTTTCAAAGACATATGATGATGAAAAAGGAAAGTGTGGCAGACAATGGATTACGATAGATTTGGGAGATGGAACATGAGAGGAAAACAGTATGGATCAGTGACGGGAACTGTAGTGGAGATGGTGCCCGCCACCAACACGGGGCGAAGCAATAAGGGCTGTATGATGTTTGCCAGTGTGGAGGATGAGGACGGCAACCTGACCGTTTTTCTGGTGACACCCTCCACCTATGTGCTGGATTATGTGCGGATCACCACCGGGATGAAGGGAACCTTCTGGTATGAGACCAACGCGCCGGTGCCCTTGATCTTCCCGCCTCAGTACAACGCTGTGGTGGTGGCTGAGGAGATTCCCGGAAGGAGTGTAGACGTAGGGTATTATAACAATTCCCTTGTCAATGACAGTCAGACGCTGAAATTGAATCTGGATGCATCAACAGAAGTGGTTACGGTCAACAATCAGATCTTTTCCGGCAGTCCTGCGGGAAATAATCTGGTCGTGGTCTACGACTTCTCTACCAGAAGCATCCCTGCCCAGACCACCCCGATGAAAGTCGTGGTGCTCTGTAACAGGGCATACTAGGAAAACAATCTATAGCCTGCGGAATTCCGGGGAACGCTTTTCAAACACGGTGTAGTATCGAAAGCCGCATTCCTTCAGGAGTTCGCAGGCTTTTTCAAATTCGAAGGAGATATGGGAACAGTTGTGGGAATCACTGCCCACGGTGAGGATCTCGCCCCCCAGTTCCCGGTATCGCTTCAGAACATCTGCGCAGGGATTGGCCTCCCGAAGGCCGCTTCGCAGTCCGCCGGTGTTGAGCTCCAGTCCCTTTCCCTTATCGATCAGGGTCTCCAGGATGGAATCCAGTATGTCGGCATATTTTGCGTAGGAGTAGTCTGCATCCTTATTCGGACCATAGCGGACCACATAGTCCAGATGACCGTACACATCATAGTTGGAAAATTTCCTGATGTTCTCCAGAACCGATTCGAAGTATTCCCGGTAGGCTTCCTCCTCGGTGCGCCCCTCATAGAAGGCGGGATAATAGGGGTCCCTCCGGTGACAGATGTGGGAAGAGCCGATGATGAAGTCGAACTCGTAGGATTTGGCGTAGACTGCATTCTGACGCATGCATTCCGGCTGCAGACCCAGCTCCACGCCGAAGAGCAGCTTGATTCTGTCCCGGTATTTCTCCTTCAGACTTGCAAGCTCATAAAGGTATGGATCGGTCCGGAGCAGAAACATACTTCCCGGTCCGTCCTCGGAGTCCGGAAAGTCAAAGTCCATGTGCTCTGTAAAGCACAGGGTGTCCAGTCCCAGTTCGATTCCCCGCCGGACCATCTGCTCCATGGGAGTGTCACTGTCTCCGGAATAGTGGGAGTGTAGGTGAAAATCTGCAAGAATTGGCATAAAAAGCCTCCTTTCTGTTCATACTCTGCAGCGTGATCAGTTGTCTGAGCGATATATCACGCAGATTCGATTTACTGGAAGTATACCATATTTCAGGAAAATTTGTAAAAAATCTCTTAAAAAGGGTAGATTCGGAAACTTTTTTGCTTATTCCTCTTGAAGATTCAAGGGAAATATTGTAAAATATCATTGCTGATAAAATTTTGTCAATCGGACAAGCCGTGCGACAAAGTAAATAATTATATATTTTAGGAGGAAATCTAAAATGGCAGTAAAAGTAGCAATTAATGGATTTGGCCGTATCGGTCGTCTGGCTTTCAGACAGATGTTTGGCGCAGAAGGATATGAGGTTGTAGCAATCAACGACCTGACCAAGCCTTCCATGCTGGCTCAGCTTTTGAAGTACGATACCGCTCAGGGCGGATACTGCGGCAGAATCGGTGAGAACCTTCACACCGTTGAGGCTGATGACGAAGCTGGTACCATCACTGTTGATGGCAAGACCCTGAAGATTTATGCAATGGCTAAGGCTAACGAGCTTCCTTGGGGAGAGATCGGTGTAGACGTTGTTCTTGAGTGTACCGGTTTCTACTGCTCTAAGGAGAAGTCCATGGCTCACATCGAGGCTGGTGCTAAGAAGGTAGTTATCTCTGCTCCTGCCGGTAACGATCTGAAGACCATCGTTTACTCTGTAAATGAGAAGACTCTGACCGCTGATGATCAGATCATCTCCGCTGCATCCTGCACCACCAACTGCCTTGCACCTATGGCTAAGGCTCTGAACGATTACGCTCCTATCCAGAGCGGTATCATGAGCACTATTCACGCTTACACCGGCGACCAGATGATCCTGGATGGTCCTCACAGAAAGGGTGACCTTCGTCGTGCACGTGCAGGCGCTGCTAACATCGTTCCCAACTCTACCGGTGCTGCAAAGGCAATCGGCCTTGTTATCCCTGAGTTGAACGGCAAGCTGATCGGTTCCGCACAGCGTGTTCCTGTTCCTACCGGTTCTACCACCATCCTTACCGCTGTTGTTAAGGGTGCTAACGTAACCAAGGAAGGCATCAATGCTGCAATGAAGGCTGCTGCTTCCGAGTCCTTCGGTTACAACGAGGATCAGATCGTATCTTCCGATGTTATCGGTATGAAGTTTGGTTCCCTGTTCGATGCTACCCAGACCATGGTTTCTAAGATCGACGAGGATACCTATCAGGTACAGGTTGTTTCTTGGTATGACAACGAGAACAGCTACACCTCTCAGATGGTTCGCACCATTAAGTACTTCGCTGAGCTTGCTTAATCGAATCGCTTAATTAAACGAATGAAGACCTGTGGGGGTCCGGTCTTATTGGACCGGGCCCCTTTGTCATTGAAAAAATGTTATGGAGGTTCCTAAAATGGGATTGAATAAGAAATCTGTTGATGATATCAACGCTAACGGCAAGAGAGTTCTTGTAAGATGTGACTTTAATGTACCTTTGAAGGATGGTGTGATCACCGACGAGACCCGTATCGTTGCAGCACTTCCCACCATCAAGAAGCTGATCGCAGACGGCGGTAAGGTGATCCTCTGCTCCCACCTTGGAAAGGTAAAGGAAGGCCCCAACGAGAAGGAGTCCCTTGCACCTGTTGCAAAGAGACTGTCCGAGAAGCTTGGCCAGGAAGTGGTTTTTGTTGCTGATTACAGTGTAACCGGCGAAGCAGCTACCAAGGCTGTAGAGGCTATGAAGCCCGGCGATGTTGTTCTGCTGCAGAATACCCGTTTCCGCGGCAAGGAAGAGACCAAGAACGGCGAGGAGTTCTCTAAGGAACTGGCTGATCTCGCAGACATCTATGTATGTGATGCATTCGGTTCTTCCCACAGAGCACATGCATCTGTAGAAGGTGTTACCAAGTTCATCACCGCCAAGGGTGGCGAGAACGTAGTTGGTTACCTGATGCAGAAGGAGATCGACTTCCTGGGCAATGCGGTAGAGAACCCTGTAAGACCTTTCGTAGCAATCCTTGGCGGTGCTAAGGTTGCTGATAAGCTGAACGTTATCTCTAACCTTCTTGAGAAGTGCGATACCCTGATCATCGGCGGCGGTATGGCTTATACCTTCCTGAAGGCTCAGGGCTACGAGATCGGTAAGTCTCTCGTTGACAATGAGAAGATCGATTACTGTAAGGAAATGATGGCAAAGGCAGAGGCTCTTGGCAAGAAGCTGGTTCTCCCTGTTGACTCTGTAACCATCGCTGAGTTCCCGAACCCCATCGATGCTCCTGTTGAGGTAGAGGTATATGATGTTGAGAATATGCCCGCAGACAGAGAGGGCTGTGACATCGGACCTAAGTCCCAGGCTATGTTCGCTGAGGCTGTGAAGAGTGCTAAGACCGTTGTTTGGAACGGACCTATGGGCGTATTCGAGAATCCTACTCTTGCAGCAGGTACCATCGCTGTGGCAAAGGCTCTTGCTGAGACCGATGCTACTACCATTATCGGTGGTGGTGACTCCGCTGCAGCTGTAAACCAGCTTGGCTTCGGTGACAAGATGAGCCATATCTCTACCGGTGGCGGCGCTTCCCTGGAGTTCCTGGAGGGTAAGGTACTTCCCGGTGTTGCAGCAGCAGACGACAAGGAGTGAGGCTGAAAAACAAGCGACTGCGTAGCAGGCATTTGTTTTTCGCCGAACGAACACGAAATAAATGCAGCAGCCACGAAGTGGCGACTCTGCGAAGCAGAGGGCATTTATGAGTGGGAATAGAAAAAAGGAGATTCAAACATGGCTAGAAAGAAAATTGTTGCCGGCAACTGGAAGATGAATATGACTCCCAGCCAGGCCGTTGCACTTTGTGCAGAGCTGAAGGACCTTGTGAAGTCCGACAGCGTTGAGGTTGTATACTGCGTACCTGCCATCGACATCGTTCCTGTTGTAGAGGCAGTAAAGGGTACCAATGTTGCAGTTGGTGCTGAGAATATGTATTTCGAAGCAAAGGGTGCTTACACCGGTGAGATCTCTGCAGAGATGCTGGTAGATGCAGGTGTGAAGTACGTAATTATCGGACATTCCGAGAGACGTGACTACTTCAAGGAGGATGACGCCCTTCTGAACAAGAAGGTGAAGAAGGCTCTTGAGGCAGGGCTTACTCCCATTCTTTGCTGTGGTGAGAGCCTTGAGCAGAGAGAGATGGGCGTTACCATGGATTGGATCCGTTTCCAGATCAAGTCTGATCTTGTCGGGGTAACCGCTGATCAGGTGAAGGGCATCGTCATCGCTTACGAGCCTATCTGGGCAATCGGAACCGGTAAGACTGCTACTACCGAGCAGGCACAGGAGGTTTGCAAGGGTATCCGTGATTGCATCGCTGAGATGTATGATGCGGCTACTGCAGAGGCTGTTCGCATCCAGTACGGCGGTTCTGTAAATGCAGGCAATGCAGCAGAGCTGTTTGCACAGCCTGACATCGACGGAGGTCTGGTAGGCGGTGCAAGCCTTAAGACTGACTTCGGTAAGATCGTAAACTACTAATTGATTGATTTGTGGACAACACATCAGACGTCCTCTGCGAGAGCAGAGGACGTTTTTTTTCTCTTTTTGAAATTGTGTTCCCGGAAATACCGGATCCTATGGCACTTTATCTTTTCGTAATGTGCGCAAAAACCGGTGGAAAAACTTACATAAATGTGGTATGGTTATACTATGTTGTTGTAAATCACTAAAATCGCTTTTTTGCGAGGAAAGGATTGCCATATGTTTTACAAATGTGCCAATTGCGGCGGAAATGTGGTGTATAATCCGGAGAAGAAGGGAATGATCTGTCCCTATTGTGACAGTCCGGACAGTGAACAGCGTACGGAAGGTGACAAAGATGAGATGGTCCTCTGTCCGAACTGCGGCGGTGAATTAGTTTATGATGAATATACTTCCGCATTTCGGTGTGCCTACTGTGATACCGGTTTGATTCTGACACCCAGAATAGACGGTGCATATCGACCGAAGAAGATGATCCCTTTCCAGATGGGGAAAGAGATGTGCAAGAAGGCTCTGCGGGAACGTTTCAAGAAAAATCTCTTTGCGCCGGATGATTTTCTATCCGATGTCAGACTGGATGGAATGTCCGGAAATTATGTGCCTTACTGGCTCTATGAATACCGGACCCACTGTGATTTCCAGGGACAGGGAAGAAAGGTCAGAACCTGGGTAAGCGGTAATACGGAATATACGGAGACCTCTATCTATGATGTCAGCCGAAGCATGGATATTCATTTCGATAAGATTCCTGTGGACGCTTCCATTGCCATGCCAAATGATGTGATGGACCTGGTAGAACCCTTTGATTATAAGCAGTGCGTGGATTTTGATCCGAAGTTCCTGTCCGGTTTCCGCGCAGAATTTTATAACTTCACCGCAGAGGAAGAGGAAAATCGGGCGAATCAGAAGATGAAGGCCTCTGCTGAGAAAATATTAAAGGAGAGCTATGCAGGGTATAATTCGATCACCACTACATCACAGCGCGTGGATATCCGGGAACAGCATTCCGAGTATGCGCTGCTTCCTGTATGGCATTACGACTATTCCTACAACGGACAGGATTATCCTTTTTACATCAACGGTCAGAACGGTAAGATCGTGGGAGAGGCTCCTCTCTCCAAAAAGAAAGCGCTTGCCTATTCCCTGACTGCTTTCGGCATATGCTATGCATTGCTCGCACTGGTACCATTGCTGGTGTCATTCTTATAGGAGGTGTGGAAGGATGGATTTCGATTTTCAGAAGGAGGCCCGGAAAGGGTACTTCAAATATTTCAGAATATGGTTTCTGATCGTGTTTGTGCTTCTCATTGCCACGGCGGCAGCGGGCATTCGACATTACAAGATCATGCAGGCGCCCAGAGCAAACACAGCCGCTCCTTCGGAGAGAGTGTACGACGAGGCCAATCTCCTGACAGACGAAGAAGAGCAGTCTCTACGGGATTATATCGCCGAGAAGGAAGCCAAATATCATATTGATTTCGTCATTTGGACTTTTGATGAGCCCTTGTCCGATAAGGATTCTCTCTCGGACAGTGAGTGGAATCGTCTGATCATGAACAAGGCAGATGACTTCTGGGATCAGAGGCAATACGGCTATAACAAGGGCTTTGAGGGAGATGGCTCCCTGCTGGCAGATTGCAGATATCCGGGCCAGAGAGGGGAATGGCTGTCTACCAGCGGCAGCGTCTATGAGGCGTTGAGCACAGCAGAGATAGATAGTATTCTCTATGATGTGGATGAGTATTATGATCGCAATCCCTACAAGGCTTACAAGGCTTACATCGACGGTGTATGCCGTAAGATGGGAGGCGGAGTGCCCGGATTTTATTATCTCATTGCACTTGTGGTTGCCGCATTGTTCACATGGGTGTACTACAGCTCCCACGCGAAGAAGAATGCCGCAGCGAACACAGTGGCGGTCAAGCAATATGTGGTGGGAGGCAATCCTGCCAACAATACCGGAAGAGATAATCTGCTGCACAAGAATGTGACAAAGCGTATCATCCAGACGTCCAGCAGCGGTGGACGCAGTGGAGGTGGCGGAGGAGGCCACATAAGCAGTGGTGGTGCACATCACGGCGGCGGTGGACACAGACACTAACTACATAAATTTTTGATAAACGGCCCTTCTCCCAGACAGGAGAGGGGCTGCTTGTGTTTCTTTGGGCATGAAAAAAGCATCCACATGACGGTATGGATGCTTTTGATCGTTCATTTATGATTCTTGGGAATTAAGCCATCTCGTTAACAGCCTTGCTCATACGGGAAACCTTACGAGCTACGTTGTTCTTATGGTAAACACCCTTAGCGCCGGCCATCTCGATGGTCTTGGTAGCGTTTGCAAGCTCTGCAGTTGCAGCAGCCTTGTCACCAGCCTCAATAGAAGCGAATACTTTCTTCATAGCAGTCTTAACAGAAGATCTGATAGCCTTGTTTCTGTCAGCCTTTGTGCGGTTTACTAAAATTCTCTTCTTTGCAGATTTAATGTTAGCCAAAGTCGTATACCTCCAGTTTATATACTAAAAAATGTGAATTTGTAATCGTTTGACCTTAGCCAGACACGGGGGACTAACGCAAACATACAATGGTATTTTAGTAAATAATGGTGAATTTGTCAATACATAATTTTGTGAGTTTCTACAAAAAATAGTGAAAAAATTTGGTTATTCATTTGCATGAGGTGTGTATGAGTCATATTCAGGTGAGAACAGATTTGGCCTTGGAGGCGAAAGAGAGTATCAGTCAGGAGGAGGAGCAGCTGCGAGGAGTCAGGGTGGATGAATATCGCCTGGACTCTGAGGAGGCGCTTGTCACAAGAGTGTCCGTGGAGTCAAAAAATGCGGCCAAAGCAATGGGGAAGCCAATGGGGATCTACGTGACCATTGAGGCACCCACTCTCGTGGAAGCAGATGAAGATTATCATCGGGATATATCGATCTGTCTGGCGGAGGAACTGCGAAAACTTCTTCCACAGGAAAAAGAATTAAATGTGTTGGTGATCGGACTGGGAAATCGCATGGTGACGGCGGATGCGCTTGGACCTCAGGCAGTGGATAATCTCTGTATTACAAGGCATATTGTGAAGGAATACGGTGTGGCGGCCTATAATTGCTCTCGTATGAATGTATTAAGTGCTTTGGAGCCGGGAGTGATGGCAAAGACAGGGATGGAGACGGCAGAAATCGTTCGCGGTGTCGTGGAGGAGACCCATCCCGATGCGCTTATCGTTATAGATGCGCTGGCGGCAAGAAGCGTGAAGCGATTAAACAGAACGATCCAGATCACAAATACAGGCATTCAGCCCGGATCCGGGGTTGGAAATCATAGGAACGCGCTGACCAGGGAAAGCCTGGGAGTGCCCGTGGTGGCAATCGGAATCCCAACCGTAGTAGATGCCGCGACCATCGTGTCAGATGCATTGGAGAAGGCGTTGGCTGAAGAGGAATTTGGAGAGACGGCGAAGCTGTTTGGCAGTTCCTCCCGTATTTTCCCGGAATTGAACAATATGTATATGACCGGTAAGGATGTGGACGAAATCATAAAGAGGATCAGTTTTACCATATCGGAGGGCATCAATATTGCAATGGAACAAAGTATGGAATAAGTTCCTCCTGCATACATTGTCTAAAGAAAAGATGGGGAGGGATATGCCGTCAGATCTTTTATCCATTCCGGTGGTTTTTTCGAGAAATGTCTGTGCCTTCTTCTATTGTTTTTAGTGGTACAAGGCTTACTTGTCAGCTGTAGCCGCGCAGATGAGAAACACAAGAATTCCCTTGAAAAAAGCGACAGTTTTCAAGTGTTTTTCCAAACGGTGTGTGTCTCTCTGTCAAATTCTATGGAGCAATTATATGTGCCTGCAGTCCGGTTGGCTTCCGGGGATGAAAGTTCCGGAAGCAGGCTGGCAGAGAGACAGATCTATGCGCTGCTGCCGGTATATGAGTATGCAGTGGAGCATTTTCGTCAGGAACAGAGAGAGGTTGCCATTCGGAGAATTCTGTGGGAGGAAGCCAGCGAGGAGCTGTCAGGAGAGACTCTTCCTTTGCAGGAAAGCGATCAGATTTGGGAGGAGTCAATCCTACGGGGGGACCGTTTGGAAGAAGAGGAACAGGAACCGGCCAGTGAGGAATCTTTTCAGGAGACGATTTTGCCGGTGGCCCCTGAGAAAACTTTCCAGCCGCATGAAAGACAGCTGCAGATCGATCCGGGGACGATCGCAGAATATGATGCACTGTTGAAACAGTTTTACACGGTGGATTCTACCACAAAGGCAGAGGAAAGCCTGATAAATGCTCAGAAGTTTCTGGAAAAAGATATGACCATCGAGAGGAATGTTTCAGGACCGCAGATCCTGATTTATCATACTCATTCGCAGGAGGCCTTTGCAGATTCAGATCCGGAAGACAGTTCCACCACGATTCTGGGAGCGGGCGAGCGATTAAAGGAAGTACTGGAGAATACTTATGGATTCCAAGTGCTGCATCACACACAGTGCTATGATCTTCCCAACCGGAACAAAGCTTATTCCAATGCGAAGGGCTCGATCGAGCAGTTACTTGCAGACAATCCGTCCATTCAGGTGGTGATCGACCTCCATCGGGACTCTATGCCGGAGGAGAAACGGCAGGTGATCGAGATAGATGGGAGGCCTACCGCAAAGTTCATGTTTTTTAACGGGCTGTCCTACAACAGGAAGACGGGCCCCATCGCTTATCTGAAGAATGAGAACCTGGAGAGCAATCTGGCGTTTTCCTTTCAGATGCAGAAGGCGGCAAATGAGTATTATCCGGGCGTGACAAGAAAGATCTATCTGAAGGGATACCGTTACAATATGCATCTGATGGATAAATACCTGTTGATAGAATTGGGAGCTCAGAATAACACAGTGGAGGAGGTTATGAATGCCTGTGATGTTCTGGGTTACCTGTTATATCTGGTGCTGACAGGGGAGGCTTGATGGCAAAAAATCATTGTTTTCAAACTTGGAGACTTCTGTTATAATAGCACTATTAAGGTAAAGAAGAGGAAAAAACTCCAATGGCAATGATTGATCAGAGTAAAATACGAAATTTCAGTATCGTGGCACACATCGACCACGGCAAGTCTACCCTGGCAGACCGCATCATCGAGAAGACCGGACTGCTTACCAGCCGGGAGATGCAGAATCAGGTGCTTGACAATATGGATCTGGAACGTGAGCGTGGAATCACGATTAAGGCTCAGGCGGTCCGGACGGTCTATCAGGCAAAGGATGGGGAGGAATATATTTTAAACCTCATTGATACGCCGGGACATGTGGACTTTAACTATGAGGTAAGCCGTTCCCTGGCCGCCTGTGACGGAGCGATCCTGGTAGTGGATGCTGCACAGGGTATCGAGGCGCAGACTTTGGCAAATGTGTATCTTGCATTGGACCACGATTTGGATGTGGTTCCTGTCATCAATAAGATCGACTTGCCCAGTGCGGATCCCCAGCGTGTGATCGAGGAGATCGAGGACGTCATCGGTATCGAAGCGGCGGATGCTCCGCTGATCTCTGCAAAGAATGGCATTGGTATCGAGGATGTTCTGGAGCAGATCGTGGCAAAGATCCCCGCACCACAGGGGGATCCACAGGCTCCTCTGAAGGCGCTGATCTTTGATTCCCTGTATGATTCCTATAAGGGAGTGATCGTCTTCTGCAGGATCATGGAAGGTACTGTGCGGAAGGGAACAAGGATTCGCATGATGGCAACCGGTGCGGAGGAAAATGTTGTGGAGGTAGGATACTTTGGCGCCGGTCAGTTTATCCCTTGTGATGAACTCTCAGCAGGTATGGTTGGCTATATTACCGCTTCCATCAAAAATGTAAAGGATACTGCAGTAGGTGATACCGTGACGGAGGCAGAGAATCCCTGTGCGGAACCGCTTCCCGGCTATAAGAAGGTTCTCTCCATGGTTTATTGCGGTATGTATCCGGCAGATGGTGCAAAGTACCCTGATCTTAGGGATGCACTGGAGAAGCTGCAGTTGAACGATGCATCCCTGAATTATGAACCGGAGACCTCCCTGGCCCTGGGATTCGGGTTCCGCTGCGGATTCCTGGGATTGCTTCATCTAGAGGTTATTCAGGAGAGACTGGAGAGAGAATATAATCTGGATCTGGTGACCACTGCCCCCGGCGTTGTCTATAAGGTGTACAAGACAAATGGTGAGGTGATTGAACTGACCAATCCTTCCAATCTGCCGGACCCTTCTGAGATCGAGCATATGGAGGAGCCCATTGTCAATGCGGAGATCATGGTGACCAGTGAATTTATCGGATCGATCATGGAACTGTGTCAGGAGAGAAGAGGTCGTTATCTGGGGATGGAATATATTGAAGGAACGAGAGCACTGCTGAAGTACGAACTGCCTCTGAATGAGATCATCTATGATTTCTTTGATGCATTGAAGTCCAGATCCAGAGGCTATGCTTCCTTCGATTATGATATCAAGGGGTATGAACCCTCGAAGCTTGTGAAACTGGATATTCTGATCAACCGTGAGGAAGTGGATGCGTTATCCTTCATCGTCCATGCGGACTCTGCGTATGAGAGAGGCAGGAGGATGTGTGAGAAGCTGAAGGATGAGATCCCCAGACACCTGTTTGAGATTCCGATTCAGGCTGCCGTGGGCGGCAAGGTCATTGCCCGAGAGACAGTCAAGGCCATGCGCAAGGATGTTCTTGCAAAATGCTATGGCGGCGATATTACCCGTAAGCGTAAGCTTTTAGAGAAACAGAAGGAAGGCAAGAAGCGAATGCGCCAGGTAGGAAATGTGGAGATCCCTCAGAAGGCGTTTATGAGTGTTCTGAAGCTGGATGACAAATAAGAGAAAAGGCGAGCGAGATGAGTGGAAAAAGAAATCTGGAATTGTACTTTCACATCCCTTTTTGTGTGAGAAAATGCAATTATTGTGATTTCCTTTCCTTCTCCTGCGACGAGAAGACTAAGGCATCCTACATGGATGCCTTATTTCGTGAGGTAAGGGAGAAGGCCGGAAACTATACAGACTATCAGGTAGTCTCTGTGTTTGTGGGAGGAGGCACCCCTTCCGTGGTATCAGAAAGGGATATGGCTGCACTGCTCTCAGTGGTGAGAGAGTGCTTTGCCCTTCTGGAGGACGCGGAGATCACCATAGAGGTCAATCCGGGTACCGTTACATTGGAAAAGCTTAGGGTGTATCAGTCGGCAGGCTTCAACAGGCTGAGTATTGGTCTGCAGTCGGCGAATGACGGGGAGCTGCGGCAAATAGGGAGAATTCATACCTACAGGCAGTTTCTGGATACCTATGGATGGGCACTGGATGCGGGGTTCGATAATATCAATGTTGATATAATGAGTGCTCTGCCCGGGCAATCTTTCGCCAGTTACGTGTCCACCCTAAGCAAATTGGTATCACTTCCGAAACCACCTGTTCATATTTCGGCCTACAGCCTTATTTTGGAGGAGGGAACGGTGCTCATGGACCGATTTGAGCGGGGAGAACTCATTTTGCCGGATGAGGAGACAGATCGTGCCATGTATGAGGAGACCAAACGTATCCTGGAAGAACATGGGTATCATCGATATGAAATATCAAACTATGCGCTTCCGGGCTTTGAGTGCAGACATAATGTGGGCTATTGGACGCGGACAGACTATGTCGGATTTGGAATCGGGGCGGCTTCCCTGGTGGGAGAGGTACGCTTTCACAATGATGCCGATCTGGAAGACTACCTGAAGAATCCTTCTCGGAGAGAGGTGGATCGGGAAGAACTGACCATAGAACAACAGATGGAGGAAACGATGTTCCTGGGGCTTCGTCTGACGGCAGGAGTTGACAGAGCGGCATTTCAGACTCGCTTTGATGTGACTGTAGAGCAGGTGTATGGAACTGTGATCAACACAAACATTCGGGATGGACTGCTGCGGTACTCTGACGACGGCGAGAGGCTTTGTCTGACGGAGAAGGGACTGAACGTAAGCAATTATGTGATGGCTCAGTTTATATTTTGATGACAGGCACCGACACCTTTCTTCCTTCATAGACTATTGTTAAGAGTGATTTGCGGGAGGAGCACTTGAAAACCTTTCAGACACCGTTGACAGTAGGGGAGGAAGCGGCTATTTTACGCTTGTTAAAGGAAGGTGACAGTGAGCAGTCCAGACACGCAAGGGAAATACTGACCCTGCGAAATATGAGACTTGTGGCGCATATTGCGAAGAAATATCAAAATTCCGACGAGGACATGGATGATCTGATCTCCATCGGAAGTATTGGCCTGATGAAGGCAATCGATACCTATGACAGCAGTAAGGGGAGACTTGCCACCTATGCCTGTCGCTGCATTGATAATGAACTGCTGATGCTCTTTCGAAGCAAAAAGAAGCAGTCCAGAGAGGTATCCATCTACGAACCCATCGGTCAGGATAAGGAGGGAAACGAGATCCAATTGTTGGATGTTCTGGAGCAGGAACAGACGGATGTGGTGGAGAGACTGGAATTTGACAGGAACAAGAAACGTCTGTTCGACTTGCTGGAAAAGTGCCTGACACCCAGGGAGAAAACGATTTTGGAATATCGCTACGGTCTTGTTGGCAAGAAAGAGATGACGCAGAATGAAATCGGTCAAATGCTTGAGATTTCCAGAAGTTATGTCTCCAGAATAGAAAAAAGAGCTCTGCATAAGCTTCGCGTTGCCTTGGAAAATAATTCTCAAAATTGATAAAAAATATTTGAATTCTTATTCTTAATTGTGTATAATAGTTGTAATGTCTCATTTTTCTTATGATACAGGCCTGACGGGTTCCTTCTTTCCGGCATTCTGCCTAAGGTCCCGTTAGACATCTATTTCAAATGATTCCTTTTTTTAATTTCATAAGGAGGTACGAATGTACAGTACGATTCTTTCGGGTGCCCTGGTAGGAGTGTCGGCTTACCTTGTTTCTGTGGAGGTGGATATTGCTCCCGGGTTACCCGGCTTTACGATGGTTGGGTCTCTGGGACCTGAGGTGAGAGAGTCCAGAGAACGTGTGAGTGTTGCTTTGAAAAATGTTGGGTTTGATCTTCCGCCCAGAAAGGTGACGGTGAATCTCTCGCCTGCTGATAAACGGAAGGAGGGCAGCGCCTTTGATCTGCCTATTGCGGTTGGGATGCTGGAGTCTATGAACTATTTTCCTGAGAAGGCAACAGAAAATATTCTGTTTCTCGGAGAATTGGGACTGAATGGTGAGGTGAAAAAGGTGCGTGGAGTTCTGCCTATAGTGAGACAGGCCGCTGCAATGGGCGTAAAAGAATGCATCGTACCAAAGGAGAATGAGCGGGAGGGAGCAGTAATCCCCGGAATACATGTCAGGGGTACGTCACACATCCGGGAGGTCTTCTCTTATCTGTCAGTGGAAGAAGCACAGCGGGAGTCCATTCTTCCGGTACTATCCCTCTCTGTAGAAGAACTGTTAGCGGAACAGGACTATCTTGGCGGATTAGATTTTGCAGAGGTACAGGGCCAGAGGATGGCAAAACGGGCAGCAGAGATCGCTGCAGCGGGATTTCATAACCTTTTGATGGTTGGTCCGCCCGGCGCCGGAAAATCCATGATCGCCAAGAGGATCCCGGGCATTCTGCCGCCCCTGTCGCTGGAGGAATGTCTGGAGGTGACTGCGGTAGCCAGTGTGGCGGGAGTGCTGGATGAGGATGGTGGGTTAGTGGTGAAGCGTCCCTTTCGGAATCCCCACCACACCATATCCCATGCGGCATTGGTTGGCGGAGGAAGTAATCCCAGACCGGGAATGATCTCTCTGGCGCACAGAGGGGTTTTATTTTTGGACGAGCTCCCGGAATTTCAGCGGATCGCACTGGACGCTCTCCGTCAGCCTCTGGAGGAGAGAAAGGTAACGGTCTCCAGAACCGCGGGGAATGTAGTGTATCCCAGTGATTTCATGATGGTCTGTGCCATGAACCCCTGCCTATGCGGGTACTATCCGGACAGGAATCGCTGCCGGTGTACAGAGCCCCAGGTAAAAAAATATATGGGGAAGGTCTCCGGTCCTATTCTGGACAGGATCGATCTCTGCGTGGAGCTGCAGGCAGTGGATGTGAGTCAGCTGACCGAACAGCCCTGTGAGGAAAACAGTCTGACCATCCGAGAGAGGGTCTTGGAAGCCAGAGAGAGACAGAAGGTTCGGTTCCGTGACAGTGACTGCAGATTCAATGCAGATATTGAGGTTGCCGATATCAATACCTACTGTCATCTGGGAGAGAAGGAAGCGACCTATATGGAAGAATTATATAAGACACTAAAATTCAGCGCGAGAGCCTATCATCGTATTTTGAAGGTGGCGCGCACGATTGCAGATTTGGAGGGAAAAGAACAGATCGAAGTGGAGCATCTCACACAGGCTGCTTATTTCCGTCCGTCTCTGGACTATTGGATCTAACAGAAAGAATGGGGGAACAAAATGGATAGAGAAGAAGATTGTAAGTGGGGATACGGCCTGGACGACCAGATCCGGGCGGACAGGCTGCCGGAGACAGAAGCGTTGCCGGAAGGAATGAAAAAGGTTCGAAGAGAGGATCCGGAGTATCCGGGCAGACTGCGCAACATTCCGGATCCGCCCAAGCAGCTGTATTACTATGGGGAGCTTCCAAAAGAGGACGAACCCAGCGCAGCTATCATCGGTGCCAGAGACTGCTCAGAGTACGGGAAATATGTTGCCATTGAACTGGGCAGACTGTTGGGCCAAAACGGTATCTCCGTTATCAGCGGAATGGCCAGAGGAATCGATGGTATCTCACAGGAGGCAGCACTTTCTGTGGGAGGAAGATCCTATGGCGTCTTGGGAAGCGGTGCGGATGTCTGTTACCCAAGATCCAACCGTGGACTGTACGAACAGCTGAAATTCCGGGGCGGTGTCTTGTCCGAATATGCACCCGGCACCCCGGCAAAAGGATATTTGTTCCCACCCAGGAACCGCATTGTCAGCGGCCTGGCGGATGTGGTGGTCGTAGTGGAGGCAAGGGAGAAGAGCGGCACACTGATCACAGTGGATATGGCACTGGAGCAGGGCAAGGATGTGTATATGGTCCCCGGCAGAGTCACAGATAAGCTAAGTGAGGGCTGTAATCGGCTGATCAAAGCGGGCGCAGGGATATTGGTAAGTCCTGAAGAATTTGTGAAGGAGCTGTGGGGCGACCATAAAAAGATCAGTCCGAAGCGGGAGAAGCTTCTCTCCGGAGAACTGGGTGATGTTTACAACGCATTGGATTTCACGCCCAGTACCGTAGAGCAGGTGTGGGCGAAGCTGGGGGGAACCTACACGGAGATTCAGGTTGCCGGTCTGCTGATGCAGTTGTCGATGCAGAAAGAGATCCTGCAGGTCAGCCCCGGGCATTTTTGCCATAAGGGGTAGGTTTGGGGAGTAGGAAGACCATCACCCGGCTATCATCTCACGAGAGATGTTCAGAGCCGTCCAGAAAATGCGGGAGAGCAGGAGTAACATTGAGCGTCATGCAGATGGGACTGTAACCAGAAAGGCTAGGAGGTACACTGGGAAGAAAGAGTGAAGGATTAGCCTTCCGGGGCGGGATTGAGATTACATTATCATAGTCGAAATACAAACAGAAAGCGGCATCTGGCAGTTTGGCTGGATGTCATTTTCATTCTATAGCCAAAAGCTAATGAAAAAGTATCATTAGCTTTTGGCTATACTCTTTGTCAATAGATTTAGTTGTTCTTCAATGATCTGCACCAATTCATCAGCACTTTCTTTTTTTTCGCCTTTGAGCCAGACGGTTAGTATACTGATGGTAAATCCGGTGCGGATGGCGATAAAATAATTACCATACTTCATGTTCATTCCGGGAAGGCTTCCAAATCGTCTTTGCAGAATATCAGCATTCTTCATATGACAGGAATAGATAATGTCCTGCCTGTTGATTTGCATCAGCAGTTCTAAAATGTCACTGTGATTTATCCAATAGTCAAAATAGTGTCTGGCAAGGTCAAGTTCACCCTGAAACGATTTTGGACGATAGTTCCCTAAAGCCTCATGAAAACAGGTGTCACATTTCCAATACAGTACATCGGAAATATTGTCAAATGCCCGATAGAACGTTGTTCTCGCCACTCCGGAAACCTTTTGCAAATCACTTACAGTAATCTGGTCAAAAGGTTTTTTCTTTATACATTCCAACAGTCCTTTATAAATAAGTTCGGATGATTGAATGGCTCGCTTATCTTTACTGATATGGTACATATGTTTCCTCCAATTTTTCGCTACAAGTTTTGGACTGTATGTAGCACTTGGTTTGAATCAATTGTATCACAGATTAAATTACGCTACAATTGTATCGTAAAGAAAATTTGAAAAGGAGTGACATAGTATGGAAGCAATTATACAAGGGTGGTTATCTATATGGCTGTATGTGATGGGAGCAATCGGTGTTATATTAAGCTATCTGGTTTATAAAAACAGGAAAACATGGTCGAAACTCAATATTCTCTGTACATTGGCAGTCATCGTACTGGTATTGCATGTAATTGAGGAATGGGTATTACCGGGTGGTCTGCACTATTCCTATAACATCAATCACGGTTCTTTGCTTCTAAGCAAATATCCGATGAACCGACTGACCGATATGATTACCAACTTCGGTGCAGTTGTCATCGGATGTATTGTGCTCAAGGTGTGGGGATTTAAAAAGCCTGCGGGAATCGCAATCATGCTGTTCTCTGCGATGGAAGTGGTGATGCACATCGGTATTGGAATCCAGGATATGCAGATTTTTGGCAAATATGGAATGAACACCATTTATTCTCCGGGGCTTATTACTTCACTGTTTGG
>JBJENO010000064.1:0-11305 GCA_051880235.1 Acetatifactor sp. | reverse complement strand
GATGCCGGGGCTAATGTTTGAATTATTTTGGGACATTTTCAAAAATGCTTGACAGTCTTTTTCTTCTTTTCTTGCGCGGTTGATACAATTCCCTGTATCTTCTCTTATCGCAATCGATCAGCACTACCGCGCCGAAGATTGCAATACTCAGCATCAACAGGACAAATCCCCAGGCAAAGGTGGAACCCCACTTATCGTAGAACACACCCACCAGCAATAAGAATACCGCCTGCAGAACGCCCTGCACCACGGACAGAAAACCGTGGATACGCCCTCTGTGGCTCTCCGGTATCCGGGCCGACAGGTAAGGACCGTTGGAGATGGTGGTCAGAATTTCTCCGAAAGTAAAGGTGACGATTGCCGCATAATAAAATGGAATACGTCCTCTCATCAGCAGAAAGATCAGATAACCCACCATCAGCATCACATAGCCATAAAGATTTTTGCGGGTGGGAATCACCTTATCCAGCACCTTGGTAATAATAGGGGTGAAGATCACCACCACGATACAGTTGAGACTGGACACACTTCCGAAGATCATCGCGCCGTTTTCCCCGTGGATCCTCCCCAGATCCAATGGCATCAGGTATGCATACTGCTGGTATACTGCCTGGTAGATGCTAAACATGATGATGTAGAGAAGGATCACCTTGTTGTGCAGCAGGATGTGTGCCAGGGATTCCCCCTGCTTTCCTTTTTGGTAGCTTCCCACCTCTTCCTCATCCTCCACCACCGGTGTGATATTATTTAAAAAGAAGAAAATCACGATGGTTGACAGACCGATGGCCAGACCACTGATCAGAAAGGACAGCCACAGAAAATCATTGAACAGAAAGCCTGCAATCATAGGGGATGCAACCAGGCCAATGTTGGAGCCCAAATACTGTAGGGAATACGCCCTTTCTCTGTCCTCGGTGTAGGTGATATCGGCAATCAGTGCATTGTAGGAAGGCTGCTCCATAGACTGACAGGCTGCCGCCACAATGATCAGAGCCACCGTGGCAAAGGACAGCGGGAGAAAAGCACTGATCACATACAGCGCCACCGAAATCAGGTCACAATAGATGATGACAAACTTCTTATTATGCTTATCCGCCACCTTCCCGCCGAACAGTCCCGCAGGGATCAGGATAAATCCTGCAACAATAATAATCAGAGCTGACTGAGTTGCGGAGAACTGCATTTTCTGGGTCAGGATCAGCGTCAGAACCGGCCAGATCATGGACCCTAGATTTGTCACGATCCGACCAAAGAACAGCACATAATTTTCCTTTCGGAGACCTTTATATTGGTTTAAATAATTCATAGTCACTTCCCTTATCAATATTCACGACTCCATCATCTTACCATATTTTGTTATATTCACAACCCCTTTCATTAGAACTTAACCTGTTCTTAAGAAAAAAAATCAAAATGTCTGCCAATTCTAAGAAAGGAACTTGTTCTTTACTCGGAAACACCCTATAATAAAGTATTGCCGAAATAATAATAGAAAGGACTTTTCACATGAAAAAGAGTAATCCGATTGCTCTCCTTCCCATCGGGGTATTCCTGGTTCTCTATCTTGGACTGGGGATATTGTTTGAGTATGTGCTGAAAATTGAGATGGGATTCTACAATATTCCCATTGTCATTGCATTCCTGGCAGCGATCCTGATCGCCTGCCTGCAGAATCGAAAGGTGACTTTTGAGGAGAAGCTGGACATCATGGCAAAGGGCTTGTCCGACAAAAATATTATCACCATGCTCTTGATCTTCCTGGAAGCCGGCACATTCGTAGGCGTAGTGGGAAGAAGCAGTGCGGAAAGTGTTGCTTACTTTATGCTCTCCCTGATCCCGGCAGAATTTGCGGTAGCTGTCCTGTTCGTGGTAGCCTGCTTTGTGTCCACCGCGATGGGTACCAGCGTAGGAACGATCACCCTGATTACCCCCATTGCCGTGGCGGTATCCAATGCCTCCGGTTTTCCCATGCCTCTGTGCATCGCCTCTGTGATGGGCGGAGCAATGTTTGGAGATAATCTTTCCTTTATCTCCGACACCACCATCGCCGCCTGTAATGGTCAGGGCTGTCAGATGCGAGACAAATTCCGGGAAAATTTCTGGATCGCGCTTCCTGCGGCGGTGACCACACTGATTCTGATCCTGGTGCTTTCCTTCCAGACCACGCAGACCGGTTCTGTTGTGGAGGAGTATCAGCTGCTCCAGATCCTTCCCTACGTGTTGGTTCTGATCGGCGGTATCATCGGCATCAATGTATTTGTGGTACTCTTAATCGGTATTATCTCCGGTTCCATTATTATGCTGGCAACCGGTACCATCGGCCTCACCGACCTGCTTTCCAGAATGGGTTCCGGTGCTTCCGGTATGTTTGAGACCTGCATGGTGGCGGTTCTGGTAGCAGTCATGTGCGCATTGATTCGTGAGTACGGTGGCTTTCAAGCCCTGCTTTCCCTCATACGCAGGACCTTCAAGGGACAGAAGGGCGGCCAGCTTGGCATGGGACTTTTGGTCAGCGCAATGAACATCGCCACAGCAAACAATACGGTGGCTATCGTTATGGCGAACCCCATTGCAAAGGAAATGGCAACGGAATACCATATTACTCCGAGAAAGAGTGCCTCCATTCTGGATACCTTCTCCTGTATCATTCAGGGAATCCTTCCCTACGGTGCGCAGATGTTGGTTGCCATCACCGCAGCACAGGAGCTGGGGGTAACGGTGTCAGCCTTTGACATTATCCCGAACCTGTTTTACCCCTATCTGCTGTTGATCAGTTCTCTGGTATTTATCTATCTGGTCCCCGCAAGGAAAGAAAAATAAGGATGCTCTGTATCAATAAAACCGGCATAGGAACCGAAAATCCTATGCCGGTTTTGGTAAATCTATTCGTGGTCTGCTTCCAGATCCCGATCCAATTGGCTGAAGGCGTAATTGGATCGATCCAAAAGGATCTCTCTTGTCTTATCTCTTCCGCAATTCATCAGCATGTCCAAAATAGACAGCCCCGGTTCAAATCCTCCATACTGCTGTCGGTAGGCAGTTCCCTTGTAATCTATATACTGATGATGCAATCCTGCCTCCGTAAACTCAGGAATCTGTACATACGCAGAGCTGCCCAGGTTGGAAAGGTAGGTATCACATCCCAACTGCCTGCACATATCCACCAGCATGGCAGTCTTGTTCCCCTGAAAATCATAGTCACGATCATAGTATATCTTTGTATCACATCCCAGATGCTCCAACAAAAAATCCATGATATGGATATCCAGTTCCGAAAGATACTGCCATTCTCTGGAATAAGTCTCTTTGATAAACTCCTCATACTCCTTGTAAAAGGGAGCCTTACCATACAACAGCTGTATGGTCTTTACCGTCTTCTCTCTCCAATCAGTGGCATTATCGATTTCAACGTCACAGATATTCTGATCAAACTTTCCTTTCGTAATCGTGGGAACCTGCAGATAATTCCACCCTTCCTTGGTGCGGATGCGGTTTCTCTTCTGCCAGCTTTTCTTCTCAAACTGTACTTTTGTCACATAGACAAAGCTGTCAGACAGCATGATCTTTCCGATCAGGCCCGGATAGGGCCAGTAATTTGGCTGATGTCCTGATAAAATCACTTGTTTTTCCTCTCTCTCCACTTATTGATTCGTTTTCGATATCCGAATTTTGCCTTGTAATAGATCACAAACACAAGAGTGGAACGTTGCTGCAGCTTCATCCACATCTTCTCCTCAGGATGAACCTCTGCCACATAGTAAGGATTCTCCTGAAACTTTGGGAAATACGATCTCATCTCCCGACCCATCCTGCGTACGAAAAACGGATCGATATGCCCGCATCCCTGCATATATGAGAACAAAGTATTCTGATAAAACAGGTTGGTGAATTTATACTCCAGAATCTCCCGAAATTCCTCAAAATAACCGTTTTCTCTGGCATATCTGACCATAATCCGCATGGCCTCCATGCGATCCTCACAGCGTTCCTTCGTCACCACATGAACTGTAGAAGCACTGTGCTGGAAATAGAAATACAGGGGCTTTTCAATATACTCAAAATGGGTTGCCCTTCTCAGCAGTTCCACTCCGGTAGCATTATCCTCAAAGAACATATGCTCCGGGAAAGCAAAAGGAGCCATCTCAAACAACTCCCGTCGATAAATCTTCGTCACCAGTGCTCCCGGATGAAGGAACAGCGAAACCTTCTTGTCATGATCCAATGCTCCCGTCTGCTCCGGACGATTACAGGGAATACGCTCCCCCGGCTCCATTCCCTTGGAATAGGCGTAGCAGAAGTCACAGCCAACCACATCTGCACCCGTCTCTTCCGCCCTGCGTACCAGCTGTTCGAAGCAATCCACCGTAACCCAGTCGTCACTGTCTACAAACCCGATGAACTCCCCCCTGCTGATGGATAATCCGCGGTTCTTCGCTCCTCCCTGCCGGAGATTTTCCGGAAGAAACTCCGCCACAAATCGGTGAGGATATTGCTGCTGATAGCGTCTGAGTATCTCCCCGGAATTGTCGGTGGAAGCATCATCCACGGCAATCACTTCCATGTCTGTCAGTGTCTGGTGCAAAAGGGAATCCAGACAGTACTCCAGTTTCCCATCTGCTGCCATATTATACACAGGAACAATAATACTAAGCTTCAAAATGATTCCCCCTCAACATTAACGCTTCCTTCCCGTCAGATCCGCAAATCTATGAATGGAAGGATCCTCATAGGCATCCATGAAATCCGCACCCAGCTTTATCTTTTGGGTCGCAAAATCCAATGCTCCCAGCTCCGTGAAAACGCCCACGGCCAGATCTATATGGCAGTTCTCTATAAAATTTAACATTTCCATGGGAACCACGCGGTCGATCACCGGGTAACCCGGAAATTCCTCTCGATAGTCCAACTCATCTCTGGGATGAGGCTTAAAGATCAATGCGTATTCCTTGCCAAAGCGATCAGCGATATCGTGAAAGATCTTTCTGCGCACAGGTAAGCTGCACAAAGGCTCTGTCAGGATCAGGGCAGTTTTCACCGCATCATCGCGCAGCAAGCCAAGGAGCTGCTCCATATCCGGCACAAAGACCTCAAGCAGCAGATTCTTGTCCTCCTGAGACAGTGCCTCCACCAGTCCCCGCCTCGGTACCTCCCGGTACTTATGGTATGGAATGGTAATGGCAGAAATATCATTGACCTCCATATCGATACAATATTTGCTATACCCATTTTGAATGAAGATCAGATTCAGTTTTTCGGACAGAAAAGCTTTGATGGGGAAATGGGCCAGATTGTCTAAATGCGCCAGATCTCCGTTGTGAAGGCAGTTCAAACCATCCTCCAGAGCATGATAATGAATTCTGTTCCTATTCAGGTAAAAACCGATCGGATCGGAATCACAGAACACATAGATCTCTCCATACTGTTTGAAATCTACGGGCACATAAGATGCCTCCAATCTGGCAAAGCGTTTCGTGAATCGAATTCGGTTTAAAGTACTCTTGAAGAAATTCGATTCCTTTTTCCGGAATCTTGCCAGTTCCGGAAAAAACGATTCCGGCTTCTCATCAAAATCAACTACCTCCTCAAAGAAACCGCTTCGCCGAACTCTCTCCGGAAAATCCCCAAAGTCCGTGGACATATGACTGATGACCAGAGTGGCCTGACCACGCTTCTGCCTCGGCAGATTCATCTCCTTCAAAAAAGTTACATAAATATGATAAAATGTGTGGCATACATAAATTCGATCTTTCAACTGTTTTCTCACTCCGTCTGCACAGCTTCTTCTTTTCCCGGCACATCGATCAGCGCCTGTGCGATGCGCAGGGCACCCTTTCCATCCACGATCTCCTGAAGCCGGATGCTTCGTTTCAAACGTTCCTCCTCAGCCGTAACCGCCTGCATCTGCTCCAGAATCCGCTCTATCGTCTCCTCGGGCTTCACCCGGAAATCTCCGGCATAAGAGACTAACCCTAATCGATGAAAGGACTTTGTCACCTCCAGCTGATTATCCGCTATGGCATAGGAAGAGGCACAGACTCCGGTTGCGCAGATCTCATACAGCGTTGTTCCGCCTGCAGTCACCGCATAGTCCGCCTGCTGCATCAGTTGGGCCATATGATCGCAGTTTACGAGAATGGTCACCCGATCATTCTCCTGATATTTCTCCGTCAGATACTCCCTGTCAACGCTGAGCTCTCCTACTGCCACCGAGACCTTCACCTGCTGCCAGCTCGGGTGCATTAAGAACTTCTCTAAAAAGGCAGCACAAAAGTGGAAGGGATCCGTTCCGCCGCTTGTGACAAGCAACGTCCGGATCTGTGGCCGGATCTGCTTGGGCGAAAGATCAACAAATTCCCGGCGCAATGCCACATATTTCGGGCCTAACAATGCACGTGCTGCCACTCCTGAATAATCCGGCGGTTCCAGCACCCCGTTGATCAGCTGCTGACAGCCATATCCAAACAGCCCCATCTCGTCAAAATAAGTAACATAGGTCAGAGAAATCAATGCCTTCATGTATGCCGGTGTGATCTGATAACTGTCCACTAACAGAGTGGTGATCTTTCTGCTGCGAATCACCTCCGTCAGCTGAGGAAGTTCTCCCTCCATCTCCCGCCAACAGCTGTTTAGGATGATGGCCTCAAATCCATATGGCTTAAGATATGGCAGGCAGTATTCGTCCGCAGAAAGAAAGATGCACTCCTGACCCAATTGACGAAGACACAGTGCAATGGCGATATCCCGCTTGATATGTCCTGTGGCGATCACAGGATTCACATCTACTCTGATTCCGATATTCATAGTGTTTCCCCAAACATTCCGAAGGCGATGGGCGTACCAAAGTCAATATCACATAATGCTTCTCTGCCGATCAACATATCATAGTACTTTGGCTCCAATCCATATCCGGGGCGAACTACCCGAATATTGTCGGGAGAAAAGCGCTCTCCCTTACGGATGGGCGCACTGCAGAAAATAGACTTTCTGGCAGTCAGATTATCCTTTTCCTGCTGCATCGGGCCATACTGTACGTGACCCACAGCCTTTTCTGCCTCTCTGATATCGTGCACCATGGCGGCAAACTCATTACGATCCATCGAAAAGAAGGAATCCGGACTGACGATCTCCCTGCTGATGCAGAAATGCTTCTCTATAATGCTTCCTCCCATCAGCACCGCTGTCACCGCACCGATACTGCCCTGAGAATGGTCCGAGAGACCAACAGGCACCCCAAAGGTCTCAGACATGTTTTTCAGCGTTGCCAGATTCATCTGGTCTGTCACCGAAGGGTACGCCGTAGCACAGCGAAGCAACGCCAACTGATCATTCCCCTGACTGCGGACAGTATCGACCGCTAAGGCGATCTCTCCCACATTGGCCATGCCGGTAGACATGATGATCGGTTTTCCCTTGGAAGCTACATAGGATATCAAAGGGATATCCACCATCTCAGGAGACGCGATCTTATAGAAACCGACGCCCAATTCCTCCAAAAAATCTACTGCTGTCTTGTCAAAAGGAGTGGAAAAGAAATCGATCTGTGCCTTCCCTGCCTCCTCCATCAACTCTGCATGCCACTCCCAGGGAGTGTTCGCCTTGCTGTACAATTCATGCAGGGTGTTATCCTTCTGCCATGGACCTGTTTTAATCGTAAAATACGCATTATTGCAGTCCAGCGTAATGGTATCCGCAGTATAAGTCTGTATCTTAATACAGTCTGCACCCGCTTCCTTGGCTGCCCAGATGATCTCCTTGGCATGACTTAGGCTGCCGGCATGATTCGCAGACATCTCTGCAATGATATAGGCCGGCTCTCCGGCTCCGATCTTACGACCATTAATTTGAAAGGACATCTTGTTTCTCCTTCATCAAGGTATATTTAAGCTCTGCTAACTTCCAATCCTCCGGGGTATCAATGTCCTGCACCTCAGACTCAGGATACTCGATCCCTAACGTGTTCTCTGTAACCAGTGTCTTCTTCTCCAAAAATACATCTGTCCGAAAACAACAGAACTGCCCGCTGTCATGATACATCGGCTCCAGATCCTGGGATCTGGTCTTTGCGTATTGCTGCTGCGCAAAAGAGATTTTCCCGTCGTTCATCACAAAGGCTCTCTGGGGTGGGAAAGAAAAACGAACCATGGGCAGAACGGAATCCGCATTCTGTTCCACCAGCAGCTTCATTGCCTCTCGAAGCTTCCCGGCGCTTACGAAGGGAGCGGTAGGATATAGGATGCAGGCATGCGTAAATTCCATTCCCCGCTTTCTGTATTCCTCCAGCACCTCCCGGATCACATCTGCAGTGGTAGCGTAATCATCAGAGGTTTCATTGCTCCGAAGGAAGGGAACCGCCGCTCCTGCTTCTCTTGCTATCTCCGCGATCTCTGCATCCTCCGTGGACACCATCACCTGATCAAAACAACCGCTGTCCAGCGCTGCTTCTATGGAGTACTGCAAAATCGGTTTCCCACAAAACAATTTGATATTTTTGCGGGGAATCCTCTTACTCCCGCCTCGCGCCGTAATAATTGCCAGACTGTTCATCTATCATACTCCTTCCACAATCTTTCTGCCGAAGAACTCTTCAGGCTCTCATCTCTGTGCCGGACATTTGGCAGAGCAAAACGGTTAAAACTCCTCCGACAGAATGGAATAAACGTTTCGATCCACATAGGTGCCTCCCTGGTAGATCCTCTGCCTCTCGGTTCCTTCCTTCTGAAATCCGTTCCGAAGGAGCAGACGCTCACTGGGCGGATTGTCGCTCAGCGAATGGGCATAGATACAGTGCAGCCTAAGTTCCAGAAACCCGTACTCGAGGACCGCCTGTAATGCAGTATCTATATCCCCGGGCATACGATTCTCCCGCTCTGCCATCAATTTATAGCCCACCTCAGCAGTTCCGTTTTTCATATCGATGTCATATAGCATGATCACGCCGATCGTAACACCGTTGACCAGTTCGATCATCCATCGAATCTGCTCCCGGGTATCCCGATAGTTTTTCATCCACTCACGCTGCCTGTTTTCATTTACCGGCAAAGTAAAGCTTCCCAATGCTTTCTCTATCTCAGGAGAATTGATCATTCGGAATAAAAGATCAAAATCACGCTCTTCCATTGCCCGAAGTATCACACAGTCTTTCTGAATCATCCTGACACCTGACCTTTCGCTCAAAATCTGCACATTCTCCAGAGTAGTATAGCACAAGATCAGTTCCTATGCAATGGGACGAAACAGAGGGTTCTCATTCCCGCCTGCCTTCTATTTTATAAAAAGTATGTGCACTCCGAAAGGGAATCTGCTATACTGTCTTTGGCGGGAAATAACATTGATCCCCGGTCAGGAAAGGAAATATTATGAAAAGAAAAACGCTTCCTATACTCTGTGGACTCTTCGTGTGTCTTGGGCTGACCGCCGGCTGCGGCAAGGCGCCTGCGACGCAGGAGTCCTCCGGTACAGCAGACCCTTCTCAGATTCCGAAAGAATCTGTTTCTGAGGAGAGCACTGTTCCATCAGAAACGATACCAGAAGGAGAGAATGAAATGAGTGGAGAATTGATCCAAGATACGAATGATCTGCAAAATGACACAACTGCCATCGAGGTAGACATGGAACAGGTGACCGATACCATCTGCCCGACCAGGACCTCCATGCGTCGGGGCGACGTAAAGTACGGCAGAAAGGAACACTTTACCTATGAATCCACTACCTGCGGACGTACCAGGGGTGCCAACATTCTGTTGCCCCCGGACTATAGCGAGGAGAAGCAGTACCCTGTTCTCTATTTCCTCCACGGCATTTTCGGAGATGAAAACAGTATGTTAGGTGACTCCAACAACCGGATTCCTGAGATCATAGGAAATCTGAGGGAGGATGGCTGCATCCCCGATATCATTGTGGTGTTCCCTCATATGTATGCTTCGGAGGATCCTGCCCTGCAGCCCGGATTCACAAAAGAGCAGATCGCCCCCTATGACAATTTCATCAACGATCTGGAGAAGGATCTGATTCCCTATGTGGAAGCAAATTATTCTGTGATGACTGACAGAGAGCACAGAGGTCTCATCGGCTTCTCCATGGGCGGCAGAGAGTCCCTTTTCATCGGAACCACCCGCTCTGATCTGTTCTCCTGCGCAGGTGCCATCTCCCCTGCTCCCGGTGTGACCCCCGGCAAGGATTGGGCCATGGAGCACCCCGGTCAGATGAAGGAAGAAGAGTTCGTCATCCGACAGGAAGAGTATCCCCTGAGACTTTTGATGATCTGCTGCGGAACCAAGGACAGCGTAGTGGGCAAATTCCCCGCTTCCTACCATGAGATCCTGAACAATAATCAGGTGGATCACCTCTGGTACGAGGTACCGGACGCTGACCACGACAGCAATGCCATCAAGAGCGGTCTGTACAACTTCCTGATCCGGTGGTTCTACGAAGAATAACGAACTGTCCCGGAGGAAGATTCCTATCGTCTCACTCCCGGCCACAGAAAGCCCGGTGGTATTCCTCGGCAATGCCGACCGATACCACCGGGCTTTGATTCTACAATATGCCTTTTCTTCCGACTACTCTTCACAGGTCACTCTCGGAACGCATGCCTCCTGCAGGAGCCTGCACTTCTGCTCATCATTTAAGTCCTTGGACTCCTGTTCCTCATAAGCCTTGGCAAATTTCTCCCAGTCCAGCTCATGGGTCGCTTCCTCACAGAGCGTCAGAAACTCGCTTTCCACCAATTCGTATAGGCGACTCTTCTTTACCAGGTTGTAGGAGAAGAAATCCTTGGCCATCAGACGCTTGTACTCCCCATCCCGATTGTGCATATAGGGCCCGGTCACCAGATTCTGATCTACCTTGTAGGTGTCGCTGAACAGGGGCTTATCCGTAAAATAAATAGAATACTCCTTGTGCTCCATACCTTCCTTCGCCTGATAGATTGCGTGGAGCACCTGAAAATAATTGTCCGCCACCTTGGCATTGGTGCCGTAGACCATGTGAAAGGCCTGACTCCAGGGAGGACAGAGGATCGCCTTCACCTCCGCTCCCCTTCTGATCGCATCCGCCACATCCTTCTTGATCCGATTGGTCATGATCAGACGATACCCGGAGATCCAGATCATGCTGTCACAGTCCTTCAGCAGTTCTGCCAGCACCTCCTCCTTGTTTTTGTTCAGATTGTTGATGCCGAAGGTATGAATGTCCTCCAGAAACTGATCCCTCTCATTGTCCTTGTATTTCACGTAGATCTCTGCCACAAGATGTTGTTGACCTCATAAATTGACCATATATTGATTTACTTGCCTGTCACGGACTT
>JBJENO010000063.1:0-2691 GCA_051880235.1 Acetatifactor sp. | reverse complement strand
ACGATCCTAACCTTCAGAACATCGTGTTCAACCAGTTCAAAA
Source organism: Acetatifactor sp. (assembly GCA_051880235.1). Classification (GTDB taxonomy): domain Bacteria; phylum Bacillota; class Clostridia; order Lachnospirales; family Lachnospiraceae; genus Acetatifactor. The sequence continues at coordinate 2,649 of JBJENO010000063.1, read as the reverse complement.
GTATGCTGGATGTCACCGGAAAACTGCCCTGGCCCCAGGTTAAACCTGGCTGGAGCGATACCGATGTGGCCTGTGCAAAGCTGTATTTTGAAAAGACTTACGGCATCTGGTCTCCCACCAAGTTCAAGGATGCACTGCTGGCTGTCACCTCTGCCGAGCGGCTTTATCACCCCATCAAAGACTATCTGGCTACGCTCAAGTGGGACGGTGTACCCCGATTGGAAACCCTGCTGATCGACTATCTGGGTGCTGAAGATACACCCTATGTCCGCGCCGTCACTCGGAAAACACTGGTGGCGGCCATCGCCCGGATCTATCGCCCCGGCATCAAGTTTGACTCCATCCTGGTCCTCAACGGTGAGCAAGGTATGGGCAAATCCACGCTGTTCGCCATTCTGGGCAAGGACTGGTTCTCCGACTCTCTGTCCATCTCCGATATGAAGGACAAGACTGCACCAGAGAAGTTGCAGGGCTATTGGATTTTGGAGCTGTCCGAGCTGAACGGCATCAAGAAGGTGGATGTGGAGGTTGTGAAATCCTTCATCACCCGCACCGACGATAAGTACCGCCACGCCTACGGCACCACTGTCGAAAGTCACCCTCGCTCCTGCGTCATCGTTGGTACCACCAACAGCGACGGTGGATTCCTCCGGGACATCACCGGCAATCGTCGTTTCTGGCCTGTGAATGTGACCGGCCACGGAAAGTACCATCCTTGGGAGCTGGCCGATCCCGACCAGATCTGGGCAGAGGCAATTGAATACTACAACCAGGGCGAGGAGCTGTTCCTCAAGGGCGAAGTTGCTGCCGCCGCATACGCCCAGCAGCGTGATGCTATGGAAACCGATGCCCGTGAAGGCATTGTCCAGGAGTATCTGGATCGTCTGCTACCGGAGAGCTGGGACAAGTATGATCTTTACCAGCGTCGTAACTTCCTCAACGGTAATGAGTTCGGAGGCCAATCTGAAAAAGGTACTGTACTTCGCACCCGTGTCTGCGCCATGGAAATCTGGTGTGAGTGCTTCGGCAAGCCCCGCGAAGCTCTGAAGAAAACTGACTCCTACGAGATCGAAGGTATCCTTTTCAAGTTGGGCGGCTGGAAGCGTCATAACGGCAACGCACAGAGCAAGCTCCGTATTCCCGGCTACGGTCTGCAAAAGACCTATGTCCGTGTTACCGAGCCTGACGGCAAGTAACCGCGCCATCGTTACCAAAGGTTAACGACCGGGGTGGTCTGTAACACTATCGGCAACACCCCAATCCATACCCGGTAGGGCGGTTTTGTGGTGTGTTGCTGGTGTTACTGATTGCCTACTTAAACATTATGAATAAAGGGAAAAAGGACATTCGGGCGCACATAAACGCCTATACGCGAGAAAAGGCCGGGCATCGCTTGGTAACGAGAACTGGTAACAAGGAGTTTTCATGAGAGAAAAAACTGTAGAAGCAAAGCTGGTCAAGACCGTCAAGTCAATGGGCGGCCTTGCACCAAAGTTCATAAGCCCGGGCTTGGATGGAGTGCCAGACCGTCTGGTGCTCCTGCCCGGAGGTAAACTGGCCTTCATTGAGTTGAAGGCTCCCGGCAAAGAGCTGCGGCCTTTGCAAGTAAGGCGAAAAAGGCAGTTAGAAGCACTTGGCTTTTTGGTGTACTGCATTGATAGCCCAGAACAGATTGGAGGGATCATCCATGAAATACAAGCCTCATGATTACCAGGCTTATGCCACCAACTTCATACTGGAGCATCCCATCTCCGCTGTATTTCTGGATATGGGTCTGGGTAAAAGCGTCATCACGCTGTCGGCCATCTTCGACCTATGCCTGGATTACTTCTCCGTCCGCAAGGTGCTAGTCATCGCTCCTCTGCGTGTTGCCAGAGATACATGGCCAGCGGAGATCCAGAAATGGGATCACCTCAAGGGCCTGTCCTACTCCGTTGCCGTAGGTACCGAACTGGAACGCAAAGCCGCCCTCCTGCAGCGAGTGTTCCTGTACATCATCAACCGGGAAAATGTCCAATGGCTGGTAGAAGAAAGTGGCCTGCCTTTTGACTACGATATGGTAGTCATCGACGAACTTTCTTCCTTCAAGTCCTATCAGTCAAAGCGGTTCAGAAGTCTCCTAAAGGTACGGCCTACCGTAAAGCGGATGGTTGGCCTCACAGGCACACCTTCCTCTAACGGTCTCATGGATCTGTGGGCACAGTTCCGCTTGCTAGACATGGGCCAGCGGCTGGGTCGCTTCATCACCCATTACAGAAACAGCTACTTCCAGCCAGATAAGCGAAACGGCCAGGTGGTGTTCTCCTACAAGCCGCTTCCCGGAGCCGAGGATGCCATCTTCCGTCAGATCTCCGATATCACCATTTCCATGAAAGCCGTTGACCATCTGGCCATGCCGGAATGCGTGATCAACGAGGTAAAAGTGACCCTTTCTGAAAAAGAGAAACAGGCCTACGACACCATGAAAGCAGAAATGGTACTCTCTCTGAGTGGCAAAGAAATCGATGCCGGGAACGCCGCAGCACTAGCGAATAAACTGTCCCAAATGGCCAATGGTGCCATTTATAGCGAAGACCGCCACTATATCGAACTTCATAACCGCAAGCTGGATGCCCTGGAGGATCTGATCGAAGCTGCCAATGGCAAGCC
>JBJENO010000062.1:1712-2793 GCA_051880235.1 Acetatifactor sp. | reverse complement strand
GGCTAAGTCCTCTTTTTTCTTTTTCCAGGTATTCAGGAAATCATCCAGTAAAGAATAATCAAAACCAACAGCGATATGCTTCTCGGTAGGGTCTTCGGGATTTGCAACTTCGTAAAGTGGCATATTGTAATGTTCATCCAGTTCAAAGAGAGCGTACATTACATCTTCCGCTGCGTAGAGGGAAGGCTCATAGATGGAACGGTAATTACAGTTTAGTGCTTTTGCCAGCTCCTGTATCATATCCTCCTTGGGTGTGCGGTTGCCGATTTCGTACTGACGGATTCGTACGTCGGATAAGCCTACAGCTTCTCCGAGCTGTGCCTGTGTTAATTTGCGGAAATTTCTGATTCGTTTTATTCGTTCACCAATAGCCATCGTGTAACTCCTTCCAATTACATAGTAACAATATCGTTTCTGATAATACAATAACATAAATGTTACTGTATAGCAATAAAAATAACTTTTTCGCCAATCTATTGACAGAAACGAAAATGTTACTGTATAATCAAAACACAGACAGTAACAATATAGTTACTAATATGGAAACGGGAGGTGAGTGCCATGTGCAAGAGCGTACATAAGTTTTAGTGGAAAGGAGGAAGGAGTATGACGAATCGCTATTTATCTGCCAAGGAAGTTGCAGAACTTCTGGGAATTGCAGAATCAACCGCTTACGCAGTCATCCGTGGGTGGAATAAGGAACTGAAAGCACAGGGTTATTTTACCAAGGCAGGTTCCGTTCCGAGAGCCTACTTCGAGAAGAAGTGCTACGGATATGGCGAAGCGCAATAGATGAACTTTGATAACTAAATAAGCCATACCCGGAGTAATCCCGGGTGTGGCGGCTACAAGAAAGAGAGGTAATGAGTATGCCGGTTTATAAGGACGAAAAACGCAACACCTGGTATTGCAAGTGCAACTATAAGGATTGGCTTGGTGAGAGTAAGTCCAAGATGAAACGTGGATTTGCTACCAAAAAGGATGCCCAGCAGTGGGAACGTGATTTTTTACAGAAGCAGAGTGCCAGCATGGATATGAAGTTTGCTTCCTTTGTGGAAGTGTACTTTGAGGATAAGGCACC
>JBJENO010000062.1:0-1612 GCA_051880235.1 Acetatifactor sp. | reverse complement strand
AATCCCTGCAAGAAGGTGGATAAAATGGGGCGTCCGAATGCTAAGGAGTTAAACTTCTGGACCAAGGATGAGTACGAACAGTTTATTCAAGGTTTTGGTTCGGATGAAGAGATGTACCGAATTATCTTTCAGATGTTATTCTGGCTTGGATGTCGTGTAGGGGAGCTACTGGCACTTACCAGCGAGGATATTGATTTTGAAAACGGAACGGTGAACATCTCCAAGACTTATTACAGGAGAAATCAAACAGATTATGTAACACCACCAAAGACAGAGAGTTCTAATCGAAAGATTACAATTCCGAAGTTTCTGGCAGAGGAGATGAAGGATTTTGTGGACAGACAATATGGATTGACATCAGAGGATCGAATCTTCCCCATTACGGACAGGGCAATTCAGAAGAAGATGAAACAGAAGACGGAGCAGGCGAAGCTAAAGCCTATCCGTGTGCATGACCTTCGCCATTCGCACATTGCTTTGCTAATAGAGAAAGGGATGCAGCCGTTGGTCATCGCCCAGCGGGTAGGACATGATTCCGTAAATACCACCATGAATATCTACGGACACCTTTATCCGAATAAGCAGAAGCAGGTGGCAGATTTGTTGAATGCGGAGGCTACCGGGGAACTGGAAAGCAATCTGGTGGATATGGCAACAGAGATGCGGTTTCGAAAGGCAGGTGGCTGGTCATGAGAATGGTAAGAGGATTTTACAACGAGCAGAATAATACGGTAAATGTCATTCACTATGATACTAACTGCATTGTAAGTCTTGACTGTGGGAAGTGGGAGAGTGGTCTTCGGACCACTCCAAACTCCCAAGGACGGATGGATGCACTGGCGATAGATGACCCGGTGGAGTATGTGAGGTTAATGCTTAGCGGGGAGATGCAGGTGTGGCTGGATGCGTTGGATGACTTGAGTGTGTGGTAGAAAGATAAGCGGGAGTAGGACCGGCTGGAGAAATCCAGTCGGTTTTGCTATTTGCTGAAATGGTATTCCTATGTCGTAAAATGATGCAGATAAGTTTAGAGGTGTCTTTTGCCAGATACGCATTTTGGATATCCGGTGCAAAATGCTGTACTGGTTAGGGAAAAATCCCTAAAACCCATTGGATATACATAGGTGCTCCACTTTTTGGAGCACCTTTTGGAAAGTGACGCCAATAAATGGAGCACTTTTAAAAAAGTGGCTCCAAAAAGTGACGCACCATCAGATGATAGATATTTTGATAATTTTGTAGTGGCTCCACAATATGGAGCACCTTTTGAAAAATGACGTCAAAAAGTGGAGCTACTTTGATGATATGGCTCCAAAAAGTGGAGTACCTATATGAAAACGGGGTTTTAGGGGGCTTTGCCCCTTAAGCGGATGCACGAAGGGGCTTGTGGGCACAAAGTGCGTATCTGGCGAAGGACGGGAAGAGGCGAGAAGAACAACTGAGAAATGAGTCAAATAAGGAGTAGGTGGAATTTTGTTTTGCACAAGAAAGAGATTAACAGCGGAAACAGCTGAAAATAGCGGAAATAGCAGTGCAAAGAGACTGAATGAACTTTTAAAACATCGCAAGGTTGTGCGAAAGTTTCTTGAAGATAAAAAATGCTTATGTTATA
>JBJENO010000061.1:0-136430 GCA_051880235.1 Acetatifactor sp. | reverse complement strand
TTGGGACATTTTCATTTGTGGTATATTAGGACATTATCAAAAATGGCTTATACAAGAAAAAATACACGCTCTAATTCTTGTTGACATTTTCAGGTAATTCGTGTATTATAGCATACGTATTGCTGAAATAGCTCAGTCGGTAGAGCACTTCACTCGTAATGAAGGGGTCGTGGGTTCAAGTCCCATTTTCAGCTGATAAAAAAAGTCCCCGAAGCCAATCGGTTTCGGGGACTTTTTGGTTTTCTCACCGGAAATGTTATTTGGAGTCCAGATGTACATCCACCTGTGTAAAGGGGATCTCGATGCCTGCGGCATCCAGTGCAAGCTTGCAGTTCTCAGTGATACGGAACTTGGCAGTCCAGTAATCAGCCTGACGAACCCAGAAACGAACGCCAAGGTTGACGCTGGAACTGTCCAGGGCATCCACATAGACAAATAAATCCTTGTCCTTCATGGTGGCTGTGTCATCTGTCAGGACCTTCATCAGGGTCTCTTTTGCCAGCTTCAGATCAGAATTGTAAGAAATGCCGATGATCAGATCCAGTCTTCTGCAGTCCATGGCTGTCACATTGATCACACTGTTATTCGCCAACTGGCCATTGGGCAGGATCACGCTCTTGTTATCCACGGTCAGCAGCTTGGTGTAGAAGATCTGAATCTCGGTGACTACACCTTCCTTGCCCGTGCTGTCAATAATGTAATCTCCCACCTTAAAGGGCTTCAGCATCAGAATCAGCACACCGCCTGCCAGATTGGAAAGGCTTCCCTGAATGGCAAGACCGATGGCTACGCCGGCTGAACCAAGCAGAGCCACAACACTGGCTGCATCCAAACCGAATTTGGTGGCGATCATAAACACAAGCACAACATACAGGGATGCACGAAGCAGGGAATTCAGAAACTGGACTGCACCCACTTCCACATTTGCCCGCTGCAAAGCCTTTTTCAGCAGGTTGCAGATCAGTTTGATCAGCTGGCGACCGATGAAAAATACGATCACTGCCAACAGCACGCGCAAGCCCAGATTCAATGCCTTCTCCGGCACACCGTTGATAAACTTCTTCAAGGCTCCGATCTGTTCCTCGATCTGTTCCTCATCCAAACGGGAGGCCGTCAAGTAAAAACGATACCACATAATTACTATCCTTTCTGTTCAAAAATTACTCCTTGTCGGGAGCAGATAACGGTATATACTGTAACACACTTAAGGACAAAGGTGCAAGCTTGATCGTAAGAGAATTTTTAAAACCATCGCACTCCTTTTCCTTCGAACGTTTCGCTCTCACATTGACCACTCCGGAACCGCCGAAGGCCAAATCATCCGTATTCAGGATCTCCTTGAATTTACCAGCCGCAGGAACCCCGGTAGTCACATCCATGGGAATTCCGGAGAAATTCGCCACCACTAACACACTGCTTCCCGTCTTGCTGCTCCGGACAAAGGACAGAATACATTCTTTTGCACCCATGGAATTGATCCAGGAAAACCCGTCGACCAGGGTATCCAGATCGTACAGCGCCGGATTGGTGCAATAGAGTTCATTCAATCGCTTCAGCAAATTCCGAAGCCCGGTATCCGCCGCAGAGACCTCCTCCTGATCCCGGCCCTCTTCTCCCCCGCAGAAGACAAGTTTCTTTCCCGGATGGAGAAACTGATAGGCCAGGGTAAGGCGCAGATTTGCCAGTTTCCCGGCTGCTTCACCCGGCATTCTCTCAAGCAGAGAGTTCATCCCTTCAGGCAACACCTCATGCGAGAAAGCGGTAATGAAATTTTCCGTGTACTGATACACCATACTAAACGTCAGGGAATTATGATGAAATCTGCGATAGATCGGATCCTGCCCGATGTATTCCAGATAATCGCTTACAAATCCATTGTTCCACTTCATGGTAAAACCAAGTCCGCCCTCTGAAGGATCTGCGGTGACCATAGGGGCAGCAGATACTTCAGATGCAATGGTCATGACACCCGGAAAGCGATCTTTGATCAGGCCGTTCACCTTCTTCAAAAAATCCCATGCCTCCAGATTTTCATTGCCGCCGTACATGTTGGGAATCCACTCACCGTTTTGTTTGCCATAATCCAGGTAAAGCATGTTGGAAACCGCATCCATACGCAGGCCGTCCACATGATATTTTTCGATCCAGAACAGCGCATTGGCTGTCAGAAAATTGGACACCTGAGGTCTGCCATACTGGAAGGTCGCTGTATTCAGTCCGGCATGATACCCTTGCCTTGGATCTCTGTGCTCGTACAGACAGGTGCCGTCAAACGCCGAGAGTCCGATTCCGTCACAGGAAAAACCCGAGGGAACCCAGTCAATGATCACACCGATGCCTGCCTTGTGCATCTCATTTACAAAAAACATGAAATCCTTGGGGGAACCGTATCTGGCAGTAGGTGCATAATACCCTGTCACCTGATACCCCTTGGAAGCATCCTCCGGATACTCCAACACTCCCATCAGTTCAACATGCGTAAATCCGGTATCCTTCAGATAGGGAATCAGTTCCTTTGCAATCGCTCTGAAACCGGAAGTTCCATGTTCCGTGCGGAAGGCGGAAGGATCCACCTCACAGATACTGACAGGAGAACTCTCCGAAGTTTTTGCTCTGTCCTTGAGATACTTCGCATCCTCCCAGGCAAACCCGCCCAGATTTGTGATGACCGATGCAGTATCCGGTCTTTGCTGTGCTTCATTCGCGTAAGGGTCTGCCTTCAGGTAGGTCATCCCGCCCTTGAGCTTCAATTCAAACTTATAGTTATCTCCCGGAAAAGCATCCGGCACAAACAACTCAAAGATGCCGGAGTCCCACAATCTTCTCATCTGGTGGATTCTGCCGTCCCAATGGTTGAAGTCTCCCACCACACTGACACGCAGTGCATTGGGAGCCCAGACGGCAAAATGAGTTCCGCGGATGCCTTCCATGGTCTTGGGATGCGCTCCCAGCAATTCATAGATGGTCTCATGGATGCCATACTTGAATTTCTCCGTATCCTCTTTGGTGATAATAGGGGCAAAACGGTAGGTCTCCGGACGCTTCACCTGACTTCCGTCCGCAAAAGTATAGACATAGGAATAGGCTGGCACATTTTCCAGGGGCATAGGCAGCAGGCAGGCAAAAAAGCCATCCTCGTCCGCCAGTTCACAGGGATAACTCTTTCCGGTGGTTTCGAAGACGATCTCAGCACCGGTGGCTCCGGGATAATAAGTCTGAACCAGTGTAGACTTTCCTGTCGCAGCAGGGCCCAACAATTCCTGAGGATCATCACACTCGGAATAAATGATCTCCTCAATCTTCGGCCAATTCATCATTTTATATAGCTTGTCGTTCATACATGCCTCACTTTCCGAAAAAACTCTTATTCTGATAATTCATGAAGGAACAGTCCGCTGCGAAGCTTCGGCTCAAACCAGGTGGACTTCGGCGGCATCAGTTTTCCTGCGTCCGCAACCTGCAGAAGTTCACCGATGGAGGTGGGATACATGGAAAATGCAACCCGCATATCCTCCCCGGTTCTGCGCTCCAGTTCTGCCAGTCCCCGGATACCCCCGACGAAATCAATTCGCCTGTCAGTCTTGGGATCCCCGATTCCCAGGATCGGCTGCAGCAGATTGTCCTGAAGAATAGACACATCCAGATCCTTCACCGCATCCCCGGTATAAAGTGTCTCCTTCGCCGTCAGCTTGTACCAGGTCCCGTCCAGATACATTCCAAAGGTTCCCTTTCTCTCAGGAGAATAGGGTTGGGTCGAGGAGAAGCTTTGGATAGTGAAGCGATCCTGTATTCTTGTCAGGAACTCCTGAGGGGTCAGTCCGTTCAAATCCTTCACCACACGGTTGTAATCCAGTATCTTCAACTCATCCTCCTGAAACAGCACGCTCATAATATAGTTGAATTCCTCTGCCCCCGTATACGCAGGATGCTCTGCACGGCGCTTCAAGCCGACCTTCACCGCAGAGGCACATCTGTGATGACCGTCCGCAATATACACTTCCGAAATACTTTGGAAGGTCTCCGTAATCGTGCAAATCTGCGCGTCCTCGTCAACGATCCAGACACGATGTCCGATTCCATCCTCCGAGACAAAGTCATAGACGGGCTCGTCCTTCTTTTTCCGTTCAATCAGTTCCTTCAGCGTCTTATTGCTGCGATAAGTCAGAAAAATCGGCCCGGTCTGCATGTTACAGGTGTCCACATGACGGATGCGATCCTCCTCCTTGTCTGCACGGGTATTCTCATGCTTCTTCAGCACATTGTTCAGGTAGTCATCGATGGACTCACAAGCCACGATTCCGGTCTGGTGTCTGCCCTCCATCACCAACTCATATAAGTAATAACAGGGCTTTGTCTCCCTGATAAACCTGCCCTCAGCGATCCAATCGGTGAGCAGCTGCCTTGCCCGTTGATAAACCTTGGGTGCATAGGTATCTACCGTGTCGTCAAAGCCAGTTTCCGCCCGGTCAATGGCCAGAAAGGAGCCCGGGTTGGCTGCCACGACCTGACACGCCTCCTGCCTGTTGTACACGTCGTAAGGCAGCGCTGCAATGGTGGAAGCATAATCTTTCGCCGGTCGGTACGCCGCAAAGGGTCTGATATTCGCCATATGTCGTTCCTCTTTTCTCTGTTATTTCCTTCACCTGCCCTATCCGCAGCCGGTGAAAAATCACTTGTATCCCCGGTGAAAATATTGTATGATTGTACTGGCACCGGGGAAGCAGGGCTGACAGGTTCACTGCCCAATCCCCATGTACACAGTATAGCACAAAAAGAAATATTTGAATAGAAAGGAACCGGAAAATATGACGGAAGAGAACAAAAAATTACTGGCAAGAATCAACTCCTATGCGGAGAGTGTTTTAGGTGAAATTGATCCTCAGAAAGTACAGGTCTCCCTCCAGCTGGAGAAATTAAAGCCTGTGATGGAGGAAATCGCAAAAGAACGAGGCGAAAGTCTGACGGATATCTTTATTCTCTACATGGATCTTCAGAGCGAAGCTTCCTGCGCCACCAATGAAAAGCTAAAGGATTCCTTAAGCGACTTAAATGACGGCAACGATGGCGGCATGCCTCTGTTATTCCGGTAAGTCGGACGGTGCCCAAAACACAAAACCCCCGGCAGGTCAGACCCTTCTTAAGAGTCGGACCCGCCGGGGGCAATTTTCCGTGATCTATTTCACGATTCTCACACGGAATACACCATCGATCTTCTCCAGCTTCTCAACCGTATCAGTGCTGACAGCACTCTCAATGTCAAGCAGGGTGTAAGCTACATCCCCTCTGGACTTGTTGGTCATATCAGAGATATTGTAGCCCTCTGCGCCGAAGATGCTGGTGAACTGGCTGATCATGTTGGCAATATTCTTGTGGAAGATTGCAATACGTCCGGGCTTACTGCAAATGCCCATGTCACAGGCAGGATAGTTTACACTGTTGCGGATATTACCGTTCTCCAGATAATCCTTGATCTCATCTACTGCCATCACTGCACAGTTATCCTCGGACTCCTCTGTGCTTGCACCAAGGTGAGGAATCACGATACAGCCCTTCTGACCTGCAGTGGTTGGATTCGGGAAATCAGATACATAACGAGCGATTTTACCGGAAGAAAGACCCTCCAGTACATCCTTTTCATTTGCAAGCAGATCTCTTGCAAAGTTCAATATCACAACGCCTTCCTTCATCTTCGCGATGGACACTGCATTAATCATACCCTTGGTAGAATCCAGGAGAGGAACATGAATGGTGATATAATCGCACTCTGCGTAGATATCATCCACGTTCAGAACATGCTTTACGGAACGGCTCAGATTCCAGGCTGCATTCACGGACAGATAAGGATCATAACCATATACTTCCATACCGAGAGAAATTGCTGCATTGGCAACCTTCACGCCGATGGCACCCAGACCGATGACACCCAGCTTCTTACCCATGATCTCGGTTCCGGCGAAGTTCTTCTTCTCCTTCTCAGCTGCCTTAGCGATGTCTGCATTGTCCTTGGAGGCCTTCACCCACTCGATACCGCCTACCACATCTCTTGCAGCAAGAAGCATACCTGCGATGACAAGTTCCTTTACGCCGTTGGCATTGGCACCGGGGGTATTGAATACGACAATGCCCTTCTCTGCACACTTATCCAGCGGAATATTGTTGACACCGGCACCTGCTCTCGCTACCGCAAGAAGATTCTCAGGAAGCTCCATCTCATGCATGGAAGCACTTCTGACCAAAACACCGTCGGCCTCATTGATATCGGCTGTGATCTGATACCGGTCGGTAAAATTTTTCAGTCCTATATCAGCAATAGGATTCAGACAATTGATCTTAAACATGATAAGTCTCTCCTTTATTTTAAGTTAGCCTTCTCGAACTCTCTCATGAACGCAACCAGCTTCTCCACGCCTTCAATGGGCATTGCGTTGTAGATACTTGCGCGCATACCGCCAACGGTTCTGTGCCCCTTTAAGTTCTCAAAGCCTGCAGCCTTCGCCTCTTTCACAAACTTCGCATCCAGCTCTTCATCACCGGTCACGAAGGGAACATTCATCAGGGAGCGGTCTTCCTTACGGACGGTACCCTTGAACAGCTTGCTCTCATCCAGGAAGTCGTACAGGATCTTAGCCTTCTTCTCGTTGTGCTCCTTCATTGCGGAAAGTCCGCCCATCTTCTTGATCCACTTGAATACCTTACCGCAGATATAGATGCCATATGCGGGAGGGGTATTGTACAGAGAACCATTGTCTGCATGAATCTTGTAGCGAAGCATGGTAGGGGTTCCGGGAAGCACATCCTCTGTGATCAGATCCTCGCGGATGATGACGATCACAACGCCCGCAGGACCCACGTTCTTCTGAACACCACCGTAGATCACACCATACTTGGTGACATCCACAGGCTCGGAAAGGAAGCAGCTGGAAACATCAGCCACAAGCGTATGGCCCTTGGTGTTGGGAAGGGTCTTAAACTTGGTGCCGTAGATGGTATTATTCTCACAGATGTAGACATAATCCGCATCCTCGGGAATGTCCAGATCGGAGCAATCAGGGATGTAAGAGAAGGTCTTGTCTGCAGAGGAAGCGACCTCTACTGCTTCACCGTAGATCTTAGCTTCCTGATAAGCCTTCTTCGCCCACTGACCTGTTACAATGTAGGCAGCCTTCTTGTTCTTCATCAGATTCATGGGAATCATGGCAAACTGCTGGCTGGCACCACCCTGTAAAAACAGCACCTTATAATTATCGGGAATCCCCATCAATTCTCTCAGATCAGCCTCAGCCTCATTGATAATCGCCTCATAAGCTTTAGATCGATGACTCATCTCCATAACAGACATTCCTGTTCCCTTGTAGTCGAGCATCTCGTCGGCAGCTTCTCTGAGAACTTCCTCAGGGAGTACTGCAGGCCCAGCTGAAAAATTGTAAACTCTGGACATTTTCATTCCTCCTCAAAAATTTTCTTTTTTCATAAAACATAGGACTAGAATAATACTCTTTCACACTTTAGTCAAGTGCATTGTTAAACAAATATCAAAATGATCTTCTACTCTCTGTAATACATCACACAGGGAGTTCCGATCTCCACCAGTTCATACAGCTTTGTCACTGCATCCATGGGCGTATTCACACAGCCGTGGGAGCCGTCGGTGAGATAAATATCTCCGCCAAACTCATCCCGCCACTTGGCATCGTGGATGCCGATGGCTCCGCGTACCGGAATCCAGAACTTCACCGGAGTGCGATAGTTGGGTCCTCGGAGCACTCGATTCTTCTGCTTGTTATACACGAAGAAAACTCCTGCCGGTGTATTCCATTTCCGCTTCATGTTGCCGGTCACCACGTCCGTATCAATTTCCAGAACGCCGTTCTGATAATAGTACAGCTTCTGATTGGTGAGATCCACCTCGATATAGGTATCCCCGATATCATTGACGCCTCTGGTGTATCCCTCTTTCAGGTAGGTAGGGACATGAATCTCCTTCTGCTCCCGCTTCTGGTGAATGGCCTGCTGAAAATAGGCAAGCTCCGCTTCCAGATCCAACTCTGTGCCATAGGTATCATAGGTCACCTTCACATAGTCACCTGCAGTGGTAAGGAAATCCTTCTCACGGTTGGCGGTATTGTAAGTCTCACCCAGTGCCTCCACCCATGCTGCGATCTTCTCCTCATCCGGATACGGTTCCCCCTCTTCATTTAAGAGAGGCAGATTCTGCTCATCCATCGCAAGAAAATCGCACAGAACATTACCGGTCAATTCGATCTGCTCCGCACCCATATCATAGACCAGAGGTTCCCCAAAGAAATTCTGAAGCTTCACCAGGAGTTCTCTCTTGGCAGTATCCTCCTTGGAATCAGGCAGATCCACATAGCAGGCACTGTCAGAGACGTTCAGTTCCATAACGCCCTTGCCCAGATCTCTGGCAATCAGCTGGATCATGCGATCCACATCCAGTCTGTGGGCATTGCCGTCATAGAGGGAATACCCCTGCCCGGGTGTATAGAGAAGGGCACAACCGGTCTCCTTTGCCATCTCACTTGCTACGGGCAAAAGCGCATAAATCTCCTGCTCCAGCTTCTCCCGGTTGAAGGTGTAGAAATCCGGCTCCAGCTGAATGGAGACCTCATTGTTAAGATTCTCCACCCAGGAATAATTGGCCCGCTGCTTCATATTTTTCTTGATACTTGCCGAATAATCGGGCAGCATCTCGAAGGCAGTCCCCGCAATGGAACAGACGACTCCGTCCCCGAAATCTATGGAGAGACTCGGCACTGATGTATTGGCCACAAGTGCCTCATTGATCTCTGATACAGATTTTCCGGTACTGTAGAAATCATTCACCCAGGTATTAACCGCATAGGTATCCTGATAATACCTGTTAAGCAGCAGACTGCAGCCGGCAACAACAACCACCGCACCGATCAGAAAAAATATGATTTTTCCCAAACTCTTTTTCATCATTAGATATCGTCACCATCAAATACATCTGCAATCGGTGCACCGGCAGGAACCATGGGGAATACCTTGTCGTCCTCAGGGATGATACACTCTACCAGCACGGGAGCCTTCATAGCGATTGCCTTCTCTATTGCATCCTTCACTTCTTCCTTTTTCGTCACACGGATCGCCGCACAGCCCAGACCCTCCGCAACCTTGCAGAAGTCCACACGGTCATTTAATACGGTCTGAGAGTAACGTTTTCCATAGAACAGAGTCTGCCACTGACGAACCATACCGAGCACGTGATTGTTGATGACAACCTGTACGATCGGAATATTGTATCGGCTGGCGGTGGCAAGCTCCTGCATATTCATGCGGAAGCACCCGTCACCTGCAATGTTGATACAGATCTTATCCGGCTGGCCAACCTGGGCTCCGATACAAGCACCGAGGCCGTACCCCATAGTGCCCAGTCCACCGGAAGAAAGGAAGGTACGGGGCTTGGTATAGCCATAGTACTGTGCAGCCCACATCTGATGCTGACCCACATCGGTCGTGATAATGGCCTCTCCTTTGGTGACCTCATCGATGGTCTCAATGACATAAGGACAGGAAAGATTGGTGTTGTCATACTTCAGAGGATACTTGGTCTTCAGTTCGGAAACGGTTGCCATCCAGTCTGCATGATCCTGCTGTTCCAGCTTTTCGTTGATCTTAGTCAGAATCGCCTTCAGATCGCCGATCAGACCTGTTGTAACGCGGATATTCTTGTTGATCTCCGCAGCGTCGATGTCGATATGGATGATCTTGGCACCCTCAGCGAATTTCTTCGGGTTACCGATCACTCGATCGGAAAATCTAGCGCCCAATGCAACCAGCAGGTCACACTGGCTTACGCCAAGATTAGAGGCCTTCGTTCCATGCATACCGATCATTCCGGTATAACGCTCACTATGGCCGTCAAATGCGCCCTTGCCCATCAGAGTGTCGCAGACCGGAGCATCCAACAGATCTGCAAACCTTGCAACCTCTGAACAGGCGTCAGAACTGATAGCGCCACCGCCCAGATAGATGAAAGGCTTCTTGGCTTCCTTCATGTAGCGGATCGCCTCATCGATCTGGTCCTCGGTAGCCTTCACGGTTCTCTTCACCGTCTGGTCGATCTCTTCTCGGGTGTACTCTGTCACAGCGGCAGTCACATCCTTGGTGATATCTACCAGCACAGGACCGGGACGGCCGCCTCTGGCAATTCGAAATGCCTTGCGGATGGTAGGTGCAAGGTCATTGACATTTTTTACGATAAAGCTGTGCTTTGTGATCGGCATGGTCACCCCTGCGATATCGATCTCCTGGAAAGTATCTTTTCCCAAAAGCGGCAGATTCACATTGGCTGTGATGGCAACCAGGGGAACAGAATCCATATAAGCGGTTGCAATACCTGTGACAAGATTGGTTGCGCCGGGTCCGCTGGTAGCCATACATACGCCAACCCTTCCGGTTGCTCTGGCATATCCGTCTGCTGCGTGAGCTGCACCCTGCTCATGGCTGGTCAGCACATGTCTGATCTCATCACTGTGCTTGTAAAGTGCATCATAAATATTCAGAATCGTTCCTCCGGGATAGCCGAACACGGTATCAACACCCTGCTCCTTCAGACATTCCACAACGATTTCAGAACCGTTTAACTGCATTGTTTCATTCCTCCGTACAAAAATCTCATTCTATATAGTTTGGGGCGGAATCCTATCCCACGCTTCCCACAGTGTATATTTGCTTGCAGACACGCTCTCGCTCGGGAAAAACGCAGCGGTACATAAGGCTGCAAAATACGCAGCCTAAGTACCGGCGCTTTTCCGACGGTCTGCAACAAACACACACTGTGGGCGGGGATAGGATTCCTCGCCTCAAGTACAGTTCTATTTTGTCGCAACCATCCTCTCACTCGGGAAAACCGTTAGCGTCCATAAGGCTGCAAAATACGCAGCCTAAGTACCGGCGTTTTTCCGACGGTCTGCAACAAACACACACTGTGGGGCGGGGATAGGATTCTCGGCCCTTTACGTCGTTTACTGTCTACCGGGGATCTCCAGGATAGCACCGCGGTTACCGCTGGTAACCAGCTCGCGGTATCTGGAAAGATAGCCGGTGGTTACCTTGGGCTCTCTGGGCTGCCACTTAGCCTTACGGGCAGCCATCTCCTCATCGGAGACCTTGATATCCAGCTTCATCTCAGGAATGTTGATACTGATGATATCTCCCTCTTCTACCAGAGCGATGGGGCCGCCTACCGCAGCTTCGGGGGATACGTGTCCGATGGAGGCGCCTCTGGAGGCACCGGAGAAACGTCCGTCAGTGATCAGCGCTACACTTGCGCCGAGTCCCATGCCTGCGATGGCAGAGGTGGGATTCAGCATCTCACGCATGCCGGGGCCGCCCTTGGGTCCTTCGTAACGGATGACGACTACATCTCCTGCAACGATCTTGCCGCCCTTGATTGCCGCGATCGCATCCTCTTCACAGTCAAATACTCTCGCAGGTCCTACATGAATCATCATCTCTTCTACAACTGCGGAGCGCTTTACAACGGAGCCGTCGGGAGCAAGATTTCCCTTCAGAACTGCCAGACCACCGGTCTTGCTGTAAGGATTGTCAACAGGGCGAATGACTTCCGGATCCAGATTGACTGCATGCGCAATATTCTCGCCGATGGTCTTGCCGGTGACGGTCATACATTCAGTGTTCAAAAGTCCGATGTCAGCCAGTTCCTTCATCACTGCATAGACGCCGCCAGCCTCATTGAGATCCTCCATATAGGTAGGACCGGCAGGTGCCAGATGGCACAGATTCGGTGTCTTCTCACTGATAGGATTTGCAAAGCTGATATCGAAATCAAAGCCGATCTCATGGGCGATGGCAGGCAGATGGAGCATGGAGTTGGTAGAGCAACCCAGCGCCATATCTACGGTAAGCGCATTCATGATAGACTCTTTGGTGATGATGTCACGGGCACGGATTCCCTTACGGAACATTTCCATTACTGCCATACCTGCATGCTTTGCCAGCTTGATTCTCTCGGAATATACGGCAGGGATGGTACCGTTGCCGCGAAGCCCCATGCCAAGTGCTTCTGTCAGGCAATTCATGGAATTGGCGGTATACATACCGGAACAGGAACCACAGGTAGGACAAACCTTGTTCTCGAACTCACAGACATCTTCCTCTGTCATAGTGCCTGCAGCGAAGGAACCAACTGCCTCGAACATAGAGGAGAGGCTTCTCTTCTTCCCCTTCACGTGTCCGGCCAGCATGGGACCTCCGGATACAAATACAGTGGGGAGATTCAAGCGGCATGCCGCCATCAACAGACCGGGAACATTCTTGTCACAGTTGGGCACCATCACCAGTGCATCAAACTGATGGGCGATGGCCATACACTCGGTAGAGTCCGCAATCAGGTCTCTGGTAACCAGGGAATACTTCATTCCCACATGCCCCATGGCAATACCGTCGCAGACAGCGATTGCGGGGAACACAACAGGAACACCGCCGGCCTCTGCCACACCAAGCTTTACAGCATCCACGATCTTATCGATATTCATATGACCGGGAACGATCTCATTGTAAGAGCTGACGATTCCTACCATAGGCTTTTTCATCTCTTCTGCGGTAAATCCAAGGGCATTGAACAAACTTCTTGCCGGTGCCTGCTGCATACCGGCTCTTGCATTATCACTTGTCATCATTGATCTACAACCTCCATATTGTCATACATTTATTTGATTCTCTCAGCAAGCAGGGTACCCATTTGGGAACATCCAACCTTAGTACAGCCTTCAGACATGATATCGCCGGTTCTGTAACCATCTGCCAGCACCTGCTTTACAGCTGCATCGATGGCATCCGCTTCCCGATCCAGATCAAAACTGTAGCGAAGCATCATAGATGCACTAAGAATCGTTGCGATGGGGTTGGCGATATCCATTCCCGCGATGTCAGGTGCAGAACCGTGGCTGGGCTCATAGAGACCGAATTTGGAATCGTTTAAGCTGGCACTGGCAAGCATTCCGATGGAACCGGTCACCATGCTGGCCTCATCAGAAAGAATATCACCAAACATATTCTCAGTAAGGATCACGTCGAACTGTGCGGGATCCTTCACCAGCTGCATCGCACAGTTGTCGACCAGCATATGCTCCAGAGTCACCTCAGGATAATCCTTTGCCACCTCTTCCACTACCTTTCTCCAAAGTCTGGAGGAATCCAACACATTTGCCTTATCGACACTGGTCACTTTCCTGCGGCGCTTCATGGCAATATCAAAGCCCTTGATGGCGATGCGGCGGATCTCATTCTCGTCGTATGTAAGGGTATCGGTGGCCTTCAGCACACCATTCTCTTCCACGGTCTTACGCTCGCCGAAGTACAGTCCGCCGGTCAGTTCTCTCATGATCATCATATCAAAGCCGGCCTTGCTGATCTCCTCCTTCAGGGGACAGGCAGCCGCCAATTCGTCATACAGCACCGCGGGACGAAGATTTGCAAAAAGATTCAGCGCCTTACGAATCTTCAACAGTCCTGCCTCAGGACGAAGGTTGGGAGGAAGTTTGTACCAGGGGGAGGTGGTAGTATTGCCGCCGATAGAACCCATCAGCACTGCATCTGCAGCCTTGGCCTTCTCAATCGCCTCGTCGGTAAGCGGTACCCCGTGCACATCAATGGATGCGCCGCCCATCAGAATATCTTCAAAAATCATCTCATGTCCATAGACCTCAGCGATCCTTTGCAGCACCTTTTTTGCTTCTGCCACGATCTCAGGACCGATCCCATCTCCGGGAATACAAGTAATGTTACACTTCATAACCTTTTTCCTTTCTTTTCATACGTGCTTTTATACAGTAAAGTATGAAAAACCTATTCATTTTATCATAACTGAATTGAACTGAAATTTCAACACAATCTTATAAAGAATCAAGAAAAGAAAAAAGAGCTATTCGCCCTGCATCAGACTGGTATCAAACGCAGTCTTTGTCTGCATTGCCAAATAGCTCTTATGCTCAGTTCTTACCGATTCGATCAGTTGTTCTTCTCCACCTTGCTGATGGCAGACTTGTCCATCGGGATACGACAGTTCTTGTTGTTGCCGAACTCCACGATCACAGTGTCGTCAGTGATGTCAATAATGATCCCATAGAAGCCGGAAGTGGTCATCACGCAGTCGCCAACCTCCATTGCAGCCAACATAGCAGCTACTCTCTTACGCTCCTTGCCCTGGGGTCTGAAGAAGAAAAACCACATTGCAAAAAAGAAAAGACCATACACTACAAGCATCGCGATCAAACTGCCGCCTGCGGAACCTGCTGCAGCAGCATCCTGAGTCAATAAAATACCCATGAAATCCTCCATTCCAGGCAAATCCGGTTCTCCGGGATCTGTCCTACATATTCTAAAATGATATCATACACAAAAACAAACAGTTCGGCAAGTATTTTAGAAAGATTTTAGAAGTTTATTCCAAAGGAGTCGCCATATTCTCCAGTTTTCGTTTCTTATAAGCGGCAAATTTGCCCTCATCCAGGGCCTCTCTGATCTCCTCCATCATGGTATTGTAAAAATACAGATTGTGGAGCACACAGAGTCTCATGCCCAACATTTCCTTTGCCTTGAGCAAATGTCTGATATAGGCTCTGGAATATCTGCGACAGGCCGGACACCCACAGCCCTCCTCGATGGGTCTTGCGTCCAACTCGTACCTGGCATTGAACAGATTGATTTTCCCGTGGTTGGTGTAGAGATGACCGTGCCTGCCGTTTCTGGTGGGATAAACGCAGTCAAAGAAATCCACTCCCCGCTCTACGCCCTCCAGAATATTGGCCGGAGTCCCCACTCCCATCAGGTATGTGGGCTTATTTCTAGGCAGATGAGGAACTACTTCTTCCAAAATATAGTACATCTCTTCGTGAGTCTCTCCCACTGCAAGACCACCCACTGCATACCCCGGCAGATCAAACTCTGAAATCCGCTTGGCATGTTCGATGCGTATGTCCGCATAGACTGCACCCTGATTGATGCCGAACAACAACTGATTCCTGTTGATGGTATCCTCCAGCGCGTTTAATCGGTTCATCTCCGCCCTGCATCTTTCCAGCCATCTTGTGGTACGCTCTACAGAAGCCTGCACATAGCTTCTCTCTGCCTTGCTGGGTGCACACTCGTCAAAGGCCATGGCAATGGTGGAAGCCAGATTGGACTGAATCTGCATACTTTCTTCCGGGCCCATGAAGATCCTGTGTCCATCGATATGAGACTGGAAGGTAACCCCCTCCTCCTTGATCTTGCGAAGACCTGCCAGGGAAAACACCTGAAATCCTCCGGAATCAGTGAGAATCGGCTTGTTCCAGGACATAAACTTATGCAGCCCGCCCATCTGCTTCACTACAAGGTCTCCGGGGCGAACGTGCAGATGATAGGTGTTGGACAGCTCCACCTGAGTCTTGATCTGTTCCAGATCCTCAGTGGATACTGCTCCCTTGATGGCAGCCACCGTTCCCACATTCATAAAAACAGGGGTCTGGATGGTTCCGTGAACGGTCTGAAACTCAGCCCGTTTCGCCCTGCCTTCTTCTTTCAAAATACGATACATACCTAGTTCCTCCGATAGAGATACATCCTGTGACGCATAAACTGCAAACAGCATATCATACTTTTTGTCTTTCTGCACACTTTTTTCAAAAAAGTTTGCGTTTTGAAAGAGACGAACGTATAATGGACAATATCTGAAAGAAAAAAAGCCCGGTTTCAGGCTTACAACAGGGAGGTAACATCATGGCTGGATCCACATTCGGTACCATTTTCAAAATAACGACTTGGGGAGAGTCCCACGGCAAAGCACTGGGGGTTGTCGTAGACGGCTGTCCCGCGGGGCTTTCTCTGGAGGAAAGTGACATCCAGTTCTACCTGGATCGCAGAAAACCGGGAAGCAGTTCCATTGCCACTCCCCGCAAGGAAAACGATGAGGTGGAGATACTGTCCGGCGTTTTCGAAGGCAAGACCACCGGCACACCCATCTCCATGATGATCCGCAACACCTCTCAACACTCTGCTGACTACGGTGACATTGCAACCTATTACCGCCCGGGACACGCGGACTATACCTTCGATCAAAAATACGGATTTCGTGACTATCGGGGCGGAGGTCGTTCCTCCGGCAGGGAGACCGCCGGCCGTGTTGCGGCGGGTGCCATCGCACAAAAGCTCCTTAGAGAGTTGGGAATTGAGGTTTGTGCCTATACCCGTTCCATCGGTCCCATCGAGGCAGAGGTATCCAACCCGGACCGCAGCATCATCCTCTCCACGGAAACTGCCATGCCGGACCGCATCGCCAATGAAAAAGCTGTGGCCTATCTTGCACAGGCGCGGAAGGAACTGGATTCTGTGGGCGGCTGTATGGAATGTATCGTCACCGGTCTTCCGGCCGGAATCGGTGACCCGGTCTTTGAAAAGCTGGATGCCAACCTGGCAAAGGCCATTATGTCCATCGGTGCTGTGAAGGCTGTAGAGATCGGTGACGGCTGTGGGGTCTCCTCCCGCAAGGGCAGTGAGAATAATGATGCCTTCTGTATGGAAAACGGCGCTGTCTCCAAGAAGACTAACCACGCAGGCGGAATCTTAGGCGGTATCAGTGACGGAAGCACACTTCTGGTTCGCGCTCATGTAAAGCCTACCCCCTCCATCTATCAGACCCAGGAGACGGTGAATCAGTCCGGCGAGGAGATTCAGATCAATATCAAAGGAAGACACGATCCCATCATCGTTCCCCGTGCAGTGGTTGTCATGGAGTCCATGACGGCTCTCACGATTTTGGATGCCATGATGATCAATATGTCTGCCAAGATGTCTTCTATTGTGGATTTTTATCGAAAATAAATCGTGTCAGAGAAAACGAAAAACCCGGGGCATCCCCGGGTTTTTCGTTTTCTTTTGTTTGTGCTTTCTCTCATGCAACACACGATTCCAAGAAGGAAGTCTATTTCAATTTGTAGAATACAATACAGTTGGGTACATTCACCTTCATTGGCGCACCGTTCATGATCATCGTCTTGTCCTCCAGATTAACCTTGAAGAAAGTCATATCATTGGACTCATGGTTCAATGAAACGAGGAAATGATTATTCGGGAACAAGCTTGCATCCTTCGGATACTCTCCGCTGATCGGAAGGTTGAATACCTTCTCCAACATACCGGTCTCCTCGTCTACAGAAAACAATACTGCAGAATTGTCACCGGATACGGTACAGAGAAGATACTTATAATCCTCAGAGAAAGTCAATGCACTGGTAGCATTGGAACTGCCTCTCTCCAACTTAGCAGTCTGAACCGTCTGAATCTTATCAAAATTCGGAGTGCCATTACAATCTGTGTATTCGTATACATCAATATAGCACTTCCACTCGTGAACAATATAGATGAACTTTCCGTTCTTAGAGATCTTGATATGTCTGGGGGCAGACTCCATCTCACTGCGGATCACATCGGCAAGAGACAACTTACCGGTCACTGAATCAAAGCGATAAACGTTTACGTGATCCATACCCTGATCTGCCACAAGTAAATACTTATTGTCGTGAGTCATTCTCGCACAGTTGATATGAGGGCGGAAATTTCTGTCTCCCAGGCTTCCCAGACCCTTATGGAAGATTTCATCGGTAATCTCACCGATAGAACCGTCGCTCTTTAACTTCATCACTGTCAGCTTGCCATCATGATACCCTGCCACAAAGAGATACTTGTCCTTGTAATCGGTGGAGACATAACAGCCTCTCATACCATAAATATTGGCAAAATTTATGAAATCCAGGGTACCGTCTTTCTTGATCTTATAAGCCTCTACACCGAAATCGGTAATCGAATACAGATATTTCTTGTTCTTGGAGATGGTTACATAGGAAGAATTGGTGATCTCCACCTGATCCTTCTCGATGAATCTTCCTTTCTCCATATCTACATCGTAAATCTTAATTCCATGATTGTCACCCTGGGTGTATGTGGACACATAGGCAACATATTTTTCATTCTCCATCGGATCTTCCTCCCAGTATTGTGTCTGATACTTCCGGTCAGGTCAAAAAAAGCATTACTCCTGCTCTTCCTGTTCATCCTGCTCCATGATAATCTGTGTCAGAAGTGCTCTCAGCTGTGCCAGTTCTTCATTCGTAACAGGAAAGGCATCCGAATACACGCCGTCTGCCTGATCACTGCTGTAGATCGCTCTCGCATCCTGAATCCCGGCCTGCTCCTTCGCAATATAGATCACCAGCTTCCCATTGGTCTTATTCAAGGTAACACGCAAAAGCACCGGTTCATTCCAGGGATTGCGAAGTTTCCCGTCTGTACCAAGCACGATCTTCGCATGTCTCGCGGTATTCTCTACCTGATATACCATATCCTTGCCCCGAAACTTCATCGTAGGCCCGGAATTCTTCTTCAACAGACTGTTAATTTTGTCCATCAGTGCCATAATCAATAACTCTCCTTTATGTAATACTCGTAAAGTAAACTCTACTGTGTCATCAATCCACACCTGATTTTTATTATAATCTCAATCCCCCAAAAATGCAACTGATAACTGCCGTAGGAAAGTCAAAATATCTTGTTTCTCTTCCTAATACAAGTCACTTACTTCCCACAATTTGTCCTTCCGCCCATTCTTTTTCCGCATCCCAGGGATTTTGCGCGAAATTCATTGACTTTCCGTCGAAATATGTATAAAATCAAGGTCAGTATGCAATGATTGTACTAACCGTAAAAAAGGCAGAAAGCCATGATTTTTACCATAGATTTCAAAAGAAACGAGGGAGAAACAAATTGAAAGATGCGCTTGTTAATTTCGTGGATATCTCAAAATCCTATGATGGTCAATTGATTCTGGATGAACTCAATCTCTATATCAGAGAGAACGAGTTTCTGACCCTCCTTGGTCCCAGCGGATGCGGTAAAACTACCACGCTGCGTATCCTTGGTGGCTTTGAGAAGCCGGACAAAGGTCACGTGTTTTTTGAGGGGAAGGACATCACCGAGCTTCCTCCGAATAAGCGCAATCTAAACACCGTATTCCAGAAATACGCCCTGTTCACCCATATGACGATCGCGGAAAACATTGCCTTCGGTCTGAAGATCAAGGGGAAGACCAAGTCTTACATCGATGATAAGATCAAGTACGCCTTAAAGCTGGTCAATCTGGATGGCTACGAGCGCCGCATGCCCGATTCCTTAAGCGGTGGTCAGCAGCAGCGAATCGCCATCGCCCGTGCCATCGTCAATGAGCCCAAGCTTCTGCTTCTGGATGAGCCCCTGGGTGCCTTGGATCTGAAACTGCGTCAGGACATGCAGTACGAACTGATTCGGCTGAAAAATGAACTGGGCATTACCTTCATCTATGTCACTCACGACCAGGAGGAGGCCCTGACCATGTCCGACACCATCGTGGTGATGAACCAGGGATATATCCAGCAGATCGGAAGTCCGGAAAAGATCTACAACGAACCCGAGAATGCATTTGTGGCAGACTTTATCGGTGACAGCAATATCATCGGCGCCACCATGATCCGGGATAATCTGGTAGAGATTCTTGGCGCGAGATTTGCCTGCGTGGATACCGGATTCGGCGAAAACAAGCCGGTGGATGTGGTCATCCGCCCCGAGGATGTGATTCTGGTGGAGGAAGGGAAAGGCACCATCAACGGCGTGGTGACCCACCTGATCTTCAAGGGGGTACACTACGAGATGGAAGTGATGGCAAATGGCTTTGAGTGGCTGGTTCACTCCACCAAAATGCACGAGGTAGGCTCCAAAGTAGGCATTTCGGTAGATCCCTTTAACATCCAGATCATGAACAAGCCTGCATCAGAGGATGAGGAGGCCGCGAAGCTCGATGAATAAGAAATTGCTCTCTGCACCCTTTCTGTTCTGGTCCGCACTGTTTATCATCATTCCGCTGTGTATGGTGTTCTACTACGGACTGACAGACCAGACCGGTGCCTTCACCTTGGAAAACATCAAGGCGATCACCACTCCCGAACACTCCAAGGCACTCTGGGAGGCGATCAAGCTTTCCGTGATCAGTACTGTGATCTGTTTCTTCCTGGCATACCCTCTTGCCATGATCCTTACCGGCATGAGCACCAGCAAGAACTCTCTCATCGTTCTGATCTTTATTCTTCCCATGTGGATGAACTTTTTGCTGCGCACCATGGCATGGCAGACGCTTTTGGAGAAGACCGGCGTGATCAACGGGATCCTGAGTGCCCTGCACCTTCCCGCCTTGAAGATCATCAACACACCCTCTGCCATCGTACTGGGCATGGTGTATAACTTCCTGCCCTTCATGGTGCTGCCCATCTATAATGTACTTGTGAAGATCGATCCCAATGTGATCAATGCAGCCAGAGACTTAGGTGCAAACAGTGTGCAGACCTTCTTAAAGATCACACTGCCCTTAAGCGTACCCGGTATCATCAGCGGTATCACCATGGTGTTCGTCCCCGCTCTGACCACCTTCGTCATCTCCAAGATCTTAGGCGGCAGCAAGGTGCTTCTCATCGGCAATGTGATCGAGCAGGAATTCACCCAGACCGGCAACTGGCACCTGGGAAGCGGACTGTCCATCGTCCTGATGTTGTTTATTATCTTTAACATGGTGATCAGTGCCGTCACCGACAAGGATGGGGAGGCCAACGCATTATGATGAAAAATATTGCAAAAAAGATCTACATCCTGTTGATTTTGTTCTTTCTGTACGCTCCCATTGTCACGCTGATCGTGCTGTCCTTCAACAAGAGCAAGACCAGAAGCAAGTGGGGCGGATTTACCGTAAAATGGTACGGCTCTTTATTTGAGAATGAGGCCATTATGCAGGCGCTGTGGAACACGCTTTTGATTGCATTCCTCTCCGCAGCTTTTGCCACCATCATCGGGACCATCGCCTGTGTCTCCATGCAGGGGATGAAGAAGCATTTTCGTACGATCTGTCTGGGTGTTACGAATATCCCCATGCTGAACGCGGAGATCGTCACCGGTATCTCGCTGATGCTCCTGTTCATCAGCCTGGGAATCAAGTTCGGTTTTCTGACCATCCTGATGGCACATATTACTTTCAATATTCCCTATGTCATCCTGAGCATTATGCCTCGCATGAAGCAGTTGAATCCCAGTACCTATGAGGCAGCACTGGATCTGGGTGCCTCCCATATCCAGGCCTTCTTCAAGGTGGTGTTTCCGGATCTTCTGCCGGGGATTCTGTCCGGATTCCTGATGGCCTTTACCATGTCGCTGGATGATTTTATCATCACCCACTTTACAAAGGGGCCCGGAATTGATACACTATCCACCAAGATCTATACAGAGGTAAAGAAGGGAATCAAACCGGAGATGTACGCACTCTCCTCCCTGATCTTTGTCTCTGTGCTGATCCTTCTTCTGCTGGTAAACTATACCCCCAAGAAGAAAAAAAACTAACCATTTGATTGAGGAGAAAAAAATGAAAAAATTACTTTCACTCTTGCTGTGCGGATGTCTGTCTGTCGCAGCACTTACCGGCTGTGGCAACAGTTCATCCAAAGAGAATGTGGTCTATGTCTACAACTGGGGGGAATATCTGGATCCTGAAACCCTGGAACTGTTTGAACAGGAAACCGGAATCAAGGTGATCTATGATGAGTTTGAGACCAACGAGATCATGTATCCCAAGGTGGAGGCAGGATCTTCTGCGTACGATGTGATCTGTCCTTCGGACTATATGGTCAACAAGATGATTGAAAACGACCTCCTTCAGGAGATCAATTACGATCATATCCCCAATGCAAAAGCAAATATCGGTGCCGATTACTATCGCATGGCCCGTGACTTTGATCCGGACAACAAATACTGCATCCCCTACTGCTGGGGTACCGTAGGAATTCTCTACAATAAGACCATGGTGGACGAGCCCGTTACCAGCTGGTCAATCCTTTGGGATGAGAAGTACGAAGGCGAGATCCTGATGCAGGATTCCGTCCGGGACGCATTCATGGTAGCTCTGATGATGAAGGGGTACTCCTGCAACTCTCTGGACGAGAAGGAACTTCGCGAGGCAACGGATCTCCTGATCGCCCAGAAGCCTCTGGTACAGGCTTATGTCATCGACCAGGTCCGTGACAAGATGATCGGCGGCGAGGCAGCTTTAGGTGTGATCTACTCCGGAGAAGCGATCTACACCCAGCGTGAGAATCCCGATCTGGAATATGTGATTCCCGAGGAAGGTTCCAATGTATGGATCGACGGATGGGTCATTCCCAAGAACGCTCCCAACGTAGAAAATGCAGAGAAATTTATCAACTTTATGTGTCGTGATGATATTGCCCTGATGAACTTTGAATACATCACCTACTCCACTCCCAACGTTGCCGCTCAGGCTCTGATCGAGGATGAAGAGATCCGCAATTCCAAGATCGCCTTTCCTGATCTGTCACAGTATGACAATCTGGAAGCCTTCAAGTACCTGGGTGCGGAAGGAGATGCCCTATACAATAAGCTCTGGAAGGAAGCAATGTCCAACTAAGCAAAAATATGCCCCGATTGCCGCTGCAATCGGGGTTTCTCTATGGGCATATTTCATTCAAAAGACAGACCGGTAAACATTTTTTGATGTGCCGCACCTTACTTGCAGTCACAGTCTCCTCTGTCGGAGGAATAATCGGACCAGCCGGGAGGCGTCATATCGGAACGCCCGGAGCCGCGTTCACAGCCGGCTTCCTTTTCCCACTTGCAGTCACGGTCTCGGTCACGGTCACGGTCACGGTCTCGGTCACGGTCCCTTCTGCCATCTTCTCTTCTTTCGCGGGCACACTCTCTGTCCTTATTCCGATGTTCTTCTCTGTCACAGCGCCGTACGGAACGGTTTCTGCAGCCAGGGTTGCCGCAATTGCCAAAACCTCCAAACAGTAATAAAATGATAATCCAGGGATTCATCTGCACTCCATTATTCTTTTTTACTATGGTATGCAGCTATTTTTTACCGGTGACTAAATCCTCCTTCACACAGCGAAAGGTCTCCTTTTCTCCCTTCTCGGCAAGCATTTCCAGGTAATACTGCAGCGTGGCAGCAGTCTCCGGATGCATGCCCCTGTGATCCGGATCCTTTGAAAAGTAGGCAAGGGCGGAGGCATCCGTATATTTGTCCCCTTCATATACCTTGCTGGCAGCGATCCGATCCATGATCATCTCGGCAATATACCGTTTTGGCATGGGAACCGGAACCAGAATTCCTCTCAGGGCAGGATCCAGAGAACTGTCCATCCAATACTCGTAATGGTGCTTGTTTCGTCCCTTGTGATGGAGCCAGACGGTAGATACGCCGGTATTCTCACGTTCCGCATTCAGCGGGCTTCGATAGCCCTGATAATACTTAGCACTCAACCAGAATTCAGAGGGGCTGTATTTTGACAGATCATGGCAGATTCCCTGCAGGTAAAGTCCCACGCGAAAGCAGCCCTGCATCACCAGGAATTTGTGATGCGTAATCGTCTTAAAGTGCGACCATATCTTTCCCATGCCTCTTCCTACCAATCCTTTCTCCCCTCGTCTCCCGCAGCCAGAACCGTGACGCTTCTTGCAGGGAACATCCTGCTGTTTTCCTCGATCACTTCCCCACCGGGAACGGTCTCATCTGTGGAAAAGGCCACCTGCCATTTTCTCTTGCCGGGGAGCTTTGGAAGCCCCAGTGCACGCTCCTCACCGCTCATATTGAAGGCCAGATACAGAAAGGTAAGATTGTTCTGTGTTTCGTTAGACTCTGTCTCACCCGGCAGAGCATAGGCTTCGCAGAGCATCATCCCGAAATGTCTGGCAGAGAAGCCGCACTCAGCCTTCCAGGCATTGGTACCGTGTATGGACAGACCCGGATAACCGCAGGACCTGCTGTCCGTCATCAGAAGAGGTTTCGCCGGGTGGAGAATCGGATGATTTTTTCGAAAAGCAGTCAGCTTCTTCCAGCAATCCAGAATGCTCTTATTCTTTCTGACCAGACTCCAATCCAACCAGGTGATCTCATTATCCTGACAGTAAGGATTATTGTTTCCCATCTGGGAATTGCCAAACTCGTCTCCCATGAAGATCATGGGGGTGGATGCTGTCAACAAAAGAAAGGCATAAGCATTCCTGATCTGCTGGAGACGTTTCTTATGAACCTTGCGATTCTTCACCGGACCTTCCTCGCCACAGTTCCAGCTGAAATTGAAATCGTTTCCGTCCTGATTATCCTCGCCGTTAGCCTCATTGTGCTTCTGACTGTAGGTCACCAGATCGTATAAGGTAAACCCGGAATAGTTGGTAAGATAATGCACCCTGCCCAGATCCTCGGGCACATAGGTAAACTGTCCCATCACTGCGGAGAGCATCCCGGCATCTCCCTTCAGGAATTTGCGGCAGTCATACAGATAATCATCGTTGCAGATCGCAAGATGCTTTTTGCCCGCCAGCGTCAGCCCGTCCTTCTCCTTCTCCTCAAATCTGTGGTAAAACAGCTTGCAATCGGAAAGCAAAGGATCCTTGGTCAGCAGTTCCACAGGAAGTCCGTCTCCAATCAGATGGAAACCGTCCACATGGTATTCACAGGCCCAAAACCGAAGGACCGACAGGATCTCACCGGGCGTCACATACTCCCCAAAATAGAACTGCAGAACCACCTCCAGTCCGGACTGATGAAAGCTTCGGATCATCTCTTTGCACTCTGTATCTGCTCTCTCACTCCGGGCATACGCTGCCTTTGGAGCAAAGTAATATCCCTTCCGATAGCCCCAGTAATTCAGCTTCGGCTCGTCACGAACCGGGGAAAGTGCAGTCATTTCCGTCCTCCGAGGCTCTTCGCTCTTCTCCAAAAACTCATAGATCGGCTGAAATTCCACCGATGTAACACCAATACTCTTCAGATAACGGATCTTTTCAGCAGCGCCCGCAAAGGTTCCCGGCGCCTTGACGCCGGAGGAGGCATGAGCCGTAAAACCTCTCACATGCATGCAGTACATCACCATATCCTCAAACGGCACCTTTGGACGGGCATCCTTCTTCCAGTCAAACTGCCGTGGAAATACAGCCTGAAGCTCTGATTCACGTGCTAGCTCTCCATAGGGTTTCCGGGCAAAACATACGCCTCTTTTGTCCGGAATCACTTCATCCCCCACAGAAAACTGATAGCTGTATCTTGCTGTATCCAGATCCTTCACCGTTTTGGTATAGACAGACCCCTGTCGATCTTCTTCTGTAAAGGGGATCCGACGAGGTTCCTTCTCACCCTCCAGATCATACAGCAGGATACCGCACTCTTCCCCATAGCCCTCCTCCTGCACAAAATGAAACACTGCGTCCTGACGTTTGTTATCATCACTGCCGTTTATCGTAACGCCGGGGCCATAGGAATAAAAGTCTGAATACATAGTTTCTGTCCTCCTGTCCTGTAAAGAAATGTATTGACTCGATACGTTTCAAGATAAAAACTCTATGCATATTATACTTGATTTTCTCCAAAACCACAACTTATATTGCGCAAAACACCTGAATGAAGTATGATGGAAAAAAGAGGAGGGATGTGCGGATGAGTCCGGAAAATGGCGGTCAGAAACGATTGCTTTTGTGTATTCTTTGCATACTGTCATCGATCATTTTGACGACAGGCGTTCTTTTTGCGCTCTCCCACAGGCCGATGTCCGTCCCGGCAGAAGGAACGCAATCGGCCATATCAAATGAATACGACGCACAAGAACCTTCCAGGGAGTTCACACCTCCTTCTTCTGACGACCCTCCGCAATTTATTGAAGATACCAACCTCTCTGATCCCTCTGACTCTGCTCCCGCCTTTCAGGAGTATGATATCACTCTCATGGCTGTGGGGGACAACCTGATGCACATGGGCATCGTGAAAACCGGGAAGCAGGAGGACGGCTCCTACAACTTTGATTTTCTTTTTCGGAATATCACTGATTTTCTGCAGTACTGTGACATCAAAATCATCAACCAGGAGACCATTCTCGGCGGAAATAGGCTGGGGTTCTCCGGTTTTCCGAAATTCAACTCTCCCACCGAAGTGGGTGACGCCATCGCAGGCGCAGGCTTCAACGTGGTGCTTCACGCCTCTAATCACGCTGCGGATCAGGGACTCACCGGGATCACCAACTGCCTTACCTTCTGGGATACCTATCCGGAACTGTTGGCCGTCGGAATCCACAGGGAAGCCTCTGACGACTCCCTGCCTCTTCTTTCAGTTGGCGAGAAGACCTTCGCCATCTTAAACTACACCTACGGTCCCAATCTGGAGGTGGTTCCGAAAGATATTCGAGGACATCTGGACTTGCTCTGCGCCATGGATGAAGCCTCCGGTGCCCTGGACTTTACCACACTGAACCCAGAGGTTCTCAGTGACATTGAGCGGGCAAAGGAAGCTGCCGATGTGGTCATCGTCTGTCCCCACTGGGGCACGGAGTATTCCACCACTCCCTCCTCCTATCAGAGAAAATGGGCAGAGCAAATGACGCAGGCCGGTGCTGACCTGATCATCGGTACTCATCCTCACGTGCCACAGCCCGTGGAATGGATCACCTCGGAGAACGGCAATACCGCTCTCTGCTATTATTCTCTTGGCAATTATGTCTCCACTCAGAAACAGACCACCGCCATGCTGGAAGGAATGGCTGCCGTCACCTTTACCGTGACCGAGGATGGGATCCTGATTAACCCTGCGAAAACCGGGGTCATTCCCATGGTTTGTCATTATACAAGCGGTCCGGTCCGTCTGGAGAACGTCTATCTTCTGGAGGACTACACTGAAAAGCAGGCTGCATCTCACGGCATTCGCTCCTATGGAGGCGTCACACTGCATCTGGATGACCTTAGAAAGAAATCAGAGGATATCTTTGGAGAGATGGTTGTGACGAAGCAAGCCTTTCTTCCGGAAAAGATCGATCAATCCCAGCCATTTTCGGATAAGGAAGCAAATTAGATTGCATGGAAACACAAAAAAGGGTATACTGTAGAAAAACAATTTCAGGAGGTACCTATGGGTAAGAATTCTAAATACGATGAAGAAGCGGAAGAGATGACCGTTGAGTTGGAGCTGGATGACGGTACGAAAGTGAATTGTGCCATCATCACCATCCTCACTGTGGAACAGAAGGATTATATCGTACTGCTCCCCTTGAATGACCAGGGTGAGAACGAGGACGGCGAAGTATGGTTCTATGGTTATCAGGAGAATCCGGCAGATCCCAATGAGGAGCCGGAGCTGATCTACATCGAAGATGATGAGGAATATGAGAAGGTTGCAGATGCATTTGACGAATATCTGGACACTGTAGAGTTCGATGAGCTGGTGGAGGATTCCGAGGAAGAATAAGCATCAATTCTCATGAAAATGTTTTTCCCGGATAAAATCATTGATAAATCTGCTGGGCAGTCTGGGGTGAGTCTTTTCTCCTGTGAGAAAGATCAGCTCCAGACTTTTCTGTGCTCTGGTCATCGCCACATAGAACAGTCTTCGTTCCTCCTCTACTGTCTCAGGTTCCATACTGTTTCCATGGGGATAGACCTTCTCATTGCAATCCGGGATCAGCACTCTGGTGAATTCCAGGCCCTTGGAACTGTGTGCCGTCATCAGACGGATCGGTTCAAAGTGCTTTGACTCCCTCTTTTCCTGTCTGGAAGCAAGTGTCTTTGCATAGATCTCCTGCGCCTCCACCCATTCTCGTACATTCTGATAATTTGAGGCATCCTCCTTCAACCAAGTGAGAACCTCCTCCCACTCCTGATAGATACCCGGATCATATTCTGACTTCCTGCGAAGATATTCTTCATATCGAATAGCCTTGCAGATATAATTGACTGCAAGAGTCAGTGGCATACCTCTTACCAGTTTCAACTGTCGTTCCAGAAGATCGATCTGCTCCAGTTGTGTCATATGTGCCCCATAACCCTTGGGATCTCTCCGGTAGTAGCTTCTCATGCCGACAAAAGTTCCATCCTCCCCAACTGCCTCCCTGTGAAGATACCGGGATGGTTTGTTGAGAATTCGAAGGAGATGTTCTCTCGTTCCCTCTCCCGCCGCAAGCAATAGGTATGCCATGATATCCTTTACGAGAAAGTGCTCATAGACATTCCGCACCTTCTCCTTCATGGCAAAGGGTATCCCCTGATGTGTCAGTCTGGAGGCAAGTGCCTGGGCCATCAGATTGGTCCGAAAGATGACAGCCAATGTCTGTCCGTCCTCTTTGTGATGCTCCAGAAACCGCTTGATCTCATCACTGAGATAGGCATACTGCTCCTCTCTCACCTCAAAGCTCCGCACGAGGAAGGATGGATATCCCATCCAGCTTTCCTCCGGGTTGACCGCACAGAGCCTCTTCTCATATCGATTCCGATTTCCGCTTATCACCTTCATGGAAGCCTGCACGATTCCCGGTAAGCTGCGATAATTCTCCGGCAGATACAGTCTGGACGCATGATAGTCCCGCTCAAAGTCTCTTAAGATATCCGGCTTAGTCCCTCGGAACCCATAGATCGCCTGATCGTCATCTCCCACCGCAAAGAGATCAGTGTCCGGGCCGGTCAACATTCGGATCACATCATACTGTACGGGATTTGTATCCTGAAACTCATCGATCAGAATGTGTGAAAACCGCTTCTGCCACTCTTTTCGTTCCTCCTCATTTTCGGAGAGAAGGCGCTTGCATTCAAACAACATATCGTCATAATCCAATGCTCCCAATGCTTTTATTTTGTGTTGATATTCCTCAAAAAGAGCAGTGAAATCCTCTTGGTATCTGTGTGGTACTTTACGGATGGCTGAGTCTAATATGGAAGTATTCTTATAGAAGCTGATGGCTGTGAGCAATTGGTCTGCATCTGCATCCAATTCCTGAGCGGTGACATATTGATTTTTTCGAAGGAAATACTCTCGAAGAATGGGAATCAGGTGACGTTTTTTCTCGACTCCCGAAAGGAATTTACGTTTTGCGGCTCCACCGCTTCGCTGAATAATATGATAGAAAAGCGAATGGAAGGTGCCGAAGCTGACGGGATAATACTGATTGGAAAGAGCGAAGAAGCGCTGCTGCATGGAAACGGCAGCATCTTTTGTGAAGGTGATGACAAGAATAGAGGAGGGATCTGCACCCTTCTCGAGAAGGTAGAGAATACGATTGACTAAGGTATGAGTCTTCCCGGAACCGGGGCCCGCCAGCAATAAAAGCGGGCCTCCTTCCCAGGTAACAGCCTGACGCTGTGATTCGTTCAGTTCGGAAAGCTTAAGCATTCTCCAGAAGTTCAATTCCCTTCTGAATTCTTGCAATCGTCTCCTCCTTGCCCAGTACCTCCATGATCTCTGTGGCACCGGCAGGGGTCATCTGTTTGCCGGAAACCGCGGTACGAATGGGCCACATCACATAACCGTTCTTTACGCCCTTCTCCTCCACATACTTTAAAAGCATCTGATACAGCCCGTCATTGCTGAAGTCAGTCTGCTCTTTAAGCAATGGCAGCACATCCTTGAGTACTGTCAGGGAGGAGGCTGCATCTGTCTTCATCTTCTTGTGGGTATACATCGCCACATCATACGCAGGGAGTTCCTGGAAGAAATCGATGTGACCGGCGATATCGGGGAATACCTCGATTCTGGTCTTCACCATATTTGCGATCTTCTTCAGATCCAGTTTCCTGGTGATCACTTCCTTTATATACGGCTCGGCCATCTCATAGAAGGTATCAAAATCCATGGCCTTGATATACTCGCCGTTCATCCAGCGAAGCTTTACGATATCGAACACCGCAGGAGATTTGCTGATTCTGTGATAATCAAACTCTTTGATCAACTCCTCCAGCGTAAAGATCTCTCTGTTATCCTCGGGAGACCAGCCCAAGAGCGCAATGTAGTTTACAATGGCCTCGGTGACGAAGCCCTGCTCCAGCAGATCCTCAAAGGAGGAGTGTCCGCTTCTCTTGGAAAGCTTTTTGTGGTTCTCATCTGTGATCAGAGGCAGGTGAACATACACGGGAACTTCCCAGCCAAATGCCTCATACAGTCTCACATATTTGGGGGAAGAAGACAGATACTCATTGCCTCTCACTACGTGAGTGATATTCATGGTGTGGTCATCCACAACATTTGCGAAGTTATAGGTGGGATAACCGTCGGACTTGATCAGGATCATATCGTCCAGCTGGGAGTTCTCCACTGTGATATCCCCATAGAGTTCATCGGTAAAGGTGGTAGTTCCCTCGGATGGATTGTTCTGACGAATGACATAAGGCTTACCCGCTGCCAGATTCGCCTGGATCTCCTCCTTGGACAGATGGAGACAATGCTTATCATAAACAGTGATCTCCTTGCCCTCCACCACTTCTGTCTTCAGGGAAGCAAGCCTCTCCTTGTCACAGAAGCAATAATAGGCCTCTCCCTTGTCGATCAGTTCCTTGGCATACTTCATATAGATGCCGGTCTTCATTCTCTCACTCTGCACATAGGGACCATACCCACCGTCCTTATCCGGGCCTTCGTCATGGACCAGACCGGTCTTCTCCAGAGTACGATAGATGATCTCGATGGCGCCTTCCACAAATCTCTCCTGGTCGGTATCCTCGATTCTGAGCATAAAATCTCCGCCTTCATGCTTCGCAATCAAAAACTCATAGAGCGCAGAGCGCAAATTTCCTACATGCATTCTCCCTGTAGGACTGGGAGCGTATCTTGTTCTGATCTTCATAGCAACAGTAACCTTTCTTTGTACAGAGGAATCCTCTGATCAACTTTCTATCTGTCCATCCGTTGGAGAGGACACCCAACCCATCGGACGTAACAATCATTTTACCTCTTTTTTGTAAATAATGCAACCAAAAATCAATTCTTCGGAATCTCTTCCTTGGCCGCCGCCTTAAACTTGGCCAGTTCCTTTGCCGCCGCCGGAATGGCGATATTGGTACCGGCACCGGCTACACAGCCTCCGGGGCAGGCCATTCCTTCGATGAGGCAGCCGTTCAGTTTACCGGCCTTGGCAAGCAGCAGCATCTTCTTGCACTCCGCCAGACTCTCCGCATGCACCACCTTCACCGGGGTTCCGGGATGATAGGCCTGGATACACTGTTCAATGGCACTGGCCACGCCGCCGGCTACTCCGTACCCTCGACCCGCTCCGGTGGCATCCCGGATCTCATCCATTGCCTTGATCTCCTCCAGAAGGATTCCCTTTGCCTCAAACATACCGGTCAATTCCTCAAAGGTGATCACAAAGTCCACGTCCGAGCGAACGGTTCTTCGGCTTGCCTCCAGCTTCTTAGAGGCGCAGGGTCCGATAAACACAACCGACGCATCCGGGTGTTCATTCTTGATGATTCTGGCGGTGGCGACCATGGGGGTCAGCTCATTGCTGATCTTGTCGATGGTTTCGGGAAACAGTTTCTTCGCCATCACCGACCAGGAAGGACAACAGCTGGTCAGCGCAAAGGCCTGTTTTCCTGTGGCCACTTCACGAACATAGTGTTCTGCTTCTGCCACACACCCCATATCCGCACCGATGGCGGTCTCATAGACATCCGCAAAGCCCAGTTCCTTCAGGGCAGTCTTAAACATTTCCGGGGTCACCTTCGGCCCAAACTGTCCTACAAAGGAGGGAGCGATCTGAGCGATCACTGTCTTGCCGGACTGCATCGCCCGAATCAGCTGGAAGATCTGGGATTTGTCCGCAATTGCTCCGAAGGGGCAGCTGACCATGCACATACCGCAGGATACACAGAGATCATTGTCGATCACTGCTCTGCCAAAGCGGTCGGACTTGAGGGCACCTACACCGCAGGCACTCTTACAGGGTCTGTCCTTATGACAGATGGCATCATAAGGGCAGACTGCCTTACACTTCCCACACTTGATACACTTTTCTCCGTCAATGACAGATCGACCGTTTTTCATCGAAATGGCCTTCACCGGACAGACCATCTGACAGGGATGTGCCGCACAGCCCATACAGGCATCCGTCACCTCATAGTGGTTCTCGGGGCAAGCGTTGCAGGCGGATGGAATCACCTGCATCAGCGGAGGCTCATAATATTTCTCATCAATGTTGCTCTCTTCTATACCTTCCGTCAGATGTCCGGGATGTTCTCTGTTCTCGGGACGAAGGCTCATGCCCATAGCCAGACGGATACGTTCTCGCACCACAGCTCTGTCGCGGTAAACGCTCTCCCAATACTGGGACTCTTCATAGTCAACGATCTTGTAGGGAAGGGCCTCACAATCATCCTTCAGATTGGCAGAATTGTAAGCAAGGTTGGCAACCTCTCTGAACACTCTTCTCCTGCGCTGTCTGACCGGGGTATCAATTCCTCGCATATCACTCATAGCTTATCCTCACATAAATTGTAATGCCATATAATAAGCGGCATCTGTACTTACAACCATGCAATATTATACACTATCAGGATTCTACAAAGCAAGGAAAACCTTAGAATAAGCTTCCGATCTGGAATACGATGGTGGATACCGTCCATGCCAAAAGCATTTGAAATGCGATCATTTTCAGGGTAAATCCGATGGAGCCGCTCTCCTTTTTGATAGTGGCAATGGTTGCCACACAGGGCACATAGAGGAGGCAGAACAGCATCAGGCAATAGGCATTCAGGGGGCCAAAGGCAGGGTTCACTGCATGGATGTTTGATACCACCGCAGCCATTCCTGCGGATGAATTGGCATTGGAAACACCGAACAATACCGCGAAGCTGGACACTACGATTTCTTTGGCGGAAATGCCTGACAATAACGCCACGCCGATCTGCCACATGCCAAGACCTGCAGGAGCCAACAGGGGTGCAAACAGTTTTCCGATCACAGCACCAAAGCTGTCTGCAGGATTTTCCACCATACCTGTGATGCCAAAGTTGAGCAGAAACCAGATGGCGATGGATGCCACAAAGATCGTTGTACCCGCTTTGGACAGATAATCCTTCAGCTTGTTCCAGACATAGATGCGAATCGTTCTGGCATTAGGTCTCTTATAATCCGGCAGTTCAATGAGCAGAGAATCGTTCTCTCTGCCCTTAGTCAATCGGTTGTAGACAAGGGCGGTCAGAATCGCTACCGCCATTCCGACTACATACAGGGAGAATGCCACCGGTGCAGCGCACTCCGGAAAAAACATTTCAGAGAACAGAACATAGATCGGGAGTCTGGCGGAGCAGGACATAAAAGGGATCACCATCATCGTCTTTCGTCTGTCCCTCTCCGTCTCCAATGCTCTGGTGGCCATTACCGCCGGTACAGTGCAGCCGAAGCCAAGAATCATGGGCAAAAAAGCCTTGCCGGACAGGCCCACCTTCCCCATGACAGAGTCCATGACGTAAGCTACTCTGGACATATAACCGCTATCCTCCAGCACTGCCAGCGCCAAAAACAAAATGACGATATTGGGAATAAAGGTCAGAATACCGCCTACCCCGGCGATCATTCCCTCTACCACCAGCGACCGCAGCCAATCGGATGTATGGAGTGCCTGCAGGCAATCATCCACTGTCTGTGAAAACCAGTCCAGTCCCTGTTCAAAGACTCCCTTCAGAGCATCTCCCACAAAAAAGGTCAAAAAGAACACAAAGCACATGATCAAAAGAAACAGAGGAATTCCAAACACGGAGTGAGTCAACGCCTTATCCAGCTTATCCGTAAATGCGGCCTTTCTCTCTCTGTGAAACAGGGTCTCCGCCACGATCTTCTCTATGTAATTGTATTTGCTCTGTATGATCTCCTTCTCATAGCTGCGATCCGCAATGTTGTTGACAGCAATGGGATGCTCTGCCTTCACTTCCTCGTCGTCCTCCAACAGTTTGATGGCATGCCATCTCACAGAAGAATGAGTGGGATAATGCGCCTGCATCATCACAGACAGTTTGGCGATTCTTTCTTCGATTGCCTCCGGATATTCCAGAAGGAACTCCTCTGCTCCCTCCTCATAGTGATGGATCACCGCATGCAGTAAAATATCCAGTCCGGACCGCTTTGCAGCGGAAACAGGTACTACGGGAATATTGCCCAGCATCTCCGGCAGACGATGGAGATCGATCTCCATCCCCCGTTCCCTGACCACGTCCATCATATTCAGAGCCAGAACCACCGGTTTCCCCAGCTCCAACAGCTGCAGGGTCAGGTACAGATTACGCTCTAAGCTGGAGGCATCTACCACATTGATGATCACGTCGATATCATCATCCATAGCGCAGAGTCTGGTCACCTTCTCCTCGATGGTATAACAGGTCAGAGAGTAAATCCCGGGCGTGTCGGTCAGTGTGATAAACGTATCTTCATAACTGGTCTCACCCTCGATTTTCTCTACTGTCACTCCCGGCCAGTTTGCTACCTTCAGCCTGGAGCCGGTGAGCGCATTGAACAGTGTGGTCTTACCGCAATTGGGATTGCCAATGCAGGCTACCTTGATATGATCCTTTCTCTCACTCATCTTGCGCCCTCTCCTTCCTCACTCACTTCGATTCCGGAGGAAATATACTTTCCAAGTGCCAGTCTGGTCCCCCGAACCTGAATGATCAGTGCTCCCTGATGTTTTCGGTTTAATACGGTAATGTCCGTACCGTCATTCAACCCCAGTGCCTGTAAGCGTCTGGTGATTCCCGGATCCACATAGAGTCCTTTGATACGATATCGCTTCCCCTTTTCCGTTTCAAATAGTGTCATAATCGTCTTCCTTATTGATAATGATTATCATTTACATTCGAATTATAATACAAAAAAAAGAGCCTGTAAAGACTCTTTTTCTTGTCAATCTGTAAGAAATATACAAAACAGAAAAGGGCAAATTGGTAATAGTGTCAAAACGCTTCTCCCTTTTTGAAATTGTGTTCCCTCGCCTTAAGACCTGTATGTCTGGAACACAATTTCAAAAAAGGGAGAAAAACGATAGTGATTCTATCCTACCAACTCTTAATAAAGGTATTGATATAGTTGTCCAGGCACTTCTTGATGACCTCGATGGCCTCTTCACGATTGCCCTTCTCATTGACTGCAGTGGTCTTGTTCTCCAATGCCTTGTAGACCGTGAAGAAATGCTCCATTTCCTCTACAACATGAGGCGGCAGCTCTGAGATATCGGAATATCCGTTGTAGTAAGGATCGTTGAAGGGCACCGCAATGATCTTCTCATCATTCTTGCCATTGTCCAGCATGGAGATCACACCGATGGGATAGGCCCGAACCAGAGTCATAGGCTGGATCGGTTCCGAGCAGAGAAGCAATACGTCCAACGGGTCGCCGTCATCGCCATAGGTTCTGGGAATGAATCCGTAGTTTGCCGGATAATGGGTGGAGGTATGAAGAATTCTGTCCAGAATCAACAGTCCGGTATCCTTATCCAGCTCATATTTGTTCTTACTTCCCTTCGCGATCTCGATGACACAGATGAAATCGGTAGGTGTCACTCTCTGTGTGCTGATGCTGTGCCAAATGCTTCCATTAATCTCTTTCATGTCATTTGTCATCCTTTCCAAATATAATATCAAACGTCAATTAGCCTCTGACTTGACCGTTTCCCCTGATCTGGTACTTATAAGAGGTCAGTTCCTTCAGTCCCATAGGGCCTCTTGCATGAAGCTTTTGGGTACTGATGCCGATCTCTGCACCGAAACCGAATTCAAATCCGTCCGTAAACCTGGTGGATACGTTCCAGTAGACACAGGCCGCGTCCACTTCCTGCAGGAATTTCTCAGCCGCCTGAGCATCCTCTGTGACAATACATTCGGAGTGCATGGTGTTGTACCGATTGATATGCTCGATTGCTTCCTCTATGGAATCCACCGTCTTGATGGAGAGGATATAATCCAAATACTCTGTGCCATAATCTGCTTCCGTAGCGGGAACACAATCCTCTAATACTTCGCAGGTTCTCTGATCTCCCCTCAGTTCCACCGACTTTGGTGCCAGCGTCTTCGCCAGGATGGGCAGGAACCGTTCCCGCACCGCTTCGTGGATCACCAGAGACTCACAGGCGTTACAGACGCCGATCCGCTGGGTCTTCGCATTGAGAATGATCTTCGCCGCCATTTCCAGGTCAGCCGCCTTGTCAACATACACATGGCAGTTACCGGTGCCGGTCTCGATCACGGGGATGGTGCTGTTCTCCACCACGCTTGCAATCAGTCTGGCACTTCCTCTGGGAATGAGAAGATCCACATACTGCTTCAGCTTCATGAACTCTACCGTCGTACTTCTGTCGGTATCCGTGATCAGCTGCAGTACATCCGGCTGGATTCCCAGCTGCTCTACTGTTTCCCTCAGTATTTTTACAATAGCCTCGTTGGAGTGGATCGCATCACTTCCGCCCTTTAGGATCACCGCATTGCCGGTCTTAAAGCAAAGCCCAAAGGCATCTGCCGTCACGTTGGGACGCGCTTCATAGATGATACCGATGACCCCCATGGGCACACGAACCTTGCTGATCACCATGCCGTTAGGGCGGGTAACCTCCTCCAACACCTCTCCCAGACAATCGGGGAGCCCTGCAACCTGCTCTAATCCTTCCGCCATAGCAGAAATTCTGGCCTCGGTCAACCGCAGGCGGTCCTGAAGCCCTTCGTTCATCCCATTCGCCACTGCTTTCTCCAGATCCAGACAGTTGGCACGGATGATTTCCTCCCCACGGTTCACAAGTGCTTTTGCACAGGCGATCAGGGCACGATTTTTCTCTTCGGTGCTCATCTTCTGCAACCTAGGCTTCACAGCCACCGCTCTTAGTCCCATCTCATTCAAATTCACCATAACACACCTCTTTGAAAACGATCTGTACCCTGAGCTTCTCACAGACACAGGATACTGTTTGGTTTGATATCATATTCCTCTACCGGTATCTGTTCCACCATCTGACAGGCAAAGCCGATCGCAAGAGTCCGCTTTATCAGGGCCGGATACTTTGCCAGGAATCTGTCGTAAAACCCTTTGCCGTATCCCATACGATTCCCCTGACGGTCAAATGCTACCCCGGGCAATAACACAAAGGTCCTGCCGGCCTCTGTCTCAGAAAAAACATATTGCTCCGTATCTCCTGCCGGTTCCGGGATGCCTCGATATCCACTCTGCAATTGATCCCTATTCTCGATTCGATAGAAAATCATAGTGGGTATATCGCTTCCGGACACTACCTTGGGAAGATAGACCTTTTTCCCCGAAACAAACGCTTCCCGTATCATCCCGGAGGTATCCGCTTCGCTGCCATATCCGGCAAAGAGCAGAACTTTATCGGATGTTACAAAAAGGGGATGTTGTGTGACTGCTCCAGTCAACAGCTCATTTTCCCGTTTTCGATCCTCCGCTGTCATAGCATCCCGCTTCGCTAAAACCTCTCTTCGCAGGCAGGACTTAAGGGTACTGTTACGCATCTTTCTGATCCTTCTTGCCGTATTTTTCTCCCAGATCAACGGATGTACCATCGGGTCGATCGATCACGATATTGTCCAACTGACTCTTCAGGTTGCGGCGAACACTATCCAGGTATTCCCGGCGAAGAAGCGCCTGCTCTGCCTTCTCTTCCTCAGACAGCCCTGTCTCCTTCGATTTATGATAGAGCTCATTGATTCTGGCAATTCTTTCCTCCATAGTCATGGCTTTACTCTCTCTTCCTTCCTACTGATACATTGCTTATGAAAAACCCGGGATCAATGCTTATGCAGCTGGTCCACAAAACCCGGCAGATCAAACTGATCATCCTGGTGCGCTACAAACAAGGTACCCACATTCTCTCCGTCCAATATTCTATGTAATACACCGATATCCGCACTGTTTGCAATCAGCATATCCACGCCGGAGGAAGTGGCGATTTTGGCAGCAATCATTTTGGTATTCATACCGCCGGTACCAACATTGCTTCCGGTAGTAGCCTTGCCCATCTCCATCAGTTCATCGGTCAGTTCATCCACCTGCTCGATAAATCTGGCATCCGGATTCTTTCTGGGATCATCTGTATAGAGTCCGTCAATGTCAGAGAGCAGGATCAGCAGATCTGCCCCTACCATCGCTGCTACGATCGCGGAGAGTGTGTCATTGTCACCGATCTCGATCTCATAGGTTGCAACCGTATCATTCTCGTTTACCACCGGAATCACTCCCATCTTCAACAGCTGAGAGAAGGTATTGGTAGCATTGAATCGATTCAGATTGTCCACAATGGTATTCTTTGTCATCAGAATCTGGGCTGCCACCTGGTTGTATTCCGCAAAAAGCCTCTGATAGGTCATCATCAGTCTGGCCTGTCCCACCGCGGAACACGCCTGTTTGACGGCCATCGCCTCCACCCCATTGTCCCCGGGTATCTCAGTAATATGAACGGCCTTCTTGCCTGCTGCTATGGCACCGGAGGTTACCAGAATCACATCCTTCCCCTGGTTTCTGATGTCGCTGAGCTCCCGCACCAGCTTCTCCATCCGGATATAGTCCATATCCGAAGTCTGCTTATGGGTCAGAGAAGAGGAACCGATCTTGACGACGATCCTCTTTTTATCCCGTATCAAATTCCGTAAATTACTCATTTTGATCTCCAAACACTGTGATTGCTTTTTTTCCTTTTCTTTACTGTACTACAATAAAGTACATTGTACTTTATTTGAAAAAAAACGTCAACTGCTTCTCTCTCCGGGCCGATATTTTTGTGCCAATTGTTCCGCCACACGAATGCCGTCCATGGCGGCGGAGGTAATTCCGCCTGCATAGCCCGCTCCCTCTCCGCAGGGATATAAGCCGGAAACAACGGACTGAAGTGTTTCATCCCGATGAATTCTCACAGGAGAAGAAGTCCTGCTCTCCACACCGGACAACAGTGTCTCCGGATGATCAAAGCCCGCGATCAAATGGCCAAACTGCTCCATCCCATCCACAAAAGCTTCATTGCATGCGGCAGGCAGAATCCTGCTCACATCGCAATACTGATATTCCCCCTTGCAGGCGGGCTGCAAAGACAATTCAACCGTCTGAAGGGAAGGCTCTCCGGTGACCTGCCGGCGGAAATCTCCATAGGTCTGTACCGGAATCCTGCCCCCGCCGCACTGATAGGCCCGCTTTTCCAGTTCTC
The DNA here is from genome assembly GCA_051880235.1 of Acetatifactor sp. Classification (GTDB taxonomy): domain Bacteria; phylum Bacillota; class Clostridia; order Lachnospirales; family Lachnospiraceae; genus Acetatifactor. The sequence goes on along the minus strand of JBJENO010000061.1, from coordinate 97,371 downwards.
GCTGGAACTCAATGCCGGCCAGAGGATGGTCAGAGGGAAAATCCTTAGGTGTCACAGAGACGATAATGGCACTGTTGGCATTTTCGCCGTCTCTGCCGCTGTAACTCATACCGTTTACCGCAGTCCGTCCCGGCTCAGAGGAAGCATTGACCACATAGCCCCCCGGACACATACAGAAGGAGTAGACTCCCCTGCCGTTTTTTGCCTGAGCCGTCACCTTATAGGGTGCGGCTCCCAGTTCTCCGGGATCCTCACTGCCATACTGACTCAGGTTGATGGCAGACTGTTTATGCTCCACACGAAGACCGACCGCAAAGGATTTTGCCTCCATAGGAATGCCGATTCGATGCAGCTGATAGAAGGTATCACGGGCACTGTGACCGATTGCAAGCACCACGTCAGAACAGGGAATTCTCTCCCTGTCATTTACTTCCACACTACATACCTGCCTGTTCACAATTTCGATATCTGTGAGTTTCGCGCCAAACCGCACAACACCGCCCAGCCGAAGAATTTCTTCCCGCATAGCTTTGACTACATCGGACAATACGTCGGTTCCGATATGAGGCTTTGCCTCATACAGAATGCTTGGTTTTGCGCCAAAGGAAACGAAAGTACGCAGTACCTCCTTGTTCCTTCCAAAGGGATCCTTTACCAGGGTATTCAGTTTTCCATCGGAGAAGGTTCCGGCTCCACCTTCGCCAAACTGCACGTTTGACTCAGGATCGAGAATCCCCTCCTTCCAGAAACGATCTACATCCTGCCGGCGTTCCTCTACCGCTTTACCTCTCTCTAATACGATGACCTTGATGCCATGTCGGATGAGATAATAAGCACAGAACAACCCTGCCGGCCCCATGCCGACCACCACTACCGGGTGTTTTTGGGGCAGGGTTCCCCCTGTGGGGAATCGATAGGGCTTCTCTGTGCTCTTTGACACCTGATTTTCCTTCCCGCGAAACCTCTTCAGCACCTTCTCCTCATTTGACAACCTCACAGTGACCGAATAGGTATAGAAAACGTCCGGTTTCTTTCTGGCATCAATGGACTGCCTTTCAATTGTCAGGTCCAACAGTTCCTCGGTTTTCACATGAAGAAGCTCTGCGGTTTTTATTTTGATCTGTTCATAGGAAGCGTCTATGGGACACTTCACCTGATTGACTCTAATCATTTATGTTTCCTCTGCTGCAGCGGACCCTGCTATGTATCCTGTACTCCACGCCCAATGAAGATTGTAGCCGCCGCACTTTCCGTCCGCATCCAAAAGTTCTCCGATCAGATAGAGCCCCGGCACCTTCTTTGCCTCCAGCTCATCCGTCAGTTCTCCCAGTGACACACCCCCTGCACAGACCTGAGCCTGGTCAAAGGAATTACTGCCGGTACAGACCACCGGAAACTTACGACTGACCGCATAGACCCGCTCCAGTGCCTGCCTGGGGATATTCCGCACGGAATCGGCAGGTCTTAAACCGGCTTCCTTTAAAAACACCTGCAGAAGCTTCTTGTTCCACATCCCCACAAAATATTCTTCTACTGTCCGGGTACGCTTTTTCACGTTCTTTGAAAAATCGGTGAAGAAATCATCCGGCTGATCCGGCATGAAATCTATAGACAGGTCTACCTCCGGAGAATTTTCAAGCATTCGATTGACGATCCTGCTCAACTGAAAGGTAGGAATACCGGAGACACCGTATTCCGTCAGCTGCAATTCCCCTCGTTCTGAGGCAACCACACGCCCCTTCTCCATCACGCAGATCCGTCCCTCTGTCCGCACACCGGCAACCGATTTCCAGAAGCTCCCCTTGCAGCGAAGCTGTACCAACGCGGGAACCACAGGAAGAAGTGTCAGACCCAACTGTTTTGCAAACAGATACCCGTCTCCGGTAGAGCCTGTCTTCGGCGCAGCCTGACTGCCACAGGCCAGGATCACCCGGTCAAAGGATAGCTGTTCTTCCTGAAGCATCACCCGGAATGTACCGGATCCGGAACGGTTCAGTCCCCTGACAGGGCATCCGGTTCGAACGATGACACCCAGCTGTTCCAGTTCATATCGCAATACATCCAGCACCGTAGAAGCCTGCTCGCTATAAGGGTAAAGATAACCGTTCTTCTCTCTCACCACAAGTCCAAGACTTCTGAAAAAAGAAATGGTTTCCTCCGTCCCGAACCTGTCTAAGACACGCTTCACGAAGGCGAGATCCTCTGAGTAATATTGCTCCCTGGAGAGGTTCCGATTGCCCAGGTTACACTTTCCATTACCCGTAACCAGTATTTTCTTTCCAAGCCTGTCATTTTTCTCCAATATGGTAACCTGCGCACCGGCTCTGGCCGCAGTAATGGCTGCGACCATTCCCGATGCACCGCCACCGATCACACAGACCTTCATCTCGCTCACACTCCGTCATAATCATTTCATTCTAGCTGGAGAATGTCTCCAGATAGCTATACAATTCCTCTTCATCCTGCACCCAGAGGGTGGAGATCAAAAGCTGCTTCACCTCTTCCGGAAGACTTTCCGTCTCAATGTCTGTCTCCAGATAGATGGTCTCCTTATTCGCTTCCAGCACAACCACTCGATTGTCATAGACTCCCAAATAGAATCCCCCGACGTGTTGCGGCAGATCAGGCGCTTCTTCTCCATCGGATTCCTCATGTTCTGTGATAATATTCCCGGTCACATCCACCATAAGTGCCTCCTCGGACACTTCCTCCGGAAGCTGTGAGACACTCTTCTCCGCCTCCGTCTGTACGGTAAGCGGCTTCGGCTGTAACTGTCCGGGAACCACAGGCGATCCCGTATTGGAATTTTCCTTTTCATAGAGAATTCCTGCACCAAATCCCACTGCCATTGTGAGCAGTGGAATGACAAAAAATAGGCTGATACCTTTCACAAACTTCACTTCAAAACCCTCGCTTTTTTGTATCTAGTATCAGCTTTTTTTATGATTCTATACCGCTTTCCCACTAAATCAGGTGGAACATCTGTCCGATTGCTGCGATGAGCTTACCGCCGGGAACCTGTCCCAGCTCATCCAATCGGAAGATGTGAAGCATAAACGTGACGATCCAATAGAGAAACTGTGAGACAACAAAACAGATAGCCAAAGTCAGCGCTTGTCCCAGATGAGGAGCAAGCAGCTTTCCCAGTACCAGACTCACAATTCCGGCGAGAACTGCTGCCACAAAAGGCAGTGCAAGACTTTGGATCGGGTCAAATCGAAATCTCAATACTTTTCCTGCCACAAATCCCAGTAGCAGGCACACGCATACAGAGACGATCAGAAGGGCAATTACCAGAGCCATGCTCCCGGACAGATCGGTGTTCAGTAACACTGCCAGGGCAATCAGATACACTGCATCCCCAAAGGCAGCCACACACAATACCACCTTCTCATTGCCCGACAGGAGCAACACCTCTGCAAAATAGAGTATCAGAGAGAGCAACAGCCCCACCACTGTTCCGTATTTGATCAGGGGCTCTAAGAGAACGGTATCCTCCCCGCCGAATGCATTGCTGATCATTCTGGCCATGATAAATGCGAAGACTACATAGAACATTCCACGAGTGGTTCCGATGGTGACTCCGCTGCGGAAGGAAAACTTGGCAAATCGTATTTCGTCCTTCTTTAACATATTCGTACATTTTGCGGCAACCGGTACCAATCTATGTATCAGAAAAACTGTCAAGGCACCGATCAGCGCCACATACAGTCCCCCATACACCCCAAACTCCGTCAGAGAACTTTCCGTATACTCTGCAGCCTTGTGAAAGAATGCAAAACTGACAGGCAGCATCAGTGCACACAAAAACAGGGTCAGCATGGTGACAATGCGATTCTTCGTCACAAAACCTACCGCACCGAACATGGTCTCCCGTTTTCTGCTTTTGGGTCCGCCACTTCTCTGCCGCAGTAACAGAAGGTACATCACTGCCGCAATGATGGAAACGATCCCCTCAGCGAAAAGCATCGACAGAGCGATACCGATTCCTCCATGCAAAGGTGCAAAATTCTCCTGGGCAAAGAATGCACTGATCTTCTCCCCATAGTTCATTCTGGAACGGGCCAGGAGGAGAATCAGTACTCCGGTCAGTATCTGTTTGCCCACATGGAGCGCGGCGATCGGAAGGTCTCTCCCCTCCCCGCGCACGCCACCCGATGCCCAGGCAAAGAGGCATCGAAATACGATCGACAGTGCAAGGATTTGAAGGATCGAAGTACACATGGTCACATGAAATACCTTCGTCATCAGAAGATTCGAGGTAAAGAGAAGAAGTGCCGATACAACCCCACCCGCAAATACATGGGGCAGAAAATATTGATTGCAGAGCATACTGGCGCTTTCCATCTGTCGTTTTGACTTGCGAACCCGCATCGTTCTGCACAGCACCTTGGATGCACCTGCATTCAGAAAGACATCAACAGGCAGCACAACGCTGTATGCCAAAACAAGCAGTGCCGCTCCAAAAACATTCGTTATTCGGCATGCCAGATAAAGGTTACCAAAGAAAAGAAAAACCGCAATCAGATTCCATTGTTTTCTTTTTGCTTCCACTAATCTCATGAATATCTCCCACCCAAAGCTTAAGTACCTATTATTTCCAACCGACTAATCTCTCGTAATCCCAAGAGTCTGTAAGATCTCCTCCTGCTTTGCTTCCATTCTGGCAGCCTCCTCAGGCTCCATATGGTCGTATCCGCACAGATGCAGCATACTGTGGGCGATCAGGAAAGCATATTCTCTGCGAAGGCTGTGCCCGTACTCTGCCGCCTGCTCTCTGACCTTGTCCAGGGAAATACAGATATCCCCCAGGATCAATTCACCGGTATCCGGATCAAAATAGTCTGCCTCTGCATCCTCATCGATGTCAAATACCCCCTCTGTCTCAAAGTCCACATTGGGAAAGGACAACACATCGGTAGCCCTGTCTATGTTCCGGCACTCTCTGTTCATCTGACGTATGGAATCATTGTCGACCAACAGCAGGTTGATCTGTACCTCATAGGGACAGCCTTCCTGTTCCAGCGCCTGCTCACAAACCAGTCTTGCGGTGCCCTCCATATCGAACGGAAGGGAGTCATCTGTCTCATTCTCCAGAAATAAAGTCATGGTATCATTCCTCTCTTGCAGTATTTCTCCGCCCTCTTTTGCCTTGTTTAGCAGCCGGGGAAGCAGCGCCGCCCTTTCTCTCCCCGGACTCGTAATCCTCGTATGCCTTGACGATCTTCTGCACCAGAGGATGACGGACCACATCCCGGTTGGTCAGGCTGCAGAATGCAATGTCATCGATTTTGCCGAGCACCCTCGTAGCCACATCCAGTCCGGATTTTGCACCCGGAGCCAGATCCTTCTGGGACATATCACCGGTGATCACCACCTTGCTGCCAAACCCGATACGGGTTAAAAACATCTTCATCTGGGCGGGAGTGGTATTCTGCGCCTCGTCCAAAATAATATAGGCATTATCCAGAGTCCTGCCTCGCATATATGCCAGGGGGGCTACCTCGATCAGCCCCTTCTCCATATTCTTCGTAAAGCTCTCCGCCCCCATGATCTGATACAGTGCATCATACAAGGGTCTTAAATAAGGATCCACCTTACTCTGCAGATCACCGGGCAGAAAGCCCAGCTTCTCACCGGCCTCAATGGCAGGCCTCGTGAGGATGATTCTCTCCACTTCGTTGTTCTTGAACGCGGTAATCGCCATGGCCATGGCAAGATAAGTCTTTCCGGTACCTGCCGGTCCCAGTCCGAAGACGATCATCTTGTTCCGGATGGCATCCACATAAGCCTTCTGTCCAAGGGTCTTGGGCTTAATGGGTCTCCCCGCTATGGTATGACAGATACAGTCAGTGTCCAACTCCTTCAGAACACTTTCCTGATCCTCCCTGCTGCAGCTCATGGCATAATCCACATTCTGTTCCTCTATCTCATTTCCTCTCTCCGAGAGGGTCGTCAAAAGCTCCAATACTGACACCGCCTTCTCCACCTGGGCTTCCTCACCGGTAACGGTTACGCTGCCGTTTCTGTCCACAATGGTCACATGATAATCCCTTTCCAACTTCTTCACATAGGCATCCTGAGCTCCAAAGACCTTCTGCATATGCTCTGCAGATAGCTGTATCTTCCTACAAAAATCCTTTGCCACTTCTTCTCTCCAACCTCATTCTATCAAAGAGTCATTCTCCTCGAAAACCTTCAGAGCCTGCTCCGTGAATACTTCCCGGACAACCAGCCTGGCAGAGTACACCCACGCGCACTCGTCCGAGTCCATTTTACCATCTTTTGCGATGATTTGCAAACCTCTATCCTCACACTCTTTCAAAAAAGCAACATATTTTTCTTCTAACCTGTCTGTGGCTTCCCGTAAACCCACCTCACACTCCACATTCATATATTCTCTGGCTTCCTTTCTGCCCCATGCGAAGGGAATGGAAAATTTTCGAAAGAGCTCCCAGGTATCCTCTCCTCCGATGAGATCATACTGCAGAAACGAGATCTTCACAGGCAGCATGAAAACCTTCTCCCCAAACCTCAGATACGGGACAGTTCTGGTTCTGCCCGTGTACTGCTTTTTGATACAGGAGTAGGGCAATTGATCTTCATAAAAAATGGTATGTTCCAGTTCGATGGTTGCGGAACTATCCACAAGCATGATGCGGCGGATCGTTCCGTCATCGTTTTTCACCGGCACCTTCCCGGATACCAATACATCTCCTGCCTGTACAGTATCCCCGATCTTACACATGGGAATCCCTTCCCTTACGATCATAGACAGGATCCTGCCCTCCACAGGACTGGCCAGATCCGCTCCTGTCTCCTCGTCCGGTGCTTCCGGCTCCATCAGCACATCATTTTCTTTGATTTCGATGGACAGTCGGATGCCATCCAGCCTGGCTGACGCCCAGGTGACCTGTGGGAAAGAGCGTCTGATCTGTTTTTCCAGTGCTTCTATATCCAGATCCCTTCGCTTCATCCCCACTGTCACACCCTCTGTCTTCAGAAAAGAACGGAACATATCATCTGAAACGGTATAATTTCCCCCCAGCCTGATATCCCAGACAAAACCATTGGAGAGCATCCAAAAGAGCACAGCCATCAGCAAACCGATGACAAAGGCTTTCCTTTTCCCCACTAAGGTCATGAAAAAAGGGAGGCCGTACCTTTCGGATACGGTCACCCTTGTCCTCGACTTTCTCACCAATGGTCTGATGGAAAAGAAATCCTTCAAAGACAGACACATGGAAATACAGTCCGTCTGTCGCTCGATATTCCACAGGCAAATTCCCCTGCCGGCACACAGGTTGATCAACCGTTCCGCGCCAAACCCGCGTACTCTGACGCGAACATATCCTCTGATCCACTTCAGTTGCACCACCCTTTTCCTCCCTGTCTATCCAAATCGAACCTCCTCGATGCAGCCTGAAATCCGCATGTCCTCATTGGTATAGTAGCGAACGAAAAGTCGAACCCCTGTGATACAGACCTGCCGCCTGCACCCCTGTAAAAGAATTTTGGTATCTGTATATTCCAAAAGCCCCCGATAATTCTCGATCCAGGCCTCACAATTGCCGTACAGCGTCACCTTGATCTCACCCAGGGCGATATCCTTCGGCAATTCCAGTCTATCTGCAATCGTCTGTCTTAAGCTTAGTCCCTGTTTCATAGGTTTTCGCCTACCCCTCATCACCCTTGCCTCATTATATGAACAGGAGCCCGAAATCATTCCCTAGTGCAGAATCTCCTTGATCAGCCTGCCTTGTGCGGGTGCTTCATCGCTGATCGTGCAAGCCTTCACGAATCGCTCTCTTGCTTCAGCGCACTTCAGAGCATCGTTGGCATGGAACACCGCGATCCTGTCTCCCTGCTTCACGAAATCGCCCACCTTCTTCTCCAGAACGATTCCTACCGATAAATCGATCACACTATCCTTGGTCTCTCTTCCTCCACCCAGGATCAGGGAGCATACGCCCACCTCATCACACGTAATGTGGGCAAGATAGCCGTCCCTCCAGGCACAGACAGCCTCCTGAATGGAGGCACGGGGCAATCTTTCCGGGTGATAGACCACCTCTTTGTCACCGCCCTGCGCAGCAACAAATTCTGCCATCTTTTCCAACGCTCTGCCGCTTTCCAGTGCCTCTGTGAGCAGCTTTCTCGCTTCTGTCTCAGACTGAGCCTTACCGCCAGCCAACAGCATGCAGCTGCCCAGTGTCATGCACAGTTCCAAAAAGTCCGCCGGTCCCTTCCCCATCAGAGTATCGATGGCCTCCCGCACCTCCAGGGCATTCCCCACAGCCCGGCCCAGCGGCTGGTCCATATCCGAGATCACGGCAATGGTACGGCGTCCCGCACTGTTGCCGATGCGCACCATCTCCTCCGCCAGAGCCTTCGCATCCTCTTCTTTCTTCATAAATGCTCCGCTGCCTGTCTTTACATCCAGCACAATGGCATCTGCACCGGCTGCCAGCTTCTTGCTCATGATGGAACTGGCGATCAGGGACAGATTGTCCACTGTGGCGGTCACATCCCGGAGGGCGTACAGCTTCTTATCCGCAGGCGCAAGTGATAATGTCTGTCCCATAATGGCAATGCCGATCTTCTTCACGTTCTCTAAGAACTGTTCACCGGTCAGTGCCGTCGTAAATCCCGGAAAACATTCCAGCTTATCGATGGTTCCTCCGGTATGTCCTAAGCCCCGTCCGCTCATCTTCGCCACCGGAATTCCACATGCAGCCACCATGGGAGTCAATGCCAGCGAGGTCTTGTCCCCTACTCCTCCCGTGCTGTGCTTATCCACCTTGATACCGGGAATTGATGACAGATCCAGCTGTTCACCGCTTTCACACATCGCCATAGTCAGTTCATAGGTTTCAGCCTCTGTCATCTTCCGAAAATAGATTGCCATCATCAGTGCGGAGACCTGATAATCCGGGATCTCCCCGGCAGTATACCCATTGATAAAGAAACGGATCTCCTCTCTGGTGAGTTCTCCTCCGTCCCGCTTCTTTTGAATCAGATCATACATTCTCATGCGCTTCGTCCCCTCTCTGTTCGCCCATCCGATTTGCACCATCAGTCCTTCGGTGCAATGCACCTGAAAAAATACAATTCTTCCTGCTACAAAATCTGCTTACACCATTCCCTCACACAGCATCTGTCGCAATAAGGCTTTGTCCGTGCGGTACAAACCGCCCTCCCGTGATCCACCAGACGGTGGCAGAAATCATTGCCTTCCTCAGGAGGAATCAGCTTCCACAGCTCCTTCTCCACCTTTGCCGGCTCCTTGATGCCATCAACCAATCCCATGCGATTCACAAGCCTGATGCAATGGGTGTCTGTCACAATAGCAGGCTTCCCGTACACATCACCTAATACAAGGTTGGCGCTTTTTCTTCCAACACCGGGGAGTTTTAACAGCTCCTCCATGGTATCCGGCACCTGATAATGATACACATCCCGCAGCATCTTCATACAGGCACTGATATCTCTGGCCTTGCTGTTTCCCAATCCACAGGGATGTACCAGTCGCTCGATTTCTTCTACCGGTGCATCTGCAAGTGCATCGATGTCCGGATACTTTTGATACAGGTCTTCTACGACAATATTCACCCTTGCATCCGTACACTGCGCAGCCAGGCGCACACTGACTAACAGCTTCCACGCCTGATCCTTCTCATAGATCAGACTGCATCCCGAGTCGGGATAACCCTTTTTCAGTCCTTCAATCAATGCAAGTGCACGTTCCTTCTTCTCCTGTAATTCCTTGTCTGTCTTTTTTCCTCTCGCCATCGCCTGTCCGTTCTCCTTGTGTCTATTCCCGGTTTCAATCAAAGGGTCGCCAGGATTTCCATCAGTTTGGGAATCTCTATGGGCTTTGCCAAATGCCCGTTCATGCCTGCATCCAGCGCATTTTTTCGGTCTTCCTCGAATGCATTTGCAGTCACTGCGAAAATAGGAATACAAGCCTTAGCAGGGTCTTCCAGCGCCCGGATCCTTCTGGTGGCATCATAACCGTTTAAGTTGGGCATCTGTATATCCATGAGAATCAGATCATAGTAACCTGCCTCTTTTTCAACCAACATATTCACACATTCGATACCGTCGCCTGCATGCTCCACCTTTGCACCTACGTTCTCTAAGATCGCCACCGCGATCTCCGTATTCATCTCATTGTCTTCCGCCAGAAGGATCCGTTTTCCCGCAAGGTTCACCTTCTCTGTCACGGGTTCCTTCTGTTTTACAGGTTCTCTATCTTCCTCCCGGACAACACGATGCGTCAGTGTTACCCGAAAACAGCTGCCCTTGCCTTGCTCACTCTCCACTTCAATGGTTCCATCCATGAGATCCACCAGTCTCTTGACGATGGCCATGCCCAGTCCCGAGCCCGGCACCTTGCTCTCTGTGGTATTCCGCTCTCTGGTGAAGGAATCGAAGATCTGCTTACGAAACTCTTGGCTCATCCCGATTCCGGTATCCTGTACCGTCAGGACAAATGTGGCATATCCCTCCCTGTCGCAGGGAACTTCGTCAAACTGCATGTGGATCCGGCCGCCTTCCGGTGTATACTTGATCGCGTTGGACAACAGATTGATGGTAATCTCTCTTATTTTTCTGACATCCGCATAGATATATCTGTGTGTAACATTCATATCCGCTGTAAAGTCGAGATGCTTCTTCTTCAGTTCATTCTCGAAGATCGACAAAACCATGCTGCTGTCGTCCATCAGATCATAGATGCTCTCATCCACACTTTCCTTGCCGCTGTCGATGCGGGCCACCTCCAGCATGTTATTGATCAGCGTCAGCAGAAATTCGCCCGATTTCTGCACCTTGCCGATATGCTGCTTCAGCTGATCCGGCTGATCCAGCTCTTCCTCCATCATATTGGTATATCCCAGGATCGCGTTCATAGGGGTACGGATATCATGAGACATATTGAACAGAAACGAAGTCTTGGCCGCATTGGCCGCATCCGCTTCCTGCTTCAGGCGTTCCAGTTCCAGATTAAATGCATCCAACTGTCTGATGTAGGCTTCCTTCTCCCGGACATCCCGTCCTTTTCTGCGAAGATTGACCACCAACAGGAGAATGGTCACACCAACTATGCTGACCACGATCGAAGCGATCCACAAAAGATTGTCCCGGATAAAATCCATGGTGCCATACTGATAAAAGCTTTCCATGTATTTGTAAGAGTGATCGATCCCATAGGAGGAACCGATGATTCTAAGACCTCTGTTCAACAGCAGCAGAAGGGATGTACTATGTTCATCCACTCCAAAACATCTGCTGTCCGCACCCTCCAGCTGAACATAGGACAGAGCCTGATAGGCTGAATTGCCTGTCACCAGCTCTGTGCGCAGGGTATTGATGATGGTCCCGTCTGCTTCGTCCTCCAGCACTGCCTTCAGGCAGGCATCAATGGAAGGATATTCGATCTGCTGCACATCCGGAAAATATCTTCTGCAATACGCACTCTGCATCTTGTTATTCCGATTGATGGCGATGGTTTTGATCTGATCCCTCTGATAGTTTCCCTTGTAGAAAAAGGTCTCGTTCCCGCTCACCACCTCTGCGGAAGCATCGATTCCATCCTGCTCCAGATCCCAGAGATTTCCGTAGACAGGAAATGCGATATCGATCCGGTCCCCCTTCAAATCCTTTACCATCTCCTCAAAACTCTGGTAGGACTGATATTCCACGGAGAGGTCGTTTTCCAGCTGCAGCGATGTGATGACTGCGGTCAGAACGTCCGTCATCAGACCGGTGGCATTGCCGGTATCATCCCGATCCGAATAGGGGAGGTAATTGTCAAGATACCCCACCACCACTGTCGGGTGGGAAGCCACCCATTGCTTCTCCTCTATCGTCAGGGATTTATTCTCAAAATTCGCCCCATAATTTGTGTATTCCATTCGCTGAAACACAAAGGGGTCAATGGAGAGCATAGTATTGATGGAATTGTTCAATTCCTTCAGCAGATTACTCTTCTGCTTACTGACCGCCAGATAAAAGGGTTCCTCACCCACCTCCAGCACAAGAGAGATTCCCTGTCTTCCCATCACATTGCTGGCGGTTTGGGTCATCAGGTCGATCTCTCCATTTTCAAAGGCTGCATCCTGCTCCTGATAGCTGTTGAAATATACCACTTCCAAGTCCGGCTGATTATTACTGATCCATTGCTCTGTAAGCATGGTCATACGGCTGTCAATAATACCGCCGACCTTTTTTCCGGCAAAAGAAGAAAGATCATTGACGGAGATAGAGGTGTCATCCGTCTTCTTGTAAATACAATACTGATCCATACCCATGGCGGACTCCGGAAAAAGGATCGTCTTCTCCCGCTCCTCAGAGACAGATACGCCGGCCAACAGGTCTATCTCGCCGGTCTGCAGCATACGGAGCAGGTCCGGCCAATCTCCGTAGACATACTCATAGCGCCAGGAAGTGTAATCGGCGATCTTCTGAAGATAGTCATAGCTATATCCGCTTTTGGGTTCCTCGTCGGAAGTTCCTTCCTGGAACATCGGATTCTGATACCAACCCACGCGCACCACTGAGCCGCTGTTTAAATCGTTGGCTTCTTCAGCAGAACTGATTAAGCACTGCAGATGGAAGATTCCGGCAACAAGCATCACAATCAGTAGGACTCTCACACTTTTCCAACCCAAATTCCTGCTTCGTTTCTTCATTCACACCTCACCTCCTTTTTCGTCGTTTAGATTACGGACACCTGTTGACAGGTATCTCTATTTGTGGTACGGTTCCCGGTTGATAATTCGAAAGCACCGATAGATCTGTTCCGCCAGTATCACCCGCATCAGCTGATGTGGAAACGTCATATCTGAAAAACTCAGTGCCAGATCAGCCCTTTTACTGACGCTGGGATGCAAGCCCAGCGAGCCGCCGATGACAAAGGTTATATGGCTGGTACCGCTGACGCAAAGCTTCTCCATCCAGGCAGCCATGCCCTCGGAGGACATCTTCTTTCCGCCGATCTCCAGGGTACATACATATGCATCCGACTTGATTTTCTCTAAAATACGGGCACCTTCCCTGGCTTTGATCTGCTCCTCCAGTGCCTCACCGGCCCCATCGGGAGTTTTTTCATCTGCCACTTCAACAAAATCAGGCTTACAATATTTTGTAAGCCTTTTTTCGTATTCTGCAATCGCATCTCTATAAAATTTTTCTTTTACTTTGCCAACACAGATTACAGTGATTTTCATCCGTTACCTCGTCAGTCTTCAAAGAGGGAATCGTAAATGGTTTCTTCAATCAGATTGTCTAAGAAGCCTTCCTCCAGATTCAGAAACTGTTGACTGATCGCATAACGGATATATGCATATCGCTTGAAATACTTTACTTCGTCCTGTTCCTCGGCCGCCTTCGTAATATGATCGATCTCATCCGCCCGGAGGTTATCCCTGCACCATTCCAGAATCGTATTGCGAACAGAGTTCTCCGACTCCGCCATCTGTCTGTACTTCTTCGCATTCTTCAGAGAGACAAAGCCCGAGACGAAGAAGAACAGGAACAGGGCTCCCATCACTCCGTAAAACAGAACCGCATTTCCGATGTTGATGGGAAGCAGGCCTGCGGCACCGAGACCTACAGCGATCAGGCCGATGCCTCCCAGCACGATCAGTATCATGGCAGAGGATTTGTTTTCATTGGCTCTCTCTGCATTATCCTTATAGGAGGTCACCTTCGTGGATTTCCGATTGCCAGCCATAGCGGTGCGCTTAATCTCCTCCTGTTCCTCTTCGGAAAGTACCTCCTCGGGAACCTGACCCGCAAATTGGGAGGAAAGGAAGTCTGCAAACGGATCCTCAGAAGACTTTCCGCCTTCCACAGGCTCCTCCTCCACCAATTTACAGCCGCAATCTGCACACACTTCAAAACCGGGTCTATATTCAGATCTACATTTGGGACACCATGGCATATCCACTTACCTTCTTTCTCTGCGTTTATTCGTAACATCCATTCGTGAACTATTTATTGGAGAGATATTCGTCGATTCCCTTTGCAGCTGCCTTACCGGCACCCATGGCAAGGATCACGGTTGCAGCTCCGGTCACAGCGTCACCGCCGGCGTAAACACCCTCCTTGGTGGTCTTACCGGTCTCCTCTTCCGCAACGATGCACTTCCACTTATTGATATCCAGTCCTTCTGTTGTAGATGAGATCAAAGGATTGGGAGAAGTACCTAAGGACATGATAACCGTATCCAGTTCCATGATAAACTCAGAATCGGGAACCTCTACAGGGCGACGTCTGCCGGAAGCATCCGGCTCACCAAGCTCCATCCTGATACACTTCATACCGGTTACCCAGCCCTTCTCATCAGCCAGAATCTCGGTAGGGTTGGTGAGGAGATCAAAGATGATGCCCTCTTCCTTTGCGTGATGCACCTCTTCCACTCTGGCAGGAAGCTCCTCTTCACTTCTTCTGTATACGATATGCACCTCAGCCCCAAGACGAAGTGCGGTTCTTGCAGCATCCATGGCAACGTTACCGCCGCCTACCACCGCTACCTTCTTGCTCTTCATGATCGGGGTGTTGGAGTTTTCATCAAATGCCTTCATCAGATTGCTTCTGGTCAGGTACTCGTTGGCAGAGAATACGCCGTTGGAGTTTTCACCGGGGATACCCATGAACTTGGGAAGTCCGGCACCGGAACCGATAAATACTGCCTCGAAGCCTTCCTCAGAGATCAACTCATCGATGGTAACAGCCTTACCAACGACCACATTGGTCTCGATCTTGACGCCAAGCGCCTTCACGTTCTCGATCTCCTTCGCCACAACAGCAGTCTTGGGAAGACGGAACTCAGGAATACCGTAAACAAGTACTCCGCCTGCCTCATGCAGAGCCTCAAAGATGGTCACATCGTAACCCATCTTTGCAAGGTCCCCGGCGCAGGTCAGACCTGCAGGACCGGAACCGATGACAGCCACCTTCTTATTCTTCTTGGCGGCAGCGCCCTCGGGCTTGATACCGTTCTCTCTTGCCCAGTCAGCCACAAAACGCTCCAGCTTACCGATAGAGATAGGATCCCCCTTGATACCGCGGATACATTTTCCCTCACACTGGGTCTCCTGAGGGCAGACACGACCACAGACTGCAGGCAATGCGCTGGACTGGCTGATGATCTGGTAAGCAGCCTCGATGTTGCCATTCTTTACTTCATTGATAAATCCGGGGATGTCGATTGCAACAGGACATCCCTTTACGCACTGTGCATTCTTACAGTTGATACATCTGGAAGCCTCACACATCGCCTCCTCTTTGTTATATCCAAGACAAACCTCGTCAAAATTTGTCGCACGTTCCTTTGCATCCTGCTCTCTGACAGGAACTCTCTTTAATACGTCCATCTCAAACCTCCAGCTTTCCTTTAGTTGCAGTTTCCACATCCGCCGTGATGTGTGTCACCCTCTTGCAGTGCAAGCATTGCTCTGCCTTCAGCAGTCTTGTAGATCTGCTGACGTCTCATCGCCTCGTCAAAGTTCACAGCGTGTCCATCGAATTCAGGTCCGTCCACGCAGGCAAACTTCACCTTGCCGCCTACTGTCACACGACAGGCACCACACATACCGGTCCCGTCTACCATGATCGGATTCAGGCTGACTACCGTAGGAAGATTCAGCTCCTTGGTAAGGAGACATACAAATTTCATCATGATCATAGGGCCGATGGCAATGCACAGATCATACTGCTTTCCCTCGGCGATCAGATCCTTGATGGTCTGGGTTACCATACCGCTTCTGCCGTAAGAACCGTCATCCGTAGTAACATAGAGATTGCCGGCTACTGCCTCCATCTCCTTCTCCAGGATCAGCAGAGACTTTGTCTTGCTTCCCACGATCACATCTGCGTCCACACCATTTTCATGGAGCCATTTCACCTGAGGATAAACAGGAGCAGCACCAACACCGCCTGCGACGAACAGAATCTTCTTCTGCTTCAGACTCTCCGGATCTTCCTTGCACAGTTCAGAAGGACAACCCAAAGGGCCAACAAAATCCGCAAAGGAATCTCCCTCCTTGAGATCAGCCATCATGGTGGTCGCAGCGCCTACACACTGGAACACGATGGTGACAGTACCCTTTTCGCGATCATAATCGCAGATTGTCAAAGGAATACGCTCACCCGCCTCATCCGTACGGACAATCACAAACTGTCCGGGAAGACAAGACTTTGCTACTCTCTTTGCTTCCACATCCATCAAAAAAATATTTGTGGTAAGCTCTTCTTTTTTTACGATCTTATACATACTCCACCTCTCCATTCCCCTTTCTTACGGAGAATTCTTAATTTGTTTCTATAGAAATTAACTCAAACTGATCCAAATTCTCCCCAACCAGTTTGAATTTTTCCCCTGTGTAAACATCCACAGCATACATGGTACCTGTCCTTGTACGCTGTCCCTCCTCATCCAAAAGTTCCTCTGCAATGAGATAAAAATTGCTCACGTCGCCAAGCTGACGGACGTTTGTATAGGAGTACTGATAACGCGCCGAAGAAGTCAGGTTCTTTCCCTCCTCATCCAAAAGCTTTCCGGAGGCGATCAACTCCTCGATCAGCTCCTGCACCGCCATCTCCGGGGTGTACTCGGTGTCCAGCTTCAGAGCAACCTGCAATACGACGATCTCACTTCGCACCCCGTCCACGATTCGTGCAAATCGAAACTCTGTCTCTCCCAACGGCATGGGAATCGCCCCATTGTAGACATTGGATTCTATCGTAGGATTGGTTCCGTTCGTCGTGTAATAAATGTTATCGTCATCCTCATTCAATACCGCGATCTCTACAGGATACGTATACTCCCCACTGTCGGTATTCAGCCTGGGGGCCTCCACCATCTGACTGATAATGTGAAATTCACCGGAGGAAACTTCGCTCTCCACACCATATTCATTCACAAAGACAGCCTCAATATAGTAGTCTCCGTTGTCCAGAAGGATCGGTGCAGAATAAATCATGCTGCTCTCCGAAGGTGTGGTACCGTTCAGCGTGTAATAGACACTTCCGTTTCCGACAGAAGTCATTTTCAGATACTGTGCGCTGTCATAGGTACCGGGATTGATGCTGAACTGGGGCGGTGATGCCGTAAACTTCTGAAACAGCGTCTGCATTCTGCCCGCATCCTCACCGGAAAGAATCTCATTGATGGTCTCGTAATCTTTCCGATCCTTATAGATCCCGATCAATTTGTTATACGCGCTCTCCAGCTGTTCGTAGGAAGCAGCAGGGTTTGTGATAATTTTCCTCAGGTAGAACTCATATTCTATTTTGTTATTCTTTTCATAGTAACTATCTGCCAATAGAAAAAGCACATCTATATCTTCCGGATTCAATTCGTACGCTCGTAACAGACAGCGCTGTTCCTGATCAAATTTTGACGCGTCACGGTAGTATGCAGCACACTGTAATTGCACAGCGACAGAACGATTACAAAACAGTACGATCCCTACAATACAGACAATGAGCAATCCCAGCAGCGCAAAAATCCACTGATGCCTTCTCATACGCTGTATCCCCCCAAATATTGTTTCAAACGGCTGTTGTGAACAGGATGTTCTCCCCTAGAACAATCCTGTGATCACACCATCCTCATTTACATCGATTCCGTATGCGGCAGGCTTCTTGGGAAGTCCCGGCATAGTCATCACGTCACCTGTGAGCACAACCACAAAGCCGGCACCGGCGGAAACATAGACCTCACGAATGGTCATCTCAAACCCTTCGGGTCTACCCAAAAGCTTCGGATCATCAGACAGGGAATATTGATTCTTCGCCATGCAGACCGGGAAATGAGCAAATCCCAGATCTGTCAGCTTTGCAAGCTGCTTTTTGGCAGCGGCAGAGAAATTTACGCTGCCTGCGCCATAGATCCTGATGGCAATGGTCTTGATCTTATCCTCCAGAGAAAGGGAGTCTTCATAGAGCACATGGAAATTGCTCTCCTTCTCCTCCAGCGTCTTCAAAACCTTCTGTGCCAGCTCGATACCTCCCTGACCGCCCTCTGCCCAGACCTTGGACAATGCAAACTCGCAGCCTCTGTCCTCACAGAACTTCTGCACGTAGTTAAGCTCTGCCTGGGTATCCGTGAGGAAGGCATTCAGCGTCACCACAACCGGCACACCATACAGGTGAAGATTCTCAATATGCTTCTCCAGATTGACGATTCCCTTCTCCAGTGCAGCCAGATTTTCCGCGTTCAACTGATCCTTCGGCACACCACCATTATACTTCAAAGCGCGAATTGTGGCAACCAGCACCACTGCATCGGGCTTTAAGCCTGTCATACGACACTTGATATCAAAGAACTTCTCTGCTCCCAGGTCTGCACCGAAACCGGCCTCCGTGATGCAGTAATCTGCCATCTTCAGAGCAGTTCTGGTGGCCCGCACAGAGTTGCAGCCGTGGGCAATGTTCGCGAAGGGACCGCCGTGAACAAGCGCAGGCGTATGCTCCAGAGTCTGGATCATATTAGGCTTCAGCGCATCCTTCAACAGTGCTGCCATGGCGCCCACCGCGTTCAGATCTCCCGCAGTGACGGGTGCACCGTCCAGGTCGTAAGCCACGATAATTCTGGACAAGCGTTCCTTCAGATCCTGCATATCCCTTGCCAGACAGAGAATCGCCATGATCTCACTGGCAACGGTGATCACGAAATGATCCTCTCTGACGAAGCCATCCATCTTGCTTCCCAGACCAACCACAATATTTCGAAGCACTCTGTCGTTCATATCCAGACAGCGCTTCCAGACGATCTGTCTGGTATCAATGCGAAGCTCGTTGCCCTGCTGAATGTGATTGTCCAGCAGTGCGGCCAGCAGGTTATTTGCAGAGGTAATCGCATGAAAATCACCGGTAAAATGAAGGTTTAAGTCCTCCATGGGAACTACCTGAGCGTAGCCGCCGCCCGCAGCTCCACCCTTAATGCCAAAGCACGGTCCCAAAGAGGGCTCCCGCAGAGCGATCACCGCCTTCTTGCCAAGCTTTCCGAAAGCCTCACCCAGACCTACACTGGTCGTGGTCTTACCCTCTCCGGCGGGAGTCGGGTTGATGGCTGTCACAAGAATCAGTTTGCCGTCCGGTCTGTCCTCTATGCTTTTCAAAAACTCATCGGACAGCTTTGCCTTATACTTTCCGTAATACTCCAGGGCATCTTCATCGATTCCGATGCTTGCAGCCACCTTACCGATGGGTTCCAGCACAGCCTCCTGTGCGATTTCAATATCTGTCTTCACTGTCTTACTCTCCGTTTCCTATTTATTTGCAGGCAGGTTCCTACAGTACTTCTTCCAGCAATTGCTCAAACTGTTCGGGACTCATCAGGATCTTTCTGGGCTTGGTACCCTCTTCCTCACCCACTACGCCATATTCACAGAGCTGATCCATGATTCTTGCAGCCCGGTTAAAGCCGATCTTCAGCACTCTCTGAAGCATACCGATGGAGGCTTTGTCCTTCTCAATAATAAAGCGGCCTGCCTTCTCAAACAGTTCATCCAGCTCCGATTCGGTCTCTGATCCGGTGCTTCCTCCGCCGACGGCTCCGGAATTGATCTTTGCCTGAATGTCTTCGGCATAGACATTTCCCAAGGTCTGATTCTTCAGGAAATCCACCACATCCGATACTTCCTTGTCAGATACGAAGGCGCCTTGAATTCTGGCGGGTTTGGAATACCCCTGTGGATAGAACAGCATGTCTCCCTTACCTAACAGCTTCTCTGCTCCATTCATATCCAGAATCGTTCTGGAATCCACACCGCTGGCCACTGAGAACGCCACACGGCTGGGCATATTGGTCTTGATCAGACCGGTGATGACATCCACGCTGGGTCGCTGGGTGGCAATGATCAGATGGATCCCCGCTGCACGTGCCAGCTGCGCCAGACGGCAGATGGATTCCTCCACTTCGCCCGAACAAACCATCATCAGATCTGCAAGCTCGTCTACAATGATCACGATCTGGGGAAGCTTGGCGGGACAATCCGGATCCCCACTCTCCTGCAGGGATTCGATCTTTTTATTGTAACCCTTTAAGTCACGGACATTGTAATCCGCAAATTTACGATATCTGTCCTCCATCTCCGACACGCCCCAATGCAGGGCGGCGGAAGCCTTCTTGGGATCCGTCACAACCGGGATCAGCAGATGAGGAATGCCGTTGTATACACTTAGCTCCACCACCTTCGGGTCGATCATGATCAGCTTCACATCATCGGGATGGGCCTTGTAGAGAATACTCATGATGATGGTGTTGATGCAGACTGATTTGCCGGAGCCGGTGGCGCCCGCAATCAGCATATGCGGCATCTTCGCAATATCAGTCACCACTACCTGCCCCGCTATATCCTTGCCAACCGCAAAAGCCAGATTGGAAGGAAACTCTCGAAACTCCTTGGTCTCCAACAGGTCTCTTAAAGCCACGGGCATATTCTCCTTGTTGGGAACCTCGATACCGATGGCCGCCTTGCCGGGTATCGGTGCCTCAATACGAATGTCGGTAGCCGCCAGATTCAGCTTGATATCGTCGGAGAGTCCCACGATCTTGGAAACCTTCACGCCCTGCTCCGGCTGAAGCTCATATCTGGTAACACTGGGACCCTGGCTGATGTCGGTAATGGTCACACGTACCCCAAATGTATTCAGGGTCTGCTGCAGACGAAGGGCTGTCTCCTTCAGTTCCTCCGTCGTATCCACATTGCTTGCGACCCCCTTCTGTAATCTGGACAGAGGAGGGAAAATATACTTCTGGGGAACCTTCTTCTCCGCCTGGGCGATCTCCTTCTCCATTCCCGAAGGAGGAATCACAGCCTTCGGCTTCTCTCCGGCTGCAGGAGACACAGGCTCCTTCACGCCTTCCTTGTGGATCCGGATGTCACTCCCGGGTACAGATCCGACAGCGGAAGCTGCAGGTCTGACAGGAGCCGCAGGTATGACCGGAATCACCGGTTCGGGAGCTTCCTCCTCTTTTTCTACCTCGCCCATTGTCATCTGGTGCACGCCACGGATTCTCACCTTGTCAAAATCAACAGTCGGTGCTGCGGGTTGTTCTTTGGCCGGTGCCGGCTGCTTCGTAAGGGTAGGCTTCACAGACTCCTGCGGATACTCCTCCATGGGATATTCCTCCACGGAATCCTCCCCATCCTCCACCAGCATGATCTCATGCATATCGGATAGTTTTTTCTTACCGGCTGCCGGCTCCGGCCTGGTCACCAACGGATTGTCCATGACACCGCTGACCCTGCGGTCCATACGAAGCGTCTTCTCCGCTTCCTTCTGCTCCGACTTCATTCTGCGCTGGTCCTCCCGCGCCTCTTTGGCCGAGCGGGTGTCTCGTCCGACTTCCGCCGCATGGGCTGCAGCCTCTTCACGAGCCCTTCTTCGCTCCATTGCAAGGGTCTCGTCCTTTGCTCTCTGCTCTTCTCGCTCCATCCTTCGAAGTTCAGCCTGCTCTCTGCGATACTCTGCATCCTCCCTGGTAAACTCGCGGACCCGGTGCCCCTGCTCTCTAACCATTTCCAGAAAGGATCTCTCGGTGAGCAGAATCAGACCGATGATGGAAAACAGGATCACCATCAGTACCGTTCCCACGGTGTCCAAATAATGATAAAGGAAATAGCAGACGCTGCCGGCAATCACACCGCCGCCCTTACGAAGGGTACTGCAGGTCTGATACATCTCCTTCACTCCATAAGTCTCCATTGAGGATGAGATCTTCGCCGCCAGATCGCATACGATTCCGGCACAGACATATAATAATGCTCCCGCAATGATCTTGCGGACCGCCACACCGTCGCCGCCGGTGCCATACCAGTAGGCGATTGCAATAAAGAACAAAATGGGAACCACATAAGCAGGCAATCCAAACAGACCGAACAGCACCCCTCTGATCGTATTGCCGAAGGGACCGATCAGCCCAAGATTACAGAAAAACAGAAAAAGCATAAAGACAAGCAACACAATTAACCCTATCTCTGAGTATAGGGCGGAATCCTGTTTGCTGACATTACGCTTTTTGCCGTTGGTTCTTCTATTGTCCGTGGAATAATTTCTCGTATTACTTCTCTGCGTCGTTCTCTTCTGTGTATTTTTTTGTGTACTTCCATTTCTTGAAGCAGATGGTTTCTTACCTGATGTGTCTGCCATTCAAATGTACCTCTTTTATCTGTATTACTCTATCCGTACAAGTATATCATTTTTTTCCGCATTTGTCATTACCAAAAATGAAGCAAATGCAGGAAACCATTCAGCCTACTATGCTTCCTCCTTACGTTTCATCAGCTTGCGAAGCTTCCGGATGGCATCGGAGATTCCGCCCACCTCATCGATGATACCGCAGTCTACCGCCTCCTGTCCCACCAGGATGGTCCCTACATCCTTTGTCAGCATTCCTGTGTGCGTCATCAGCTTCTCCAGTTCCTTCTTGGTAATGTCGCAATGGTCACTGACGAACCCGGTGATCCGATCCTGCATGGACTGAAAGTAATCATAGGTCTGCTTGACGCCGATGACCGTACCGTTCATCCTCACCGGATGGATCACCATCGTTCCTGTGGGGACGATCAGGGAATAATCCGTACTCACCGCAATGGGAACTCCGATACTATGGCTGCCTCCCAGCACAAGCGACACGGAAGGTTTGCTTAAGGATGCGATCATCTCTGCGATGGCAAGCCCTGCCTCCACATCTCCGCCCATGGTATTTAGGATCACCAGCACGCCCTGAATCTTTTTACTGTCCTCGATGGCCGCAAGGCTGGGCAGAATGTGCTCATACTTGGTAGTTTTGCTGTTTCCCCCAAGATTCTCGTGCCCTTCGATCTCTCCGATGATAGAGATCAGGTGGATATTACCGTCTCCGTGATCCGTAAGCGTCACCTGACCGGATTCCCTGATCCTGTCATCAGCCAGCTGCTCCGCCTCAATATTTTCCTTATTCTTTTCTTTTTCCTTGCTCATAAACACACTCCTTGCTTCTTTTTGCCAGGTCCCGGCGATTGTGATGAAATCGAAAAGAGCATCCCTTATCAGGATGCTCTGTACCATCAGTGTGTCCGTTTTTTCCAAAATCATTCAAAAGCAAAGAAGTTAAACATCATAATCGTCATCTTCCGCCACCGGATAATCATAATCATCATCTTCGGGGGTATCAATGGCGAAATCAACTGCCTTTTTCACATGCTTTTTCGGAAGGGGCAAGGGGCTCTCCAACAGTTCCACCTCCGGGAATTTCACTTCCAAAGCACCGGGTGTCTGCGTTTCCTCATCTTGCTTTTCTTCCTTCGGAGGGTCCTCTGCCATCTCAGCAACAGGAGTTGTTACAAGCTCCTCTTTCGTCTGCTCCAACTCCTCCACCGGCTCCTGCGTTCCCACCGGACCGGGTTCCTCCTTCTGTTCTTCCGAAGTCTCAGATACATGAGCGGTCTGTACCAGTGCCTTTCTGTTCTCCGCCTTTCCGAAGGCTGTCAGGATTCCGGCACCAAAAAGGTTTAGGCACAGGGCTGTCGGAAGCAGTTCCCCGGATACCGCCTCACCAAATCCCCCAAACAGGGAGACCACTGCATAGCAAAGGCATGGGACAGCTGCCGGCAGCAGATACTCCTGCTCCTTATCCCGAAAATATCCAAACACACCCAGAAGGATTCCAAACACCGCCACACAGCCCGCTATCCAATCATAAAGGGTTCCGGGAGTCCAGGGAATCATCCGAACCTGCTGCCCCAGTACCATCCAATATTCTGTAAAGAACTCTCCCAGAGACATCCGTGAAGCGTAGGCGCCGATAAGACAGCAGATCAAAAAACCAACCGCCACGCCAAGCACTCCCAGAATGCTTTCCAGTAACAGTCTCTTCCAGGTTTTCTTCTCCTCAGAAGCGCAAATGACAGCCAAAAAGATGGGAAATAGCAGAAAGCCCGCCCCATCCAAGGCACAGGCAATGGACAGGATCACAATCGACTCCGCATACCATATGCCCCGCAGATCCCAAAGCTTTTTCCTGGAGATCACAAAAAATCCCAGGGCCCATACAAGGAAATACAGAGCCTCCGGCGAAAGAACCACCGCCCCTTGGCAGTATGCGGGAGGCAGCATGGTCAGCGCCAGGGAAAGTACCCCGGCAGTACTTCCGGAAAGATGTGCAATGGCCATGCACACCAGACACAGGGACAAAAGCTGCAGCACCAGCTGGGCATAGATTCCCGCTATGGGCAGATTGCCAAACAGGAAAAACACTTTGTGCAGAAACCAGGTGTATAAATACTCTGCTCCCCCGGTACAGGCGGGCACTCCGGTTCCCCGCAAGATAGCCGCACTCTCTATGTAAGAATTGGAGAGCTCTGCGCTCTCCACAAGCTGTAAGCGAAGGAAAATTCCCATCCCCACAAGCAACAGCGCCAACAAAAAATAGACCTTCTGATGCTTTCTCTCAAAATCAAGTAACGATAGGTTCGGAAAGCATTTCCATACAAGGACTGTCACCACACCCGCCAGAAGACTCACCCCCACATAGGGCACGATAGCAAACAATCTTGTGCAGTGAAACACACTGTCAAAGGAGTCTCCCAGAAGGAAAAGACCTGCCAGTCCGATAAGCACCGTCACAAACCAAAAGGGATATCCAATCACTTTCTTTTTCCAAGTCATCGTTCTCACCTATTCTTCCTCGTCGGTCAAAAGTTTCTCAATGTTGTATCTGGGTCTGTGCTTCACTTCCAGATAGATCTTACCGATGTATTGTCCCACCAGACCGATTGCCACCAGCTGCAGTCCGCCCAGGAACCACACGGAAACGATCAGGGAAGTCCAGCCCGGCACCACATGTCCGCTGAAATAGGAAATCAGTGCGTAGATCAGCGCCGCGAATGCCGCAAATACGATAAAAATTCCCAGCCCCACGATGAAATTGATGGGCTTAACGCTAAAAGAAGAGATCCCGTTGAAGGCAAGGGAAAGCATCTTTTTTAAGGGATACTTGGACTCACCGGCCACTCTCTCTTTTCTGTCATAGTATACACAGTCGGTCTCGTAACCGATCAGAGGGACCAGCCCTCTGATAAAGAGATTTGTCTCCTCATACTTTGCAAACTGCTCCACCGCACGCTTGGACATCAGCCGAAAGTCCGCATGATTATAGACCGTCTTCACTCCCATCATGGCCATGACCTTATAAAAGCCCTGTGCGGTAGTACGCTTGAAGAAGGTATCGGTCTTACGCTCCTTCCGGACGCCATAGACGATATCCTTGCCCTCATGGAACTTGTCCACCATCTCCTCGATGACATTCACATCATCCTGCAGATCCGCATCGATAGACACCGTCACATCAGCCAGATCCTTGGCCGTCAGAAGTCCCGCGGTCAGTGCGTACTGATGCCCCACATTCCCGGCAAGCTTACAGCCGAAGATCTGACGGGGATAAAGCGCATGCTCTGCCTCGATCAGTTCCCAGGTACGGTCTTTGCTTCCGTCATTGACAAACAGGACAAAGCTGTCCGGGGAGATCTTTCCCTTTTCAATACAGGTATTCAAAACACCGCGCAGAGCCTCCGAAGAGATCTTTAAGACCTCCTCCTCATTATAACAGGGTACAACAATTGCCAATCTATCCATGCTTCTTCCTCTTCTTATCGTGAAAACCAAAGATACTCAAAGCACCACCCTGCAAAAGGTGGTGCCTGTACGGTCATTTATGCCTGAAAGAAATACTACTCGTCCCAGTTGTGGTAAACAGCCTGAACGTCGTCATCCTCCTCCAGAAGATCAAGGGTTCTCTGCAGATTCTTGATAGCGGTCTCGTCGGTAAGCTCCACATAATTCTGGGGAATCATGGTAACCTCGGCGCTCAGCATCGGGATACCTGCTGCCTCCAGCGCTGCGCGAACCTCCTCAAAGCTGTCCGGGTCAGTGTATACCTCAAAGCAGTCTTCCTCTTCCGCAAAGTCCTCCGCACCTGCATCCAGTGCCGTCATCATCAGATCGTCCGCATCCAGATCACACTCTTCCTTGTCGATGATGATCTGACCCTTCTTGTCAAACATGAAGGATACACAGCCGGGGGTACCCACATTGCCCTGTCCCTTGGTAAAAGCGCTTCTCACATTTGCAGCGGTACGATTCTTGTTATCTGTCAGCGTATCTACGATGATAGCGATTCCGCTGGGACCATATCCCTCGTAGGTAATATACTCATAGTTCACACCGGTCACATCTCCGGCGGCCTTCTTGATCCCTCTCTCGATGGTATCGTTGGGCATGTTGTTGGCCTTCGCCTTTGCAATAACGGTAGCCAGCTTAAAGTTGTTGGAAGGATCGGGACCGCCTTCCTTTACTGCTACTGCGATCTCTCTTCCGATAATGGTAAAAATCTTACCCTTCGCTGCATCGTTCTTTTCTTTTTTATGCTTAATGTTCGCAAATTTAGAATGTCCTGACATACATCTTCTCCTTTATCATCTGCTATGTGTTCTTTCTCTTTGGTCCGACAAATATCTGTCGGAAACAAGCCACCGATAATTATACCACCTTTTCCCTCATTCATCAAGGAAAATTTATTCTTCGGCAGGTTTCTCCACAGGCGCCGGTAATTTCTTCAGACGGACGGTAGTGATCACCTTGTTCTCCACACCGCAGATCTTAAAGTTATAGCCCTGATAATCCACAGCAAAATCATCGCCGGGCATCGGGATCCGGTCAAGCCTGGAGGTCATAAAACCGTTCAGTGTCTCAAAGGGCTCCCCTTCAAAGGAAAGGCCAAAGGTCTTCTCCAGTTCCTCCAAAGGCGTCAGACCATCCATCAGGTACTCATCATTTCCTGTCTTTTCAATATGTTCGTGGCCTTCCACATCATATTCATCCATAATATTGCCCACGATCTCCTCCAAAATATCCTCCATGGCAACCAGACCGTCGGTCTGTCCGTATTCATCCACCACAATGGCCATCTGAATCTTCTTGGCCTGCATCTCCCGGAACAGTTCGTCGATATTCTTGGTCTGAGGAATAAAGAAGGGGGCACGCAGCAGCCCCTTGATCCTTCGGATCTGCTTATTGCAAAGTTCAGGATTTCTTGCCAGTCTGTAGGCATCCCTCAAATACAATACCCCAACGATATGGTCGATATTATCCACATAGACCGGGTATCTGGAATATGGCTCCGCCAGCATCAGATCAATGGCCTCCCTCAGGGTGGTATCCGCGGGGATACCCACGATCTGGCTTCGATTGGTACAGATATCCTTACATTCCTTATCCACAAACTCAATGATGTTGGAGATCATCTGCGCAGAGGTCTCCTCCAGCACGCCCTGTTCGTAACCATCCTGGACGATACTGATGATCTCTTCCTCCGTCACATCATCCTCTCCGCCTTTGTCCCTGATGCCAAACAGGCGAAGCAACAGTGCCACCGTTCCGGATACAAGGGCTGTAAAGGGTTTGAACAGCTTCATCAGAAAGACTACCGGTTTGACAAACAGATAAGCCCATTTCTGCGGGTATCTGCCCGCGATCTTCTTCGGGAGAAGGACTCCAAAGGTCAGGATCAGATAGAGCATTCCCACGAAAAGCAATGCGCACACAGCCCCGTCAAACACCGGGAGGGGAACCTTCTCCAGATACCTGCCATAAAACTGAAGCAGGACGGACTCCGGTGCAAGCAGACTGTGAAACAGACTGATGCAGATGCAGCCAAGTATCACATGATTCAGAGATACGATCAGCTGCAGCGTATTTACAAACCCCTGCACCTTCTCCAGAATGGCAACTAAGAGCTGAGACTTACCGTCCTTTTCCTCCTCTGCCTGCTTCTCTACTTCCGCTTCCCCAAGTGCCTGCAGGGCAGCTCCGAAGCCATACAATATGAAATCCACAACCAGAATCAACAACAACCCAAATAAACCTGTGGTAGGTCCGACCTCGCCGTCCATGTAATTACTCCTTTTGTATCCTTAAAATTTCAAATCATTCGGTACTTTACTATATCATCTTCGTATTTCTTCCGTCAAGGGCTTAAGCATTATGTATCCAGCCCAAGACTGATCTTCAGTGCGCTGT
The DNA here is from genome assembly GCA_051880235.1 of Acetatifactor sp. Lineage (GTDB taxonomy): Bacteria > Bacillota > Clostridia > Lachnospirales > Lachnospiraceae > Acetatifactor. The sequence continues at coordinate 69,294 of JBJENO010000061.1, read as the reverse complement.
CCACCCGAAGCATTGCACTGCCGTCCAGATGACAGATCTTATCCTTCAGGCGTTTCTTATCCAGAGTCCGTAACTGCTCCAGCAAGATCACCGAGTCCTTATCCAGATCGTACAGACAGGCATGCAGCTCAATATGAGTGGGCAGCTTTGCCTTGTTCATTTTGCTGGTGATGGCAGCCACGATCACGGTAGGAGAGTGTTTGTTCCCCACATCGTTCTGAATGATCAATACCGGTCTGATACCACCCTGCTCCGACCCGATCACGGGCCTAAGATCCGCATAATAGATATCTCCTCGTCTCATTTCCCCTCCTGCAATACTGTTTTCAGGGGAAAGTATTTCCGATTCAGGCTGATCTATACATGCAGGGTCACATTTCAAAAAGAAACTGCGCCAAAGCCACCTTACTCCAGAATAATATCGCCCTGTCTCGTGTAAATTCTTGGAATTCTCTTTCCAAAATCACAGACAAGTTCATAATTAAATCTGCCGGACTCTTCGCCCAGCTCCTCTGCACTCAGATGTTCCTCCCCATCGAAACCAAGAAGCACCACCCGGTCGCCTTCCTTGGCCTCAGGGATATCCGTCACGTCCACCATAAACTGATCCATGCAGACCCGGCCCAAAATAGGAGCCCGCTTTCCGCCGATCAGCACACAGCCCTTGTTGGACAGACTTCTGGGATACCCGTCACCATAGCCCATGGGAACGGTCGCCACGCGAATTTCTTTTTCAGTCACATAGGTTCCTCCGTAGCTGATGGGCTGACCCGCAGGAACCGTCTTGATAAAGACGATATGACTGTAGAGAGACAGCGCCGGTGTCAGAGAAACCGTCTCTCTGCCAACCTCCTCGGAAGGATACAGTCCATACATGGTAACTCCGGCTCTCACCAGATCCAGGTTGGCCTCCGGAAGTTCCAGGATCCCTGCGCTGTTGGAACAGTGCTTCAGGGGAATGTGAATGCCAAACCGCTTCTCTGCCAGTTCCCCGAACTGCAGAAAGCGCGCAAGCTGCTCTCTGGCACTGGTCTTGTCGGTCTCATCGGCTCTGGCAAAGTGGGTGAACAATCCTTCTATTTCGATGTTTTCATAGGAAAGTACTTTCTCAAAAAAGGCAAGTCCTTTTTCATCGGGGGTAATACCGATACGTCCCATACCGGTATCTGCTTTGATATGTACCTTGATCACCCGGCCCGTCTTCTTAGCCGCCTCCTGAAGAAGGGGCAGACTGTCCTCCCGAAACACACAGGGACGAATCTCTTCCAGAGCCAGCATCTCATAACAATAGGGGAAGGAATATCCCAGGATCAAAATCGGTTTTCGGATTCCTTCTTTTCGAAGCAGCATTGCTTCCTCCGGAGTGGCCACGGCAAATCCCCACATAAAATCCAGTTCCTCGGATGCCTGGGCAATGGGTACGCTTCCATGTCCGTAAGCATCCGTCTTGATCACTCCGATCATTTGTGTCCTTTCATCGATCACAGTCTTCATGTTGCACAGGTTGCTCACAATGGCATCCAGATCAACCTCTGCGTAGCCCCGACTGCAATATTCCGGTATCTTCTCTATTTTCTGCATGATGTTCAAGCCTTTCTCTTACCATTCGTCTTCCTGTAAAGCCTTCGGGATATCCCCCGGAATCAGGCTCCGCTCTCCAAGCTCCAAGGCCGCCTTCTCTGCCGCCTTACCGTGGAGATAACAGCCTGTGCAGGCTGCCCGGAACAGATCCGATTCCTGCGCCATCAGGGCGGCGATAATTCCCGTGAGCACATCTCCGCTTCCTGCTGTGGCAAGTCCGCTGTTGCCGGAAAGATTCACATAATCTCTGGGGCCGGCACAGGAAACCACTGTTCTGGCGTCCTTCGCCACCACCACACCGCCCAGCGCCGCGCTGCATACCCTTGCGGCCTGACACAGATCCTTTTTCAGCTCCTTCACAGACTTACCCGTCCATCTGGAAAGCTCCCCGGGATGAGGGGTGATCACAATGCCCCGCCCTGCCTTTGCCTGACAGGTCAATGCTTCCTTTAGGGTATCATTTTCTGCCAAAAGATTCAATGCATCCGCATCAAGAAGTAACTTTTTTTTGCCATAGTCGATCACCGCGGTCAGCATCCGAAATGCCCACCGGCTCTGACCCAGTCCGGAACCGATGGCAATCACATCCGCCCAGTCGAGAGATTCCATCAGATTCTCCGCCGTTCCGAACAATGCCTCCGGCACAGATACATGGATGGGTATCCGGTTTTCCTCGCTGGAAATGACCTTCACCATTCCCCCGCCGGTCCGATAAGCGGCCTGGGCAGAAAGGATGGCTGCGCCGGCCATATTGGGACTGCCTGCCACCAGAAGGACCTTTCCAAACGTACCCTTATTGCCATCCGCAGCCCTGGCTGGCATCCAATCTCTGCAGGAACCGGTGTATGCAAACAACCCGGACTCTCCCACCGGACGAATACCGATTCCGGCCACTGTAACGCGGCCGGCGTAGGAAGCCCCCGGGAAGAAAACCAATCCCCGTTTTCTGTATTCAAAGGTCACGGTCTCGTCCGCCCGGACAGCAGCACCAAGCACCTGTCCTTTGTCGGAGTCAATGCCGCTTGGCAGGTCCACTGCGATGACATACCCCTTCAGGGAATTGATGGTCTCAACAGCCTCCAGATAAGGACCTGTGACTTCTCTGGACAATCCCACGCCGAACAGTGCATCGACTATAATAGTATATTCACCAGAGCCGGGTTTATCACAAAAAATCACCGAGTAATGTTTCAAGATGGAGAGCTGTCCGGAAAAATCCGCGGAACCTTTTCCGGCATCCCCCACGATCCACACCTCTACATGGTGACCCTGTTCTGCCAGCAGGCGCGCTATGGCCAATCCGTCTCCTCCATTGTTGCCAATGCCGGCTGCCACCAACACTGTTACAGCCTCCTCGTGATCAGGTATCACCTGCCTGATGCGGTCTGCAACAGACAACGCTGCCCGCTCCATCAGCACGGCAGACGGTATTCCGATCTCATGGATAGTTGCATAGTCATACTGTTTCATCTCCTGTGCCGTTACGATAGATTCAAGCATTGCTTCCTCCTCCACTAAAGAGCAAAAGACTGTTGTCTGATTGGGACAACAGCCTTCCAATATTTTCCTTCATTCCTTATCTTAGCTATTCTCCTGACGATAGCGACTGATATTGTAGGACAGCTTCATCAGACTGTCCGACAGATGGACATTCTCCACCTGGACACCGGCAGGCACATTCAGATCCACATGTGCAAAATTCCAGATCGCCTGAATACCGGCGGGAACCAATTTCTCCGCCACCGAGACTGCTGCCGCCTTGGGAATGGTCAACACAGCGATCTCGATCCCGTTGTCCTTCACAAACTGCTCCAGCTCCTCCATGGGGCGAATGGGAATCCCACGAACCGGTTTGCCGACCAGCTCCGGATTCTGATCGAAAATTCCTTTGAAAAGAAACCCTCTTCGCTCAAAATTCATATAATTTCCAAGTGCCTGTCCCAGATTACCGGCTCCCACGATGATGAAGCTGTGGGTCTGGTCCAGACCAAGGATCTTGCCGATCTCGTCATATAAGAAACTGACGTTATAGCCATAACCCTGCTGTCCAAATCCGCCAAAATTATTAAAATCCTGTCGAATCTGTGATGCAGTCACATGCATCAACTCACTCAAATCCTGAGATGAAATCCTCTCGATGCCATCATCCTTCAGTTCCCCTAAATAACGGAAATATCTGGGCAAACGTCCGATCACGGCTTGCGAAATTTCTTTCTCTTCCACTTCTAAAGTCCTCGCTTTCAAATCATATCACAATTTTAACAAGTTGTTAAAATAATGTCAATGATTAGAGCAAAGTTTCTAAAGTTTCACGAATCGCCCGGATGAAGTCAAGGCTGTTTAAGATCACAGGATGCTCACAGGTAGAGATCAGAGACAGGCTCTTTGTCATCTTGCCGTCTTCCACGGTCTTGATACAAGCCTGCTCCAGCTTCTTTGCGAACGCACAGAGCTGCTCGTTTCCATCCAGCTCACCTCGCTTGTTCAGCGCGCCGGTCCATGCGAAGATGGTTGCGATGGAGTTGGTAGAGGTCTCCTCTCCTTTCAGATGCTTATAATAGTGGCGCTGTACCGTACCGTGCGCAGCCTCATACTCGTACACACCGCTTGGAGAAACCAGCACGCTGGTCATCATGGACAGATCGCCGTAAGCGGTAGCCACCATATCAGACATTACGTCTCCGTCGTAGTTTTTACATGCCCAGATGAAACCACCCTCAGAACGGATCACTCTTGCAACAGCATCGTCGATCAGGGTGTAGAAATACTCGATCCCCAGCTCCTCGAACTTCTCCTTGTACTCGTTGTCGTAGATCTCCTGGAAGATATCCTTGAAGGTGTGGTCATACTTCTTGGAAATGGTATCCTTAGTGGAGAACCACAGATCCTGCTTCGTATCTACCGCATAAGAGAAACATGCTCTGGCAAAGCTTGAGATAGACTTCTCGGTATTGTGGATTCCCTGAATGATGCCTGCCCCGTCAAAGTTATGAATGGTCTCACGGATCTCGGTTCCGTCCTCGGCAGTGAATACCAGCTCAGCCTTTCCGGCACCGGGAACCTTGATCTCTGTGTTCTTGTAGACATCACCGTAGGCATGACGGGCGATGGTGATGGGTTTGGTCCAGTTCTTTACATAAGGAACGATGCCCTTTACCAGGATGGGTGCACGGAATACAGTACCGTCCAAAATCGCACGAATGGTACCGTTCGGGCTCTTCCACATCTCCTTTAAGTCATACTCCTTCATTCTGGCACCGTTGGGAGTGATGGTTGCACACTTCACGGCAACGCCGTACTTTAAGGTTGCGTTGGCACTGTCTACGGTCACCTGATCATCGGTGGCATTTCTGTGCTCCAGACCGAGATCATAGTACTCTGTCTTCAGATCTACAAAGGGAAGCAGCAACTCGTCCTTGATCATCTGCCAGAGGATCCTGGTCATCTCATCTCCGTCCATCTCTACCAAAGGGGTCGTCATCTGAATCTTCTTGAAATCACTCATTATTCTTTTTCTCCTTTTCATAGGCCTCATGAAGACCGTTTTTAACCATATTGTCGTATGCATTGATCATATGCTGATGGGCCAGACTTTCTGCAAGATCTGCATCCTTATTCTTGATCGCCTCCATAATGCGGGCATGCTCCTCATTGGATTTGGGGCCACGATTGGCATTGGAAAGCGTCTTCTTGCGGACTCTGAGCACGTACTGATGAAAATCCTTCAGCTGATGCTCCAGGATCTTGCTGTCACAGGCCTCGTACAGAATGTCGTGAAAACGATTGTCCAGCTCCGCCAGCTGCTCTAAGTGTCCCTTAGCTGCATGGAACTCCGCCAGATATACATTTTCTTCCATCTCCTCCATCTGCTCCGGCGTGATATGTTCGGTGGCCCAGCGGGCACATAACCCTTCCAGAAGAGACCGGATGATATAGATATCCTTCACATCCTTCTCTGTGATACCGGTGACATACGCTCCCTTGTTGGGAATGATCTGGATCAGCCCCTCCAGTTCCAACTGTCTGAAAGCCTCACGCACCGGAGTACGACTGACACCCATCTCTTCGCTGATGGCAACCTCTTTTAACTCCTCGTGTTCTTCATACTTTCCGCTTAAAATGTCCTCACGGAGTTTATGAAACACGCGGCCCCGAAGAGAATACTTGTCCGTAACCTCCTGTTTTACATCATAACTACCCATTCGCTATCCCCTCATTACCCAATGGAAATATTCTTTTCCAGACAAACTCTGTTGATGCAGGCGATGATCTCCTCGTCCGTCAGGACAGTCACTCTTCCGCCTGCATACTCATCATCCACCCACTTCTTGACCTCTCTGACCAGTTCAGAAGTCTTGTCCACCTGACGATCGTCCCGAAGCTTATAATAGGTATTGATCCAGTGGGCAATTCCTGCCAGGCCCGAGGTGTTGGAGATCGCGCACAGCACAGGACGCTTCAGAAATTTCTCCGTATCGAAAATGTTATAGATCTCCTCGTTTTTCAGAAGACCGTCTGCGTGAATACCCGCTCTGGTCACATTAAAGTTTCTTCCCACGAAGGGGGTTCTGGGCGGAATCTGGTATCCGATCTCCTTCTCATAGTACTCTGCCAGCTCGGTGATCACCGTGGTATCCATACCGTTTAAGTCACCCTTCAGCTGAGCATACTCGAAGACCATCGCCTCCAGGGGCGTATTGCCGGTTCTCTCGCCAATGCCAAACAGTGAGGTATTGATGCCTGAACAACCGTATAACCAGGCAGTGGTTGAATTGCTGACTGCCTTGTAGAAGTCATTGTGACCGTGCCACTCAATGAGTTCACTGGGCACGCCCGCATGGGTATGTAATGCGTAGATGATACCCTGAACGCTTCGGGGAATCACCGCGCCGGAAAAATTGACACCATATCCCATGGTATCGCAGGCACGAATCTTGACGGGAATCTTGTACGCCTCCATCAGCTTCATCAACTCTAAGCAGAAGGGAACCACAAACCCGTAGATATCGGCTCTGGTAATATCCTCCAGATGACATCTGGGACTGATCCCCTCATCCAGACACTCTCTGATCACACTTAAGTAGTGGTCCAAGGCCTGTCTCCTTGTCATCTTCAGCTTCAGGAAAATATGATAGTCGGAGCAGCTGACTAAAATTCCGGTTTCCTTCATGCCGATCTCCTTTACCAGCTTGAAGTCTTCCTTGCTGGCACGGATCCAGCTTGTCACCTCAGGGAACTTGTAGCCTCGCTCCATACACTTATATACTGCGTCTCTGTCCTTCTTGCTGTAGAGGAAGAACTCGCTGGCACGGATCATGCCGTTAGGCCCGCCCAATTTGTGCAGATAATCAAAGATCGTCACGATCTGTTCTGTGGAATAGGGTGCTCTGGACTGCTGCCCGTCCCGGAAGGTCGTGTCCGTGATCCAGATATCCTTCGGCATGCACTTGGGCACGATACGATCGTTAAAAGGAATCTTGGGAATTTCAGAGTAGGGAAACATATTCCGGAAAACGTTAGGTCTGTCCACGTCATCCAAAATATACATGTGCTCTTCTATCTCCAGCAGATTATTATTTGCATTCATCGTCACAGGGCGATTCTGAAATGTTTCACTTTCTCTCATAATGCCACCTTCACTTTCATGCATCTTGTACTTCTCGTATGATTGTATACAATTATACGAGAAGTGTCAATCAGTTTTTGAAAAATATTGGAGCGAGGCGTTTGTGAGTTTCTTTTTAAACTTGTGTTCCTCGTCTTACGACCTATGTGTCTGTTGCAGACTGTAGCGAGGCGTCGGTACTTAGGGCACGTATTTTGGGCCCTTATGTACCGCTACGCCGAGGTCCAAGCGAGAGCGTGTCTGCAATCAGACACATAGGTCGTAAGACGAGGAACACAATTTCACAAGGCAGCGAGGAAGGAAAACGCTCACAGCAGCTTTCCCATCTGAAGCATTCCGTACCCCTGACGATTCCAGGGCAGGTGAAGGTCCAACGCGGAGTAGATCAGTTTTCTTCTGCATGCCTCCTCAGTCAGGTCAGGTTCCTTCTGAAAAAGTAAGGCTGCCGCCCCGGAAACGATAGGCGCAGACATGGATGTACCGCTTTTTGCCGTATAGGGCAGGCGTTTCCGGAACGGACTGCTTTCATAGGCTCCGTTACAGGAGACGATCAATGTCCCCGGGGCAACCAGATCAGGTTTTCTGGGGAAGCCTGTGGGCAGGCCGGCGCCGGAGTAAGTCTCACAGCGCTTCGGGTTCTTACTGTGAAAGTCTCCGTCATGGCACCCTACCGTAAGGAGATTGCCGTTTCCTCCAAGTCTGGAGAGTGTACCCGGTGCCGGTCCTTTATTTCCCGCGGCGCATACCACCAGGATCCCTTTGTCCTGTAGTTTTTTCAATCGGTCACGCAGCTGCTCCCATCTGTCATCAGGAATCGGATCGCCTCCCCCAACCGACAGGTTTAATACGCGGATGGAGATCTGTCCGGTCAGCTCCAGAATCCAGTCCAATCCCTTCAGCAGATCCTCAGACTTGCCGTCTCCCTTGCCGTCCAAAACCTTCCCTGCGATGAGGGTCACACCGGAAGCCATTCCACGATATTTTCCATTGGACATTTTGCCGCTGCCGCCCAGAATCCCGCACACATGGGTACCATGCCCATTGTCATCATACTGCTCATTTCTATTATTAACAAAGTCATGGAAATACAGGATTCGTCCCTCCAGATCAGGATGTGAGGCTACTCCGGTATCCAAAACCGCAGCCACCACACCCCTGCCATCGTAGGGACAGTCCTCCCGCAAACCTACCTGCTTTCTCACTCGATTCATGGCAACCATCTCCCAGGTCCTTAGGATAGTATATGTGGACCGGGGCATTTCGGGAATGACTCTCAACCTGAAGCGACCTGTTTCTCTGCAACCGTATCCGAAGTTTTCCGCAACATGGGACCCAATTTCAAAACAGTCACTTTCCCGGAAACATTGACAGGCCTACCGGCATACTATACAGCATAAAAACTATTTGGAGGCAAATACCATGAGTGATTTGACTGCTACAAACTGTGGCTGCAATGATTCCTGCGGTTGTTCCAACAACTGCAACAACAACTGTATGTTTGGAGGAAACAGCTGCATCTGGATTCTCCTGCTTCTGTTCTGCGGCTGCGGCAATAACGGTAGTGGATTCTTTGGCGGAAACGGCTGCGGATGCGGCTGTGGCGGCAACGATTCCTGCAGTTGGCTGATCTGGATCCTGTTGATCTCCTGCTTCTGCGGCAACAACAATTGTGGCTGGGGCTGCGGCTGCTAACATTCTAAAGGGTTTTACTACCTGCAGGCTCCTTCGGGAGCCTGTTTCTTTTCGCGCCCTGCACCCTTTTTTCACAAACCCGCTTTGCAGGTCGCACCCGGGATCTCATCCCCACACCGTTTCATTCATATCCACAGGTCGTCCTACATAAGATAGTGAAAAGAAAGGCTCCGGAGGAAAAGTATGGGCGAAAATGCGGAGGAGAAGATAAAATGCTTTGACGCTTATGCAACAAATGATTCCATACGCAAATTCAAGCTCCTGCTCCCCCATCTTCCCGTAACCCTCCAGAGCCGGTTTGCACTCATCATCAAGCTGATGGAGGTTTCCGATCTGGAAAGGCGATTACAATCAGGAAATGCCCGTCCACCCTTTCCGGAGGTCACTCCCCTGCAGACTGATTTCACGAAAGGGAACCCGGAAACCATAGACTTTCTGGATGAACTGCTCCTCTTCAGCACTCCCAAAGAAAAACAGCAGCTCAATCAGATCAAAAACACGCTGCAAAGCATTGCGCAGATGCAGGATGCCATGGAGATGCTGCAGATGCTTCGGGAACTGTTCCCCGATGCTTTCTCCGGAAACGGAGACCCCATGGAAATGTTTTCCGCTCTCCAGGGCATGAACCTGTTTTAACCCCCACACCACTGTTCCCCTGTGTCCTACATCGGAAGCAGTGGGCAAAAGCATGTAGTAAGATATTAGTATAGGAGGTAGCTACTATGAACAACGTACCGGAATGGATGGAGGATCCGCTGGTTGCGGACATTCCAAAAGAAAAGCTGGAGTTTCTGCAGACAATGTTTCTGGCCGGCCAGGGAAAGACCCAAAAAGAGATGATGAGCTCGATCCTCCCCCTGTTAAAGCAGGGACAGAGTAAGCACCTGACTCTCTCTCCCGCCGAAATCACGGCTGCCATCGCAGCCATACGAAACCACAGCAGTGCCGCAGAGAATCAAAAGATCGACTCCATCCTGGCCAGAACCGGGTCCAAAGAAAGATCCTGAATGTGAAAAAGGCTGAGGCTCCACGTTTTGAGCACAGTATGCTCTACGGGAGCCTCATTGTATTCCGTCCAAATTACTTGATAAAAATCTTCACGATACTGTCGGGAATGTAGATCTCTATCACATTCCTTCCACTTTACTTTACAACGATATTTACGATTCTGCCGGGAACGTAGATCTCTTTTACAATGCTGCCGGTGAGCTTGTCGCCAAGTGCTTCCTTGGCAGCAGCAATTGCAGCATCCTTCTCCACGTCCTTCGGAACAGCGATGGTACATTTCAGCTTACCGTTGACCTGAACAGCGATCTCGATGACGCTCTCCACTGTCTTTGCCTCATCGTACTCCGGCCATGTCGCCTGATAGAGGCGGCCTTCAAAGCCTGCCAATGCCCAAAGTTCTTCTGTGATATGAGGAGCCACAGGGTTTAACAGAGTCAGCAGGGTCTTGTATTCAGCCTTCGTGACGGAGTTCTTCTTGTAGAAGTCATTGATCAGTGACATCATCGCAGCGATCGCGGTGTTGTATTTCAGACTCTCAAAGTCGGAGGAAACCTTCTTGATGGTCTGGTGCATCTTGGTCTCCAGATCAGCGCTGTAGGTGTCTCCGTCCACCACGATATCCTGCAGCTTCCACACTCTGTCTAAGAACTTACGGCAGCCCTTGACACCGTCCTCGCTCCAGGAAGCAGCCGCATCGAAGGCTCCGATAAACATCTCATAGGTTCTCAGGGTATCCGCACCGAAATCAGTAACGATCTCATCGGGATTCACCACATTTCCTCTGGACTTGGACATCTTCTCACCATTGGAGCCTAAGATCATGCCATGGCTGGTTCTCTTCTGGTAAGGCTCGGGACAGGGAACCACTCCCTCGTCGTAGAGGAATCTGTGCCAGAATCTGGAATACAACAGATGCAGTGTGGTATGCTCCATACCGCCGTTGTACCAGTCTACGGGAAGCCAGTACTTCAAAGCCTCCTTGCTTGCCAGCTCCTTGGTGTTGTGAGGATCGGTATAGCGCAGGAAGTACCAGGAGGAACCTGCCCACTGAGGCATAGTGTCGGTCTCACGCTTTGCAGGACCACCGCAGCAGGGACAAGCCACATTGACCCAGGACTCCATAGCCGCCAGAGGAGACTCACCGTTGTCGGTAGGCTCGTAGGACTCTACCTCGGGAAGCTGCAGAGGAAGCTCCTCCTCCTTCAAGGGCACATAGCCGCACTTGTCACAATGAATGATCGGAATCGGCTCACCCCAGTAACGCTGTCTGGAGAATACCCAGTCACGAAGCTTGAAGTTGGTCTTCTTATGACCAATGCCCTTCTCCTCCAGGAAAGCGATGATCTTCTCCTTTGCCTCTGCAACGGACAGACCGTTTAAGAAATCAGAATTGACTAACGTCCCGGTAGCTACATCGGTAAACACCTGGTCCTGCACACTGACAGGGCTGCCTGCTACTACCTCGATGATGGGAAGACCGAACTTCTTGGCGAAATCCCAGTCTCTCTCGTCATGGGCGGGAACTGCCATGATGGCGCCGGTACCGTAGGTCATCAGTACATAGTCGGAGATCCAGATGGGAATCTCCTTGCCGTTGACAGGATTGGTAGCGGTCAGGCCCTCGATCTGCACGCCGGTCTTATCCTTGGCCAGTTCGGTACGCTCGAAGTCAGACTTCTTTGCCGCCTGCTCTCTGTAAGCAACCAAGGCGTCGTAGTTTTCAATCTGATCCTTGTACTTCTCGATCAGGGGGTGCTCCGGGGAGATAACCATATAGGTTGCACCAAACAGCGTATCCGGTCTGGTGGTGTAAATGCGAAGCTTGTCTTCCTTGCCGGTCAGGGTGAAATCCACCTCCGCACCGGTAGACTTACCGATCCAGTTCTTCTGTGAGACCTTGACACGCTCGATGTAATCCACGCTGTCCAGTCCCTCGATCAGCTTGTCAGCATACTCGGTGATCTTCAGCATCCACTGGCTCTTCACCTTGCGGACAACCTCAGAACCGCAGCGCTCACAGACGCCGTTCACCACTTCCTCGTTAGCCAGGCCTACCTTACAGGAGGTACACCAGTTGATAGGCATCTCGCTCTTATAAGCAAGCCCTGCGTTGAACAGCTTCAGGAAGATCCACTGGGTCCAGTGATAGTACTCTACATCAGTGGTATTGATCTCTCTGTCCCAGTCGAAGGAATAACCCAGAGAGTGAAGCTGGTTTTTAAAACGTGCCACGTTGTTCTTGGTTACCATCTTGGGATGGATATGATTCTTGATCGCATAGTTCTCGGTGGGAAGGCCGAAGGCATCCCAGCCCATGGGATACAGAACGTTATATCCCTGCATTCTTCTCTTTCTCGCCACGATATCCAGCGCGGTGTAGGGTCTGGGGTGACCTACGTGAAGTCCCTGTCCCGAAGGATAAGGAAACTCAACCAGCGCATAGTATTTGGGCTTGGTAAAATCGTCAGAAGTTTTGAATGCTTTCTCATCATCCCAGATCTTCTGCCACTTTGTCTCCACCTCATGGTGGTTATACGGTGCTGCCATAATTTCTCCTCCAACAAATAAATTAGCCCTTTCGTCCGTATAGAGACGAAAGGGCTGTGTTTCCGTGGTACCACTCTACTTCATGCGTAACGCATGCACTTGAAACCTTTAACGGAAGTTACCCGCCTTGTACTACACACTTTGGAAGCTTCACACAAGGAACTCCGAGGCCAGTTCGGAATACTTCAATGTCGCCTCACACCAACCGACGACTCTCTGAAAAATCCCTATTCCTACTACTCCTCATCAACGTCTAGTCAATATCTGCAGATTATTGTAATCTGTTTTCGATAAACTGTCAAGAGCTTTCCTCCTCAGCCTGTGAAAAGGTCACTTAGATAAACAAGGGGGCATACCAAACCGGTCTGCCCCCTTGCGTGTTATCTCATATTACGGTCGACTGATTATTCTTCTGTGTTATTCTCAGCCACCTTACTTGCTCTTGCTGCGATCTCCTTCTGCTGTACATCGGAAGGAGCCTGCTCATAGCGAACGAACTCGTAAGCATACTCACCGCGACCTCCGGTCATTGAGCGAAGGTCTGTGCAATAACCGAACAGGCAGCTCATCGGGATATCTGCCTCGATGACCTGTTTACCGCCGGCGATAGGGTTCATCCCCAGCACACGGCCTCTTCGCTTGTTCAGATCACCCATGACATCACCGGTGTAAGCATCGGGAACGGTAACCTTCAGGTTCGCGATAGGCTCCAGCAATACAGGAGATGCTTCCATGAAGCCCTTCTTGAAGGCCTGGATGGTCGCCATCTTAAATGCCTGCTCGGAGGAGTCTACGGGATGATAGGAGCCATCGTACAGAACTGCCTTCACGCCCACTACCGGATATGCAGCCAAAGGTCCCTTCTGAACGGATTCCTGAAGCCCCTTCTCCACTGCGGGGAAGTAGTTTTTCGGAACGGCACCGCCAACCACCTCCTGCTCGAATTCGTAAGGCTTCTCGATATCTTCGGCAGGACTGAACCGCATCTTTACGTGACCGTACTGACCGTGACCGCCGGACTGCTTCTTATACTTGTATTCCACGTCGGAGGTCTTCCTGATGGTCTCTCTGTATGCCACCTTCGGCACAGAAAGTTCTACCTCAACCTTATACTCGGAGAGCAATCTGCTGACGATGACATCCAGATGCTGATCTCCCATACCATAGATCAATGTCTGACGATTCTCCGCATCGTTCACGGTGCGCATGGTCAGATCTTCATGCCCCATCTTCTGCAGTGCCTGAGAGATCTTATCCACATCCGCCTTGTTCTTGGGCTTATATCTCATGTATGTATAAGGAGTAGAGATCTCAAACTTTCCGAATTTGATGGTAGTGGTCCTGGTGGAAAGGCTGTTGCCGGTTCTGGCAGCAGTCAGCTTTGCCAACGCGCCGATGTCACCTGCATGAAGCTCAGGAACCTCGATGGGCTTGTTGCCCTGAAGAACGTAGAGCTTACCGATCTTCTCCTCGATGTCCTTATCCACATTGTAGATGATGTCGTCGGTCTTCAACACACCGGAATTCACCTTGATCAGGGAATACTTTCCGATAAAAGGATCCACGATGGTCTTCCAGATATATGCGGATTTCGCCTTGGAGAAATCATAGTCTGCATGATAGATCTCACTGGTCTTCATATTGATGCCGGCCACACTTCTGTTCTCCGGGCTGGGGAAATACTTGATAATATCGTCAAGCAGTGTATAAACGCCCTGACAGAGAACGTTGGAACCCATGGTCATGGGGAAAATACTGCAGTCACAGACGTTGGTGCGAAGGGCTGCTCTGATCTCTGCCTCAGAGAAGGTCTCACCGCCGAAGTATCTCTCCATCATCTCCTCACTGGTCTCAGCAACCGCTTCCATCAGAGTATCACGGAACTGCTCAAGGTTCGCCTTATTGTAATCAGGAACCTCACAGGGAACCACTTCCTTGCCCTGCCAGCGATTACCGGTCTCGGTGATGACATTGACATATCCCACAAACTTCTCATTCTCTCGGATGGGCAGATTGAAAGGTGCCATCTTATTTCCGAAGGCAGCAGTCATGTCCTCCACTACCTGACGGAAGGAAGCATGGTCCACATCCATGTTGGAAACATACACGATTCTGGGCAGTTTATATTTCTCACACAGTTCCCACGCCTTCAGAGTACCCACCTCAATGCCTGCCTTACCGTTTACAACGATGATAGCCGCACCGGCAGCACTGATTGCCTCCTCTACTTCTCCCACGAAGTCAAAGTAACCGGGTGTATCGATAATGTTGATCTTGTATCCGTCCCATTCAATAGGAATCACGGAGGTGTTAATGGAAAACTGGCGCTTCTGCTCTTCCTTGCTGTAATCGCTGATGGTATTGCCGTCTTCTACTCTGCCCATTCTGGATGTAATTCCGGACAGGTATGCCATGGACTCTGCCAAACTAGTCTTTCCGCTGCCGCCGTGTCCCAATAATACCACGTTACGAATCTTGTCAGTTGTGTAAACTTTCATATGTCTTCCCTCCAATTAGCTGTAATATAGGCAAATTGACGGTAAACTTTTCGGTCTCTCATTGCCTATGGGTCTATTTTACTAAATAATCGCGCTTTGCACAAGTAATTTTTTGCATTTTTGCCGAAAATAATGTGAATTGAGCAACGATTCGAAATTTGACGGATTCTCTTCCCTATTGCCAAAAAGAATCCGTTGACTTTTGCACGTTAAAGCATTATAGTAATGG
This sequence comes from Acetatifactor sp., assembly GCA_051880235.1. Classification (GTDB taxonomy): domain Bacteria; phylum Bacillota; class Clostridia; order Lachnospirales; family Lachnospiraceae; genus Acetatifactor. The sequence goes on along the minus strand of JBJENO010000061.1, from coordinate 54,113 downwards.
TAACTTACGAAACAGAGGATAGTAACATGCATGCATTTCATACCTTCGGGTTTATCGGGTTAGGACTGATCGGGGGCTCCATCGCCAGAGCCATCCGCGAGACACACCCGGATGCCGTCATCACTGTATATGATATCAATGCCGAGACCCTTTCCCTGGCGGCAAAGGACGGAGTGGCAGACATAACTGTCCCCTCTATTGACAGAAGCTTTGCAGACTGTGATATCATCTTCCTATGCGCTCCGGTGCAGAAAAATGACACCAATCTGATTTCCTTAAAGAGAATCATATCCGGAGACTGTCTGATCACCGATGTGGGAAGCGTGAAAAGCGAGATCCACCAAACAGTGCGGGAGGCCGGGTTGGAAGCACAATTCATCGGTGGTCACCCGATGGCAGGCAGCGAACGGGTGGGCTATATCAACTCCAAAGCACTGCTTCTGCAGAACGCCTACTACATCCTGACTCCCACCAAGTCTGTTCCCGCCGAGAAGGTCACAGCCTACCGTGAACTGGTCACCTCTCTGGGGTCGATCCCTTTGATTCTGGATGAAGAGACACATGACTACGCCACCGCGGCCATCAGCCACCTGCCCCACATCGTGTCCGCCTCCCTGGTCAATCTGGTGCGGGACAGCGACAACGAGGATGGTCTGATGAAAATGATCGCAGCCGGAGGATTTAAGGACATCACGCGGATCTCCTCCTCTTCCGCTGCCATGTGGCAGCAGATCTGCCTGACCAATACGGACAATATCGCCACACTCTTAAAGCGATACATCGAGTCTCTTCACAAGGTATATGAAGAACTCACCGGCAAGGATGCGGATTCCCTGTACGACTTCTTCGATGGCGCCAGGATCTATCGGGATTCCTTTATCGATGCATCCAGCGGTCCGATCAAGCGCTCCTACGTGATCACCATCGATATCGCCGATGAGCCGGGTGCACTGGCCTCCATCGCAACCATTCTTGCGCTGAATGCCATCAGCATCAAGAACATCGGCATCGTCCACAACCGGGAATATGAGGGCGGCGTCCTGCGCATCGAGTTCTACGAGGAAGCATCCATTGAAAAGGCGGCCTCGATCCTTGGGAGCAAAGGGTACACGGTGTATCAGAAATAAGAGACACACATTTCGTAGGATAGCTCCTGTGTGCCGCGTCCGCAATCTATTTTCAACAGAAAAGTCCGATGGAATCACTCCACCGGACTTTTTTAGGATGATTTTTTTTGATAATTGGGAATATTTATACGCTTTCGGCAGAGGACTCACCTTTTTCACGAATATCAGCCACCGAGTTTCCTTCGGTCATCTGACAGCGGATCCAGGTTCTCATCTCCTCGGGTCTCCAGCCGTCTTCCTCCAGCATATGGATCATCGTCTCCGCAGATTTACGGCCAATTCTCCGAAGAGGAAGTCCATTGGTAGTCAGTCTGGGATACATATACTCAGCATTCTCCATATTGTCGAAGCCGGCGATGGAGATATCTTTTCCTATCACCATCCCCGATTCATACACATAATCATAGACACCTGCTGCCATTTGGTCATTCATGCACCAGATGGCGGTCACACCGGTGCCAAGCACCTTCTCTGCCAGCATGTAGCCGGACTCCCGCAGCCAGGTTCCGTGAAAGGTCCATTCCGGATGATACATGACACCGGCATCAGACAGCGCCCTCCGGAATCCCGCCAGGCGATTATCTGAGTGCATGTTGTCCCTTACCCCGGCAATCACACCGATTTTCGTATGCCCCTTTGAGATCAGGTATTTCCCCATATCGTATCCGCCATTCTCATCATCGATCAATATCGACGGATAACGGTCATTCCCCGAGGCCGCATAGGCAATGACCGTGGGAATCGTGAAATCCTCAGGAAAACAATTCAGAGTCCGTCCGTGGCCTGCAACATAGATCAGTCCGTCTACCCGGATGGCAGTGACCTCCTTCAGAGCCGGAATCAACACACTTGCAAGCATCTTTTCGTCCTGAAACCAGGTGTCCTTCCATCTGTCATACATCCGCAGATTTAACATGATGGTTCGGTACCCCATCTCTTCACAATAGGCCATGATCGTAACAACAATCGGCGTTGTTGTAAACTGTTTTAAATCTTCCACAATGATCCCGATGGTTCTGGAACTCTGTTTTCGCATACTGGAGGCAAAGTAATTCGGCTGATAACCGGTCTCCTGAATCACTCGCAAAACCCGCTCTCTCGTCTCCTCCCCGACATTCGGCCTTCCGTTTATGATATTGGAAACCGTACCGGGCGATACATTACATATTCTGGCAATATCCTTTACTGTAATCATAACAACTCCTTATGACAGTCCTCACATCGTACTACTTGCCTCTTCGTCGCCGGAAGAGCCGGGAAAGTCGGAAACTTACAAACAATCCAAAGGCTCCTCCCAGAGTATCGATCAATACATCAAAAAAGTTGCCGTCTCTGCCATCCACAAACAGCTGATGGATCTCATCCAGACCGGCTGACAAAAAGACCCAGGACAGGATCATGAGGTAAAAGACTTTGTTTCTCGGGATCCACTGGCTCCAGATGACAAACAGCAGAATTCCCATCAGGCAATACTCTGAGAAATGTGCAAGCTTTCGAATGGGATGTTCATAATAATCGGCAAGCTGAGCTTTCACAGCCTGTGTCCATTTTCTTCCCGTAACCTGATTCACGATCTCCACGCAGGTCTGTGACACCAGATGGCTCTTCGAACCGGATTTTTCTCCCTCATCGGAGGAAAGCGAAAAAATCAGGCAATATAAGCCAACCAGCAGGAAAACTGCGGGAATCGTGATCATAAGTTTCTTTCTCAATCCTGGCTCCTCTCTGTATCCTCAATTTCGTCTGCAATATACATAGCATCTCCAAAGCTGAAGAATCGATACCTTTCCCGGATGGCTTCCTCGTAAGCAGCCAGCACATGCTCTCTTCCGGCCAGGGCGCTTACCAGCATGACAAGCGTGGACTCCGGCAGGTGGAAGTTGGTGATCAGTCCGTCCAGCACCTTGAATTTGTAGCCGGGATAGATAAAGATCTCCGTGTTGTCCGCGCCGGGGATGACCCTGCCCTCCCCGTCCGCTGCAGACTCTATGGTGCGGCAGCTGGTGGTGCCGACGCAGATCACCCGGCCCCCGGCAGCCTTGGTGTCATTGATCGCCTTAGCCGTCTCTTCCGTCACCTGATAATACTCAGAATGCATGTGGTGATTCAGGACATTGTCCTCCTTCACGGGCCGGAAAGTCCCCAGTCCCACATGGAGCGTCACATAGACCACCTTCACGCCCTTTGCCTCGATCTTCGAGAGCAATTCCCTTGTAAAGTGGAGTCCCGCAGTGGGTGCGGCGGCAGAGCCTTCATACTTGGCATATACTGTCTGGTAACGGTTTTTATCCTGAAGCTTGTGGGTGATATAAGGGGGCAGGGGCATCTCCCCCAGCCGGTCCAGCACTTCCTCCCAGATTCCCTCATACTCGAAACGGATCAGGCGGTTGCCCTCCTCCACCGTCTCCATCACCTGGGCCCGAAGCATCCCGTCGCCAAATACCAGTCTGGTGCCGGGCTTACACTTCTTGCCGGGCTTCACCAAGGTCTCCCAGATATTGTCCTCTCTTCGCTTTAAGAGCAATACCTCCACATGGCCACCGGTTTCCTCCCGTTGTCCCAGAAGTCTGGCCGGAATCACCTTGGTGTTATTCAATACCAGGCAGTCCCCCTCGTGGAGGTAATCCACGATCTCCCGAAAAATATGGTGTCCTACCGCCCCGGTAGTCTTGTCCAGGGTCAGAAGTCTGGAGGAAGAACGATCCTCCAGTGGATCCTGTGCAATCAACTCCTGGGGAAGGTCAAAATAAAAGTCTGACTTTAACAATTCCATCTCAGATAGATGCTCCTTCTACAAACGCCTTGTAGCCGCGATAGGTCTCATATACATCAGCCTTGCTGGTTGCCTCCCAGGGAGCATGCATATTGAGCACTGCCACACCACTGTCGATCACGTTCATACCATACAATGCACAGATGTAAGCGATGGTTCCGCCGCCGCCAACGTCTACCTTGCCAAGCTCTGCGGTCTGGTAAATGATACCCTTCTCGTCGAAGATCCTGCGAAGCTTGGCCATGTATTCTGCATTGGCATCATTGGAACCGGACTTTCCTCTGGCACCGGTGTACTTGTTGAATACCATACCGTAGCCCATATATGCAGTATTCTTCAGTTCGAAGCAGGAACGGTAGGAGGGATCAAATGCAGCGCTGACATCGGAGGAAAGCATGCAGCTGTTTGCCAATGCTCTTCTCACGTTCAGTTCGCTGTACTCTCCGGTCAGGTTCATCAGTTCTGCTACCGCATTCTCGAAAAATCTGGACTGCATACCGGTAGCACCTACGGAGCCGATCTCCTCTTTATCTACCAGCAGGCAGCAGACGGTTCTGTCTGTCTTCTTCACATCCAGCATTGCCTTCACGGAGGTAAATGCGCAGACTCTGTCGTCCTGGCCGTAACCCAGGATCATGCTGCGGTCGAAGCCTGCCTCTCTTGCCTTTCCGGCAGGAACGATCTCCAGTTCGGCGGACAGGAAATCGTCCTCCTCGAAGTCGTACATTTCCTTCAAAATATCCAAAACACCGGCCTTGATAGCTTCCTTTGCCTTGGCCTTGCCCTCATCGGTCTCTTTCTCTTCCTGACTGAATGCGATTGGCTTGTTGCCGACGATCAGATCCAGAGCCTCGCCCTCGATGACTTTGGCTGCTTTCTTCTCCATCTGCTCGCCTGCCAGGTGGACCAGCAAGTCAGAGATAAAGAATACGGGATCATCCTCTTCCTCTCCGATGTTCACTTCCACTACCGTGCCGTCCTTCTTCGCAACCACACCATGGATAGCAAGGGGAATGGTTACCCACTGGTACTTCTTCACACCTCCATAGTAGTGGGTATCCAGCAGTGCAAATTTCTTGTCAAGATCCTCGAACAAAGGGTTCTGTTTTACATCCAGTCTGGGGCTGTCGATGTGTGCGCCCAATATGTTCATACCGTTTACCAGAGGTTCCTTTCCGATGTGGAACATGACAACCGCTTTGTTCATGCAGACGCTATACACCTTATCGCCTTTTTCAATGGTCTTACCTTCTTTGATCAGTGCCTCCAGTTCACGGTAGCCTTCTGCCTCGATCATATTCACAATGGTATCCACGCACTCCCGCTCGGTCTTACCGTTGTCCAGAAACTCCCGGTACTCGGCATTTAATTTTTCCAGCTTCTTCAAACTTTTCTCATCATAGGTTTCCCATGCGTTCTTTCTTTCCATGATATTTTCCTTTCTACTACACAATTCTCCGGGTATTCTTCCTCAGATGGGCATTTTACTCCCACTTTTGGGATCGATCTGCCCACCGGGGAGGTGATTTCGCGCCTCGGCGGGCTTGTACTCCCATCCATTCGTGGTACTTCCTCTGATTTCTGGGGAGCATCTTGCTTCCTGAGAAGCTTTTCTCCCATCCAACCATGGTATTACCCTAGTTTCTGGGGATGTTTTCTCTTCCGAGGGAGCTATCTCTCCCATCCAATCATGGTATTCCCTCTGGTTTCTGGGGACGATTTCTCTTCCAAGAAGACTATCTCTCCCATCCAACCATGGTATTTCCTCTGGTTTCTGGGGAGAGTCTTGCTCCCTGAGAAGCTTTTCTCCCATCTAACCAAGGTATTTCCTCTAGTTTCTGGGGACGATTTCTCTTCCGAGAGGACTATCTCTCCCATCTAACCATGGTACTTTCTCTGATTTCTGGGGAGCATCTTGCTTCCTGAGAAGCTTTTCTCCCATCCAACCAAGGTATTTCCTCTAGTTTCCGGGGACGATTTCTCTTCCAAGAGGACTATCTCTCCCATCCAATCATGGTATTCCCTCTGATTTCTGGGGAGCATCTTGCTCCCTGAGAAGTTTTTCTCCCATCTAACCAAGGTATTCCCTCTAGTTTCCGGGGATTATCCCGTTTCCTAAGAAACTTTACTCCCATCCATCATCAACATTCCTCAAGCTTCTGGGGAATACCTCCTCAGCATAGACAAACATCCTCTCAAAATACCAACCCGGACGTATGAATTTCTTTGGTTTCCGTGGTGACCCATTCCAAAGCGTCTCATTATGGGGCATCCCATTCCAAAGCGTCTCATTACGGGGCATCCCATTCCGAAGTGCCTCATTATGGGGCACTTCGTGGGGATGCCCCATAGTTTCTTTAGCTTCTCATATCAATATCCAGGTGGAACTTCAGGTTCTTCAGAATCTTCTTCACGAATTTGTCCACAGCGTCACCTTCGAAAGGTTCTTCGCCGGGTACGAACTGGAGTTTGAAGGCCATGGACCTCTTGTCAGCAGGGATCTGTTCTCCCTCGTATACGTCGAAGAGTTTCACGCTCTTGACGAACTGGCAGGCCTTGCGGATGGTGTCCTCTACCTGGCCGCAGGTGATCGCCTTATCCATGACGAGTGCCAAGTCTCTGGTCTCCTCCGGATACTTGGAAAGGGGTGTGAAGGTTGCCCGTCCGCTCTTCAAGGTAGCAAGCTTTGCGAGGTCGATCTCAGCGATATATGCATCCTCGCGAAGATCCAGTTCCTCGGCTACCTCGTAAGCCACCTTCCCCAGGTAACCTACCTCCTCACCATCGCACTTTACCACTGCTGTCTGATAAGGGTGCAGGAAAGTCTTCTGTGCAGCCTCGTAGGTGAATTTCTGGAACAGGTTGTCTGCCACGGTCTCGCAGATACCCTTCAGGTCATAGAAATTCTCCTTCTTGCCAAAGATACCTATGCAGAGAGTCGCTCTCTCATCCGGATAATCGGTAAGAGGAAGGTCCTTGGGCAGGAAAATGCTGCCCACCTCGAAAAGGCGTCCCTCTAGGTTACCCTTCTTCTGGTTTCTGGCGATAGCATTCAGCATACCGGGTGCCAGCGTCGTCCGCATCAGGGACAGATCCTCATTGATGGGGTTCAGCAGGCGGATCGCCTTACGTCCGGGATCTTCTTCCGGCAGACGCAGCAGGTCTAAATCCTTAGGGGAGAAGAAGGAATAATGGATGCACTCGTAGGCTCCCACACCGCAGAGCGCTCTCTTCAGGCTCAGTTCCTTCTGCTGTCCGGGGTTCAAACCGCCCACAGTCACCTGAGAGTCCGGCAGGAAGGTGCCCTGCACATGCTCATAACCGTACATACGGATCACTTCCTCTGCCACATCGGGATAAGACTCCATATCCTCGCGGTAAGCAGGTACCAGCAGGGTCAGCTCGTCGCCATTCACGGCGGGCTGGAAATTCAGATTCTTCATAATGTGAAGGATATCCTCTACAGGAACATCGATACCCAGTACGCGGTTCACTCTCTCGATGGAAACCTTCATTTCCCTGGGCTCGATGGAATTGCCGCAGTTGACATCCAGATGAATGTCGGAAACAGTACCGCAGCCCAGTTCTTCGATCAGGTGCAAGGCTCTCTTCATGCCGTGAACGGTAGCGTACTCATCCACGCCCTTCTCATATCTGGCACTGGCATCGGAATGCTTTCCCAGTGCACGGGCGGTCTTTCTGATGTTGTCTCTGGCGAACTTTGCAGACTCGAAGAATACCTCCCTGGTAGTATCTCTGATCTCAGAGTTCAAGCCACCCATCACACCGGCAAGTGCTACCGGCTTTACGCCGTCACAGATCACCAGATTGTTGGGATTCAGAGTGTACTCCTGCTCATCCAGCGTGACGATCTTCTCTCCCTCAGCAGCACGTCTCACATTGATCTCGTTGCCCTGGAGGAAGTCGCAGTCGAAGGCATGCATGGGCTGACCAAGTTCCTTCATGACATAATTGGTGATATCCACGATATTGGAAATAGATCCGATCCCCACCAGCGCCAGTCTTCTCTTCATCCAGGCGGGAGATTCGCCGATCTTGATGTCACTGACATAGTGACCGATGTATCTGGGGCACAAGTCCACCGCATCCACAGTCACGCGGAAGGACTTCCCTGCCACGGGAGAGGTGGTGTACTCATAAGAGGGCTCCTTTAACTCCTTGTCCAGCACAGCTGCCACCTCTCTGGCGATACCCAGGATTGACTGGCAGTCCGGTCTGTTTGCAGTGATGGAAATATCGAAAATATAGTCGTCCAGGCCAAGGATGGGCTTCACATCCGCACCGGGAACCGCATCCTCAGGAAGCACCAGCAGTCCGTTGTAGCCTGCACCGGGGTACATATCCTCAGACACGCCCAGCTCTACGCCGGAACAGAGCATACCCTCGGAGTCGAAGCCGCGCAGCTTCCCCTTCTTGATGGTCATCACGCCCTCTACGGTCTTGTGATCCTTGGCGGTAGCATATACGGAAGCACCCACCAGCGCCAGGGGGAATTTGCCGCCTGCACACACATTGTCTGCACCACAGCACACCTGGAAGGTACCGTGCTCACCGGCATTGACCTTGCACACATGCAGATGGGTCTCAGGAATGGGCTCGCACTCCTCCACCAGTCCGACTACGACCTTGTCGATGTCCTTGCCGACTTCATTTAACTCCTCCACTTCGAAACCACAGGAGAACAGTTTCTTCTCCAGCTCCTTCGCAGGAATATCAATTTCTACGTATTCTTTTAACCAACTAAGCGGTACTAACATTGTCCACACCTTACCTTTCTACTATTCATTGTCATCGATCTGATTCAAAACACGCAGATCGGACTCAAACAGCAACTTGATATTGTTGATACCGTACTTTAACATCGCAACACGCTCGATACCGATACCGAATGCCAGACCACTGTACTCATTGGAATCAATACCGCAGTTCTCCAGCACGTTCTTATTCACAATGCCGGCACCCAGAATCTCGATCCAGCCGGTACCTTTACAGAGCTTACAGCCCTTGCCGCCGCACTCGAAGCAGCTCACATCCACCTCTACAGAAGGCTCTGTGAAGGGGAAATAAGAGGGGCGCAGTCTGGTGGTAGTACCTTCGCCGAAAATCTTGCGCACGAACATATCCAGCAGTCCCTTCAGGTCGCAGAGGGTGATCTTCTTATCCACAACCAGTCCCTCCATCTGATGGAACATGGGGCTATGGGTTGCATCGTCGTCCGAACGGAATACCTTTCCGGGGGACAGGATCTTAATGGGAGGCTTCTTTTCCTCCATTACATGGATCTGGCCTGCAGAGGTCTGGGTACGCAGCAAAAACTCCGGAGACAGGTAGAAGGTGTCCTGCATATCTCTGGCAGGGTGATCCTGAGGAGTATTCAATGCGGTAAAATTGTAGTAATCATTCTCGATCTCGGTGCCCTCGAATACTTCAAAGCCCATGCCGGCGAACACATCGATGAGTTGGTTCTTCATCTGGGTAATGGGATGGAGATTACCGGTCTCGATCTTGCTGGCAGGCATGGTCACATCAATTCTCTCTGCCTCGTAGCGTCTCTGGAGTTCTCTGGCCTTCATCTTCTCGTCTAAGTCTGCGAAGCGCTGCTGTGCCCACTCCTTCAGTTCATTGACGCCTTTACCGAAAGCGGCGCGTTCCTCAGGCGCAATGCTCTTCATTTCCTTCATCAGTTGACCGATCTTGCCGGTCTTGGAATCCAGAAATTGCTTTCTCAGCTCAAATGCAGTGGCTCTGGATGTAGCACTCTTCTCAATGCCTTCCAGAATTTCCTGCTTGATACTTGCTAGTCTGTCATTCATTTCTTCTTTCCTCCGTTTCTTTTCTGGACTAAGGTCGGGTATGGATGGTGCTCTTCTGAGGTCGTACATCATCAATCGAAAGCACACACTGCCCGCAGGTTCACCTTCCAACCCTTACTGCATTTTTGTGTATGGGATGAATGGAATCCCGCTCCCAACCGTAAACATCAGACAGTCCGGAGACGAGCACAAAAAAATCCCATGCACAAAACAAATTGTGCATGGGACGAATTATTCCGCGGTACCACCCATCTTCCCTGCCGTAACCGACAAGGCTCTTGATACATGTAACGTATGCCTACGTCCGAAGCTAGTCGCCCACAGGCTTTCACTTCGGCAGCTCCGGTGTGAAATTCGAGAATCAAGTCTGACCTAAGGAAGCTTACAGCCGGTGGCTTCCTCTCTCTGAAGGAGGCTTGTGCTCTACTGTGCACCATCTATGCCTTTCTCAATGCATCTATTGTAGATGGTTTCAATACGTTTGTCAAGAGGGCGAATTACTCACTTCGATTCAGCATCTGATTCAAATATGCGCCCAACAGGAAAATATACATACAGAAGTACAGCCAAAGCAGTACAATTATAATAATGGTCAGGCTGCCATAGATGCCGTAGCCGTTCTGGTATTCCAGGTACATGGAGAAGCCCCAGGAATAGACACTCCATACTACCGCAGAAAACACTGCGCCGGGCAATTGATCCCCGGCCTTCTTCTTGCAGTCCGGCAGGTAGGTGTACAGCCCGGTAAAGAGAATGGCCAGAATAGCCCACACAAGAATAAATCGGAAGTTCATCAGGAAGGACGCCGGGCCGATCAGTGCCGGAAACCTGTGAAGGATCACCCTCACCAGCTGGTTGCCGAAGACATTCAGGAACAACGACAATATCAGGATCACCAGCATGATCACGGTATAAAAGCAGGCAATGACGCGAATGACGAAGAAATTACGTCTCTCCTCCACCCCGTCCACAGCGTTCAAACCCTTCATAATGGCCATAACACCCTTAGAGGAGGACCAAAGCAAGGTCACTGCTGCTACCCCCAACACACCCACGGAATGGGCGTATACTTCCGACACGATCCCCTCCAAAAAACCGTTCATGGCCGAAGGGACAAAATCCTCCACCAGTTCGATGAGATTCTCTGCCGTAAGCGGCGTATAGGGAAGAATACTGCAGATCAGCATCAGCATGGGTACGATGGACAAAAAGAGAAAAAAGGCGATACTGGCCGAAAAGGCGCTTAAGTTCTTCTTTTTCAGGTCCGGTATGCCCAGTCTGTGCCAAAGCTCGTAGATGTGTCGCATGTTTCATGCTCCTCCCTATCTTATGTTGTGGGGATGTGGACCACACCCCTTGTATCATCAATCATTGAATCACGCAGTCCCGATAAAAAAACTCCAGGATCTCCTCCGCCGTCATCCCGGCGCCCGCCATATGTTTGGCTGCGTTCTGACTCATTCCGGCGCCGTGGCCATAGCCGCCGCCTATCAGGGTATAGCCGGTGACAGCCTCTCCCTCAGTTTTCGTCTCGATATAGAAAAAACCGCTGGGCAGCAGGGTTTTGCATTCCCGCTGCTTACCGTTTTGCAGCGTTACCGGAGTCGCGCTGTCGTTCAACACAAAGCGGATGGCATTCTCTGAAATCACCAGATAGGCACCTAAGGTACCCTCGATCAGCAGTTCATCCGCCACACCGCCGGGGCCGCGCTTTCGGATCTTTAGTGCCACCAGGGAGCCCAGGCTTTCCGGCGCTCTCTCTGAAGTAAACTCATCCGATTCCTCTGTACCGGTGAGCACCAGCGAAGGACTTGAATGATACTTCTCCTGCAAACGGGCAAGCAACAGATCAGGGTCTGCCTTCTCCACCTGATACTGCCAACGATAAAACCCCTCCTCCGCCTCATAATCCTCGGGCTTGGGGGTGGAAATAAACTGACGGAACGACTCTTCTGTGGGAACTTCTGTCAGAAACGCACCCTCCGGCCGAATCTCTCTGGCAACCAGATAGGATAACCCCTCCCCGGCAGCAGTCTTCCATACCGTGGCATCACTGCCCAGCCCACAGGAGGTGGAATAATAGAAGGTCTCCGCCGGTTCCCCGGAAGGGGCAAACAGCTTCTTCCCATAGGTCTCCCGTACAGCCCTGGTAGCGTTCGGATGAGGTTCGATATTATTGTACACCTGAAAGGACACGCTGTCATCCACATGTGCACCCAATCCTGCAAAAGCTGCACGCTGCATCCGGCTGTAGGCATAGGTTCTGGCACAGATGGCCTGAGCCTTCAGCGCCTCCTCCGGAAAGCTTGCGGGCATCTCACTGGGCACCACGCTAAGCAGATACTCCTCCAGGGGAAGCACATTGATCACCGCGATTCCCTCCGGACAGTCTACCAGCTCCATCTGACCGGCGTAAGCGCCGGTACCCTCCATTCGCTCCACATTCTGAAGAATGACCTTTCCGGTCAAAGCTTCCGGAACGATCTGCACTCTGTCCCCTCGCAGATACCCACACCCGGGCAAAAACGTAATCTCCTCCCCGGCGAGGAACTTCTCCTCCGTCCGGTCGGGATAGGTACCGTACCGGACAACATAATCCGTGTCCGCGGTAAGGGTCAGCTCCTGATGAAATCTCTGGGCATATTGTGAGGTATGTATTAAGACGCGAATGGTATCCATCTGTTCTTCCCGCACCAACAGGAAACCACAGATCGCACCGTCCTCCAGAAGAAAATCCGTATCCTCCACTCCGATGGGAATATCCGACAGCACCAGAGACGAAATCGTTCCAAAGAGTCGATACCCTCTGCAGCTGCCTGCGATGGGAATGCTGCCCCGTCCCTCGATCTCGATCCGATCAGAAGAAACACTCAATACCTTTCCGCTGAAACGATCCGTCTTGTAACGGATCTCCGTGATGACTCCGTCGGTCAAATGCAAATCTGCCAGACATTCTGCTCTCGTCCCGCCCAGAATTCCGGACACTGACCGACCCTTTGCGAAGCATTCCTCACGACCGTCTGCATACACCGTCACATTCTCTCCATCATCAGACAACACCCAGGCATTGTACAGATCCCGGTACACCGGTTCTCTGGGCACCGAAGACTCCTCACTGCCGCCCAGCTCCTCTTCAGTCAGCACACGAATCACCTCACCGGTAGTCAGAAGAAGAACGACAAGCAGCGCCACTCCGACTACCAGCGCCAGACACTTACAGACGATCCGATGCCGATAGGATAATCCCTTCCACCATTCTTTCATCTAAAATACCCTTCTGTCCTTTCACATTCTAAACAGCAAAGAGCAGCCTGTTACGGCTGCTCCGCTCTTAAGTATCTTAGATAATTTTCTTCCGATAAAACCCAAAGTGCCGGTTCTTGCCTTTTGACTCCTAGCATGGCTAGGTGGATGACCGCAACCAAGGTTTTGCCTTCCCTTCCGATCCTCATATGAGTGAGGGCCTGACAGCTGCTTGGCAATATAGGAATTCCGTTGAAAGTAAATGTAGGTTCAAAAACAGCAAGAGTTGTCGCACACCCCAGGCCTCTGATTCTAATTAGAGAGCTGCAACCTCAGCTACGATCTTCTTCAGAGCTGCAAGAGCCTCATCGGGAAGCTTATCGTAACCTTCCTGCTTGGTTGCAAAGCCTTCTACAGCGTCTACACGGTTCTGCATAGCGTTCTTCAGCTGAGCAACATAATCAGCATCTGTCAGATCAGGCTTGAACGCATCAGAGGTTCTGCCGGACCAGTCATACATGATCTCGATATCCTCGAAAGGTCCCCACTGCTCGAAGCATGCACGTCCCTCAACGATGGTCTCCAGGATTCCCAGAGTATCAGCAGGCTTACACTTTGTGCCCATGAAGTCACCGGTGTTAACGATGTAGCAATCTACATGCTTCTCCTCAACCAGCTTCTTGAACTTCTCATAGTCATTTACCAGAGGATAGGTTCTGAAAGGGTTAGCGTAAGGAACGATACGAAGTGCGTTCATATCGGTACCTGCTGCTACACGCTCTGCGGTAGAAGTCTTGGTAGCAAGGGTAGCACCCATAACAGAAGCAAGTGCAGCACCCTTCAGCTTCACTACAGGAGGCAGGGTAGGATCCTTCATGATCCAGAAGATAGCGTTTACAGGGGAATCGATCTTGTCTACGCGGTTAGGGCTCCAAAGCTTAGACTTGATTGCACGGCCGTTACCGTTTCTGATATCCTCGGTAACCAGCTGGATCTTTCCATCCTCATCCAGAGTTGCGGAACAGTTCTGAGCGGTCAACAGGAACTTATTGTCAGGACATCCTGTAGGATAGTCAGCAGTCTTATCGAAATAAGTAGGCTCCAAAGCGATGGAAGCACAGGTATCGGAGTTGATGATGAAAGCGTCATCATGAAGCACCTTGATACCGCCGAATGCATCGTACTTGCCGGCATGCTTTGCATGAGTCAGAGTAGACTTACCGGAGCCGGACAGACCGTATACAGAAGCTACGAACTTCTTACCGCCCTCCAGGGAGTACTCCTTCTGACCACCGTGGCAGGAAGCGTAACCGTTTCTGTTCGCAATTGCCCATGCCATTGTCAGAGTACCCTTCTTGTGCTCACCGAAGTACTTCATACCAAGGATTGCAGCACAGTTCTGATCGGTATCAAAATAGCAAAGAGTCAAAGGATCGCTCAGGCAGCTGTAATCAACGTCGGGAGCTTCCTCGGGAGTCCACTGAGGATTGGAGAAGATATAAATATCAGGCTCCTTACCATCGCCTACAGGCTGAGAATTCTTGTACATAGCAACATACTTGTCAGACATATACTGGAAGTTCAGCATCCAGTTGTAAAGCAGATTCTCCTCTCCTTCGGGAATCAGCAGATGAGCCTTTACCATGAACTCGGGATCCAGACCGATGAAGCACTCTGCATGATACAGAGTCTGCCAACGGGTTCTGTAAATAGCGTCCATAACAACCTTGTCAAGCTTGGTAGCGTCTACGCCGGGCTGACCCTTGATACGACGAGCTGCTGCATAACGACCGGTAACTGCGCCATCATTGAAAAGAAGAACCTTGGAATCTCTCTCCAGACCCTGCTCCTCTGCTCTGTAGATAGGCATATCAGTAACGATAGTTCCGGGAGAATTCTTAGCGAGGTCATATGCTTCTCTTACGGTGTTAACCTTCACTACGTTGTTGCCGTAAAAAGCAGCCTCGATGATGGAACGAGTCTTGCTGAAACCGGGCTTGCCAGCGCCGATCTCACTCAGCGGATAATAAGCTTTTGTTGACATATAAGTATGTCCTCCTTCATTAGATTTATTTCTGCCGCACGTGCCTGCAGTCAAAAGCGCGCATGCGGAGGCTTTGTAAAATTAAGTCTCATCGGTTCTCCATGACCAACTAACCAAATTTGTGTTCATTATCTCAAATTCGGAGAAAAAAGTCAAGAAAGGGGCGCGAATTTATAAAGATTTTATGGGTGGGGATCACGCCATAACGATCTCCACATTCTTTTTAAGAAAAACGCTGCAGTCCCCGGTGCCAAGGTCTTAAGTATCTGTACTTTCAAGGTATACCCTCACTTCGGACACCACACTCTCATATACTGCCAGAAATTCTGCATGGTTCTCCCGCACATAGGACACATTATTATCATTTTTTAATGCAAGTTCCAGCTGCTTTGCCATATCGGAAGCAGTCATCGCTCCGATATTTGCCAGATTCGACTTCATCGAATGGACCTTGATGCGATAGTTCTCGAAATCAGACTCCTCATAATACTGCCTCAGCTCCGTAGCAGCAGAAGAATCCAGGAAGATCTGAAGGATTTCCCTGTAAAATTCCTCACTGTCCATGCAAAGTGCTTTTCCCCTGTTCCAATCCACCGGACGATCCGCTGACTGTTCCTCTTTGACCGGAACTGCGCTCTCCGCAGGGAGCTCTTCCGCCTGCGCCGGAGCGTTCTTCAACAATAACTCTCCGGGAAGATATTTTTGTATCATTCTCTCCAGCTTTTCCGCAATCACGGGCTTGGAGAGATAATCGCGAAATCCCTCCCGCAAATACATTTCCCTCGCCCCGGAAACTGCGTTGGCAGTCAGAATGATGACAACTGCATCCTTACTCCGATTGGTCTTCAATTCCCTGATCCGCCGGAATGTCTCCACGCCATCCATTTCCGGCATAAGATGATCCATAAAAATAATGTGATATGTATTATCCGCCAACAGTGAAAGACATTCCTTTCCACTCATTGCAGTGTCGATCTGCATGCCATGCTTCTTCAACAGTCCCGTAAAGACCTTCAGATTCATCTCATTGTCATCCACGACAAGGATCCTGGCATCCGGTGAATAAAACTGCTCGACAGCAACACTGATCTTCCCTTTTTCACGTTCACAATATTTCCGGATATCTTCTCCCACAACCTCTCCGTCCAGCTGCTTCTGTTCCAGAGAAAAATAGAACTCAGAACCCTCGCCATAGGTACTTTCCACCTGCAGGGTACTGCCCATCAGATTCAGCAGACGCATGGAAATAGAAAGTCCAAGACCGGTACCTTCAATATTGCGGTTTCTGCTTTCATCTACACGCTGAAAGGAATCAAACAACCGTCCGATATCTTCTTCTTTAATTCCGATACCGGTATCCTTGACTGATACATACAATTGTACCGTATCCTCAGACAATTTCTTTGACGATACCGTGAGGATCACTTTCCCCGCAGGCGTATATTTGACAGCATTGGTGAGCATATTCGTAAGAACCTGTCTGACCCGTACTTCATCTCCGTGCAGATGTACCGGAGTATTCGAATCGATATGCATTTCCAGCTGCAGCTTCTTCTCCTCCGCTCTGGAACGGATCATATCAACCGTGTCCCCAAGCAGAATGCCCAGATCATAGTCCACCGGAATAATATCCATCTTGCCGCTCTCAATTTTCGAAAAATCCAGTATGTCATTGATCAGAGAAAGCAGCATGCTTCCCGCCTGCTTGATATTTGAAGCATACTCCAGGATCTGCGCATCGGTGCTCTCCCGCAGAATCATCTCATCCAAGCCCAGCACCGCATTGATCGGCGTCCGGATCTCGTGGCTCATATTTGCCATAAAATCAGACTTTGCACGATTTGCCTTAAGCGCAGCTTCTTTTGCCCTTTCCGCCTCCTCCTTTGCCTCCTCTGCCATTTTTTTCATTGCGCTCAGTTCATCAATTGTAATGACAAGCTTCTGATAATCAGGTGTTTCCATCGTGAAAAGCATCATCATAAGCCCCAGCGCACTCATGAAGAGCGCCAGAAGTGTATCAGGGAAAAAGAGCATCTGAAGTACCATACCGGCAATCTGGAGAAACACAAAAAGAAAGATGGAAACTCTCTGCCATGCCCGGAATTTCCGCAAATTGCAGACCAGAATCACCGCAGAGCACATAATAAAATAAAACGGAGCAAGATAGACCGTCAGATGAGCCGGTCCCTTTACATACGTTCCATCCTCCGTAAATGAGAATAAAAACCCTGCATAAATATTTGCGATGAGCAGTCCCACATAACAGCCGATGAGAATCTTCTGAAACCGAATAAACCTCCGATTCAATCCATCCCGATACACATAATACATATCATAAAACATCAACTGATAGCCCAATACTGCAACCGAAATAAAGTACACCGTATTCAGCAGAATATTCAGTTTGATCGGAATCACTTCGGGATAACTGATCGTAACGGCCGTTGTCACATCCATTACCGTTGCAATCAGTCCTATCCAGGCAAGCTTCCGAAATTCTAAATTCAACTTTGTGTGTGTATCATATTGCAGCCTGATATAAAAAAGCAAAGCGATCAAAAAAATCGTCGAAGCTACTTCATAGCTGATATTATATTTTAAGGTCATAAGCCTGCCTCCAATTCAGCCATAACATTTCCCTCCAAGGCGTTGCGCAGCCAGAAAAGGATCTCGGAGTTGTACACCCGCCGAACCTCTTTATTGGGTAAGGAAAGTTCCAGAAAGCTGCCATATTCCGTCTCGATCACCTCTCCCACCGGTTTCAAATATCCCGCCACCAGCAAAAAACTATAAATACTATCTGAACCATCCTTCATCTGGGGATAAATCACATCCATATTCAGTGAAGTCTGGACCGTTTTGTCTTGCATCAGATCAAACAGGCTTTCCGCTATCTCCGGAGTAAGTGAAGCAATGATCTCCCGAATAATTTCGTTGTCGCTGGTATTCGTCCAGAAGGGCTTCGGCTGACAATTGTTCTGAAAATAATTTGCAACCGACCAGGGATTGTAGATCTCAGTGTGACCAAAACGATAACCATCATACCACTCCCTGATTTCACTCATTTTCTCCGGGTGCCCAAAATACCCGGCCATAGCCATAACTTCTTCTTCCGTAAATCCAAAGTACTCACTGTATTTGTCATCCAGGACTGAGTTCACCACCGGATTATTCAATCCGCTGAACAGATTCTCCTTGGAAACCCGCAAAATACCTGTCAGAACCCCAAAGGCAAGGGCAGAATTGTCTTTCAGTCCACCCGACATAAAGTTCCGCATAAAGGTAATCACTTCATTGTAAAAGCCTCTGGAATGCCCCTGCTGAATCGGTGTATCGTATTCGTCAATCAGGATCAGCACTTTACTCTCATGACACTTTTCCAACATCCGAGATAGATATAACAGTGCCCTGGTATATTCCACGTCTGTCAAAGTACCTTCCTGCATCCGGCAAAGATACTCCCTCTCCACAGGGTCCATCCTCTCACTGGAAAAGAGTTCCTTATGACGCATGTACTCGTCACGAACTACAATTCGAATCGCCTCCAAAGACTCCTTCCAGCTGTCAAATTTCACGTCCTTAAACGTAAGTGAGATCACCGGAAATTTTCCCTGCAGATTTCTGTACTTCTCGCCGCAGCTCCAAATCTTTTTATCCTGAAAATAGACAGAGGTATCCTCATCAGACTCTTCAAAAAAGGTTTTCAGCATATCCATCGCTAAGGTCTTACCAAACCTCCTCGGTCTGGTAAACAGAGTAACCGCAGCATGATCGTCGATCAAATCGCGAATCAGAAGTGTCTTGTCAACATAGTAACTGCTTTGAACAACATCAATAAATGATGTATTGCCGACAGCACAGGAAAGCAGAGACTCCTTCCAGCTATCGCCTCTTCCCGCATTCAAATAAAGATACACTTCCTCTTCCGGTATTTTCCAACCTCTCCCCTGCTGATACGCCCCCGCAAAGCAGCCCTCATTGCAAAGGCCCACGACCCTTCTGGCGGATACGTTCAGAATAGCTGCAGCTTCCCTGCTAGAAATATACTTAACCCCTGCCATATCAATGAATACCTCCATTCAGCATCATTATACCGTTTATCGGAAGTAAAATCAAGAATAGCGGAAATATTTCCGCTAATACAAGAAGTATTTCCGCTAAATTAAAATTTATTTCCGTTCTGCCGACCGTTAACATAGAATAATGAGTTTTCAGGGGGGGGCCCCCTGGTACCACCCCTTGTTAGTGCAGCCAAATATCACAATAACTCTTGAATTTATCCCAGGCATCCGTGTCGTCGCCTGTACGCTGAAATTTGACGCTTAGGGAAATGCGATTGCTATACACCGAATAAGAATCCAGACGTCCGTTCGGTGCGTATTCCTTTACCTCTTCCGCAAAGACATCTCTGGGGCAGTTGAATACATAACAGTCCGGCTCATGAAATCGGACCTCTTTGCTAAAGCTATTGCTTGACAGATTGGAAAAAAGGTACTGATACACACTGCGCGAATAATTCTTAATAACAAGAGAACTATTCGTATATCCGGCAATTCTGAGTATTACATCACCTTTTTTGTAGGCTCCGCTGTCTACGGTATATGCATCCACATGAACGACAGTGTATTCATCTTCATTATACGCGCCAAAAAGTACAAAGAAGCGATAGACGTGTTCAAACTCCCCCTCTGCAGCCAGATGAAACACTTTATTGTTCTCCGGCACGGAAGCCGCCGATGGCTTTAAAAAATCTAAAAAACCCATTCTATTCCCCTCTCCTCTAACATTCTGATCAGTTCTTCTCTATCTATTTTTCCTTCACTGATTGCCTTTTGGATTCCCGGTCCAAGCTTGATCACCGGCGCACAATTCCCCTGTGCAAACATATTCCCAGTCAACTCCGAAGGAGTCCACCCCATGTTACACCACAGGTTAGTAGTATTCTGAGTCATATTCAGCAAATTGATCAGTTCTTTCAAATCTGCCTCAGATAATTGAACGCCCACCTCTTCGAGATTCTCAAGCAAATATTCCATATTTCTCTGCGGTTCCAACCACCCGGATTTCAGGTTCCAAATATAGTCCCGATAGATTCTGGCAGCAATGGGACCCTTGCATTTCTCCAGAAAAGCTGCCAATCTCTTCTCATTTCGCTTGGGACCATCCTTGATTTCGCCGCTTAGATATTTCACCTCAAATCGCTCATGCGAATGGAGGAACTCAAAATCCTTTAAGCACTCTCCCACCGGGCCGCAGGGATATGTCTTGCCCGATCTGTACGTGTACTCTGCGGCAGAGACTTTCAGATTACCGAGAAATACCAGGAGATCTTCTTGTTCTTTCGTCATAATCTCATTCGCATAATCAAGAAAATTGGCAGGAACATACGGCGGTTTCTCTAACTGGAGCTCATGCAGCTTCCATAGTATATTAAATCTGGCATATCCATCGTGGACAAGCTCCCTTGTCACAAGGAAACGTTCCGTATCCTTCCGCTTCTCTTCACAATATATCTCGTCTATTTCAAAAACATAATATGGGACCTCTTCTCTCCGCACAATTCCGGAGAAGGCAAGCAATTCCTTTTTTGTTATCTTTGCAACTGATACCTTCTCAGAAAGTGTCTTATACACCTCCCACAAAACACCTGTTTCTACGGAGCCATACAGATTCACTGCAGCCCGAAAGAAGCGATGCAGAAACTGCTTCTTTTCTTCACTAAGCTTTGCTTCGGAATACATCCTCGATAATGTTTTTTCAGATAATGGTTTGGGATATGCCATTTAGTCTCCTCCTGTGTCACACGTGACGACTCTCTTCTTAGAGTCCCACAAGTCAACAAAAAGTCAAAAATGTTTTGAAATACATTGAAATCTTTTCTCACTCATGATAATATGTCAATAGGAAGGTGCTACCGATAGACGGCTAGACCCTTACAAAATGTTTAACAGAAACAACTGTCGTGTGATCTTGTCAGGATGCTTAACGGCGGTTGTTTTTGTTTGTGTCATTATGTTCTTCATCGTCAAATCTACGGATAAATCTATCGATCTTCTCAGCGTATCTTCCGATTGCAACTCCGACTACGATCACCTGAAGGACAAAGCCTGCCAGTGTTATGTACTCTATCATCATAATCGCACCACCCTCCTTTCTACTCGGAGGGTTCTCACACATCCCTCCTTATACAGAAGGGCCAGCCGCCTACCGTTATGGTAACACCTTGCCTCTTGCGAGGTGATTAGCATTTTACCACGGGATGATTAAGAATATAATACAAAATATTTCTATTCGGTTTTTGCGTTATTAACCATCATTAGTACGTGGTGCCATCGCCACATTGCCGGTATGCATAATTGAGTTAATTAATCTCTTGTATTTTGTTTGCATAGCTTTTCTTGTGCCTGACACCAAGGCCTTTCTCAAAATTTAATACTTGTTTGTGTATTCTGCAAAGGGTCTGTATCCCTTCTGGTTCACCAACAAAGTTTGAGAGGGTGACGCTTACGTACCCACCTGTTACTGAAGGAAAGCATAATGCTAATTATGCATCGCATCAGCCATTCCACTTTCCATTGGCATTGGCTAAGGAATATTAATCACTGGGGCGTTTAAACAAAACAGATAAAACATTAGCTTTGCCTAACGCAGCCGATTCATAATTTTCTTGTATGTCGATAACAGCAAATCCATATTTTTCTACTACTGCTCTCAAAGATTTAGGTGTATAGAAATTTATGTGTTCCTTCATTGTCATATAAGGCTCTCTTCTCTGTTTTAAATAGGATTTGAACAATTTCCATATACTAAAATTTCTATTCAATAGCAACCCAAGATTATGTAATACTGAAAATTTATTAACAGTAAATGGGAACTCGCTTGGGACTTCAACATAAAATATAGTATCTCTATCTCCTAGTTTTTTGAAAACTTCCAATATCTCTGTAGGATTTGCCAAATGCTCAAAAGTCATATTACACATAATAAAATCAAGTTTTAAATCAACTAGATCATCAACTGATTCTATTCTGATAATATTAGGCAATACTTTACACCCTGATATATCATAAACATATTTGTTTTGAGTCCCCCACTTTTCAACAAAAGATGCCCCTTCGTTACCACCATAATCCAATGCATTCTCAAAGCAATCAAACCCATTGTCTTGTAATACTTTATTAATGACTCGCTGTTGCTCCTTCAAACAACTCAAATCATTATTTAATGCATCATTTACTTTTTTAGTGTACCAATATTCATATTTTTCACGTTGTTTTTGATAATTCTCATCTCTATACATATAATATAGTTTCTTTTCTTCATCAACGGAAAATCTATAATCATAAAATGCAAAAGAGCAACATTTGCAATGGCAGAGATGTATATCAATATTTCCGCTTTCAATTCGTTCTCTTACAAATTCTGATATACTTGTATCTATTCTCTCGATGTCCCTATTATCACAAATTGGACACCATCTAAGCCATGTTCCCATTATTGCTTCTCCTCCTTCTAAACCCAATATTTGTACAATAAGAGATTTATTCAGTTTATAAAAACATCTACTCTCAGAATCCTATTATCTCCATAAATAATTCAAACTTATTTAACCCGGAGATCTCCCCAAATAGCAGAATCCACTTATGAAAAAAATATCCACAGTGCAGCAAATCCCATGCTTTCAGTTCTATATTTTGAAATCATACGTAGTGATTTCTGATTCATCCTAAAATTAGTTCCTCATGTATTTTTCAAAAGAATGATTGTGTTGAAAAAACTACCTTCGATACGCCCAAAATTTGTTCACCAGAAAGTTAATCACTGTAGTCACAGGAATATTAATGATCGGTGCCACCAGCTCACTGATTTCAAACCACTCAATCCAAATCACCAACAGTGCATTGCTCAGAATCAACCCGGTACCTGCATATGCTGCAAAGGTTTTCATCAATGTTTTCCATATACTACGCTTTTCTGTACCACTCTTAAAGACATACTTGTTGTTCCAATAAAAGGAATTTAATACACTGACTACAAACCCCAAAACACTGGCAAGCAAATAGAACAATCCCAGCTTTACACCGATCCAATATACTATGTAAGAAACCACAGTGTTGGATACACCCACGATTCCAAATTTGATGAATTGAATAATATTCTCTGTTTTCATACTTCCTCGAGGTACTTAATCTTCTATTATCCGCTATACTTTATTTTGACAATTATTGTTGCGAGGATTGGTAAGATATACACTAAAATGATAAATCCCCAGAAAACCAAGTAATACATATAGAGCACTGTCGATGAAATCCACTGCCAAGACAACACTCCAGCCTTATACTTCAATAGGAAACCCAACAATATCAAACCCATGCAAGACACCGCAATACCGACATACAAGCCTTTCGGCACGTATCTCAACTCCAATTCATTGTCTCCTTCATCCAGAGCTACCATCACCAAAGCATCACAAAAGGGGTCAGCAGTCTGACCTTTTCGTCCGTTGATAGTGAGCTTGTAACTATCCAATGCACCCATAGGTAACAAGAGATAGCTTCCCTCGTCCACACCGGAGATCTCCATGCTAAGGCCATCGGAATGAACCTTCACAGATCGTTGAAAGCTATTCTGAAACTCGATGCTATCCTGCAGCTTATTGAGCGACAAAAATCCAAGTTCTACATTCTCCTCCTCCAAAGGATTAGGACAGCAAATCTTCAGTTCAATCGTAGTATTATTACGTACACCCAATGAGATCAAACCATTTGCAAAAAATCCGGGATAAATTGTGTTCTCAGCATTCGCCAAGTCATGAATAGGCAACTGTACGTCATCCACCCAGAACATATACTGGTTATTCTTCAGAGGAGACAAGTAAACCGCTGCCTCATTCTCTACAGGGATCGAGTATTCATATACATATCCATTCAGCTGATCATCAAAGGATTCCTGCGTGAGGAAGTCATCCACAAAAACGGATGTCATCAAACAATCATTGTCTCCGCTCACAAGCTGGTATAAAGCATTCTGCCATTGATACGCCGTCGTTCCCTCATTTGCCAGTTCAGCATTCAAATGATTTTCGGAAACCACCACACCAAAGGGATACAGATACTTCGCATCACTGATAAAATACTCATCAACCGTGTCCTTTAAATCGTACAGTATCTCATCCGGTTTTTCATAAGAAACTACTGATCCCATACGGAAGAACGCATCTGTAAAGACTGTCGCACCTCCGTCTAAGGTTCTAATATAGTTGCTGTTGTAACCAAGATGTTCGAGTAGAGGAACCAGATTGGGATTAATTCCATACGACCAGCTGGAAATAGAGGCTCGCCCAACGATATTTCCATAATTCGCATTCAAAGACACACTGGCATCCTTAATACGATTCAAGTAGTTATACTCGTCATCCCCCTGTACTCTCAAATAATCTCGTAGACGTTCTCCATTGTATACGATATCGTCTGTACACTCCGGCGAAGCTTCCTCCTCCGGTGCAAGGAAACCGTACCACCCTATCGTAAACTGCAGAATTGCAGCCAGACCGCACACTGCATACCTTATACGGCGTTCCTTCGCACAAAGAGCAAGAAAATACACAATCACTATAATTGCCAGAAGTGACCAATAGGGTCTAAAGCTGCTGTCATCTCTGATTCCATACTGCGAAAACAATTTGGCAAAGCCAAATAGTACCACCGCAAAAAAGGGGACACCTGCGATAGCGAACAATCCCGCATACTTCCTCCATACGCTCTCCTTGGCCTCCGACTGTTCCTCCAATAATACCAGGATGCTCCCCAGAAGTGCAAGACCGGCAAATGGCAGCATATATCCGAATCTCATCGGGAACTGTACATATCCGCCAATATGCCAGAACCGATTGACCAGTTCAAACGGAATCGGAATAAAAAGGAGAATCACCATGCGAAGATACTTCCAGAGATCTCTGATACGCTTCCGCATGAACAAAACACAATACAATAGCGAAGACAGGGCAATCTCAGTGCCATAAACCATAAAGAGCTTCGCGTTCTTGCTTTGATTGACCAAGATACCATACAGGTACTCAAACACCTTGTTGGTTTCTAACTGAGAACGCCCGGATTGAAACAACACAGCCAGTACAGGCAGAGTAATGCAGGCCGACAGACAGAGTGCAATCACTGTCGATATACCCAGCAAAAAACCTGCTCTCCTTCTCTTAGCCTTGTCCATCAACCGAATCGGATAGGCTACATACAGTACAATGAACCAGCATACCATTGACATCATCTGGATATTGTTAATCAAGCCCAGCGCCATAAGCAGTATGTATCCCAATACTTTTTCATCCTCCAGCAGCCGATCGCAGAAATAGATCAGCAGAGGAAATAATGCAACAATATCCAAAAAATGAATATTTGTGTAATACTGTAGCACAAATCCTCCGGAGGCGTACAGGATTCCAAAAATAGCGTGCCAAAAAGGGCCTAGTTTACCAAATGTCCTCTGGGAATAGAATGTCATGGATGAAGCACAGGCACAGAGCTTTATCAGCAGGAACCATGACATAGCCTCTAATATTTTGCTCCGGCTGACAAATAAAAACATAAGGTTAAATGGACTTAATATATTGTTTCCAATAGCATCGGCCAATGTACCCCCTGAACCAATCAGCCAATTCCACCACATTCCCGTGTCGCCATGCAGAAAATCATACACATAATATGCGCCCGGTACATTTGCCTGCGCCATATCATAATATGAAATATTGCCATTGCCGAATGGATATATCCCTCGAAGCATATATACAAACAACAGCAGGATTGCAGTACTGACACAGGAACAAAACATGCCCAAATTATTCGATATCTGTCTTTTTATTTTTGGACAATTCATCTTCATCAAAATTAATTCTCTCCTCTTCGACCACAAGTGGCCGATTAATTATCCTTTGATTCATGCTCAAAATATACTCACCCATGATTCCAAGAAAGAAAAGTTGGACCGCACCCAGAAAAAACATACCAATCACAACGGGCGCCATACCGGCATTAAAATTGTACCAGTTTGTCAATTTCAAAATGAGATATACAAAAGCAACAATCAAGCTTACAAATCCAATACCCACTCCTAAGAAAGTAGCTAAACGCAAACCAATCTTTGTATAAGATGTAAAACTTAACATTGCGGCATCGTACAAAGTATACCAGTTATTATGTGTTTTACCCGCTCTACGTTTCGGTTGTTCGAAAGGAATCTCCTTACGTCGATATCCCAACTCAGCAACGATTCCTCTCATAAACGGAGTAGGGTCCTTCAAATCACGAAGCACCTGCACAAAAGATTTATCATATAGTCCAAAACCGGTAAAATGCTCTATCTGCTCAACATTCGAAAACTTCTTGATCAGCTTATAATATATGCTACGAAATCCATACATCAATTTGCTTTCTTTACTACTGGCTTTGATTCCAATAACAATTTTATATCCGTTCTCCCATTCTTGAATAAACTTTGGAATCATCTCAATAGGATCTTGAAAATCACATGCTAGAGCAATTGTACAATCACCTGAAGTTTGAAGCATCCCATAAAATGCAGAATTAATAGCTCCAAAATTCTTTGCATTAAATATCACCTTGACCTTAGTATTCTTTTTGCAGATTTTTCTTAACAAGGACCGTGTCGCATCCGTAGAATCATTGTCTATGAACACTAACTCATAATCGTATTCCGACAATTCAGTTTCAAAGAGATTACAAATTGCCTCACTGATAGGAATAATATTTTCTTCCTCATTAAAGCAAGCAATAATTATACTAATCTTTTTCATTCGATATTTCCTTTTACCCATTGAATAGTTTGGCGTATTCCTTCTTCGAATGATACCTTGGGAGTATACCCTGTATCTTCTCTAATCTCACTAATGTCTCCATGCAAATACATAACTTGTTTGTCATCATAAGGAATAGCACCATACTCAATTGTTCCACCCGAATTGACAGTTTCTCTTATGATTTCAACATACTCTGACAGAGGACGTTCTTCGCCTCCTCCTAATACATAAATCTTACAATTTATGCCTTTTTCCGCAACTAAGAACAGAGCTGCCGCCGCATCGGTACAATACAAAAAGTCCCAGATTTGTTGACACGCCGTTACCTTCGGTGAATTACCTGATAAAAGTTGCCTAATAACTGACATCACCAACGTATTTTCACCATCAAATGGACCATATACGCTCAATACCCGAACCCAATTATGCTCCATGCCAAGTTGATTTGCAAGAATAGCTGTCATTCTACCTGCACACAATTTTGCAATGCCATATCCATTCTCTGGAACAGTAGGTGTATCCTCGGCTAATGTATTACAATGCCGGCCATACTCTGCCTGAGAACCAACACCCACAAATTTTTTGCAGCCAAAACGATGTGCTAAGTTTACTGCATCCAGAGCATATTTCACATTCATGTTCTGTATATACATATCATTTCGAGCAATGCCGGAAGTTCCAGCCCAAGCCAAATGAAAGAATATATCAAAGGGTTTCGTTTCATCAACTTGATACTCCTCCATTTGTTCCAGTGAACAATTCACCTTTCTAACTAGCGGGGTCTCAGGAATTCGATCGTTTCGAAAAGATTCCGGGTGACAAAGAACAACCGTATACACTCCCTGTTCAATCAACTGTTGAATCAAAGCCATTCCTATAGCTCCGGTTGCTCCGGATATGACCACTCTTTTCACAAAACTTTCTCTCGCCATATCAAAATACCTATTTCATCTCATACAGAGGAATTAACATATTTTCTCTAAATTCATTATCATTAAGAGGAGGATTCATATACTCCAAAGGTAACGATTCCATCTGTCCATCTTTTCTCTTATAGGATACCTGTTTTGGAGTTGCTGTCAATCCAATTGGTGTAAATACTTCACAGATGACTGGTCCATCCCATTCCAAAACCTGTGGAACTTTGTCTTTTAGTTCAGAGTTTGACGAAATTACTTCTGTTTTCAATCCATATGCTTTTGCAATCTCTGCAATACACGGAAGTGACAAATTGGATGTTTCATCACACGCAACCAAATTTCCGTTAAAAAGATTGGTTTGCGTTGCTTTTATTGCTCCATATCCTCTATTGCTGAGCACAAACAGCTTGATAGGAAGATTCAGTCTCTTTATTGTTTCCAATTCTTGAATGTTCATAGAGAAACCTCCGTCTCCATTCACACCAACCGTTCTTTTTCCTCCACTCGCCAGGCAAGCACCAATGGTAGATGGTAAGCCGTATCCCATAGAAGCCAATCCTTTAGTACAAAATACTCTTTGACCCTTTTTTACCCGGAAAGTCTGCATAGAAATGTCAATACAGCTTCCAGAACTACCAGACACATAAATATCGTCAGAAGACATATTCTCAGAAATCGTCTCAAGTAAACAATATGTGTTTGTTAGTTCTGTTTGCTTCCAATATTCATCAAGTACAATAGGATACTTTTTTTTCATTGTTCTCGCATATGCAAACCATTCTTCTCGGGGCTTGATTAGTATCTTCTCTTTATGTTTTAGTAAAATCTCCAAGAATTGCCTTGCATCAGCACAAATTGGCACGTCCGGTCTCACATTTGTTTTGTGCAACTCAGCACTATCAATATCTACCATAACCTTGGTTGCTGCACGAGCAAATCCATCAAAATTGTAACCGGTTTGCAAAAGATTAAGTCTTGCTCCAATGCTCAAGAAGAAATCTGAATTTTGTTGCAGAAAATTGGCATATCTATGCCCCAACCCTCCAGGTCTGCCGAAATAGAATGGATTATCTTCTTCGATCAAATCGATTCCGTTCCAAGTAGTTAACACGGGTATATTAAGTGTAGGGTAAACTTCCTGAAGCAGTTCGCTTGCACCAGATAAACGGATACCGTTTCCGACTAAAAGGATCGGTCGTTCAGATTTGTTAAGCAACTCAATTGTACGAAGTACTTGTCGTTCAAGATATGCTACATTATCACTCTCTTGTTTCGAATATCCAACTAATGCATTTTCATCAATCATTGTTGCTTGTACATCAAGAGGAATATCAATCCATACAGGACCTTTTCTTCCATGTGTTGCCTCGTAAATCGCTTTTTCAAGGTAATAGCGAATTAACTGTGGCTCCTCTGCCAACACTGCATACTTGGTAATTGGCTTAACCATCGAAATGATATCCAATTCCTGCATACCCTGTTGCCTAATTCCTTGGCCATTTATCATATCCAAACGTTTTACTTGTCCCGATATTATAAGCATAGGTGTTGACTCAAGATAAGCTCCTGCAACTCCTGTTAACGCATTTGTACCTCCAGGTCCAGTCGTAACCATGAGCAGACCTATTTTATTATTCACACGTGCGTATGCTTCAGCCGCAATAGCACATGCTTGTTCGTGTAAACACGTGATATATTGGATCATCTTACTACGCCCAAGAGAATCATTTAGATGCATTGCACCTCCTCCGGGAAGCATAAACATATGACCGACACCCAATTCTTCTAAACGCTTTATTACGTAATCTGATAGCTTAATCATACTCTACTCCGTAAAAATAATTATTTCTCAACCCACGCATGCATGACGGTATCTGCAAATACACCTGAATAATGCCTAAGTGCAAAATGATATCTTGTATCAAATCTACTTATCAACAAAGGAATTTCAAAGAAATCCATTGCATTGTGATATATGCAAATAGACAGATTAGGAGTATATCTTTTGATTGTTCCTTCTGCTCCTAATAACATTCTATACTCAAAGCTCTCAATATCAGCTTTCAAATAGCCTATTGGTTCTTTTATCACATCATCAATCGCAACCGCTCTACACACATCACTTCCTTCTTGCAATGTTGAGGTGATCTTTGAACCAAATCCATTATTATTCTCATAATGCTCAACATACATCTGACTTGATTGATCCGTTACGCCAAACGGATATACTTGTATTTTTTGAGGATTAATTGCCCATTCTCCAACTAACCTATCCACTCTTTTCTCTATGGCGCAAACATTCTTGCCATCAGGTTCAAAAGCCAAAATCTTGTTGAAATTACCTTCTTTATGCCAGATATACTTCTCTATTGTATCGCCTACATAAGCTCCACAATCGACAAAAACTTCATTTGAATCAAGGTTTGAAAAAAATCCTACACTCGAATAGAAACTATTGTCAACATATTCTCTGTCGGGATTTCTTCCATTTATTCTACACTCAATGAGATGAATATATAGTTGCTTAGACCATTCATCTTCAAATAAATCAAAACACTTCAAGACCTCACTTTTATACAACGCAAAAATGTATCTATCTATATGCATATTCCTAATGCCTAATTCAGCTAACTGATTATGTACATCAGAATAGACTTTAGGCTGTGGGGAAGCAATCAACACCAAAGCTTGTGAGTCACTTTCAATTTCTCTTGGTGAAAAGATTCGCTTATTACAAAAAACCTTCCCCCATTTCTGTGGGTTATTATCTGCATAACCAACAAAATGAAAGTTATCAATCCTTGCTAACCCTTCTTGATATAGTTGTGCGGTATTTCCTGTGCCCCAAATATAAATATTTTGAGTATCATCTATAGCTTCTATGCTTAATATTTTTTCCAAATCATCTCTTCTCATTTAGTT
Source organism: Acetatifactor sp. (assembly GCA_051880235.1). Classification (GTDB taxonomy): domain Bacteria; phylum Bacillota; class Clostridia; order Lachnospirales; family Lachnospiraceae; genus Acetatifactor. Next base: position 23,423 of record JBJENO010000061.1, on the reverse strand, counting down.
CACCTCGAGCAAAAATGCTTTCTGTTAGAAAAGAAATATTCATGGCCGAAATCTGACAAATTTCAGAATACATTTCGCTAATCTCGCCATTCAACTTATCCCATTCACCGTCTGGATTCAACGTAGGCAAATACTCATCTGCATAGCTTTCATTATATGCATTCTTAAACCCATCAAAGCCGGCCAAATAAATATTCTTTGCATGAAGTCTTTCAAACAGCCTCAGTGCACAAATAACAGCATTATCAAAATGTGGCCATCCTCGCTTAATCGCTCGAGAATAATTCACCACATACTCCCCTTCATCGCCATCCTTCTTGATGTTCGATAACAAAATTCTCTTAGTAGAGAAAAATTGCTGTGGATAAGTATTTCGAGCATACTCATATCTGGCAGAATTCGTAATAAACAAATAATCATACTCATAACCCACCAGAATAGCATTCACTCCAATGACTATCGGCTTTCGATCAACAATAAATTGCAGGATTCTTTCTCGCTCAGTTAATGAAGTACGTCCTGGCGCAATAAAAAGAATATCTCTCACATTCCCCTTCACGTCAAGTAAGGATTTCTTTATCACCTCAACTGCTGAATGATCGTCAATTTTTCGTCCCTGGTTCTCAAGATACTTCTCTTCCAGCAAATCATAATCATATTTTTTTCGCATTTCTGGATCCAGCGAATCAATTATGTTTCGCATATCTCGTGCACTGGTTCGATGATTGTCCAGCAAATAAGAGATATTGTTCACATGACAACAATACATTCCTGCAATGCAATAAGCTGTAGAATAGCCCCACTTGTATTTTTCTTGGAAACCAGTCATATAGATATCAATTGCATCCATAATAACGTTCATATCATAATTATGGTGATATTTTTTGTTCAAGAAATTAGCAATCAACTCAGTAGTTGCATTTCCTGCTCCTCGTCCCATACCACATAATGAAGAGTCAATGATAATATCGCGCTCTGCTTTTTCTAAACATTTGCAAAAACACATGCTATTGGCGAAAGCCATCTGCTGGTTATTGTGTGAATGAAATCCAAGTGGAATATCTTGATCAACGCACTCGTCCAAAATATCAATAATGTGCTGCATATCATCCTCATACATTGCACCGAATGTATCAACAATTGATAAACCGGAAGGATGTACTCGATTCACTTCTGTTGCAAGATTACGTAATTCATCATCGCTATATGCCAATGTATTTGCTGCTTGGAAGAATACTTGATATCCTTTTTCTTTGATTTTCTCACCTACAAGAATACCTTCTCGATATTTATCTACCGGGAAAACGACTCTGATAGCATCAATTGATTTATGATCGCACTCAGGCAACACAGAAACATCATACCTGTTCCAATCAATCATTGCAACATGCAGAGCACTTTGCTTCGTTATCAGGTAATTCTGCAAATCATCCGGAGTATGAAAATATGTAGTTCCGATCTCATGCGTCGAATTCTTTAGCCAACCACATTCAATCAGGTCAACTCCAGCCTCTTGAAGTTTATCAATAATTCCTCGAATTGCAGATTCACCAAATATACCATTAACGATATACGCACCATCACGTAAAGTGCAGTCCAACATTTTGATTTTTCCCATAAGCAATACCTACCAAATTTAAATACTCATCATTTATGAATCTATCACATTTAAAATCACTGAAGCCATATAGTCAATCACTTCCTCTGACATTCCCGGATACACACCAATCCAGAAAGTATTCTCCATAACAAAGTCCGTATTCTTCAAATCTCCTACAACACGATATCCATCTGTATAACGCAGTTGATCAAAACAAGGGTGTTTGATCAAATTGCCACTGAAAAGTAGCCTCGTCTGGATATTTGCAGCTTCCAATGCTCTCGTCAACTCATTTCTCTTTACACCAGAGTCAGGCTTTACAGAAATAGTAAATCCAAACCAGGACGGCTTACTATTAGGAGTTGCTTCCGGAAGGATTAACTTATCGCTTGCCGATACTAATGCATCATATAGTCTCTGCCAGTTTTTTTTGCGACGCTCGATAAATTCAGGAAGCTTCTTCAGTTGTTCTACGCCCACTGCAGCCTGCATATCTGTCACCTTCAGATTATATCCAAAGTGGCTATAGACATATTTATGATCATATCCCTGAGGCAGTTCTCCATATTGCCCATCAAAGCGATGGCCACAGAAATTGTCTCGTCCGGAAGGGCACACGCAATCACGCCCCCAGTCTCTGTAAGAAAGTATCAATTTATGAAGCAAAGGATTATTTGTGTAAACACATCCGCCCTCCCCCATAGTCATATGATGGGGAGGATAAAAACTACTGGTTCCAATATCTCCCCACGTTCCGGTCAACTTTGTTGTACCATCAATCGTATACTCAGAACCAAGAGCGTCACAGTTATCCTCAACAAGCCACAGATTGTGAGCCTCGCAGAATTCCTTCACAGCCTTGATATCAAAAGGATTACCTAATGTATGAGCAATCATTACAGCCTTGGTTTTTGAACTATATGCCGTTTCCAACTGTCCAACATCAATATTATACTGAGGAATAGTAACATCAACAAAGACAGGAACGGCACCATACTGTATGATCGGTGCTACGGTAGTAGGAAATCCGCATGCGACTGTAATCACCTCATCCCCACGCTTTATCTGTCGCTCTCCCAGCTCTGGTGCAGTCAATATCATAAATGCTAAAAGATTCGCTGAAGATCCACTATTTACGAGATGCGCATACTTCACACCTATCCACTCAGCAAATTTCTTTTCAAACTGCTCTGAATAACGCCCGGTTGTCAGCCAAAAATCCAGAGCAGAGTCAACCAATGAACACATTTCTTTTTCATCAAACACTCTGGATGCATATGGGATTCGATCTCCGGGTGTAAAACCCTCTTTCTTATCCTTGAAAGTATTGTAAAACTCCTTGACAAGCCCCAATATTTCGTTGCGTGCTTCCGTCTCATTCTTCCAGTGCGACATGATTTATTCCTCACATTTCATTTTCTTCATAATTGAAAGTATTCTTCTATCTGGCGAACCATACATTTGTAAATGTCCTTGCCATTTTTATAGCAAAGAATCCATTCCACCGTCTTTTCAACTGCATCTGAAACAGTCCACCGTGGATGCCACCCTAAGCGATTATGTATTCTTGAACAATCCAATTTTAAATAATTTGCCTCATGTGGACCGGAAGCACTGCCTTGTGTTTCAAAACACATCTCTTTCTCGTCCTGAAGAGTACTGTTCCAGCACTCACAAAACTTATCGACCAATTCACCCGTTGTAATACTGTCTGTTTCATCAGGTCCGACATTATAGTATCCGGCAAACTGAATATCCTCATACTGTTTCTTTGCAATCAGCAAATAAGCATATAAAGGTTCCAACACATGTTGATATGGCCGAACAGAATTGATATTGCGAATCTGCAGAACATTGCCGGACAATGCGGCTCTCATACAATCAGGAATAATGCGATCAGCGGCGAAGTCTCCACCTCCGATCACATTTCCTGCCCTTGCAGTAGATACGGCAATACCATTCTCGTCAAAAAACGATCTTTTGTAACTATGTGTCACTAATTCAGAGCATGACTTACTATTGGAATATGGATCATATCCATCCAGCTTGTCATCCTCTCGATACCCCCACTCCCATTCATTATTCTGATATACTTTATCTGTCGTCACATTGACAAATGATTTTACACTGTCACAATTGCGCACACACTCACATACATTCACTGTTCCCAATACATTCGTCTCATAAGTGTACCTTGGTTTATTATAAGACTCTCTCACAAGCGGCTGCGCAGCCAAATGAAATACTATCTCAGGACGATACTGTTCAAATACTTGGAACAAGCTCTCATAATCTCTAACATCCCCTTCTATGGAAGTCATTTTCCTCGCCATATTAGTCAGGGAAAATAAACTGGGGACTGTGGGTGGATCTAAAGAAAAACCTATCACTTTTGCTCCTGAATGAATCAGAATCGTGCACAGCCACGTACCCTTAAATCCGGTGTGCCCTGTGACCAGTACGGTTTTTCCCTTATAAAACTCAAGCATTTTCACTATTCCTCCCACTTTTTCCATGGAGCTATTCCTCTTTGATACATCATTTCAAGCAGGTCCATTTCACGCTTATTGTCCATACATTGCCAGAAGCCATGATGCACAAATGACATCAGCTGCCCTTCTTCCGCCAAACGTTCCAGCGGTTCTCGTTCAAAAATTGTTTCATCGTCCACAATGTAATCAAATATCTGGGGATTGAGAACCATATAGCCTGCATTAATTAATGACCCATCTGACACTTTCTTTTCTCGGAATGAGCGAACGGAATTATCTTCGCAAATATCAAGAATACCCTTCTGTTGCTCCTGCTTTACAGCTGTCAGTGTTGCAATTTTACCGTGTTGCATATGGAATTGCAGTAACTTCTGAATATCTACATCACAAACTCCATCGCCATATGTTAGCATAAATGGTTCGTTTCCAATGTACTTTTGTACACGCTTTACACGTCCGCCTGTCATAGTTTCCAGTCCGGTATCCACAACAGTCACCTTCCACCTGTCTAAGTGTCTATCATGCACAATAACATCTCTATTTCCCTTGGAATAATCAAAAGTAATGTCGCTATTATTCAGAAAATAGTCGGCAAACCACTCCTTGATCATATGCTGCTTATAACCGGCGCAAATGATAAACTCATTAAATCCATAATAGGAATATTCCTTCATAATATGCCACAATATCGGCTTTCCACCTATCTCAATCATTGGCTTAGGCCTATAAAATGACTCTTCACTGATCCTGGTTCCTTTGCCGCCTGCTAAAAGCACAACCTTCATAATCTTAGTCCCCCATAAGTCAATACGTTACCATATATATAGTACAATAATCTTTAAGAAACATCAATATAAAGATAACTTTCTATAAAGTCAAAATTCTGACATATACAAGTTTTTAATTCATCAGAAACAATAATAATTCTTACTATATCCAATAAAAAATATTGAAAAAGCAAAGAGCGTTGCAGAAGTACTGCATCGCTCTTTGAAAAAAAATTAATTAATAGTGCTATCAAACCTCAGTCAACTCTCGAGGAGGAGCACTGGCTTACAGAAAGAGAGCCAAATTACTTACCGGGTACTGCACTTTCTATGCCGGCGGGTACCTCTCCTGCACTTCCAATCCAAAAGCAGAAAATACCATTTCCAGTACTGGTATCATACAATGCATTTCCCGCTTTATCATACAACCACAGAGAGTACAAACCAGTCAACCCTTCTTTAGTCGTCTTGATTCGAACTTCTGTTGATCCACTAACGGATATATCAGTGTCAGCAACCCATGCCGAATTGGAATCATCCCACTTAAACAGCTTATATTGCAGGTCGTCAAATTTAACCTCTGATATTGAATTACTCTGATCCAAAGATAACAATACTACCTCCTGATCTTTGTTAAATGATAAAAGAGTTTTATTCGATGAAGCAGGAATACCTAAAACAGAATCTTCATACGAAATAGACAGTGGATAACTGTAGAACTTTAACTGCTGCTCAATCTTAAAGTAGAAAATTCCCTCCTCTTCGCCGTAAGGACTATTCTTATACAAATTAATCACTGTAGTACTACCGGATTCTGACACAGACCCATTCGTGGTATTAATTGAAAAGACGGGATATGTCGATGTAATTCTAGCACGATATAGACCAGGAACTTTAGCTTTCTGGGCAATATAAAGGGAACCAGATTGATTCTGTGTCTGAATCGTATTGTTATCAACAGTACTCCAACTACCGTCAGCCTGTTGTTTCTGTATTTCAAAACGAAGCCAGTTATGAATATTTTTATCCTTTTGAATACCAGTGACACTATTCTGCTCAAAAGTCAACAAATTACCGGTTTTACCTGTGAAATCAATCGCTTTTGACATTGGCCAACTATAATAATACTGGCTACCAGTAAATTCAGGATTAGAGAAGCCAACTGTCATTCTCTTTACAGTATTTCCAAAGGTATACTCATAAATCATCTCTTTAAAATTACAACGGGTATCAACTGCATATACAATCCATGTAATCTCTACATCATAGTCATATAAAGGATCCATAACACCACTGATTAATGGACGAATGTTAATGGAACCACTGTTGGATGCATCAGCACCACTTACCCAAGGAGTATCGTAAGTAACCCATGTGCTCTCATCATGTTTCTTGTATTTAACAATATAGGTGTGTGCAAACTGAGGATTGAAGTCAGTTATTCCTTGAGCTTCCATCTTCTGATTTAATCTCTCTACGACATCAGGTTTCATGGCTAGAACCATGCTGCCAAATGAAGTAGCACCATTTACTGTAGCCTGAGCATCATCTGACAATCTCAGCCATCCATTATCAGAAATTGTAAGCGGAGGAGTCAGTGCCTTAACTAGCTTAATTGTATCCGTTATTGTAGGGTCATATATCTGGTTTGTCTTGTTAACCCCTAATGCAGCATGCTTGGAAGTAAACTTTATGAGTACATATTCTCCGGAATTAAACTCCTGAGTAATCTTCAGTTCGTTGCCAACAATCTGTGCTTTTGAGGTATATACATTTTGAGGATTATTATCATTAAACAATTCAATCTGAACAGCACGAGTATCAACATAGTCGCTATCGTAGGAGGCACCCGTTACCTGATTCAGCGATTTACCGTCAATGATGGATGTCAATTTATAAGTATCATTGACCTCAAACTTTCCGGAATTACCCGACAAAGGAGTTGCCTTACCCTCAATTCCGGTGACACGTCTGATAAATACAGTCAAGTATGCCTGTTTACCATCGACTTCTGCGACAACACGTACCCAAGATCTGGTCTCACCCTTACCAATAGTCAGCTTGTAATTGGAACCATCCAGCTCCACCTTGGTATCCGGATCATATGATTCACCGGAGGGCAATGTATCAAGTTTCCACGTAACAGCACTTCCATCGCTGGCTACAGCAAAGCTGTCATTCAATACCAGAGACTGGCAGGGCTCTAACAGCCATTTCTTGATTTTCAGAATCACTTTCGCACTTGCATTCTCAGCAATGGATTCACGAACAGCATTTCGTGCTGTGATTGTAAAATAATTGGGGAAAGTATGACCGTCCTTCTCAATGACAATACCCAGCTTCAGAGAACCATTGGAAGCAAACTTAGTAGCATCCGGTGTAAACGAAGTAACATACTCTGCCAAAATATCGGGACCATAAATATTTGTTACTTCTGTTCCTGTATCATCAAGCTCTTTACGGGTCTCTTTATATTTCAGAGTAGTACCGTCCAGATAGATATCAATAATAGTTTCATCTTCCTGAGTAATGGTTACCTGATTCGCGAGAACAGCAACACTTTTCGTGGTGTCAATGATCAGATCTGAGATCTGGTTTGCCACCAGCTGTGCCTCCTGTTGAACCTCCGTCTCAGCAGCACCTCTGCGGTAGGTATTGGCACTCACCACCATAATACTGCTGACCGTTGTTCCAAGCAGGCTGACAATTGCAATTGCGCAAATCAGTTCTACCATAGACAATCCGCGGTTGCCCAACTTGAGAATCCGTTTTCGAAACAATCTCATTTTTCCTTCCTCCTCTTAATATAACACTTAATCCATCTTCACCTTTCCTGTCAGATAATATAAGGTGACGGTATGGCTTCTGTTACCCTTTTCAATCTCGATAGAAGAAATATAGTCTTCCACTGCGGTACTCGAAACAAGGATCGTAAACTTCCCCTTGTTAAAACCGCCGGTTTCACGGTTAAAAGTGATTTCCAGCTTATCGATCTCATACAGCTGGAAGCTGCCGCTATTCTTCGTATTAATCTTGACTGAAACTCCTTTTTCCCCAAGTCTGAAGTCATTCACCTTTGGACTTCCCACCGAGGAAGTTACCGTAGTTTCCTTCATCTTGATCTCATTCCCTGCGCCGGTCTGATACAGCTCCAAGGTACAGGAACGCTTTCCCATGGTTGTAATCTTGGCATTGCGCAGAGTACTGACCAGTTCCTCTGCACAGGCATCTGCCGGTCTGGATATTACGGAAGAGAGGCCAAAGCTGACTGTAGCGATCACCACGCTCATAATCGCTACTACGATTACAACCTCGACCAGGGATAATCCCTTATTATTCATCTTCATGGAATCTATCACCTACCTCTTCGTATAGTTATTGTACGTTACATAATCAACCAGATCAATGTTTGATCCACTGGATGCCGCCTCAGCAGCAGGATCCATGGAGAAATTAATGCCGGGAGCCTGCACCACAAAATCTGTAGTGATGATCGTCGTATATCCTGCCGAATCCGTATAGGACAGACGCACACCGGTAAGCTTAAAGGTGCCCTCGGTATACTGGTAACTGCAGGGAGAACTCCCCGGTGCAGTATCTAAGGTAAGGCAGGACGAAAACTGCGAATCAATCAATGTTTTCAGATAGGCCAAAACCTCAGCAGGATCATCTGTATTCATGCCAACCGGTTTCCACTTGCTGCTAAATTTTGTAATAAACAAATTATTAAAATTCTTCTGCATATCTGCAGGATCTGTAGTTCCACAGTCGGCCATCACATCGAAGTATGCTTCCTTCGCCGCATCAGAGGCATAAGCCATCATCGTACCACGAATCTCTTCCAAAGCAGCCTCACCTTTGTAGAAGCTTTCCTTGGTCTTCTTATCTGTAGACTTCATATAGAAGTTCATGGCAGACATATAAAGAAGAATTGTAGCTGTAATACTGACAAAGGAGATTACGACGATAACCATAATCAGTGCAGCACCTCTGTTATTCAGTTGTCTGTTGCTGTGTTGTCCCATAAGACTTCTTCTTGTTCTCATCCTCATCATCCTCTTTTCAGGATTCTCCCATTATCTGGCATTTGTAGTTCCCTCTAAAGTCAACATATCCGTTCCATTACAGCTCACCTTGATCTCAACATCATAGAGCAGCTGTTGTCCTGATACCTGTCTCGTCAAGTCGGAATAGACCTTCGACCCGTCATTAGTAAACTCGGCAGCAAAAGAACAGCCCACTAAACCATGGTAGGTTTGGTATAAAGACTTACTCAGATTATGATACACATCGATAGGACTTGCAACCGTTTTTGCCACAGAAGGGGTATACGCCTCTTTCGTGATCAATTGTGTATCTAAATTCGTCTGCTTCGTAGGATCGCTGGCAGGAAGCTTCTGCTTAATCAAAAATATTGATAAGTGATTCGCAAGATCACTGTCAATCAGAATCGTATCATGATCGCAACCGATCCATTCGTTTTCAGAGAGAGCATTCAAACCTGAGTATAACGGATAGAAACAGACATACACGGCACGAAGCTGTGAGGAACCGGTAAAGCAGTCCGGATAGGTAATCGTCACAGTTGCCGGACCACGAGAAAAAGTCTCTGTTGTTGTAGTACCATCCTCTTCCACATGTTGAAAATTGTAATCTGTTATCTTGTAGGTATACTCTATAATAGGCGTAACAGTTACATTCCCGCCTTCATCTCTGATCTTCATGGTGATCTTACGATTTGTGATTTGGAAATAATCCATCTCCATCAAAGAGGGATCGCTGAGTCCATTGATCAGGAAATTCGTTACCTTCTGACGCTGCTCTTCATCCGTTGCCGGAGGCACGGAGGGAGGAACTATAATACTCGATGGATCAGCAATCATACCATTGTATGCATGCTCCAGGATCTTCTGCATCTCATCATTGATATCCTGGATAAAACGACCGTCAGTTTCCCAACTGGGATTCTGCAGCTGTTCCATATCATGAACTGCTACACCGGAGGCTCCGGCTGTTCCTGCTGTCAGTTTCATCGTCACATCATAATCAGTGCCGTTGACACTCGTAACCTTATAATTGCCGCTGGAATTTACGGAATAGGTTCCCGAGTTAAATACCAGACTGTCTAATCCGGCATCCATCTCCTCTACACTGTATGCTTTCGCCGCCTCCATCATCGTCTGGGCGATGGAAAGCGCCTCCTGCTTTTGCTTGGCAAGGCGATTGGTCTTCACCGCATAACTGAAGCTCTGCAGAAACGCAACGCCGATGACAGATATGATGATCATGGCAACAAGCACTTCCACAAGCGTCATACCCTGATTATTCAATTGTCTGCGCTTCCCTGTGTCTCTCATCATATCTCCATACCTTCTCTTACTCTACATTCTGAACAGTAAACAGATTCTCTACACCGTACTCATACTCTGTGAACAGATCCTTGGGCTCATAGGTACGACCGGTTCCGGTCAGGGAATAGAACATCACAGTCATGCTGCCTGAAAGCTTTCCCTCTTCATTCACGGTATAAGCCAGGTTGGATATCGTCTTCTTGTCAGGGTCACAGTTGATGCTCTGGATCAGACCCTTTAAGTTATTATAGTCTGTTTCATTCTGGTAGGTGACCACTCTTCTGCTGAAGGTCAAAGCTTCCGTCAGGCCCTCGATGTTTGCATCTGTAACCTCTTTCAAATCGATAGTACCCAACTCCTCCTGTTCGGTGATTCCGATGGCATTGTAGGAGACTCTCTGCTCCTCTCCCTGATAGTCCAGATCCTGCATGATCTGATCAGCGGCAGCAATGGTGCCGTCTGCGTACAGATCCTTCAAGCTGTCCAGATTCATCGTCCGAAGTGCCAGATAGATAGTATCTTCTTCCAGTACATCTGCCGGGAAGCCGGAGATCATATTCTTAATACCGGTCTCCATCTCAGCGATCTTCTTCTTATTCTCAGGCATCTCATTAAAGAACTTCTCAAGAGTATTCACTCTCTCCTGCAGCACTGCGTTGGAAGCCTTTAATGCCGCCGTCTTCTCATTGGTAGGAGAATAATAGTACATATACATGACAATACTCAGAACAATTCCCAAGAGTATCACGGTAATAAATGTTGTCTGCGCTTTATTTTTCATAGCAATTACCAAACCTTTCCTTTCTTCGTATTCTACATTACTCTGTAATCTCACCCATAGGGTAATAGGTACAGGTAATTGCCAGATCGAAGCCGGTCTCCTCCGCATCCGTAGCAGCGATTCCCGCGATCTTCACATTTCTCAGACTTTCAAAGGTACGAAGGATCTGCAGAACCTTCGCTGCCTCCTCGTAATCCGCCACATGAATGATCAGGTTCGCATCTGCATTGCCGGAGGTGATCGATGTGAGATTGGTATCTGCAGGGAGCTTCTCCTCCAACTCTGCGAAGAACTGCAGCACACTGTCATTGGGGTGCTCCATGAGTGCACTTCTGGCATCTACATCATTGTACAAGGTCTCGATTGCCAGATACTGCTTATGGATAACTTCTGCCTCTGCGTACTGCTGCTCTAACCCCTTCAGTCGCTCCTCCTCCTTCTGTTCCTCCAAGTTAGGAAGAAATGCAGACAGGAACAGATAAGCCAATACAACAATCACCAGAATCAGTGCCAGAGCGGTACACAGACCGTAGTTGACCTGTTTCTTCTCCTTCTTCTTGCCTTCAGCCATCAGACCCACGGGATTCAAGCCTGCACCGAATACACCGGCGTAGCGTCCCTCGCCATCGCCCTTCTCCAGAACAGCAACACTCTTGAACTGCTTTAAGGCCACGGTTTCGATTCCGATCTCATTGCGGAACAGCTTGGTCAGATTCACTACTTCGCTGCCCATACCGATGAGGACTACCTTCTTGACGGAATTGATCGGATCCTTGGAGTTATAAAGCTCAATGACACGAACCAGATTGCTAATCAGCTGGGTAAAGGTGATGGTCACCTTGCTTCTGGCCTCTTCCATACGATCGCTCTCGTAAGGGGCATCATCGGATTCAATGATTCTCGTTCTGTCATTCAGCGCCACCTTCAAGCAAGGTCTCTGACACAGCAGCTTGAAGGCAGAAGGATAATCGGATTCATAATACTCGGAGGAATCCATCACAGCCTTAATGGCACGTTCCACACCATATGCCAGTGTTCTCTGAAGCGCCATATTGCCGTTGACGATAATGGATGCCACGGTCACGTTCTCTTCCACTCTGACTACCAGAGTAGGAACATCCGTACATTCAGACTTCATCAGCTGATAAAGGCTGTTTCCGATATACTCTATGGAATGAAGCTTCAGTCCGCATTTCCCGGCAAGCTCTGCATAACCACTGATCAGATCTTTACCGGCAGCCATAACCAAAACTCTGAACTTCTCCTTGCCGTCCTCAGACGTATCGGTGCCCAGCAGTACATGAGAGATCTCATACATGGTCAGGTCAATGGGGAAATAATCATTCGCATTAGCCTTGATAAAGGTCCCCAGCTGGTTTGCCTTGATGGAAGGGATCGAAACCTCTCTGGTAACGATCTTAGAAGAAGTCACTACAAATACGGCACTTCTGGTCTTCACCTTATGCTCGTGCAGGGCTCCTTTCATGGCAGCGATAAATTCAGGATTCTCATGTACAAATCCATCCTCTACCACACCTTCCGGTGTAGGGAAGCTGAAAAAGTGATACACTTTCGGATTCTTCACCTTGAAATCCATTTCAGCAACTCTCGTAATCAGATTTCCAATCTCGATGTTCAGTATTTTTGCCATAAACTTTTCTCCATCTCCCCCCTCACAATTGAGGAGTTATAAAAACGTGACCCTGTCACGATTTTTTCCAAATTTATTCGCTGCCCTTTACATACCGAAGGACAACATCCCTAAGTACCAGTTCAGGAACCGGTCTCCCACAAATACTGCCAACAGGACTCCAACCGACAGATAAGGTCCCATAGCCAGTACATGATCCTCTCCGGACAGCTTCATCCGAAGAATATGGATCACTGAGCCGATGATACAGCCCAGAATAAAAGCAAAGATAATTAATTTCCAGCCAATGACAAGCCCGCAGACAGCCATCAGCTTCACATCACCGCCGCCGATTGCGGCGCCTCTGCTCAATAGGAATAGAAGATACAGGAATACACTGACCGCGAAAAAACCGATCACATATTCCTTCCAGTCCTGCAGTCGAAAGCAAAGCTTCACGCATCCCAGGACAAAGATAAATACATTGAATCCAAAAGGAATCTCGTAGGTCTTAAAATCAATCACGCTCAGTCCAAGCAGAGCACTGAACATAAGACAATATACAAGGGTCTCCACCGAGAGACCAAATCTCCAGAAGGTAACAACATAAAGCAAGCCATTCAGCACCTCAATGAGGAGATGCTGAATGGAAATTTTTGCTTTACATTTGCGGCACTTCCCCCGTAAGCATATGTAACTGAAGATCGGTATCAGATCGAACCACTGCAACTCATACCCACAGCTTTCGCAATGGGAACGAATCTTAACAAAATTCTCCTTTCTGGGAATTCGGCAGATCAGTACATTGACAAAGCTGCCGATGGTGATTCCATAGAGGAAAACAATTACATATAGGCTTATCGATATTAACAGTGTAGGGATGTCAAACATAGGGGATACCTCAAAGACAAATTACTGTGCCCACTGTCCACCAGGAACAGGATAGAGTGTGTCAGCACCAATCTTAACAGCAGAAACGCCATCATTTCCAACGTCAACAGTCCATGCTCCACTAGCAGATACCTTAATCTGAGGCCACTGAGCAGATACATTAGTGATCTGGCTGCCTGCATTACCAGTATATCCGGTAGAAGCAGTAATGGAACCATCTGCAAATGCAACATTAAATGCAGTAGCAAGTGCCTGTGCATTAGAGATATCAGCAGATACCTTAGATTTCTTAACGAACTTCAAGTACTGAGGTGCAAGTAAGCCGATCAGTACTGCCATGATTGCGATAACGATAATCAACTCAACCAGTGAAAAACCTTTGTTGTTCTTTTTCATATTAATCTCTCCTTTTTTTAATAAATATATCTTAAAGCGCCGTCCCTACCCATACGCCTTAATTCATGTAGTATGCAAAATAGACCATGCGTCCATGTCATGGATAAAGCTTTTTACTATCTAGGAAGATATCCTTTACCCCTTCATCCGTATAACTGATACTCCAAACATATGTGGCATCCACTTTACTGTCAGGTAATTCAGACAAACCAGGCACTCCAGCAACACTAGTTCCTCCTGCTCCCGAGATAGGTGTCGGATCCAATCCAGAAATACCGTTGTCAAGTATTACCGCATTAATTGCATCCGCTATCATCACTGCATTCTGAGCATCAGTATTTTCTTTTGCCCTTGCCACAAATTTAAGATATTGCGGAGCCAGTAGACCGATCAAAACAGCCATGATAGCAATGACAATGATCAATTCCACCAAAGAAAACCCCTTCTGATTCCTTCTCATATTTTCTCCTTACACCTGCCTTACAGACTTTCCATTGCCTGATACATACTAAGCATAGGAGCCATACATGCACCTACAAGAACCAGCACAATCACAGCAAGCACTACGATGATTAGAGGCTCCAAAGCAGCCATGAAGGACTGTACCGCTACCTCAACCTCGTCGTCATAGTAGTCAGCCAGTTTGGAGAGCATCTCTTCGGTGTTACCGGTCTCTTCACCGATTCGTACCATATGATACACCATAGGCGGGAATAATCCACATTGCTCCAAAGGTCTGGAAAGGGGTTGACCGATCATGATCTCCATCTTGGCATTCTGCATCGCCTCTTTATAATACACATTATCCATGGTAGATGCCACGATTTCCACTGCTTCTACTAACGGAACACCGGCAGCTAGCAGGGTACTCATGGTTCTTGAGAGACCAGCCGCGGACTGCTTGATAATCAGGGTCTTCAATATCGGTGTGGTGATCTGCAATTTATGGAAGAAATGTCTTCCCTGATCCGTATTTGCAAATGCCTTTACACAAAGCACGATGATGACCAGTACCGGTACAATGATCATCCATCTGTCGATCAGGAAATCACTCAGTTTCTGTACTGCCTTCGTAATCGCTGGCAAATCTGTGCCCAAATCCGCGAACATCTTCGTATAGTTGGGAATAACTACCGTCAGCATAACGATGACTACTGCGATGGCAACGCAAATCACCACTACGGGGTAAATCATTGCCTTCTTCACCAATGCCTTAGTCTTGGATGCCTTCTCAAAATGAGTAGACATTCTGTCCAACGCTACATCCAAGCTACCGGATGCCTCACCTGCCGCCACCATATTCACCAAAAGACTAGGAAATACTTTGGGGTGCTCCGCCAGAGAGTTGGCAAGGGTTTCACCTTTTTCCACACTGACTCTCACCTTCGTGGAAGCCTCCCGAAGTCTCTCATTTTCCGTCTGCTCGGCCAACATTTTCAGGGATTCAATAATCGTAACTCCGGCCTTGGACATGCTGACAAACTGTCTACACCACACGCTCAGATCTCTGGGTTTCGGCCAGCCGCCAACCTTGATGTTGATATCCTTGTTCAGAATGGACTGTTCCTTGATATCCAGAATAGTGTTGCCCTGTTTCTTCAGTTCCTGTCTGGCAAGCTCAATGGAGTCCGCCTCGATACTTCCCTTGCTTTCTTTGCCGGCGCCGTCCATTACGACATAACCAAATGATGCCATATGTTTCCTCTCATTCCGCCGCAGTGCGGCTTGTGATTTCTAGCTGTTGATACGATGTATTACTAAACTATATGTGCTTAGGAGTCAAAGGATACCCTCATCATCTCATGAATGGAGGTAATTCCATTCAGCACATATTCGCTGGCACTCATTCTCAGGGTGTGCATACCCTCTTTAATACCTTGTTCCTTGATCTGATCGGCATCACCGCCCTTACTGATGATCTTCTTCAATGCAGGGGTCATCTCCAGAATCTCGTAGACACCGATTCGACCCTTATACCCCATCTGATCACACTGCATACAGCCGCTGGGCTCATAGATAGTGATGTCCTTATCCGCCGGTACACCCAAAAGTTCCTTCTCATCCTCTGTGGCCTGCTTCGCCACCTTACAGTTGGGACAAAGTCTTCGAACCAGTCGTTGTGCAATGATACCCACGACAGAGTCTGCGATCAGGTAAGGTTCGATTCCCATATCCTCCAGACGGGTAATGGTACTGGAAGATGAGTTCGTATGCAGGGTACTTACTACCAAGTGTCCTGTGATAGATGCCTGTACGGCAATGTTTGCTGTCTCCTGGTCTCGAATCTCACCGATCATGATGATATCCGGGTCCTGACGCAGGATAGAACGAAGGGCACTGGCGAAGGTCAGGTCTGCCTTAGGATTTACATGTACCTGATTGATACCGTCAATATTCGCCTCCACAGGATCTTCGACGGTGATAATATTTACATCCTCGGTGTTCAATTCACTGAGGGCTGTATACAGGGTAGTAGATTTACCGGAACCGGTAGGTCCGGTAACCAGCAAAATCCCATGAGGATTCTTCAAAATATGGTCAAACTGCTTCATCTCCGCAGGCTTCAATCCCAGCTGGCTCTTCTCTCTGTTCAGAGCAGTCTTGGAAGCAAGTCTCATAACTGTCTTCTCGCCGTATACAGTGGGCAAGATAGATACACGGATATCATACTCGGTACGGTCTACCATCTGGGTAATACGTCCGTCCTGAGGTTTTCTCTTCTCGGAGATATCCATTCCGCCGATGATCTTAATACGTGCGGACATCGCAGGAAGGATCTTAATATCATAACGGCCTCTCTCGTAGAGGTCACCGTCGATACGGTAGCGGATACGGACCGTCTTCTCCAACGGTTCGATATGTATATCAGAGGCACGCTGTCTGGCGGCCTTCTCGATCATCTCTTTCACCAGTACTACGATAGGAGAATTGTTGACATCCTCGTTAAGAGCCTCTTCCTCCTCATTCGTACCGAACTTTTCCTTGGCGTACTCCTCCAATGCAGAAGCCACTTCTGTGGAGCCATAGATACGGTCGATGGCCATCATAATATTCCGGGGAGTAGCGATCAGGGGTTCAACCTGACAACCTGTGATGATTGAGACATCATCCATCGCATCCAAATCCTGAGGATCCGCCATCGCCACACGCAGAATGTTCATGTTGTTCTCTGCGTACTCGATGGGGAGCATCTGGTTCTTCTTCAATACAGAGGAGGGAATCAGATCCTTAATATCCGGAGAAAGCTCCGTTCCCTGGAGATCCACTATCGGGTAGCCAAGCTGTGCACTCAACACCTGTGCGATAGTCTCTTCCGTAATCAGGTTCTTCTCGATGAGAACCTCACCCAGTCGCTTACCGGAGCCCTGCTGTACCTCCAGAGCCTGCTGGAGCTGTTCTTCTGTAATTGTATTGGTCAATACCAGGGCTTCACCCAGTCGAATCTTCTTGCCGCTATATCCTGCCATCTTATCACCTTTCGACAAGTATGAAGCATACTTATCAATAATTTATTCACTGTTATTTTACAATTTTTTAACAGTTTTTTCAAGTACTTATTGCAAAAATATACACATAACTTACAATATATGTCTCCTTTTTTGGTAAAAAACGACTAGCAGACAAATCATTATACTTAGCGATGCTATCTTAATTCCTTGGATTAACCCGCTTGGTACATATGTTATCTGAATCTCATGTAATCCTTCTGGTATTTCAAAACATATAAAAGCAGACATCGCAATGCCACGTGTAACTTCAGTCCCGTCAATTTTAATGCAATACCCTTCATCATATGGCAGTGAAGTAAAGCATATTCTCTTTTCATCGAGATATATTTTCCCAATTATTTCATTGGCAGATACATTTATCAATTCAACTTGTCTTTCCGACAATAAATGCATAAATTTTTCATAAGCATCTATATTGCAACTATACAATACCGTATTAGACAAATCTATGTCTTTTGAATTCGAAATTGTAATAATATGATCATCATTTTCAGATAACGTAATCGGAATTACTGTATGTCCCGATAATCCAAATTTAATCTCCCGTTCCTTTATCCCATCCATTTCAATCAGAATATCTTTATCTTTAATTTCCATTCCCGTAAGCGAAACAACATTGCAAAACTGAAGATAAGCAAGTGAATCCGATGCATCCGAAAAATCAAATTCTATTTTCATCTCATTATCATATGATATGGAAATAGGTATTTTTTCAAACAAATTTCCATCGTATCCAAACATTCTCGCGACGATATTTTGCATTTCAAACGCATTTTCGTCCTCGTTATTACAATAATTGTCTCCTTTCTTATCCGATAATTCCGGCATCAAAATACCAAGAGACAATGCATATGGATTCCTGTATAAGTATCTCGATATTTCATTCCAAGGAGCAGACGCAACTAATTCATATGATGGTTCCATTTCGGAAGTCGTCAAAATGTACTCTACGCCCAAAAGACTATTCAAAAAAGGAGTCAAACTACTAGAGCTCAAAACTCTCTCGGTTGTATCAGCACCCATCCTCCGCATAAAAACATGTGCAAACGAATTAAAGGTTGAAACGAAAGAGTCCGTTCCAGAAACACCAAAAAAAAGGCCAAAATTGCTTCCCCCAAATCCCTCATTTGTACCCACACGATAGAACGTATTTCGTTTGGAATCATTCTGTATCACATCAATTAAGGGCTTCATGGTCGTATAATACTGATCAAAAGTCTCTTTAACCAAGTATTGATTTTCCTCATGTAATCCACTAAAAATCACCGAAGAATTCATAAACAATTCAAGGAAAGAATAAGCACCCAGAACCCCAACTAACATCATTGCATGATTAGATTTCTCCTGCATTCTTTCATATGTCATATAGGCTGTAATAAGAATAGCTGTCGAAAACAAAAACGCATATCTATACGGATAGCTATGAGGATACTGAAATCCATGCATTGCATAATCGACAGACGGGAAAATGAATCCAAGTGCAACAAACAATGGCAAAATCAGTGCAGTAAGTTTCTCTCTTACGGTACGTTTCTGTAAGAAAAAAACAGCGAATAGAATCAGCATCACACTGCCGCAAAAAACGGAAGGTAAACCGGCATACTCCAATGAATCATATTGCTGAGGTAAGAGTTTTTTCAACAGATCCAAAATTCCAAACTGATATGCCAAAGGATTCGCCTGTTCATCAGCAAGTGCCATATGAACACCCGTTGAAAAGCTCTTTAATGTAGGAAGTATTAACGGCATATTAATACCCAGTGCAAGCAGCGTTTCAACAGCAAACTTTGCAGCACATAAGATAAAATGCTTTACTTTGCCCTTTTCATATCTGACAATCGCACCACAGATAAAGTATAAAGCAACAAATATCCCTACCATATATGAGATATAGAAATTGCAGAAAAACAAAGCAGCAATAGACGCAAAATAAACATGCCCCTTCTTTCCTTCAAGAATATTATCTACTCCCAAAAGAATCAGCGGAAGCATAATCAAGCCATCCATCCACATTAAGCACATACTATACATTACATTATACGACATCAATGCATAGCAACTAGAAAATAGGATGTGAACCCATTTAACTTTCTTCTGAGACTTTGAATATCGCAAGTATGTACTGAAATTCAAGCCGCACAGCCCAATTTTTAATAGAGTCAGTACATAAATTGCGTTAGGCATTTGGTCCAAATCCCAAAACACCGTTATCCAATTCAAAGGGCTAGCCAAATAGTATGCAAACAGTGCCAAATAATTGCCGCCCAAACTGCAATTCCAGTTGAAAAGAATTGAAAAATCACCCGAAAGAATATACCTCAAACTAGCAATAAACGGCATATACTGGGCATTCATGTCATAGATCAGCGGTGTCACATTCCCGCCGTAGGTGATCCCATTATTAGCCCATGCCAATCCAAACAGCAGTACCGGCACGAAGAACGAAAGCAGGGGAACAAAGATTTTCTTTGCTTTTGAATCAAACTTCTCTTCTGACTGTTTTTGAACCTCCGGTGCAGGGTCGCACTTTTCCTGCGCATGTTCTTCGTCATAACTCTCTGTCATTTCTATACAGTTTTCAGTAGTTTCCTCTGCACAGCTTATTTCGGAAGATGTTGTCTTCTCTTCTTCCATGCTGTCTGTCTTCTGTTCAAAATCTTCCATACGCACTCCACAAAATAAAAATAGTACCGCAGGATCAGTAACCCTATCGGTACTATTTCTGTCTTTTCTAACTAGTCACTGTGCATTTGTTCTACATTACTTTGATTATATCGATGTATTATTACCTTGTCAATCAGTAGGGCAAATTCTGTCAAAACTGAAAGAATTGCCTAAATTTTGCACAGAGTATTTGCAAATGCAGCCTCTTACATCACCTTCTGAATCATCTGCTCGATGTTCTGCGCGTACTGGATACAGCTGTTCTTATCAATATAGCCTTCCATATACAGATCAAGCAGTGCATCATCCATGGTCTTCATGCCCACGCCCTTACCGGTCTGCATAACGCTGGTAAGCTGGAAGGACTTGTTCTCACGGATGAGGTTACGAACAGAATAGGTTGCATGCAGTACCTCGAAGGCTGCCACACGGCCCATGCCGTCCATGGTAGGGATCAGCTGCTGAGAGATGATCGCCTCCAATACGGTAGCCAGCTGGACACGGATCTGTTGCTGCTGGTGAGGCGGAAAGACATCGATGACACGGTCTACGGTACTTGCAGCACCGATGGTATGCAGGGTGGACAGAACTAAGTGTCCGGTCTCTGCTGCTCTTACTGCGATGCTGATGGTCTCCAGATCACGCATCTCTCCGACGAGGATAACATCGGGGTCTTCACGAAGCGCCGCACGAAGGGCATTTGCATAGTCGTGAGAGTCCATACCGATCTCTCGCTGGTTTACGATACTCTTCTTATGCTTATGCATGTACTCGATAGGATCTTCCAGTGTGATGATATGTGCATCTCTCTCCTCGTTGATCTTGTTGATCAGCGCCGCCAGAGTAGTGGACTTACCGGAACCGGTAGGTCCCGTTACCAGGATTAGTCCTCTCTTTCTCTCGTAGAGATCTACCACAGACTGGGGAATGCCCAGATCCTCGGGATTCGGAATTCTCATACCTACGAGACGAAGTGCCAAAGCCACAGAACCACGTTGCTTGTACACATTGACACGGTAACGGCCGAACTCAGGAATGGTCAGGGACATATCGTACTCGCCGCGCTCCTCGAAGGCAGCCAGCTGCTGAGGATTCATAATGTCTACTGCGATGGCCTTGGTATCTTCCGGTGTCAATACCGGGAAGTCCATGGCAACCAGTCTGCCGTTAGCACGTACCTTAGGGGGTACACCTACCGTAATATGTACGTCACTGGCCTTCATATCATTTGCAAATTTCAGAATACTTTCCAGAAATATCATTTTTCAACCCTACCCCTTCAAATAAACCTGCATCAAAGGGTATTTGATGCAGGTTCAATTTTTAAACTCTATGTAGCCGCTTCTTACAGATCGTTCATCAGCTTCATCTTGTAATCCGTGAATTCCTTCTCGGTGATAACGCCTGCGTTCTGAAGCTCCATCAGGTTGTTCGCCTTGCTCTTGAACTCAGACATATCAGCACAAGGAGCAAGGATCTCAGCCAGACTTCTCTGCTTCCAGTTCTCATAATCAGCCTCAGTGATCAATCCAAGCTTAGGAAGGATCATACGAGCCTGAAGCTTCTTGCTGTAATCAGTAATAGAGTCGATCTTCCTGATCAGGTCGGTCTTCCTGGTGTAGAACTCGGTCTGGCTCAGCCACTCGCAGTCACGCAGGGTCAGCATTCTCTGGATCAGAATCGTCAATTGATCCAGGTTGCCCTCCCAGTCAATACTCAGGCATTTATCACAGAGCTCCTTCTGCTTCAGGCGAAGCTCACCAAGGTTCAGGTAATGCTCTTCTGCAAGGATCGGCCACTTCTCAAGCTTTGCAGCCCACTCCTCCAGAGGATCATCAGGGCTGACTTCCATGTTCTTAAAGAGCTTGTTAATGGTCTTCTTGTACTCGGTGTCAGAGATAAACTGGCTGTCACGAAGCACAGGGAGCTTGCGCAGCTTCATACGGAAGGCCTCAACATCGTCAGTGACAGAGATATCCATATTCTCGATCAGAGTATCTCTGTAAGCATTATACTCTTCATCGGTGATTACCTCTCCCATCTGCAGGAAGCTTAGTTTCTGGATATTCTGAGAGAACTCATCCAAATTGGGAGTATCAAAATCACAGCACTCCTTGATGATGTCTCTTCTATTCGCCTCGAACTCCTTCTCAGAGAGCACGCCGCACTCCTTCAGGATGATCATCTTCTGAATCTTCTCATTGAACTCGGTCAGGTCGCAATACTCGCTGACGAGTTCGGTCTTCTTCACCTTGAATTCCTTCTCACCCAACAGACCGCAATCCTTCAGAACGGTCAGTTTCTCCATTCTCTTATTGAATTCATCGGTAGACATTCTGCCGTTATTGCTGCTTGCAGCAGGGGTAACAGGTCCGGGAGCTTCGGGAGTCATAGGTGCAAAGGTCTCGGGAACAGGCTTCTCCTCAGGAATCACAACGGACTCCTTCGCAGGCTTAGCCGCTTTCGCAGAATCAGCAACTTTCTCCTGCTGTCTCGCAGCTTCCATGCGAAGCTCTGCCACACTCTTGGTACGGGGAGCCGGATCGTCAGATACAACAGGCTCAGCAGCCTTAGGAGCAGGAGGAACAGGAACAACAGGTGCAGCGATGGTCTCTTCGGCATCTCCGCCCGAACTGCGCTTCAGATTGGTAATCAAAGCTACAGCTTCCTCTGCGGATCTCATCTGAGGAAGAGCGATCTGGCACTTCTTAGCGCCGTAGAGGTTCGCAATGCGCGCCTTGAAGAACAATGCATCGGTACCGTTGTATTTGTCAATTCTTGCTGAACTAACCTCTGAAATTTTAAAGGAAAAATCGTCTACGTACCCATTCTTTCCTTCCTCATTACATACGTAACCTCTGCCGGAAAGTACTCCGTTCTCAACCTTTAAGAACAGTACTTCTGCATTCTTGTTACGACGTCCGAATAGTGAGGTACTCTCATAACAATTGAATGTTCTTGATCCTTCCATGTTAAGCCTCCTTTAAGTCTGTCAAAAGCGTATCTAACCGCCTTATTATTGATGAAAGTTGGGAAAAAAGTCCCTCAAAAACTAGCTTTTCTTCGAAAAAGGTGCACACTAAGTAACGGTTTTTGTAACCACTTCCAACTCTACTGTTAATAATAACAAGAAAAAAGAAAAATAGCAACCCTTTTTCTGTCTTTTTCACAAAGTGTTTTGACAATTTTTTTGCGTTTTTTTTGACATTTTGAACAAATACTTTTTCGACAATAAACGTGCCCGAGCACTTAGGCCTTCCCGAAATCGAAACAAAAAAAGAGTAGGTTCTCTACTCTTTTTCATCACCTTGTACCTTCAAAACCGAACACTGATCAAATCTC
>JBJENO010000060.1:0-49980 GCA_051880235.1 Acetatifactor sp. | reverse complement strand
AATGCATAAATTACTGCAAAAGATGATTCATACTGCCAAGCGAAACAAATCAGGTATCCCCAAGGATAAAATAAAGTTTCTGACAGATAAATACATATCCATTCTTGATACTGCCGCTGATGAATATGAGAAATGTCCACCTGATCAGAATTTCAGGGAGGGTTATAACCTCTTCTTAAGATTACGTGATTACCGGGATGACCATCTGTATTTTCTATCCCATCCTGAAATCGACTACACCAACAACATAAGTGAACGTCAGCTTCGCAAATTCAAGCGAAAACAAAAGCAGGCTGTTGTGCTTCGAAGCGATACCGGAGGACAGCATATTTGTGATGCCTTAACAATCATCGAAACCGCCAGAATGCAAAAACGTAATGTATACGATGCTGTAGAAGCTGCCTTTGAAAAGTAACCAACAAGGTACGGGAAAGTTTGTGAATGATTGCCAAACAAACTCCTGTACCTTTTGAATTTACTGGATTTGGCTAATCACTGAACAGTAACATCTGTAACTGTCTTCAACAGACACACAGGCCTTGACGGGGACACAGTTTCGAAATAGGGAAAAAACTGCGTACCTCAGATCGTGTCCCGGATCAAACGACGTACCTCCATAGATTGCGAATCTGAGACTTTATTTCAGAGAAATCCCAGAGCATTTCACTCTTCGCCCTGCTGTTGGGGTCTCTCACCAAGATCTGTCCGTCCTTTACCCCGGCAAGCACAATGAAGTGTCCCTGGGCGGTGAAGGTGCCCTTTCGCATGCTGCAGATAATAGGATGCCCCTGTTCCAGCTCCCGGAGAACGATATCCTCGTCCAGGGTAACCTCTTTTGCGGAAAGGCCGAAATGCCTGGCACCCTCTGTCAGAAAACTCCAATCGGTACCGATCCCGTTCAAATAATACCCCTTTTCGTCTGCATAGGAGGCCACCACATCCGGCGTCGCATGGGTATCGCCCGTTAAACCGATGATCACCATGGACAGGCAGGTCGGTGCACATCCGGAGACCGCAATCATGCTCTCACCATATCCACAGGCTCCCCATCTTTCATCGAACTGTAGGAGAAGCGGGATCCCCTCTGCCGTTTTTTCTTCCTCCGTAAGCAGAATCGGCTGTAACGAGGGTGCCTTAAGCTTGCTGTCCTCCAGCAGGCTTAAGGCAAACGGCAATATCTCCGGGTTATTGCAGGCAGCTGATAACAGATCATCCGACAATGCAGATCTGTTTTGGAGAAGCTTTCGGTAGGCATCGGAAAGTTCAGCCAACTCCTTCAGCCTCTTCTCCAGTTCTCTGCCTTCATATTTGACCGGATGAAAGAGATCGATGCCCAGCTCCTCTGCAGATGGATACTCGCCCTCTGTCAGTCCGCTGCCTGAGGCAGGTGTTTCAGGGCTGTTTCCCCTGCTGATCTCATTTCCTTTCTCTCCGCCCGGCCGCTTTTCGTCCACAACAGTGACTTCCGTGGAGCCGCTTTCTTGTTCCGGACTTATCACCACCACGATCAATAATAACAAAACTGCAATCACAGCCATTTGGATGCGCAATACATACCGCTGTAACTGCAGCTTTTTACGATAACGGTTCCTCTCCTCATGTCTCATCGCTCTCTTTTTCTCCTCCCCGCACCAATGGTACGAGGAGAATACTAAGAGTTCTCTGCATCCTTCCTGTTAAAGAGATGCATCTTTTCTGCATCCATTTAATCTAACGGCATCAGCTGCCCTGTTTCAAAAAACCCGAGACGCACCATCACCCGCTCTTCATAAGGCACATATTCCAACAAAAAGATGACCCCATCGATATTGACGATGTTGGAGACTGCGCTCTCCGTCACTGCGCCGGAATAAATGTAATCGCCTGTCGGGGTTCCATAGTTGGAGGGCAGAAGCTCGGGCAGCATCGCCTGATTGTATTGAAACAGTTCCCATCGAAGACTGTCCTGTTTCAGAGCAACTTTGTTCTTATCCTTGCCCACATCCACTGCAACATTCCCCGCGATCTCCACCACATTCCCTGCGTCCACTTCCAGATATTTATCCATGGAAAAGAAGTCCTCCGCGGCACTCTCCGTCAGCATATGGAGACTGACCGCCACACCGGTATCCGGATCCATCAGCATGGACACATCCTGAAACTGAAGCTGGTACCAAACCATGCCACTACAGTCATCGTTGCTGATGATCGTATTCTCATAGACCTCCTGAAGGGACTCCTCTGTAAGCTCCGGAAACGAGTGAAACCACTGCAACGTCGACATTGTTTCCATCTGTTTTTTGGCACTTGCCGTGAATTTTTTCCTCAGTTCGTCAGTGATGACCACCTTTTTCTGCTGTACCTGCTTGGATGCGAAGCTTTTCTCCAACGTCTCGATCTTCTCCCACAGATCAGTAAATTCTCTCTGATACAGGGTCACACTTAAGTCGATGGTGCTGCTCTTTCCCTCCAGAGTTCGCTGCATCCATTTTGAACTTACAACCGGGAGCAGAAAAGCAGACAGCAGTATGATCATCACCAGAAGAAACAAATTGATTCTATTGATTTTCCTCATGAGTTCTTTCCTTTCCGTAGACCTCCTTCCGGTCTGTTACAACTCCGGAATCACCACCGTGATGTTCGTACCCTCTCCCACTGTACTATCCACCTCCAGCTTCCATCCATGGGCTCTGACGATTTCTGCGCAGAGTGCCAGGCCCAGTCCGGCACCGCCCTCACGCCTGGCTCTGGACTTGTCCACCATGTAGAAGGCCTGGGTGATCTTACTGACCTCGCTCTCCGGAATGCCGCAGCCATTGTCTGAAACGGTGATGTGATAGCTCTTTGGCTTTTTCCGGTCCCGCAGCAGGCGTCCGGTGACGCAGATCCTGCCCCCGGGCTCCACTGCCTTTCTGGCATTATCTACCAGATTCACAAGCAGCGACACAGCCAGTTCAAAATCACCGTTCACACTGCAGTCCTCCCCCTTGCAATGCAGCGTAATATTCTTTTGCTGCAGGGAAAGCCTGCTGATGTCCGCCATTTCCTCAAAAAGCTTCCTGACACGAAAGGCCTGAAAATCTATCTCCTGATGGCTGATACCGGAAAGCATCAGCATCTTTTTAGAAAGAGACTCCAGACGCTTTCCCTGCCTGTTAATAAATTCCGCACAGACCCTGCGCTCCTCCGGCTCCAGCTCCATGGTATTCATCATCTCGCTGTAACCGATGATAGATGTCAGCGGAGTCTTCAGCTCATGGGCGAAGGCTCCCGTAAAGTTTTCCAGTTTTTCGATGTTTTCCCGGATGGAATCAGCCATATGATTGAAATGATCCGACAGCTCCGCCAGCTCATCCTCGCCCCGAAGAGACACTCTCGCATCCAGTCTCCCTGCAGAAAACTCATTGGTGGCATGGATCAGGCGCTCAATGGGACGGGTAATGCTTCTGGAGATCAGCCCCCCAACCAACAGACTGAACAACAGCATACCTCCCAGCACGCAGGCATAGATCCGAAGCAGCTGATTCTGTGTCTCATAGAGATACTCGATATTATGATATCTCTCCAGAGTCAGTCTTCCCGGCTCCACTTCCTTACACATGACGCTCTCAATATAGTGGATGCCGTCGATCAACCGAATCCTGACGATTCCCTGTGTATCCGTCAGCTTCTCCTCTTCCATCGGCACAGAAAGCCCTGCCCGCTCAAATATCAGCTTATCGTCCAGCCACACATTGATATGATCCGCTTTGTCATCGGTATTCTCATAGATATTGCGTATGATCGTCCAGAGTGTGTCTTCCCGGAGCACTACATTTTCGTCCAGTCCTCTCAGGGATGCCTCCAGAGAGTATCGAAACAGCCAAAGCTCCTTCTCATTCTGCTCCATCATCTTGTCCAGATTGATGCGAAAGGTGACACACAGAATGATACTGCCCAGAAGGGACATACTGAATGCCACCAGCATAAAAATACTCAAAAATTGTTTCCAAAAGATTTTCACTTCACTTCTCCCGTCAGTCGGTAACCGATCTTATAGACTGAGACGATCTCCTTCTCCAGCCCGATCTTTCTGCGCAGTCTCTGCACATGCAGATCCACCGTTCTGCTGTCCCCCAGATACTCGCTCTCCCATACTTTCTCATAGATCACATGACGATACAGTGCGATATTGGGATTTTGCAGAAACAGAAACAACAGGTCAAATTCCTTGCAGGTCAGTTCCACCGGGATGCCGTTTTTTGTCACCTCCCTACTGGCCACATTCATGGTCAGATCCCCAAAGGTGTAAAACATTTTTCCTTTGTTTCGTCTTCTGAGCACAGCCTCCACTCTGGCAAGCAGTTCCAGAATCTCAAAGGGTTTTGTGATGTAATCCTCCGCCCCTGCCCGAAGCCCCGTCACCTTGTCCATGGTCTTGTCCTTCGCCGTCAGAAAGATGACCGGCAGATCCATGGTTGCCGCATAGGAAAGCAGTTCATACCCGTCAGGTCCGGGAATCATGATATCAAAGATCCCCAGATCGAAGTTTTCCTCCTCCATCAGGTCGGCCGCCTTCTGTCCGTCCGGTGCCACAGTGCAGCTGTATCCCGCCCGTTTCAGATTCATATATAAAAGATTTGCAATCGCCTCATCATCTTCCGCTATCAGTATTTTGTTCATATCCGTTTCCTCGTTCCATTGCTGTTTCAATGGAATCCTATGGTGAAAGTGTATCCATTTTGTATCATAGTAAAAATCCCTGCCGGACAGGCTATCTTGTCCGGCAGGGTCAGAATCTCCGATAAGGATCGCTAATATTTCCTTTGATTTTTCAGTTCCTCGTACAGAAGCCTGTAATTATCATATCGCAGGGAACTGATCCGGCCGCTTTGAACCGCATCCTTCACACCGCAGATCGGCTCTCCGATATGGGCGCAGCCGGCAAATCTGCAATATTTTTCGTAAGGGAAAAACTCCCGGTAAAACCCGGCCAGCTGTTCCTTCTCCAGATCAAACAGTCCCAGCGAACTAAAGCCCGGAGTATCCAAAATGTAGGTATCGTCGTTGATGGCGATCAGTTCCGAATGTCTGGTGGTATGCTTTCCCCTCTCTATCTTTCTGCTGATGGCACCCGTCTCCATAACCGTCCCACTCTGCAGACAATTGACCAGGGAACTTTTCCCCACTCCGCTGGGGCCTGCCACAGTGGTAGTCTTGCCCTGCAGGGTGTCCATCAACTCCCGAATTCCGTGCTTTGTGCCGGCGCTGACGATCATTGTCCGGTACCCGCTGTTCTCATAGATGGTGCGATACTTCTCCCCATCTCCGTCCTCATCGATATCTGCTTTATTGAAGCAGATGACACAAGGGATGCTCTGCTGCTCCATCATGATCAGGAAACGGTCCAACAGGTTGAAATTAGGTTTTGGCTTGACGATGGAAAAAATCACTACCGCCTGGTCCACATTGGCAACCGCCGGGCGAATCAGTTCGCTGTGTCTGTCCTCTATCTCTCGGACATTTCCCAGCTTTTTTCCCTCGTCCAACACATCCAGCACAACGTTATCTCCGACCAAAGGCTTTCTGTTGTCTTTTCGAAAAACGCCCTTGGCCTTGCACTCGTAGATCTCACCACGACTGTACACGTAGTAAAAACCTGCGACTCCCTTGATGATCTTGCCCTTTCTTTCTTCTGTGTGCATCCGTCCTCTACTCCGCTATAAACTCGATTCTTCTCGTGATGGTCTTGGCCACAGACTCACCCGGCACAGTATTGCCCTCCTCATCCGTTGTAGGGGCACCGGGAACAGTATAGTCAAGCGTCAGCGTACCGCCGGACACCTTCAGATTAAAGAAATTGGCCGAATAAGGGAAGCTGGAGGTGGTGGTATCCAAAAGCACCTGACCGTCATCCGCCACAAGCTTCAGCTTGACTTCACTGCCTGCCACATAGGAGGAGTCCTCATCGTAAGGGGAAGAGATCGTCGCATTGCACTTGTAGGTCTGAGGCTTTGGCTCTGCGCCAAGACTCACCCAGAAATCGACGGCAGTCCCCTGTTCTACAAAGGTTCCCTCTGAATAACTTTGATAACAGATCACTCCGTAAGGATAGTCATTACGGTACACACCGGTGACCTGGCCCACGGAGAGCTTCGCCTCAGTCAGTTCCACGGTTCCGTCCATCTCTGTCTTTCCGATCAGATTCGGCACTCTGGATCGAACCGTCTCCTTGCCCAGGCTGATGGTGATGGTCACATTGGTTCCCTTGGGGACTCTGCTGGTGGGATTCGGATTCTGTGCCGCAACCAGTCCGGCCTCCACCTCCTCGGAGTATGCCTCCACCTTCGTCACCTCGAACCCAAGTTCAGATAACTCCGCATAAGCAACCTCGTAGGTCTCACCCAGTACGGTAGGTACATCCACGCCCTGCGGTCCGGCGCTGGCGATCAGATCCACCGTGCTGCCTTTAATGACGGAGAAACCTGTCTCCACACTGGCACTGATCACCACTCCGGCCTCGATATTGTTATCCTCTCTGTAGTCAATATTCATTTTCAGTCCCACATCCAGCAAGGCATTCCTTGCAGCCTCCACAGATTTACCCACCACAGAAGGCATGATCACAAACTCTGTAGCCGCTATGGAAGATTCGGAAGACTCTTCAGTCTGAATGATATGGCTCTGGGATTCACCGGTACCATCCGTAAGCTTGCCGAAGATCTTGAACAGCACAACCAATAAAACGATACAGAATATCACACCGATCACAATTGCAAGGATGGATGTCACTCTCTCCATGCGAGGGTCATAATCATACTCCCCTTCACCGTCGGTATCGTCGTCCTCGGGCTCCTCCTCATACTCTTCGTTGTCATAAGGTCCCTCGCTGTAATAATCGCCCTCGGTGTCGACATAATAATCTTCCTCCGTATAGGCTGTTTTTTTCTTGATCTCATCCAGCTCCTCGGAAGAGATCCGCCTTGTCTGACTCTCCATATTCGGTTCATTGGGAACGACAAAATCTTCATCCGGATTCGTCAAAGCATACTTTAAGTCAGCGATCAACTCAGCCATGGACTGATATCTTCTGTCCGGAGACTTCTGACAACACTTTGTCACGATGCGATCGAGAGCCAGGGGAACATCCGGCACAAAGCTTCTGGGAGAAGGGACCTCCTCCTGAATATGCTTGATGGCGATCGCCACAGTCGTCTCCCCGTTAAACGGAACTCTTCCCGTCACCATCTCGAAAATGGTAATACCCATAGAGTAGATATCACTCTTGATATCACTGAATCCACCCCTGGCCTGTTCCGGCGAGGTATAGTGGACGGAGCCCATCACATTGGATGTGATGGTGTTGCTTGTGGCAGCCTTGGCGATCCCAAAATCCGTGACCTTCGCCTTGCCTTCTCTGGAGATAATGATATTCTGAGGCTTAATGTCACGGTGGATGATTCCATTGTTGTGCGCAACCTCGATCCCCATGCAGACCTGAATGGCAATGCTGATCGTCTCTCTGCCGGACAATCTGGATTTCTTCTCAATATATTTTTTCAGAGTGATTCCTTCCACCAGCTCCATCACGATGAAATTGATCCCTCTGTCTTCTCCTACGTCATATACATTGACAATGTTCGGGTGGATCAGTCCCGCCGCAGCCTGAGCCTCCACACGAAACTTGTCCACAAAACTCTGATTCTCACTGAACTCCTGCTTCATCACCTTCACGGCAACAAAACGATTCAGCTTATGATCCTTGGCTTTATATACATCCGACATGCCTCCGGTGCCGATCTTTTCAATGATCTCATACCGGTTGCCTATCATCATTCCAACTTTTACCATACATGCTCTCCAATTCAAATCATATTTCCAATTGCAACGATAAACCTACAGGTCGATCAGGATAACGGAAATGTTATCTCTTCCACCGCTTTCATTCGCCCTGCGAACCAGTTCTTTGGCCTTTGCCTCCAAGGTACCGGTTCCCATTAAAACCCCGTAGATCGTCTCGTCCTCCAGCATATTGGTCAAGCCATCCGTACACATGAGCACGAGGTCCTTCTCCTGCAGTGTGAGTTCGAAGAAGTCGATCCGTACCGTTTCCTCCACACCCACTGCCCTGGTGATAATATTTTTGTCAGGATGATTTCTGGCATCCTCTCTCTTCAGGCCGCCTCTGCGGATCATCTCCTCTACCCAGGAATGATCTCTGGTGATCTGTCTGAGTCCCCCCTCGCGACAAAGATACAGTCTGCTGTCTCCCACATTGGCGATCGTCAGCCTTCTGTCATCAATCGTTGCCGCCACAACAGTTGTACCCATTCCCTCCAGATCTTCAGAGGTACCGGCACACTGAAAAACCACTTTGTTGGCCACCGTGATGGACTTATCCAGCAACACCTCGGCTTCCGCATCCTTTAACTCCGCAATCGTCTCTATCATGGTGGAAATCGTCAGCCTGGCTGCAAAATCACCGGCATTATGTCCTCCCATACCATCTGCAACGATGTACAGGTTTGGAAGATTACCGATCTGCCCGTCTGTGGTATAAACATAATCCTGATTCAGATTTCTCATCTTACCGATGTCGGTAACAGAAAAAGATTGTATCACTTAATTCTCCTCCAGTGTCTGCAAAGACCGGGTATGCTTGCGGCGAAGCTGACCGCAGGCACCATCAATATCTCTGCCCATCTCTCTCCTAATGGTAACATTTATTTTAGATTTTTCAAGTTTATTTCGAAAAGCCTGAATGCGAACGGTTTCAGACTGCACAAAATCTCTCTCCTTGATGGGATTCACCGGGATGAGATTCACATGACAGCAAAGGGGTCTTGCCAGTGCGATCAGTTCCTCCGCATCACGATCGGTATCATTCACTCCGCCCACCAGACTGTACTCAAAGGTAATTCTGCGACCGGTCTTCTCAAAGTAATACCGGCAAGCCTCCATCAGTTCCTCAATAGAGTACCGATTTGCAATCGGCATCAATTTCCGCCGCTTTTCATCTGTGGTAGCATGCAAGGACAACGCCAGGGTGATCTGCAGCTGTCTGTCTGCCAACTCTCTCATCTTTGGTACTAATCCACAGGTAGACACCGTAACGTTCCGCTGACTGATGTTCAGTCCGTTCTCTCCCGTCAGTATTTCCAGAAAAGTGAGCAGATTATCATAGTTGTCCAAAGGTTCACCCGTTCCCATGACCACTACATTGGATACTCTCTCTCCGATCAGTCTCTGAATGGAATAGATCTGGTCCAGCATTTCCGACGGCAGAAGATTTCTCTCCAAACCATCCAGCGTAGATGCACAGAACTTACATCCCATGCGGCATCCCACCTGAGAGGAGATGCAAACACTGTTGCCATGCCTGTACTTCATCCAGACACTCTCCACCACATTCCCGTCTTCCAAAGCGAAGAGGTACTTTCTGGTGCCGTCGAGCTTTGATTCCTGTACCTGCACCACATTCAGGGCGGTGTAGGAAAAATGCTCCTCGCATTGCCTGCGGAATGCCTGAGAGAGGTTGGTCATCTCCTCAAAACCGCGGGCCAGCTTTTGATGCATCCACTGATACATCTGCCCCGCGCGAAAGCCTTTTTCTCCCATCCCAATGATTTCCTCGGTCAATTCAGGCAAAGTCAATGATTTGATATCGATCTTTGTATCCATCTGTGGCTCCTAACTTATTCCACTGTTTTCTACGACAAGGGACGTTTCAGACAGGCGATAAAGAATCCGTCCGACTCCATAAATCCCGGCAGAAGCTGTATACAGGCATCTGCCTCCGCCTCAGTCAGAGCGAAGTGATCCGGCTCCTCACATTGTCTCACCGCCTCCCGCCTGGAAAGGAGTACTTCCGGCAATCTCCCCTGCAGGGACACCGGTTCCAGCCCCAGGTCTCTCGTAAGATATGCGACCATCTCCTCATTTTCAGCGGGGTTAATGGTACAGGTACTATAGAGCAGGGTTCCGCCGGGTTTGAGATAGGAAACACTGCTTTTTACGATCTCCCGCTGCAATGCATTGAGTTCTGTCATCCCCTGTTCACTCACATGGTACTTTATGTCGCGCTTTTTGCCGATGATTCCCAGTCCGGAGCAGGGCACATCCAACAGAAGGACATCTGCTCTGCCCACAAGTGCCTCATCTGTGATTCTGGCATCCCAGACCTGTGTCTCCACATTTTCCACTCCCATTCGGTCAATGTTCTCCAGGATCCTCTCCAGCTTCTCCTCGGAGACATCCCTGGCCAGCACCCTGTCTGCCTTTTGGGCTGCAAGCAGCGCCTTGCCGCCGGGTGAAGCGCAGGCATCCACCACAAAGTCCCCGGGTGCAATGTCTGCCGCCTCAATGGCCAGAGCACAGCTGACGTCCTGCACCGTCCACTGTCCATCCGCAAACCCGGGAAGAGTGGTCAGATTATCTGCGTACCGGCACAGATAAGCATAGGGAAGATAGGGACTTCTCTGCAGCACAGCCCCTGCCCGTTCCATATCCCGCCGAAGTTCCCGGGCAGCTTGCTCCGAAAGCTTCCCGTCAAATCGAACGGAGACGGGGTGGATGGTCAGAAGACCCTCCAACAGCTTCTCCACTGCATGAGGCTCATAGGAAGCGAGGAAAAAGTTCACCAGCCACTCAGGCATAGAGTATTTCACTGACAAATACAGGGGCAGGTTCTTCTCAGGATCCGGCATGGGAAGCCGGTCCTTCTGCCTGGCCACACTCCGAAGCACCCCGTTCACAAAACCACGTAAACCTGCAAACTTACGCTTTACCGCCAGTTTGCAGGCTTCATTGCACACAGCGCTGTCGGGAACACTGTCCATATACAGCAGCTGATATACACTCATTCTCATCAGGCAGCGTATCAGGGGCTTCATCTTGCGAACCGGCACGGAGGAGATTCTATCCAGATAATAATCCAGTTCGATCTGTCGCTCCAAGGTTCCTTCTGCCACTCGTTTGATGAAGGCCTTTTCCCGTCCCTCTAAATAATCATATTTGTCCAAAACCGCTTTGATCAGCTGATTGGAAAATACCGCCTCCCGCTCTATGGTAAGCAGCAAGTCCAGTATGATTTCTCTGCTATTCTCTGCCAAGGCTTAATCTCTCCTCTTGTTGTTTCCAAACAGCAGAAAAAGACGAAGCACCTGCAGTGCGGTGGAAGCCGCTGCTGCCACATAGGTCATTGCTGCTGCTGACAGAACCTTACGGCAACCCTTCTTCTCCTCTGAGGTCACCAAACCATACTGCTCCACCTTGCAAAGTGCTCTCGCGGAAGCATTGAATTCCACCGGCAGCGTCACCAGCTGAAACAAAAGAGACAAAGCAAAAGCAAAGATACCGATACGGATCAAAACGATGTTCCAGCTTAAGAACACACCGATCAGGATGATCGGAAGTCCCAGCTTACTGCCCAGATTCACCACCGGAACCAGGGCTGTGCGGATGGAAATCGGTGTATACCCTTCCGCATGCTGAATGGCATGTCCGCACTCATGTGCTGCCACACCGATGGCCGTCACGCTGGCTGAATTGTAATTCTGTCTGGAGAGACGAACGGTATTGGTGGAAGGATCAAAATGATCCCCGTCGTTACCGGGCAGGCACTCGATCTGAACGTGATACAACCCCTCATTGTTCAGAATCTGTCTCGCCGCCTCAGCTCCGGTCTTTCCTGACAGCACTGCCACCTTGGCGTATTTCTTCATGGCACTGTTCACCATCGCACTGGCGATAGAACAGATCAGCACTCCCAGAATGACCAATAAATAGGTCCAGTCAAACATAAATCCCCTTCCATAACTCACATGCATTTTCAACTCCTCCTTTATACATCCGACCGACCAAGCCTTTCGCCCACGGTCATCTTCACACCCAACAGAAAATCATGGGTACTCATACGCTTTTTGCCCTCCAGCTGGAGTGCGCTTATCTGCAGAGCACCTTCCCCACAGGCAACGGTGATCGAATCCTTATCCACGCGGATGATCTCTCCGGGAGTTCCCGCTTTGCCCTCCACGGGAACTGCCTTCCACAGCTTCAACTGTTTTCCCTTGTAATAGGTAAATGCACTGGGCCAGGGAGTCATTCCCCGAATCAGTCTGTCGATCTGTGCGGCACTCTTCTCAAAATGAATCTCTCCCATGGACTTGTCGATCATCGGTGCATGGCAGCTGAGCGCGTCAACCTGCTTCTCCGGGATCAGTTTTCCCTGGGCTAACAGTTCCAGCGCTTCTACGATCGCCTCTCCGCCCAAATACATCAGCTTATCATGGAGAGACTCAAAATCATCCTCCGGCAGGATAGAAATTTCCCTCTTGTAAAGCATATCTCCGGTATCGATCCCCGCATCCATCTGCATGATCGTCACACCGGTCTTCTCCTCACCATCCAGGATAACGCGCTGAATGGGCGAAGAACCTCTGTACTTCGGAAGCAGGGATGCATGTATATTCAGGCTTCCATAGGGGGGAATATCCAAGATCTCCTGGGACAGAATCTGTCCAAAGGCTGCCACCACATAGACATCTGCCTCATATTGCTTCAACTGTGCGATGGCCTCCGGCGTTTTGATCCGCTTCG
This sequence comes from Acetatifactor sp., assembly GCA_051880235.1. Lineage (GTDB taxonomy): Bacteria > Bacillota > Clostridia > Lachnospirales > Lachnospiraceae > Acetatifactor. Next base: position 37,425 of record JBJENO010000060.1, on the reverse strand, counting down.
GCTGCATCACGGGAATCTGATGCCTGCATGCGCAAACCTTCACCGGAGAAGGAATCAATTCACTGCTTCGCCCTTTCGGCTTGTCCGGCTGCGTCACCACCGCGGTGATCTCATGTCCTGCGGTGATCAAAGCCTCCAGTGCCCGGGCTGCAAAATCCGGTGTCCCCATAAATACTATTTTCATTCCTTATTCCTCATCATTGTCAAAATCATCAAACTCATCCAGATCATTGTAGTTGGTGACCACCAGGTCTCCCTCCACCTTTTCAACATACAGGTGCCCGTCCAGATGATCTAACTCATGGCAGATCGCTCTGGCCAGAAGTTCGGTTCCTTCCAACTCAAACTCCTGCATATTGACATCCAGAGCTATCGCCTTCACATAGTTGGGTCTGGTAACCTGTCCGGACTTACCGGGCACGCTTAAGCACCCTTCCATGCCGGTCTGCTCACCGCTGGTAGCTACGATTCTGGGGTTGATCAGAATATACGGATCCTCCCCTGTGGTATCGATCACGACGATCCTCTTCAGGATCCCTACCTGAGGAGCCGCCAGTCCCACGCCGTTGGCCTCATACATTGTATCCAGCATATCCTCGATCAGTTCTCGAATTCTGGGAGTCATCTCCTTGACTTCTCTACACTTTTTGGTGAGAATTTCATCCCCTATTTCCCGAATGTTCCTAATAGCCATACTGCCAATCTCCTGTCTTATGTTCTCATTATATCATAAACTCGCAAACCCGCACCTAAAGGTGCTCTATTGCCTGCTTTCGCAGGCTGTTTGCTCGTTATCGCGGCAAAAAACAAATGCCGCCTTCGGCGTCGCTTGCTTTTTTGCTCGCGTACATTATATCATAAACTCGCAAACCCGCACCTAAAGGTGCTCTATTGCCTGCTTTCGCAGGCTGTTTGCTCGTTATCGCGGCAAAAAACAAATGCCGCCTTCGGCGTCGCTTGCTTTTTTGCTCGCGTACATTATATCGTATTCATCGGATCAAAATCAAAATGTACCATCACAGTCTGCTCCGAAAAAGTCTGGATCAGATCCTCCAGATAATCCTTACAGAACACTAGTGTATCATATTTTTCGCATTTTACATAGAATACAAATCTAAAAATATCGTTAATTTTACTGATGACTGCCGGAGAAGGTCCCAGAATGACAGCCTGCGCATTTGAATCGATCTGATTATCCCTCTCAGAAAGCCACTCTTTTGCCTTGGAAGCCAATGTCCGGACAAACTGATCTCCCTTTTCTTCTGACTTTGCATATACCTGCACCGCCATCAGGTGCCGGACAGGGGGATAGCCCCCCATCTCACGATACAGCAATTCCTCCTCAAAGAATCCCTCATAATCCTGTGCAGCGGCATAGGTCACCGCATAGTGATCCGGCTGGTAGGTCTGGATCACCGCCTCGCCGGGAAGCGTTCCTCTCCCAGCCCGTCCCACTGCCTGTGTCAACAGCTGGAAGGTTCTCTCCCCGGCACGGTAATCACTGACACTTAAGGATAAATCTGCCGCCAGAACTCCAACCAGCGTGACCAGCGGAAAATCATGACCCTTCACGATCATCTGGGTTCCGATCAGGACGTCCGCCTCATGAGCCATGAAGGAAGCCAAAATCTTCTCGTAGCTATCCTTCGTCTTGGTAGTATCCGCATCCATCCGAAGGGTGCGCACCCCCGGAAACATCTCCTTCAATTTTTCTTCGATCTGCTGTGTACCGGCCTTAAAACCACTGATATACCTGGAACCGCACTCCGGACACAGCCCGGGTTTTTGTTCCATATAGCCACAATAGTGGCACATCAGCATACCGTTCCTGTGTTCTGAAAGAGAGACATCACAGTGGGGACATTTCATCACATGTCCACAGGACCTGCAGGAAATAAACCCGGCATATCCTCTGCGATTGATAAACAGAATACTCTGCTCTCCCTTATTCAGTCTGTCGGCCAAAAGCTCCTGAAGGCGCCTGCTGAAGATGGAACGGTTGCCTTCCTTCAGTTCCTGTCTGAGATCTACCACGCTGACTGTTGGCAGCTGCCCGCCGGTCAGCCTCTGATGCAACTGAAAAAGCTTGATCTCTCCTTTTTTTACCCGGTAATAAGCCTCCATAGAGGGGGTAGCCGATCCCAGCACCACTGCCGCGCCGTGAAGTCTTGCAACCTCCATGGCAGTCTCTCTTGCATGGTACTTGGGATTTCCCTCCGACTTATAGCTGCTCTCGTGCTCCTCGTCCATAATGATCACGCCCAGATTGGGAAAGGGTGTGAACAGCGCTGATCTGGGTCCGATAATGATATCGATGTCCCCATTTTTCGCCCGCTGACACTGATCGTACCTTTCGCCCGGGGAGAGGGTCGAGTTGATGACGCTGACTCTGTTCCCGAACCGCAGGTAAAACCGAAGCAGGGTCTGGTAGGTCAGCGCGATCTCCGGAATCAGAAGGATCGCCTGCCTTCCCCTGGCGATCACCTGTTCAATAATTTCCATATAGACATGGGTCTTGCCGCTTCCGGTGACCCCATGTATCAGATAGGTGCCGGGAATTCCCCTGTCAAAGTCCTGTAGGATCTCCTCAACGATTCGTTGTTGTTCCGGGCTGCTGGTAAGCCTCTTTTCCTCTTGTCTGTGAAGATGCACAGGATCCCGAAAGGAAGTACTCTGCTCCACACGAATGACTCCATCCGTCACCAGTCTTCGGATAGTCTGGGGTGTGACACCCAGTTTTCCGGTGACCCACTCGTAGGGAATGGTCTCTGTCTCAAGCAGCGTCCGGAGCAGCCTTTCTTTGGCAACCTGCTTCTTCCGAATGCTCTCTCCAAGCACCGTCACCGTATCCTCTCGGCTCATCACTCTGCAGATGGTTCTGTGCTCCAGCTTCTTCACACTCTGCTTGGCAGGTAGAACGGTCTTTAATGCCTGGATCATGGTGGAGCCGTAATTACGCTTGATCCATCCGGCCAGACTGATCATCTTCTCCTCCACACTGACTCCCTTTGGCGCAATCCCTATAATACTTTTCAATTTCGATGGGTCGTAGTTACACTCCTCGGTGATCCGCACCACATAGCCCTTGATCTGCCGATTGCCTGTGCCAAAGGGAACGGTGACACACATTCCCGGCTCCAACGTATCCTGAAGCTTTTCCGGAATGCGATATTGAAAGACCTTATCCAGTTTTTCATGTGAGATATCGATGATGATATCGGCAAACAAGTCTGTCACGTATCCTAACTCCTTAAATATGCGTAAGTCCCTCTTCCAGAAGTTCTCTGATGATGACTCGCTCATCCATAGGGTGCTTTACCCCTTTGATCTCCTGGTAATCCTCATGACCTTTTCCGGCGAGAATGATCACATCCCCTTCCATCGCGTGAGAGATGGCATAGCGAATTGCCTCCCGTCTGTCACTGATCACCACATATTCACCAGTGGTCCTGCTGATTCCGGTCTTAATATCCTCGATAATATCCAAGGGCTCCTCAAATCTTGGGTTATCCGATGTGATAATGGTCAGGTCTGCAAGTCTTCCGCTGACTTCTCCCATCTCAAAACGTCTGGACCTTGCCCGGTTTCCCCCACAGCCGAAGAGACAGACCAGACGCTTCGGATCATACTCCCGCAGGGTGGTCAACAGGCTCTTAAGTGCCATGGCATTGTGAGCATAGTCTATGAGCAGGGTAAACTTCGGGGAGATCTCTACTCTCTCGATTCTGCCCTTCGCCTTTGCCCCCAGAAGAGCCTTCTGCATCAGAGTCTGTTCCACCCCAAAATGTCTGCAGATAGCGATGGCACAAAGTGCATTATACACGCTGAAACGTCCGGGGAAGGGGATCTCCATTTCCGTCTCCATCAGACCGTGTACTGCAAACCTCACGCCCAGCACACTTCCTCTGTTGAAAAGCGACATATCACTTGCACGCAGATCACAGGTCTCTCCCAATCCAAAGGTCTCCACCTGACAGGTATGCCCCGCCAGCACCTTCTCCACATGGCTGTCGTCTCCGTTGACGATTCCCACTCTGCACTGCCCAAAGAGCATCCCCTTACACTGGAGATATTCCTCAAAATCCTTGTGCTCATTGGGACCGATATGGTCAGGCTCCAGATTGGTAAACACACCGAAATCAAAGACAAAGCCTTCCGTTCTGTGCTGCATCAGTGCCTGGGAAGAAACTTCCATCACAACAGCCTGTAGGCCCGATGCAACCATCTGAGAGAAATATTTCTGAAGGGTAAAGGCATCCGGAGTTGTATTCGAGGATGGAATATGTTTCGTCCCGATCATGGTCTCGATGGTTCCGACGAGACCACAGGGAATGCCTGCATTCTCCAGAATAGACTTCACCAGGTAAGTCGTAGTAGTCTTGCCCTTGGTTCCCGTGATGCCGATGGTGGTGATCTTCTCGGCGGGATGTCCATACCAGTTTGCTGCAAGAAAACCTTCGGCGTAACGGGTATCCTCTACCCTAATCACCGTCACATCTATGTCCTCCGGCAAGTTCACCTCCTTGGACACTACAAGCACTGTTGCGCCCTTTCCCACTACCTCCTCCGCATAATCGTGGCCGTCGAAATTCGCCCCGATAATACAAAGGAATAAACTGTCCGGCTGCACCCTTCTGGAATCGCAGCCCACATCAGCCACCTCTCTGTCCAACGTTCCCCTTACACATTCATATGTCAAATCACTCAAAAGTTCTGTAAGTTTCATACCGGCCTCCCTCTGTCTCAATAGGTAGTAACTGTAATCCATTGTACTACTTTTTCACAGAATGTACCACAAAAAAATAAAGCCTTTTGAAATTGTACCCAGGGCCATAATGACCTGTCTATCTGATTGCAGACACACAGGTCCCGGCCTGGGAATGCTCCCGAAATGAAAAGAGCCCCGGCAAATACCGGGGCTCTGAAAAACAGAGGAATGAACTTAAGCCTTCTTCTTGGGTGCAAATCTGGTTCTGAGCACATACCACATGCTTGCTGCCAGGCAGATGGAGGAGTAGGTTCCGCAGACGATACCTACCATCAGAGGCAATGCAAAGTCACGGATACTGGTCACACCTAAAATATAGAGCACGGCAACCATTACGAAGGTGGTCAGGGAAGTAAATACACTTCTGGACATGGTCTGTGTGATACTGCTGTCGATCACATCCTTCAGATCATCCTTGCTGGTCATCACATCCATATTCTCACGAATACGGTCAAAGATAACGATAGTAGCGTTGATAGAGTAACCGACAATGGTCAACATACAAGCCACGAAGGTGTTGCTGACGGAAATTCTCGCTGCCGCATAGAAGGCAAGTACTACCAGTACGTCGTGCAGCAAAGCGATGATACTGGACACACCGAAACGGATATCCTTGAATCGAATCTTAATATAGATCAGCATGCAGACGATCGCTACTGCTACCGCAAGGATGGTATCGGTCTTCATCTCATCACTGATGGTGGAGCTGATGGTCTCGGAGACGATCTTGGATTCCTCGATCTCGAACTTCTCCATCAGCATCTGGTTCAGCGCTTCTCTCTTCTCAACGTCAAGTGTATTGGTCTTGAAAATGATCTCATTGGAGCCCTGAACATTCTGTACCTGTACAGCGCTTCCGGTGATCTCCTCGAAGTAGGGAACAACCTGTGCGGTAGCCTCATCCAAGGTCATTGCCTCATTGAAGGTAACCGTGGTTGCGGTACCACCCTTGAACTCCAGGCTGTAATTCAAGGTATCTCCGGTGTTTGCCTTGTTCACACCCATCATCACAAAGCCTGCAAGGATCACAGCCAATGACACCCCGAAGAAAATGCCCTTCTTGGACAGGATATTCAGTGCCTTATGCTGTCTGCCGATACCGTAGAGCTTCTCGTTCTTCAGACCGATTGCGTAGAACGCATACAGAATGTATCTGGTAACTACCAGGGAGGTAAACATGGAAAGTGCGATACCAAGTGCCAGGGTCTGTGCAAAGCCCTTTACAGATCCGGGGCCAAGTACCAGCAGTACCACGGCTGCGATCAAGGTAGTGATATTACCGTCGATGATCGCGGAGAATGCCTTATCAAAACCGATCTTGATGGCGTTTCTGACCGTCTTTCCTACGGCAAGTTCCTCACGGATACGGGCAAAGATGATCACGTTGGCATCCACTGCCATACCGATGGACAGGATAATTCCGGCGATACCGGACAGTGTCAGAGTCATGCCGAAACCATTCAGCAAAAGGACAACCAACGCGGTATAGGCAAGCAATGCAATTGCGGAAGCCACACCGGGAAGGAGATATACCACAATCATAAATACGATGACAATGACAAGTCCGATGGCACCGGCCTTCAGGCTGGTCTCGATGGCATCTACACCAAGCTGGGCACCTACCACCTTGGAGTGAAGCTCCTCCAGCTGTAGCTTCAGACCACCGATACGGATAGTGGAAGCCAGATTCTCTGCCTCTTCATAGCTGGACTGACCGGAGATCTGTGCCTTACCGTCCGTCAGGATCGCCTTTACATTGGGTGCGGAGATCAAATTGTCGTCATAGTAAATTCCCAGGGTCTCGCCCTTGTTGTAGGCACGTCTGGTTGCCTCGGCAAACTTGTCCTTGCCTTCATCGGTCATGGTCAGATCGACGATATATTCCACATTGCCCATCTGCTGATCACGAACAGAACCGCCTCTGGCATCTGCAACATCCGTACCCTGAACCAAAATGGAGCCATCTGCCAACAGTTCGTCGATGGAACGAAGCATGGTATACTTGATACCGACGGTTCCGTCCGGATTCATCGCCTGGGAGAAGGTGTAGTTTCTCTCTCCCTCCGGGCTTGTCTCATTGATGAAATACAGGGCACCGGGCTTACCCAGTTCCTTTAAAATGTAATTGGCATCGCTGACACCGGGGATCTCGATATTGATTCGATCAGCTCCCTCCTGGTATACGATGGCCTCTGTGCTGTAGTTCAGCACACGCTTCTGCAGCTTGGAAATGGTATCGCTCATATCCGTAGCGCTGGGCTCCTCGTCACCCACTACCTGGTAGGTGATGCTGACACCGCCTGCCAGATCCAGACCAAGACTGATATCAGAAGCACTGTTTCGTCCTGTTGCATCCATGCCAAAGAAATCGATGTAGGTAACACCGGCAATCAGCATCAGGACACAGAGCAGGATCACAATTGCTTTACTCCTCTTCATGATGTTTCCTTCCTTTCTAAAACGTATCCTCTATCTATCGTCGTTTTTCGTTTACGCTTCGTTCTCTTCCTCCGCAGCATCCAGCGCCTCGGCAATCTTCAGCATGATCGCACACTCTACACGCTTGCGCTGAAGTTCACAGCCGACATCGTAAGCATCGGTGATACTGCCGTGGAAATTGTAAGAGTTGGCCGCACATCCGCCGCTGCAGTAGAATTTGGCAAAACATTTCCTGCACTTATCCTTTGCATAGACATTACAGCACTTGAATTCGTCGCGGATATCCTCTCTGACGATTCCGTCATCCACATTTCCCATCAGGAACTTCTCATTTCCCACAAACTGATGGCAGGGATAGAAGTCTCCCCAGGGCGTAACAGCCAGATATTCTGTGCCGGAACCGCAGCCCGACAACCTCTTGGCTACACAGGGACCTCCCTCCAGATCGATCATGAAATGGAAGAAGTTAAATCGATTGCCTTCCCTGCGGCGCTTGATCATCTCTGCCGCAAGTCTGTCATACTCCTCCTTCAGCACCGGCAGGTCAGCCTCAGTGATCGCATAGGAATCTTCCGGCTTCGCCACCACAGGCTCCACAGAGATCTGCCGGAAGCCAAGATCAGCCAGGTGCAGCACATCATTGGCAAAATCCAGATTGTTGTGAGTAAAGGTGCCGCGCACATAATAGTTCATCTGGTCTCTGCTCTCCGCCACCTTCAGGAACTTGGGGACGATCAGATCATAACTGCCCTGACCCCCTCTGAAAGGACGCATTCTGTCGTGAACTTCCTTCCGTCCGTCGATGCTTAATACGATGTTCGCCATCTCTTTGTTGGCAAATTCCAAAATATCATCATTCAGCAGAACACCGTTTGTGGTCAGTGTGAAGCGGAACTTCTTGTTGCTTTGTTCCTCCAGGCTTCTGCCGTACTCTACCAGATCCTTAACCACCTGCCAGTTCATCAACGGCTCACCTCCGAAGAAATCCACTTCCAGATTCACCCGGTTCCCGGAATTGGCAACCAGAAAATCCAGTGCCTTCTTCCCCACTTCAAAACTCATCAGTGCTCTTCTGCCGTGGTACTCGCCCTCTTCCGCAAAGCAATACTGACAAGCCAGATTGCAATCATGGGCAATATGGAGGCAAAGAGCCTTCACTACCGTCTGCCTCTTCTTGAAATCAAATACATAGGACTCGTAGATATCGGGAGCAAACAGTTCTCCCTCCACCTCCAGTGCCAGAATCTCATCCACAGCCTCCAGAATCTCTTCCTCCGGATAATGCCCCTGCACAAGATTTAACACAGCCGCCTTGATCACATCCCCGTCCTTGATGCCCTCTGTCACCAGAGGCTCCACAAGGGGAATGATCTCATAAACAATATCATCCACCACATGGATGGAACCGCTGTTCACATCCAAAACGATATTGTAACCATTGTTTTTGTATTGGTGTATCACGTAAGAAAATTCCTTTCTAATACCAAACATAGAATAAGCAGCGACCTTATCATCGCTGCTTGCCCTAGTCAATTTTAGTCACGAAAATGAAACCGATTATTTAATCTTCTCACAGCTCTGGTTGCCCACTGTACAGGATGTCTTACAAGCAGACTGACAGGATGTCTGGCACTCGCCACAGCCGCCCTTCTTCATGGACTCCTTCAGATTTCTTGTTTTCAAAGTCTTAATATGCTTCATGAATGATAGCCTCCTTAATTTTCGCCTTATAAAGACCTAATAACATATGTAGTATAACAAGAAACTCCTGTTTTGTAAAATACTTTTTTCAAAAAGTACTCTTTTCACGTATTTTTGCATAAATTATGCAGTCATACCGCCAAACATACCGCTGCCGGCGCACAGAAAAAAGGCACTGATGGCATCGCCGGCCTCCATCCCCCCTGCCCCGAAAAGAAGGGAAAGCAGAAACAAAATGACAAAATACCCAGCGCCCTGCGCCAGCCCCCATAGAAATTTTCTGGTTCCCATCCTTTTCCCCAGCATCCTTCCCGCCAATAAATTGACTGCAATATAGATGCCGATGATTGCTCCGGATACCGGCCCCGCACCGATCTGCCATTTGAAGACAACCAGAGCCAGTATAAACAACAGCACCAATGTCACCAGATAAGAAAACGTGAGACTTTTCAGCAGATTTGTCCAGACGTTCCCCCTCTCTTTTCCCACTTCTCCCATGTAACCTCCACACGCTTATTCTTTTGATAATATACCTATGCCCGACACGATGAAAACTTGACAACCACTCCACACATATAGTATATTTAACCCATTCTATATTATTGTAAAAGGAGTGATTGATTCGTGGATGCCTCAGGTGTCACGCAACTGTTGTTTTTGATTTTCTTAGTCTTCTTGTCCGGTTTCTTCTCCTCAGCGGAAACGGCGCTGACTACCGCCAACCGTGTGAAGCTCCGCTCACTGGAGGAGGAAGGGGACAAAAGAGCCGCCCGTACCAACAAGATACTGGAGAACTACGGTAAGATGCTCAGCAGCATTCTGATTGGCAACAATATCGTCAATCTGTCTGCCTCAGCACTTGCCACCACACTGGCAATGCAGATCTCTCTGCCCGTCGGTGTTGCAACCGGAATTCTCACCGTTGTGGTGCTGATCGCCGGAGAGATCGTTCCCAAGACATGGGCCATGCACTATGCCGACCGCATCGCCCTCTCCTACAGCTTTATCATCCTGACTTTGATGCAGGTTCTCACCCCGATCATCTTCATCATCGACAAAATGTCCGGAGTGTTCCTGAAATTGATGGGGATCCGCTCCGATGAAAAGCTGTCTACCATGACAGAGGCAGAGCTTCGCACCTACGTTGAGGTCAGTCATGAAGACGGTGTCATCGAGACCGAAGAACGGGAGATGATCTACAATGTGTTCGATTTTTCCGACGCGGTGGCAAAGGATATCATGATTCCCCGAATCAACATGGTTTCCGTCAATGTGGAATCCAGCTACGAGAAGATCCTAAGCGTGTTCCGGGAGTCCATGTACACCAGACTTCCTGTCTACCAGGAGGAGAAAGACAATATTATCGGTCTGGTGAATATCAAAGACTTTATTCTCACCAAGCCCTCCCCCACCTTCAAGGTGCGAGACATTCTGCGGGAAGCTCACTATACATATGAGTACAAGAAGGTGGCGGATCTGCTCATGGAGATCCGGGAAAAAACTACCAATGTCACCTTCGTTCTGGATGAATACGGTGCCACTGTGGGAATGATCACGCTGGAAGACCTGCTGGAGGAAATCGTTGGCGAGATCAGAGATGAATATGATGCCGACGAAGAAAACCTGATTCAAAAGAAGGATGATCGAACCTATCTTCTGGAAGGCAGCCTGAAGCTGGACGACATCAACGACGAACTTGGCACCAAGCTGTCCAGCGAGGACTATGACTCTGTCAGCGGACTCATCATTGAGTGTCTGGACCGCCTTCCGAAAGATAACGAAGAGGTGACTCTGCCCGACGGCACAAAACTCAAGGTGCAGGGAATCAGTCAGAACCGAATCCGGAAAGTGCTCTTGACGCTGCCTCCCACCCCTTCTGAGAATGAAACTGCACAGGATCAGGAGTAAATGGTCTCCAATATGCCATCGGCGATGGCCTGGGCCATCTCATCGAACCGTTCATCGAACAGTTCATTATCCGCATCAGTGTTAATAAAGCCTGCCTCCACCAGGACGGCAGGCATTTTTGTGCGATTCAATACCACCAGATTCGGTCGTTCGTTTACCCCCTGGTTGACAAACCCTACCGCCTCCAGATTTTCGTTGATATTTTCCGCCAGTCTCGCAGCTTCTCCGTACTGATTGTAGACCAGGGTCTCCACACCGGTATATTGATTGGGGTAAGGACTGGAATTACGGTGAATGGATACAAAGTAATCCCCTCCCACCAGATTCGCCTCTGTGGCCTTCTGATAGGGTGATTCGTAGATATCCGAGGTTCTCGTATAATAAACATCTACTCCATTTTCCTCCAGAATTCTTCCCACTGCCAGCGTCAGGGCCAGTGCATCGTCCTTCTCCTGTCTTCCGTTATACACCGCGCCGGGGTTGCTGCCTCCGTGCCCGGCATCCAGCACAACCAATGCCATAAAAAAACTCCCTCATAGCTTTGTTACTATGCTATGCGGGAGTTTTCTCTTTGTGTTCCTGTTTTCCCTTTACGAAACAGCAAACTGACTGTTGTACAGGTTGGCGTAGAACCCGCCCTTCGCGAGCAGGCTCTCATGATTGCCCTGCTCGATGATATTTCCGTCCTTCATCACCAGAATAATATCCGCCTCCTGGATGGTAGACAGTCTGTGGGCCACGATAAAGCTCGTTCTGCCCTGCATCATGGTGGCAAAAGCGTTCTGGATCTTTAACTCTGTACGGGTATCGATGGAGGAGGTCGCCTCATCCAGAATCAGCATGGGAGGGAGGCAAAGCATGACTCTTGCGATACACAGCAGCTGCTTCTGTCCCTGGGAAAGACTTCCGCCATCCTCGGTGATCACCGTGTCATATTGCTTGGGAAGACGCTTGATAAAGCTGTGGGCATGTGCTGCCTTTGCAGCAGCGATCATCTCCTCTTCCGTGGCGTCCGGCTTGCCCATACAGAGATTCTCCCGGATGGTTCCGGAACGAAGCCAGGTCTCCTGAAGTACCATACCATAGTTAGTGCGAAGACTTCCTCTGGTCATATTGCGAATATCGGTTCCGTCCACACGGATGGATCCGCTGTCCACATCGTAGAACCGCATCAGCAGATTGATCACGGTAGTCTTACCACAGCCGGTGGGGCCAACGATAGCGACACGCTGTCCGGGTTTTACCTCCAGATTGAAGTTCTTGATCAGCTGCTTCTCAGGCACATAACCAAAGCATACATCCTGAAGTTTCACATTCCCCTTTGCATGTTCCAACACCAGTGCATCCTCTGCATCGGGAATCTGAGGCTCTTCATCGATCAGTTCAAAGATTCTGCCCGCACAGGCCAAAGCGTTCTGCAGCTCTGTGACAACGCCTGAGATCTCGTTGAAGGGCTTTGTGTACTGGTTTGCATAGCTTAAGAAACAGGACAGACGTCCAACGCTGATGCCGCCCCTGATGGCCACGATGGCCCCGAAGATACCGACGCCTGCGTAGACCAGACTGTTGACGAATCGGGTACAGGGATTGGTCAGCGAGGAGAAAAAGATTGCCTTCAGAGAGCAATTCTCCAGGCGTCCGTTGATCTCACGAAACTGCTCCTTCACATCCTCCTCCCGGGAGAAGGTCTTCACGATCTTCTGATTGCCGATCATCTCCTCGATGAGAGCGGTCTGTTCTCCTCTGGTCTCGGACTGCAGCTTAAACATGGAATAGGTTCTGGTGGCAATAAATCTTGCCACAAGGAAGGATACCGGAGTGATACATACTACCACCAGCGCAATGGGCACATTGGTGATCAACATGAAGATCAATGTGCCGCCGATGGTCAATACACCGGTAAATAACTGAGTAAATCCCATCAAAAGTCCGTCTGCGAAGGTATCTACATCCGCGATGACGCGGCTCACAATGTCTCCGTAGGCATGACTGTCCAAGTATTTTAAGGGCAGCTTCTCCAGCTTGTGAAAGGCTGCTTCCCGAATATCCTTCACCACCTGATAGGTGATATGATTGTTGCAGGTGGTCATGACCCACTGGGCGACTGCAGTAAAGAGGACTGCAATACCGATTTTTTTCAATACAGAAAATACTCCGTCAAAATCTACATTCCCTTTATCAAGGATCAGATCCACCGCATCTCCGGTGAGAATCGGAATATACAAGGTCAATACCACCGTCACTGCCGCCAGAATTACTGACAGTCCCACAAGGAGCCAGTATCTGCGAATGTAGCTCAAGACCTGCTTCAGCACAGCCATCTGGCCTTTTTTCTTCTGCTCTGCCATTACAGATTACCTCCCACTAAGTTTTTTTGCGCTTTCAATCTCTCCTCAGGATACTGGGAGAAGTAGATCTCACGGTAAACCTCGCAGTTTTCCATCAATTCATCATGAGTACCGATGCCCGCCATCTCACCGTCATCCAGGCAGATGATCTGATCAGCATGCCGAATGGTGGAAGCACGCTGAGATACGATGAAGGTAGTGGTATGACCCTGCAGGGTACGGAGTGCGGTGCGAAGCTTTGCATCCGTAGCATAATCCAGGGCAGATGCGCTGTCATCCAATATCAGGATCTCCGGCTGACGAACCAATGCTCTGGCAATGGTCAGTCGTTGTTTCTGCCCGCCGGAGAAGTTCTTACCGTTCTGAGCCACTTCCGAATCCAGCTTGCCTTCCTTGCCCTCTACCACCTCTCTTGCCTGAGCCAGATCGATGGCCTGCCACAGTTCCTCCTCAGTGGCATCCTGCTTTCCCCACAGAAGATTACTTCGAATAGTTCCCTTGAACAGTACCGCCTTCTGAGGAACCACGCCGATCCTGTTCCGAAGCTCCGTCTCGTCATAGGCTCTTAAGTCTTTGCCGTTTAAGGTGATGGAACCCTCTGTCACAGGATAGAATCCCGGAATCAGGTTCACCAGGGAGGATTTACCGGAACCGGTACCGCCGATAACGCCGATGGTTTCCCCCTTCTTCACAGAGAAGGAAATATCATGCAGAGTTTCTGCACCTGCACCCTGATAGGTCATGGAAACATTGTGGAACGCAAGAAAAGCCTCTTTGTCATGCTGCACAGTGTCCGAAGGGAGGAGCTGCTCGGCATTTTTGATCTCAAAGACATTTGCCACACGGTCCGCACAGGCCAGTGCCTTGGTGATGGTGATGATCAGATTGGCAAGCTTCACCAGTTCCACCAGGATCTGGGACATATAGTTGATGATTGCGATCACCTCGCCCTGGGTCAGTGTACCGATATTTACCTGGATCGCTCCGGTGTAGATCAGTACCATGGTCGCCGCATTCACGATCACATAGGTCACGGGATTCATCACAGCGCTGATTTTCGCCACATAGGTCTGGCTGTGGGCAAGCGCCTCGGTGTACTGACAAAATCTCTCTTCCTCCTCAGCTTCCTTGTGGAACGCTCGGATCACTCTCACACCGGTGAGATTCTCTCTGGTGATTCCCAACACCTTATCCAAATTGGCCTGTACCTTCTTGTACAGGGGCATGGTCCACATCATGATACCGAACACCACAATTGCAAGGAGAGGAATTGCCACTACAAAAATCAGTGCGCTCTTCACATCGATGGTGAAAGCCATGATCATGGCACCAAAGACGATGATAGGAGAACGCAGGAACAGTCGCAGTACCATATTCACACCGGACTGCACCTGATTGATATCACTGGTCATTCGGGTGATCATGGTAGAGGTACCCACTTTATCAATATTGGTGAAATCCAAGCCCTGAATATGATCAAACAGCGCTTGTCTGAGCTTCGTGGAGAAGCCAACCGCTGCCTTTGCCGCAAAAAACTGAGCGGTCACAGCGGAAATCAGTCCCACGATCGCCAACAGCAGGAGGCGCAGGCCCATTCTTGCAATGTGCCCCATATCCTGGTTTGCGATACCCTCATCAATGATGCTTGCCATGACAAGAGGGACAAACAGTTCAAATGTAGCCTCCAACAGCTTAAACAGAGGGGCCATGAAGGACTCCAATTTGTAGTCCTTCAGATATTTCATCAATCTTCCCATCTTCTATTCGTTTTCCTTTCTTTTTTCATCTCCGGAGATATATTTACAGATACTGATCTCATATCCCTCCGGCGCCTGTACAGTGTAAAAACATACCTCACCGAGTTCCTCCACCAAAGTCCCCAGGCACGCTGCAACGCCCCTGCCTGTGAGCTTCCCGTAAGCCTCCTTCATCGTCCAGAGTCTGTACAGATAGGTCATCCGCTCCGGCTCAGCCAAGCAGGCGGAGTATGCAACCTCTTTCTGTGCAAAAAATCTCCCGGCAACCCGCCAAATCGTATCCGGATTTTTTTTCTGGATGTCCACGCCTACTTCACCGTGATCCGCCACAGCAAACACAAACTCCCCGGAATGGGACAGGCTGAAGCAGATCGGAAGCTTTGCAAAATATGGTTTCCCATGTTCACCGATTCGATACCCGATCTGACAGGGGGCATCCAATTCCTCCAGCAGATTTTCCACTGTTCCGGTCCAGGTGCCCTCCATGGATTTCCCATGTGCAACATCCCATCGTATTTTTTGAAGCAGCATCCCTGCTGCCAGGCTGACAAACTTCCCTTCCTCTGTGCGAATGCGACCGGCCTTTTCCAGTCGACTGTCATCACACTTTTCAGCCATTTTGGAAAGAAGCTGCTGCCTTCCTTCGGCCTGACTGCACACACTGCAGTCCAGCAGATATGATCTCATTTCTTTACACCTTTTCAAAACGAAGACTGCCTCACAAAAAATCGAGACAGTCTCCGACTTTATTTATTCTTCCACTCCGGTGATCGCAATGTGCAGCTCATCCAGCTGCTTGGGTTCTACAGTGCCGGGTGCTCCCATCATGATATCCATCGCATTCTTGTTCATCGGGAAAGGAATGATCTCACGGATGCTCTCCTCACCGCAGATCAGCATGATCATACGGTCCACACCGGGTGCAATACCTGCATGAGGGGGTGCACCATAGCAGAATGCATTGTACATTGCGGGGAATTTCGCCTTAACAGCCTCCTCCCCCAATCCAACCAGTTCAAATGCCTTGATCATGATCTCAGGGTCATGATTACGCACCGCACCGGAGGAAAGCTCCACACCGTTGCACACCAGGTCATACTGATATGCCAGGATATCCAGAGGATCCTGATTGTTCAGGGCATCCATACCACCCTGGGGCATGGAGAAGGGATTGTGACAGAACTCCAGCTCTCCGGACTCCTCCCCGATCTCATACATCGGGAAGTCAACGATCCAACAGAACTCGTAGCAGTCCTTCTTCATGTGCTTCTCGCAGGCACCACCCAGAAGCTTACGCAATACGCCTGCGGTCTTCTGTGCCTCCGGCTTTTTGCCTGCGGTAAGACCTACGAAGCAACCCTTTGTCAAACCGAGAGCCTCGATGACAGCCTCCCTGCGCTCCTGCAGGAACTTGGAGATACCGCCCACCAGCTCGCCGTTCTCATCCAATCTGAACCAATATGCCTTCTTGGCAGTCTGAACCTCCACCTCGGCCATGATCGCATCGATCTGCTTACGGGTCGCAGTGAAGCCGTCAACCACGATCGCCTTGACGGTATTTCCCTCAAAAGGTCCGAAACCACAGCCGTCCATCACCTCGGTAGCGTCTGTCAGTGTCAGATCAATACGAAGATCGGGCTTATCGGAACCGTACTTGTCCATTGCCTCAAGATAAGGAATGCGAACGAAAGGAGCCTTGGAAGCAGTCTTGTAGATTCCATACTTTTCAAATACGGGAGGCAGCACCTCTTCTACCACTGCAAACACATCCTCCTGAGATGCAAAAGCCATCTCCATATCCAACTGATAGAACTCTCCGGGAGATCGGTCTGCTCTGGCATCCTCGTCTCTGAAGCAGGGAGCGATCTGGAAATAGCGGTCAAAACCGGATGCCATCAGGATCTGCTTAAACTGCTGAGGAGCCTGCGGCAGCGCATAAAACTTGCCGGGGTGATTTCTTGCGGGAACAAGATAGTCTCTTGCGCCCTCAGGAGAAGAGCAGGTCAGAATGGGAGTGGTGATCTCCATAAACCCCTGAGCATTCATTCGACTGCGAAGCTCTGCAACGATCCGGCTTCTCATCACAATATTCTTCTTCATCTCCGGGTTGCGAAGATCCAGATAACGATACTTCAGTCTGAAATTCTCGTCTGCTTCTCTGGACTTGTTGATCTCAAAGGGAAGTGCGTTGTAGATACATTTTCCCAGGATCTCGATCTTCTCGGGTACTACCTCGATCTCACCGGTGGGCAGCTCCATATTCTTGTTGGAACGCTCTCTCACTGTGCCGGTGACGGAGATGGTAGACTCCTTGTTGACACTGTCGATGATCTCCATCATCTCCTCGGTCTCCACTACCACCTGAGTGGTGCCGTAAAAGTCACGCAGGATCACGAAACCGAGATTCTTGCTGACCTTTCTCATATTCTCGTACCATCCAACGATGGTAACCTTCTCGCCTGCATTTTCCAAACGCAGCTCATTACAATTGTGTGTTCTGGACTGAACCATACGAATTAACCATGCCTTTCTGTCCGAAGTATTTTAATCTCTGAAAAACTCCACAAATTCCTCATAGCCTTCCTTGGTCAGCTGGTCCTTCTGGAATTTCTTATTCTTATTCATTCTGGCTACCAATACCTGTGTGCCGTCCTGACGGGCCGCCTGAGCCTGTGCGATGATACTGCAGAGCCTCTCGCCGCCCACGCCCTTCTCGATCAGGTACGCTATCTTTTTCGGCTTGCCGGGAACCTGGAAACCACTCTCCATGAGAAGCAGAATGATCCGCTCGAAACCGATGGAAAATCCGCAGGCAGGTACATCATTGCCGGTAAACTTGCCAACCATCTTGTCGTATCTTCCGCCGCCGCCGCAGCTTCCGCCGAACTCCGGAATTGCAATCTCGAAGATCGTACCGGTATAATAACTCATACCACGCACCAGCGTTGCATCAAATACCATCTTAAAATCAGAGCACTTGGTCGCCGAGACGCTGTCGATGATCTCCTGCAGCCCCTGTGCTACAGAAGGCTCCAGCACGCCGCTTAAGGTCTCTGCCAGGTAAGCCACACCATTCTCCTGCTGCTCCAGATTCTTGTACAGATCCAGATATTTTGCAACGCTCTCTGCGGCAAAACCCTTCTCCAAAAGCTCTGCCTCCACACCTTCCAGACCGATCTTGTCCATCTTGTCCAGCGTAATGAATACACTGTCAAAGGACTCCTCCGGGAATCCGCTGTAAGCCGCCATAGCCTTTAAGATCTGACGGTCATTGATACGGATCTCAAAGCCTTTGAAGCCCAATTTACCCAAGGTGGTGGTGGTGGCAAGGATCAGCTCGATCTCCGCCAGATTAGAGGGCTCCCCTAAGATATCGATATCGCACTGGGTGAACTGGCGATATCTGCCTCTCTGCGGTCTGTCTGCACGCCACACGCTGCCCATCTGCAATGCCTTAAAAGGAGAAGGCAGATTGGCCGCATTGTTGGAATAGTAACGTACCAAGGGAACGGTCAGATCGTAACGCATACCGAAGTCCACTACTTCTTCCTCTGTGGCAGCTTCCGCTACATTCAGCTTCTCACCTCTCTTCAATACCTTGAAGATCAGCTTCTCATTGTCGCCGCCCTGCTTGTTGGTCAGGTTGGCAATATTCTCCATACAGGGAGTCTCGATGGAAGTAAAACCAAACTTGCCGTAGGTCTCCTTGATCACACTTGTGACGTAATCGCGGATCTGCATCTCCTCCGGCAGGATATCCTTCATGCCTGTGACAGGCTTTTTTGAAAGTGCCATCTTCTTTCTTCCTCTTCTTCATTTAGTATATCCAATATATGATAAGGTTTTTTCTGTTTCGTGTCAATGACTTCCTTGGAAAAACATGCTGACTTCTAAAAGGTTTTCTTCTCCATGACACGAATACTGAAGAAAACGGAAAGGATGACTGCCAGACAGAACAGGAGTGCCAAACCGACTATCACGACCGGAACAGGAATCGATGTAACAAACGAAACGGACTGTTCTAAGGAAATGCCGATAAGCGACAACAGCTTTTTTCCGCAAAAGATCAGAAACGCTGCAATTCCATAGAGACATAATAAAACAGTTCTCGACTTCTCAGAGCCAAACTTCAGATATAACGGAAAAATGATCAGCAAAAACACCAGCATTACCGGCAAAACCACTGCTGCAGCGACAAGTGCTTCCGCCGACAGGATGGGAAGCGCTCGAAGAACATTCGATATCATTACAATCACCAAAGAAATCCCCCAGCCAATCATGGCACAAATCAGTCCAAACAAATATTTCTCTACGGCAAACATTGCTCTGGACATGGGAAGCGTCATGAGAAACGAATAGCCATTGTCATATTCATCATAGGCAATCGTCGATGCCGCAAGGGTGATGGCAATCAGGGTCAGAAATGCCGGGAGAAAATCAGGCATGCTGACCCCCATAATACAGCTGATTACAATGTAGATCAGAAACGCCTGCCTACGTCCCATGATCAATCGAAAATCTTTAAACAATAATCCTCTCATTTCTTCTTCCTTTCTATTTACCAATGGATAGGATCAATTCATCAATGTTCCCGTTTTCAATCACAATTCCCGGATAATTCTCCATGTAAAACTGCTTCTGATTCGTCAGACAGCGAACTCCATAACGGCCTTTCTCTGTAGAAAGAATATAGGCTTTGTCCAGTTGCTGATACTGTCTCTCATCCATTTTCAGAATGCCGTATTTACTGATGATCATATCCATATCCTCGTGCAGCAGCACCTTCCCGTCGATCATGTAGACATCATCACACAGATTTTCCAGATCAGAACTGATATGGCTTGTGATCAGTATACTGCGCCCGGGATCTTTTTCCATGTAGTCACGAAGCATATCCAATATCTCGTTTCGTGCCGCCACATCCAGTCCGGTGGTGGGTTCGTCCAGAATCAGACACTTCGCCTGATGACTGATTGCTGACAGAACCTTGATCTTCACTTTCATACCGGTACTGAACTCTTTCAGTGGTTTCTTAAGCGGCAGCCTATTCTTCTCGCAGAAGCTACGGAAGAAAGCCTCATCAAAGTTGCGATACATTCGTTTTTGGATTCCGATCACATCTGATACCGTCAGATAGTTGGAAAAGCCACTGTCTGCCATGGTCACTCCGATTGCTTCCCGATCTACCGGTCGCAGTTCACTCACTTTTTTCCCGAATACGGTGACCGTTCCTGCATCCGGTTGGATCAATCCCAAAATAGCCTTGATGGTGGTGGACTTACCGGCTCCGTTCTTACCGATCAGGCCTGTAATTCGTCCTTCTTTGACTTCCAAAGAAACCGTCAATGAAAAATCTCCGTATCTCTTCTCAACATTTTCAATTTGAATCATCTTTCCCCCTACCCTTCTGTCAAAATCAGTTCGACAATCTCTCTGATCTCGTCATCCGACATTTTCGCAAGTCTTGCTTTTTCTATGGCAGTTGCAAAAGCATCCTCTGCCTCTTTTTTTCTCGCCTCTCCTACAAATTCCCGATTGGCCGGCGATATGAAAGAACCTTTTCCGTGGATCGTCTGAATAAATCCATCCGCCTCCAACGCATCATATGCTTTTTTTACTGTCAAAGCACTGATTTTGAGTTCTGCGGACAAGGATCGGACTGACGGCAGCACTTCATTTTCCTTCAATTCCCCTCGGAATATCTGCTCTTTGATCTGGCACACTAACTGCTCATAGATCGGAATCAGAGAATGATTATTTATCAGTAAATGCATTTTGCTCCTCCCTTTCGATAAACAGTATATAACAGTGTATATCAGTTGTCAAGTGTTATATACTGTTTATTAAAAAAGTGCTGTGAACTACTTTTGAAGTAATTCACAGCACCCTAGAAATTCCTCCTGTGTCTCACAACCTCGTACCCTCCCAGTGCAAGACAACCCACCGCATAACAGAGGATATCTTTCCAGTCAAAGACCGAGCCGATGAGCACCCTGAAGAAAGGATTGTCTCCCAGTCCTAACCATTCCACGATGTGAAGATATTGCAGCACTTCCACACCGGCTGCAAACAAAAACACGAAAAGCGGGAGAAACAGATATTTCTCCGGTATTGCCGTCCGAATCAACGTATACAGAACAACTACAACCAGCACATCCCCCAGGTATGGCCTGACAAAGGCATCGTGGACAAACAGGGCAATAAACACCTCGACTGCAATCAGCACAAGGGTCAAAATTGCGTAAGCTATTCTC
Organism: Acetatifactor sp.; assembly: GCA_051880235.1. Classification (GTDB taxonomy): domain Bacteria; phylum Bacillota; class Clostridia; order Lachnospirales; family Lachnospiraceae; genus Acetatifactor. The sequence continues at coordinate 16,250 of JBJENO010000060.1, read as the reverse complement.
TTTTTCATCCCGATCTCACCTTATACATCCGGCCTCATGACAGCTCTTTCAGCATCTTCTCCGGATCCTCTGCAGCCTTCACCTTGTCGTTGCTCCTTACGATGATGCCCTGCTCGTCGATCAGGTAGGTGGTACGGACCACACCCATGGAGACTTTTCCGTAGTTTTTCTTTTCCTTCCAAACATCATAAGCCTCGATCACCCTGCGCTCCGGGTCGGCAAGCAGCGGAAATGCCAGACCATATTTCTCCTCAAATTTCTTGTGAGAAGCCACGGAATCCTTGCTCACGCCCAGAACCACCGCTCCCTTCTCCCGAAACTGGGGATATCTCTCCGAGAACCCACAGGCCTGCTTGGAGCATCCAGGGGTATTGTCCTTGGGATAAAAATACAGGATAACCTTCTTTCCTGCATAATCACTTAACTTATGGATCACTCCGTTCTGATCCGGCAATTCAAAATCCGGCGCCTTTGTTCCTACCTCCAACATATTCTATGCCTCCCATTCTTCCATTTCTGCTTTGATGGTATCTTCAGAAGCTGCCATCGCTCTGAGTGTCTTGTCCAACAGTTCGTCCAGTTCCCAGCCCAGCTGCTCGGCACCTCGTGCGATCACCTCACGGGAACAGCCCGCCGCAAAGCCGGTGGCCTTATATTTCTTTTTCAAGGACTTCAGTTCCATATCCTTGGTACTTTTGGACGGTCTCATCAGAGAAGCCGACCAGATCAGTCCGGTAAGTTCATCTGCCGCAAAGAGAATCTTCTCCATCTCGTGTACCGGTTCCACCTCGATGGTGGTTCCGTTGCCAACCGTGATGCCGTAACCATGGGAGCAAACCGCATGAATGATGTCTTCTCCCACTCCGCCTTCCCGCAAAAGCTCCGGTGCCTTCAGGCAATGCTCCTCAGGGTACTCTTCAAAATCAATATCATGGAGTAATCCTACGATTCCCCAGTACTCTGCCTCCTCCCCATATCCTTGCTCTGCGGCAAACCATCTCATGACAGCCTCCACCGTCAGCGCATGCTGAATATGAAAAGGATCCTTGTTGTGTTTCTGTAATAATGCAAATGCATTCTCTCTGGAAATGGTATCCATTGTCTTATCCTCCTCGTCCCCATACCAATATCGAATGTCCTCCGGCAGTTTTGCTATCCTCCGATCGGTATGGACAGCATTATTTTACCACAGTACATCCAAATATGAAACAGGCAATCCTTCCTTTTTCGAGTAAACCTCTTTTTCATACTTTTTTAAGGGTTTGTACACAGTTTTCTAAAAATATGTTGATACAATAGGATTGTTTTAAGGAGGGGGAATCCATGACACCAAAGAAGACTAAGACTACAAAGACAACATCGATCCACTTTGATAGTGTGGAAGAAGTGTACGAAGAAGAAACAAAAGAATTTGAGCCGCCTCAGGCTCCGAATTATCTCAGTATGGAACATCACTACAGCCAGTTGATGTACATACACGAAGCTGCCATTCAGCTGGTTACCGCCAGACTGAATATTTTAAAGGGGGAATTTCAGTTTTGCAATGATCGAAACCCTATCTCCTCCATCTCCAGCAGGATCAAGTCCAAGGAAAGTCTCTTCGAAAAGATGCGGCGAAAGGGGCTGCCCATGACATTCGAGGCGATGACTACCGGGATCCAGGATATCGCAGGTGTCCGGGTCGCCTGTCCTTTCATCGAGGATGTCTACTACGTGGCGAGAATGCTATGCCGTCAGAAGATCATTGAGCTGGTGGAGGTAAAGGACTATATCCGACATCCGAAGCCAAACGGCTACCGCAGTCTGCACCTCATCATCAAAGTGGACGTAGATCTGGCAAACAAGACATTATCCGTTCCCGTGGAGGTCCAGATCCGCACCATCGCCATGGATTTCTGGGCCAGCACAGAGCATCAGCTCCGCTATAAGAAGGATCGGGTCTTTACAGAGGAGGATCATGCCAAGCTGAAAGAATGCGCAGATCTCATGGCTCAGGCAGACTACAAGATGCAGGAAATTGCCGGAGCGTTTGACCTGGAAAATGTTGACAGCTGGTGACAGTCACTCCAGCACATCAAAGGCAGTCCCTTTTGCCCAGGGACTGCCCACATCACACCGCCCGTGATGATACTGTCTGGAAACCGATCCGATATTCTCAGCACTCTGCCCCTCCTCCACGTTCAATTTGATTCTGCTGTCTCCGGCAGAAATGAGTCCATCCAAGAGAGCTACCACCGTGTCAATATCAGTCGCTATTTCCGAACGATCCTTCCCGTCACGATCCATACATATCACTCCTACAAATCCAAATTAGCAAAGAAAGCGTCTGCTCCCGTTTCTTCCATCTCACACTCCATCAGAAAGGCCCGTATCTCCGGATCCCCATCCGGCAGCCGTCCCAACAGTTCCCGGGGCGAGAGTACCTTAAAGCCACCGATTTTTCGCCAGATTTTAAAGTAGTTCACGTCACGACTGTATACAGACTCTTCCTCGGTCAGCATTTCTGCAACCGTCGTCCAAACAGCCATAAGATATGCTGTAAGCCTCTCCTCTGTCTCCCATTTCAGCCCTCTGTCATAGCGAAATCGCTGCAGCACAAGCGAAATCTTGCACCGCCTGCGCTCTCTGACAAAATCCTCCTGTTGGTCGTCCACATCCTCTATGTTGAACCATCCGATAAAGGCCGGTTCAAATCCATCGGTATCTTCCCTGTCCAGAAAACGGATCAGTAACCGGTCATATTCTGCAAGCCACTTCCACTGCCCCTGCGCACTTCCGGCAAGTGTCAGATCCATGGGAGGCTCCTGCGTAAACAGCACCTGAGAAGCCAAAAAATAGGGAATGCCCCGATAAAGACCCTCTGTCTGCAGAAAACTGATCTGTTCCAGCTTCCCACACCCCAGAAAGACCTTTCTTCCAAAGGCGATCTCCTTCGCCGGAAGCACCAGCTCCCTCAGGTTTTTCATGTGGGCAAATGCCCAATCCTCGATACGCTCTATCCCGGCGGGAAGTATCAGCCGCTCCACCTCACGGCAGCTCAAGAATGCTTTGGTACCGATCACCGAAAGTGGCTTGACATCCACCTCCTCCGGGAGTACTACAGACGTGGCAGTTCCTTCATATTTTTCCAAAAGATATCTTCCATCTAGTTCTCTGAATATCATGCTGCAAATTCCTACCGTGAAAAGCTGTCGAGAGTACGGCTGTTTTCGCTGTGGAGATCATCCCTCGCACAGCTATCCTCTTTGGTTCTTTCGCTTCCTCTTCTCTTCATACATGCAATCATCTGCCAGTTTTTCGATCGTTTTGATATCTTTGATCTCAGAAATCCTGACGATTGCCTGTCCCACGCTGACTCCCACCTCATATTCTTTGCCTGCCAGCATAACGGAATTCTTCAGGTATTGATTCAGCTTCATCGAGATTCTCTCATTCGAGGGCTCCTCGCCGTCCTCAGTAAAGATCGCTACCATGAATTCATCTCCGCCGAATCTTGCACTGATACAGGGTTGGGAAAAGCAGTCATTGATCGCATGTGCTACGGTGCTGATGGCATGATCGCCCTCAAGATGACCATAATTGTCGTTGATTGCCTTCATCCCATCCATATCAATCGATATGATGTGAAGAAAACCGTTTTTCAGATCCTCACGTTTCAAATACTCCTCCAGGCTTTGATAATACCCGTGCCTGTTATACAGTTCGGTCATTGTATCGCGAATATAGATCTGAGACATTCTCTCATACATCTCGCTGAGCTTCCGGTTTGCCAGCATCAAACGCATATTCCTGAGGATACTTTCAATGACAATCGTTACGCTCTCCGTAAACTGTCCCAGAATACTCAGTTCGTTGGAAGAATAATACCCTGCCCTGACAATATGATAGCCGTACTTCTTGTCCCCGCTGTGGATCAATTTAAAAAACAGCATATCCTCCGGTGCCGCTTCCTCCAATACCCGATCCAGATCAGGCATGATCTGACTGACGGAGAAGGAATCGTATTTTTTATCCTCCAGAAATCTCCTGTTCATGAAGACCCTCATTCTGTCAAAGGGTTCTCTGAGATCCTCGTGATACTCGATATCATCTCTGAAGCAAAACAGATGCGCCTGACTGTTAATGAGGTCCAGCGTACTATTCATATATGCAACCAATTCGTCCAGTAAGCAGCAGTCGATCAATTCAAACTGCATCGTAGCAATCATATGATCCTGCCATGCATTGACACGCACATTTTCAAAAAGTCTGGGCATTTCCTTCTTGAAGTTCTCAATATTTTCGGAGGCACAGCCGCAGCTGTCCTTCGGGCAGAAGATCAGAGGAGCCAAATACTCTTCGACTGTTACTGTTCCGTCAAGTACGGCAAACACATAATCCGCAACCGCTCCCATATTGGGTTCGCAGGTGGAGATGCTTGGGTAATTGTACTTTCCTTCTTCAATACCGTCAAATCCGGTGACGAGAACATCCTCAGGGACTCTGTACCCTCTTCTCCGCAGCACGTTCACGGCAGTGATCGCCATCGAGTCATTGGCGCAGCATATTGCATCAGGCACAGGCAAACCACTGTCAAGAAACTTGTTCAACGCTTCTATTGCGGGATTCTCCCAGAAATCACCGTATCCGATCTGTTCCTCAACATAGTCTATTCCGTGGGCTTCCATCTCCTTACGATACATCTCGATTCTGTCATCTGAGAATTTGTTATTTCTCATCCCGGCAAGCATAAAGATATTCCTGCAGTGATGGAACTCGATCAGATGCCTTACACTTTCCGCAAATCCCTGTTTGTAATCGGGATCAATGAAACAGACTCCCTCACACTTTGCGATCCCGACCGTTTCCCCATCATAGACAAATACCGGAATCTGCCTGCGTCTGCCCTGATCGATCAGTTTCTCGATCATATCCCGATTGCCGATTGCCTGGGCATGAATAAAAAACGCAGCAAAGTCCATATTCTCCGCAAGCGAGTACAGATCCCATGACACCCTCGTTGTGTTCCGATAGTACTGCTTGTCATACGTACCGGAAAAGAACACAAGATGATACCCCAGGATCCTCGCCTTTTTATGAAGCTCTGTATATAAATTTCCCTGTATCTTAGCAGATACTTCCGATGCAAATACCGCTATCAGTTTATTTGACTTCACTTTTGTACCTTTCTGATCCACTAAACAAAATCGTTATCCGACATACCTATTATACATCACTTTTGATTGTCCCGCCACAGGAATGTTTCAGAAGTTGAAATTTCAGTGAGTTGATCACACTGGTCATATGATACTTGATCAGGAATACCTGATTGGAATACTGCAGATATTCTGATTTTGCAATCTGCAATAAGGGGTAGACCCATTTCTCCGTCTCACTGATGTACCTGATCAGTTTGCTCTCAGAAAAGCATCCCGACATGCCGGAGACGTTATTGCAGCGATCCAAAAGCTTTACAAGGGTTGCAGCTTCGTTCTTCCCGATCGAGTCAAAATATTCTTCCTTCGTCTTTGTCGAGTCCTTGGTCAGCAACCACACTGCTTCCTTCACACTGTCCCCAACCGGTAACTCCTCAGGTGTTACCCCGCAGTCTTCGCAGACATCATGTAACAGCGCAGTTGCAATGATATCATCGTTGTCCAGACCGAGAGACAGTGCATGACAGGCAACCACCAGCGGATGATTGAAGTAGGGGATTTTTTCCATCCCCTTTCTTACCTGTCCCTTGTGCAATTCCCTGGCGTAGGGCAGTGCCTTCAGGGTCTGCGTCAGACCGTTCAGAGCAGCGTAGGTCTTTACATAAGTGTACATGTGCTCTTCATCAAACAGCCTGCCTGTTAATGGCAGCTCGAAATGAATCGGAGTGCTCTCCTTTTCTCCTCTCAGAAGGAAATCGCAGGACACACCATAGAGCTTCGCCAATTCGACTATCTTTTCGGTATCGGGAACAGTCTCTCCTCTCTCCCACAAGCTGACTGCCTGAAATGACACATTCAACTTCTCTGCAACCTCCGATTGCGTCAGATGCCTCTCCTTGCGGATCTGAATGAGACGACTCGGTAATCCATCCATGCTTTCTCCCTCTTCTCCTTCTTCTTTTTCCCACAGGTTACTCCCCCAGCAGCTGCCGCTTCCTCTCGATCATCTCATCGATCTTCTCGATATAAAGCTTTACATCCTTCACGTTCTCGCAGCGCTCGATTCTTCCGTCCGGGAAGACTCTCTTGGTAATACTTCCCGCACCGCAGGCGACGATGGTCTGCACTTCCTCCATGATGAGAATATTGTATAAGCCCAGCTTTCCTTCCTTTGCATATCCCACGTTCTCGAAGTTGCCGGACATATTCTTCTGTCTGTAGAGGTAATATGGCACCAATCCCAGTGCTCTCGCTCCTTCGGCGGTGATCTCCATGGTCTCATCTGTGTTGCGCAGCAGTGCCACCCCGTTCTCCTGCACCCACTGGTTCAATTTAGAAGCACGCTTGATGGCCAGAGAATGCACAGTCAGGCTGTCAGGGGCAAGTTCTACGACCCGGTCGATGGTTCGCTGTACGTCCTCCTCCAGTTCCCCGGGGAGTCCTAAGATCAGGTCCATGTTGATGTTGTCGAAGCCTATGCTCCTGGCCAGTGCGTATGCCTCCTCCACCTGCGCCACTGTTGCCCTTCTGCCGATGATATCCAGCGTCTCCTGCTTCATGGTCTGTGGATTGACAGAGATTCTGGTGACGTGATGTTTCTTCAATACCTCCAGCTTTTCTCTGGTAATGCTGTCCGCGCGACCGGCCTCCACCGTGAATTCCTTCACAGTAGAGAAATCAAAGAGGTCCTTCAATGCAGTGATCAGTCGGTCCATCTGTTCCGGCTCCAGCGTGGTGGGAGTGCCTCCTCCGATATACACGCTGTCCAGTATCTTATCCCGGTAGATCTCAGCCACAAAGGTAAGCTCCTTGATCAGACAGTCCACATAGGAGTCCACCACCTTCCGATAGCCGCCGATTGGGTACGAGGTAAAGGAACAGTACAGGCAGGTGGTGGGACAGAAGGGAATGCCGATATAGAGGCTGTACCCGGACTCGTAATGGATCCCGGATAACAGCCTGCGTTCTCTCTTTGCGATCTCTATGGACAACTGCGCCTTCTTCTCGCTGGTAAAATGCTCTTTCCTGTAGAACTCCAGTATCTCTTCGTCGCTCTTCCCCTGCTCTAACAGTCCGTAGGCCAGCTTCGTAGGGCGAATGCCGATCAGGTTGCCCCAGGGAAGCTCTTTACCGGTCAGTTCACACAGTGTCCGATACAGAAACTTCTTGTAGCCGGCTTTAAAGTCCTCCTCTGCCGATGCACTCCAGGCAAAGTTCTGTCCCTCCATGGTAAGTCTGGCACAGGGAGGTGTCACCTGAATCTCCATTCTGCACAGGCCTGACAGTTCCGCCCGCTTTTCCTCGCTGCCGGCAGGGGTCAGCACCTTTACCTGTTCTTCCGGGTAAAAGGCCTGTACCAGGGCGTGTACATCATATTCATATTTTTCTTCGTTCAACTGAATGACTAACATAGTATTTCACTCCAACCTCATAAAAAAGGCAACGGAAAGCTCCCGTCCCGCTGCCTCAAATGACTTAATCCATAAAGGGATTATATTGTTTCTCATGTCCGATGGTAGTACTGCTGCCATGTCCCGGATAACAGACCGTGTCATCCGGAAGAACAAATAGCTTCTCCTTGATAGAGCGGACCAGGGTTCCCATACTTCCGGTAGGGAAATCCGTTCTCCCCACAGATTCCGCAAAAAGGGTGTCTCCTGAAACAAGGATCCCTGCCTCCTTCACATAATAGCAACAGCCCCCCGCAGTATGTCCCGGAGTGGCGATTACCTGAAAGGTGATTCCTCCAAGTGTGATCTCCTCCCCATCCTTCAGATAACGGTCAGCGTGGGTAGAACAGGGTCTGCCCGCCTGAGCCGACACATTTTGGGTAGTATCCCGAAGCAGTTCTCGCTCAGCTTCACTCGCATACACCTGTATGGGCTCCAGCCCCTCTGCATCCGCAGCGGCGTTCACGATATCTCTCAGGGCATCCAGTCCCCAGATATGGTCAAAATGCCCGTGGGTCAGCAGAATACCTGCCACACGAAACCCGTTCTTCAAAAGTGTGTTGTAAATATGCTGTCCGCTGTCTGCGGGATCTACTACAACACATTCCTTTTCCCCTTCGCGATATAAAAAATAGCAATTGGTCTGACATACGCCCAGCACCATTCTGCCGATTTTAACCTGTGCCATCGTTCTCTCCTTCTCCCGGGGCATCAGCCCACCGTTCTCTCAATGTCGATAACGCTGTCGATGCCGCGAATCTTATCCACGATCGACCGCAATTCCTCTCTGCTTCTCACCTCGAAGGTGGTCTGCAGCGTGGCGATACCCTGCTTGTTGGTTCGTGTGTTCATGCTGATGATATCTATATTTTTTTCCGTAAGCGCCTTACTGATATCTGCTAAAAGTCCGTTACGGTTGTTTGCATAGATGATGATCTCTGCAGTGTATTTCTCCTGTGCATCACCCTGCTGCCACTCTGCATCAATGATACGCTCCCGTTCCGGCTCCGGAAGATTCAAAATATTGATACAGTCTGTTCGGTGAATGGTGATGCCTCTTCCTCTTGTGACAAAACCCACGATCTCATCCCCGGGCACAGGGGAACAGCATCTCGAAAAGCGGACTGATAAGTCGGTGATACCACGGACAACAATACCGCTGTTGGATTTGCTGCGTGCGATCTTCACCGGCTGCTGGGTGTTGTTCTCCGCAATATTTGCAAGAACCTCCTCGTTGGTCAGCTCGGGTTTCCGATCCTTCTCATAGAGTTCCTGGAGCTTGTTGACGATCTGGCCTTCCTTCAGGGCACCATGTCCGATACCGGCAAGTACTGCCTCCCAGCTTCTGTAGCCGTACTTTCGCATGATGACTTCCATGTACTCCGGTTTCATCAGGTCGAACAGAACGATTCCTTTGGTCTTCGCATAGGCAATCAACAGGTCTTTTCCCTTCTCAATGTTTTCCTCACGGAATTCAGACTTAAACCACTGATTGATCTTGTTTTTTGCCTGGGTGCTCTTCACAATGGAGAGCCAGTCTCTGCTGGGGCCCTTACTGTTGTTGGAAGTAATGACCTCGATACGGTCCCCGGTCTTGATCTCATAATCAATGGGAACCATCTTCCCGTTGACTCTGGCTCCCACCATCTTGTTGCCAACGGCAGAGTGAATGCTGTAAGCAAAGTCGATGGGCGTAGAACCAGCCGGCAGGTTCTTGACCTCTCCGGTGGGGGTAAAACAATATACATTGTCGGAGAACAGGTCCAGATCATTCTTCAGCAGATTCATGAACTCCTTATTATCCGACATATCCCGCTGCCACTCCAGAATCTGGCGCAGCCATACCAGCTTCTCTTCCTCCTGTGTCTCCACCTTCTTGCCATCGGAGGCCTCTTTGTACTTCCAGTGGGCAGCGATACCATACTCAGCAGCCTTATGCATCTCGTAGGTACGAATCTGCACTTCAAAGGGCTGTCCGGTACTTCCGATCAGGGTCGTATGAAGGGACTGATACATGTTCGCCTTCGGCATTGCGATATAGTCCTTGAAACGTCCCGGGATCGGCTTATACACTGAATGGATCACACCCAGAGCCGCATAACAGTCCTTCACCGTATTGACGATAATACGTACCGCAAACAGATCATAGATCTGGTCCAGGGTCTTGTTCTGGTTCTTCATCTTCTTGTAGATGCTGAAGAAATGCTTGACGCGGCCGTCCACCTTAGCTTCGATCTCTGCTTTCTCGATAATGCCGCGAACCTCATCCACGATTCCCTGAATATATTGTTCTCTGGCGCTCTTGCGCATGGAGATCTGCTCCACCAGGTTGTAGTAGACCTCCGGCTCCAGATATTTTAAGGATAAGTCGTCCAGCTCCACCTTCAGTTTACTGATGCCCAGACGCTGTGCGATGGGACAGTAGATCTCCAGTGTCTCCTTGGCGATTCTCTTCTGGCTGTCGGGAGTCTTGTATTTCAGTGTACGCATATTGTGCAATCTGTCCGCCAGTTTGATCAGGATGACCCGGATATCCTTTGCCATTGCCAAAAACATCTTGCGCAGATTCTCCGCCTGCATCTCCAGCTTTGCGTCAGACTGATCAATATCTGAGGAAAGCGGAATCTTCTCCAGCTTTGTCACACCGTCTACCAGAAGAGCGACATCATCTCCAAACTCTCTTCGGAGATCTTCGTCCGTCATGGCAGTGTCTTCCACCACGTCATGCAGAATTCCCGCAATGATAGTCTCCTTGTCCAATTCCAGTTCTGCCAGAATGATTGCAACATTCAAAGGATGAACAATGTAAGGTTCTCCGGATTTGCGGAATTGATTTGCGTGTGCCTTTGAGGCAACCTCATAGGCCTTTGTGATATTGGAGATATCATCACTTGGATGGTATTTTTGCACACGGCTAATAAGCTCCCGAAACAGCTCGTCGGGAAGTTTTGATTCATGTGATTCACTTAACTTTGCGTCCTCGGACAGGACCACTTTCGTCTCGTCTGCCATAACTGCTTCACACTTTCCTTAACGTATCTTATAAGTATTTCCCCAAATAATGCTTTTCCCCAAAGTAAATGAATAAATATCGCTATTTTCCTTCGTAACAGATTGCAGACTCGAGACGATACCCCTGCAGTCTCTCTCTTCCCTTAAGGCCTGCCAGTTCGATCAGAACGACCACACCGACTACAACGCCGCCCATTCCTTCGATGAGCTGAATCATTGCCTCGGTAGTGCCGCCGGTGGCGATCAGATCATCCACGATGACGACCCTCTGTCCGGGCCTGATGGCATCCTTATGCATCTCAATGGTTGCACTGCCGTACTCCAGCTCATAGGAGATGGAAACCGTCTCTCTGGGCAGCTTGCCGGCCTTCCGGATGGGAACGAAGGGCTTCTTGTTGTTGTAGGCAATGGGGGTTCCAAAGATAAAACCACGGGACTCCGGTCCCACTACCACATCATATTCCAGGTCTGCAATCAGCTCCTGCATCTTATCGATGGCAAGATGAAATCCTTCTGCATCCTGCAGCACACTGGTGACATCACGAAAAATGATTCCCTCTTCCGGGAAATCGGGAATACTGAGAACATACTCTTCCAGCTTTTTCATAGGAATACCTCCGTCCATATCGGATCTTCTCTTCTTGAGATTTATATTGCAAAACAGGACCCTTTTGGTTAAAAAAGAGTCCTTGCATCAAAATGACTTATTTTCTGCCGCAGCACTTCTTATACTTCTTGCCGCTTCCGCAGGGGCAGGGATCGTTGGGATATACCTTAGCTGCCTTTACAATCGTGGTAGAAGACTTCTGCTCCTTGTAGAGAGCCTTTCTGGTCTCCTCATCGAAGATAGCGTTCCACTCCTCCAGATTATACAGCCATTCAGCCTCCGCAGCAACCATGTTCTTATAGAGCAGGGTCTTGTCGAAGCCAAGGTTCACCACAGTATCCTCTTCCATCTCCTCGATCGGATTCTTTTCAATCAGGCTGTCATTGATTCCATCCAAAAAACCGGTCATGGTCATAATAGGCACAGCAAACTTGTCTGCCAATTCCTTGACGGTACCCTTTACCACTTCATCGGGGTTCTTCAGCAGTTTCTGATAGATTTCCTTCTCTGCCTGAAAATACGCACCCCAGATCTGCTGAAGTTTGGCCTGTCCAATTGATTCGTCATATGCAAGTTTCTTCCACTGATCTAATAATGTCATAGAATTTACCACCTTTGTTAAAATAGATATTAGATTTGTATATTGTATAACAAAATTGCTTTGAAAACAATCCTTATTTTTTTCGTAACCGATGTTTTTTTCGAATAAACGACCGATAATCTCTCAAAGACTGCTTTTTCATCTCCTTCGAAACGTTTTTCCCGGCATAAGCATGTCCTTCCATCGCCTCTGAAAGCTGCCGGATATCGATCTCATATTCGGTCAGAGCATCCGCCAGTTCCCTTGGAGTCAGGGTATCGGCTCTCCTGTCCATGCGCTTCCTGCAGGTCGACACCACCCGTGCGTACATTTTTTCTACGGATGCGTCAGGTCTTCTCACAAGCAAAAGCAGCCGGAAGCACCCTTCTTCCAGGACAGGCCATACCACCCGAACGATCACAACCCCGCCTGCCAGAGCAAGCACAAATCCGAAAACGGTTGCCGCCAATCCGAAGTCTATCTTCAGCGTTTTCAGGAAGTGGAGCCATCCACCATCCTGCTCTTCCTCGTACAGCTCCACATTGGCTGAGGTGGGTTCAAACACCGTCCATCCAAGCAGAGGCAGATACACCTCCGGGTAAGCGTGGGAGGTACTGTCCTTCACGTAGTAGACCCCCTCATAGCTGGCCTTCTCCGGCACGTACCCTTCCGCATAGCGAACGGTCAGTCCCGCTGCTCTGGCCATCAGCACATAGGCACAGGCATAATCGGAACAGGTGCCCCGCCTGGAGGTAAACAGAAAATACTCCGGGCTGTTGTCCTTGGCACGGTATTTCAGATCGTAGGTAAAGTCAGAGCTCTGGAAGAATTCCTCCAGTGCAGCTGCCTTCTCAAAGTCCGAGGTGCAGTCCCGCACTACCTCTCTTGACAGCTCTGCAATCTCCGCGGAAATCATCCGGTTATTCTGAGCACAGGCGTTTTGATACGCAGCCGCATGGAGATATTGCTCCAGATACTCCTGCACTGCTTCCCGATACAGCGCTCCTTCCTCCGGCAAAAGCTCCGTCAGTTCTGCCAGCGCCCTGCCCCAGTCCTCCATGGAAAGCTTTCCTGCGCCCAGTTCCAGTAGTTTGCGGCGGGTTCCATATTGATCGTAAAACACAACCTCATAGGAGAAATCTCTGGGATGAAGTCCACTTTCCCGCCGAAAGCACCCACTGGGAGTGGCCACAACACTTTCCCCGTCCTTCGGAAATATCTCCACCGTTCGTCCCGGTGCCACATAATAGGAAGCCGCGAAGTTCAGGGATTCCACCTTGATGCGATGCAAAGAGTCTGTCAAAGGTTCCGCTAACAGTGCCTCCAAACCATACCGCCCTGCAAACCCGGGGCTTAGACTCTCTGCCTGCTTCAGTGCTTCCTGAAACAGCATCCCGTTACAATTGCTCTGGCCGTCCTTCCACTCATCCATCGTCAGACTCTGCTCCGAGAAGTCTGCATCGAAGGTCCATCTGTCCCGCTGAAAATCATAGAGGTCAAAATTCTGGCGCTTCAGATAGCCGATGCCGTCTCCCGACACCCGATACAATCTGCGATTTCCCAGCTCACTGTATCTGCCGGCATCACCGGAAACCATACCGATATCGGAAAAATCTGCACCCAGTTCCGTCCTGGTATCGCCGCCCAGGAACAGATCCTCAAACACATCATAGTACTTTGTCTTCTCCTGCTTTGGGATCAGACTTACCAGAAGAAAAACTGCCGCCACAAAGCAGACGCCCGACCAGGCAACTCCTGCCTTCGTATCATAATCCAGTCCCTCTGACTTGGTATTTTGAAAAAAGATCATCAGCAGCAGATTCAGGCAGGCGATCAGGATCACAAACACATTCTCGATATCCGCAAACACCTTTGCATACAGGACGCAGGGCAGAAGACTGACCAGCATCAGAAAAGATGGCCTGTACAGAACCTTGGCGAAATAGTACACGGTGAGTCCGAAAAACAATGCGGATCCAAGCCACAAAGTGTTCAGATACAGTCCGGCATCCTCCACCTCTGTACCGGCAGTCAGTGCCCATTCCTGAAAGCCCACTCCGTAGGTCCTCCAGCCGGTCCACATCCAGCCGGTGATTACGCGCCATACGATGGCGATGGCTGCAGTGATAGCGATTCCTCCGATCACACGGTGTCTCTCTGCCAAATAACATAACCCAAAGGGAACGATCAGAAACCCACACGCTTTCACGAGGGTCATCAGCATACCGTCCGGATAATCATATACGCGAAACACCGCTACAATCAGCAGGGCGGCAAGTGTGTAAGAAAGGAGGATACGTTCTGTTTCGAATCTCTTATTCATCCGATACACCATCCTTCCCGTTGCGCAATGGAGCTGACCATCACAGAGCACTGTTGCCTTGTCCTTACCTCCTCCAGGATGCCGCACAGACGATCGTCCTGGAAGGTGGTGCAATACACACAGGCTTTACACTTATCATCCAATGCAAATGCGTCCGGTATTCGGTCACCGATCTCGTCGGCAAAGCGAAACCAAGCCAATTCCTCACACAATTCGTCCAGATGCTTAAGTTCCGCCACTGTCCTTCTCTCCCAGCCCCCTCTTCCGAACCAGTAAAATTGAACAGACAAGTCATTCTGCAAAAAATAGGCCGAATAGCTCAGTGCATCCTCTATGGATGCCCCTCTGGCCGCACATCTTCTGCCGGCATCCAGACCGCAATATGGATCCAAAATGACCGACACGCCGCTGCCGCCCTGCATCTCATCCAGACGCACATACAGCTCTCTTTTTTTCGCGGACAATTTCCAGTTGATTCTTTTCACCGGATCCCCCGGTAAATACTGTCGATGATCAAAGCCCGGAAAGCCCCCGAATTGATTGGTACTTTTCTCTACGGAGTCTTCATCCGGTTCACTGTCAGCGGCCACCAGACGAATGGTCTGGCGACAGTTAGCATTTTCAGGCAATTCTCTGATCTGAGGCAGAACGCCAAAGGATATCCTTCTTGGTTTCTTGTCTGTCAAAACAGAAAAGGATACCAGATGAAAGACATCAAAAAGCTCCACAGACTCTATCGTAAGGGATGCTTCCCCCGCACTATATGCCTCCAAAGAAAAACTTTTTTCCTCTTCTCTGGTCCAGCCTATGGTAAGATCGTACTCCACGGAAGCCTTTCCCTTTGCCTGGGCAAGATCCACTCCATCGGAGGTGATCACAACCAGATGGAGGAGGGAACTCAGGAAGGGAACTTTATTGTGAAAGACAAGCTCCATCTCCCCGGACTCCCCCTGTCGATAGACATTTTTCGGAATGTTCACCTCAAAGGACACCGCTTTCGAACAGCCCCAGGCAGCCAGGATGGAAAGTGCCGGAGCAAATGCCATCATACCAAACAGAAACCACCCCACTCTGGCACTGCAGAACAGTGCAAAGACGAAAGTAAAGCCCATGGCAAGCAGATAGTGTCCGACTTCCCTGAGAGCAATATTCCCGCGCAGTTGTCTTGCAATTTTTCTCATACGCAATCTCTTCTCTCTATTTCACCGGAACAGGAACCTGCTCCAGCACCTGTTCTATCACAGAATCTCCGGACCGGGTATTGCCGGGCAGAAGCAATAGTCTGTGCCCCAGACAGAAAGGAGCCAGATACTTGATATCATCCGGAAGGATATAATCTCTGCCCTGCAGATAGGCGTAGGCCTGCGCACTGCGATACAGCGCAATACTTCCTCTGGGACTGACTCCGAGGCGCACTCCCGGCAATGACCTGGTAGCCTCCACGATGTCCACGATATATTCCTCCAGACAGGAAGCACAGGTCACCTGCTTCACCTCCTGAATCAGGTGGTTGATCTGCTCGCAGCCGATCACCGCCTGAAGTTCATCCGCCCGCAACTGATACTGCCTGCGCAAAATATCCAGTTCATTCTCTCTGCCCGGATAACCGATGGACAATTTGAACATGAAGCGATCCATCTGTGCCTCAGGCAGATGATAGGTTCCGTAGGTCTCCACCGGATTTTGCGTAGCGATCACCATAAATGGCTTTTCCAACTGATAGGTGATGCCATCAATACTGATCTGGTTCTCCTCCATGATCTCCAACAGGGCGGACTGAGACTTGGCGGAGGCACGGTTGATCTCATCTGCCAGCAAAATATTGCAAAAGGCTGCTCCCCGCTTGAACTCTCGCTTACCGTCCAGACCCTGCAGCATATGGAAACCGGTGATGTCCGATGGCATAACATCCGGTGTCATCTGAATTCTGGAGAAGGTTCCCCTGCAGGATGCTGCCAGCGACGATGCCAGCTTTGTCTTGCCGACCCCCGGCACATCCTCCATCAGCACATGCCCCTCCGCCAGCAATGCGGTGAGCACTAACACGATCACTTCTCTCTTTCCCACAATGGCTCGTTCCATATTTTGAACCACTGTCTCGATCTCTGGTCTCATCTTCTCTGTCTGCATCGATCTTCCTCTC
>JBJENO010000059.1:0-2935 GCA_051880235.1 Acetatifactor sp. | reverse complement strand
CAATAGAAAATATCTTTTGGTGATAGTATAGCGTATAATACGGCCAAACACAATACCATATTGTGTTTGACTGTACCTTGAAAACTGAAACCCACCCACATAGATATGGCATCTGAACTGTGCGAAGATGGCTGGCAACCGGAGCCAGGCAGATTGCTGAACACCGTAGTGGAACAATACGGTCTCTGTGCTGTAGGTGGATCACAGAACAAAGGAAGGAGTAATCATTATGGAAAAATCTACGATGAGTGTGCAGGATTTGGCCCGGCAGATGGGCATCAGTTTGCCCAAGGCCTATGCACTGGTGAAAGAGCCGGATTTCCCCACGCTCCGCATCGGTACTCGTATCCTGATCCCGGTAGCGGGTTTCCAGGCCTGGCTCCGGGCGAAATCCAAAAGCGGTGATGTCTGATGGATGAGAAGAATTTCTCTCTTACTGTTTGCTATGCAGATCAGTGCGGCAATCCCCAAAACTGTCTGTATCCCCACATTGAGACGGCAAATACTCCAGAGAAGCTGAAACCTCTTTTGTGCCACGATCATGTTCTGATCCAATTCTCAGGAAATCGCCGTGGAAAGGAGAATTTCGTTCAGGCAGCTACCGCTGTGTTTGACTGCGACAATGACCATTCGGATATACCAGCTGAGTGGATTACCATGGAAGACATCCCAGCTATGTTTCCGGATGTGCGTTGTATTGTCACGACCAGCCGTCACCACATGAAGCCAAAAGGAGATAAACCCGCGCGGCCCAGATTTCATGCCATTTTCTTCATTGACCCCATTACAGATCCTGACGGATATGTAGTGTTTATGAAGAAGGTGCAGTCCATGTATCCGTTCTTCGATAAAAACGCTCTGGATGCTGGGCGGTTCTTTTTCGGCAACCCGGACACACAGATTCTTTTCTTTCCTGGAACCATGACACTGACTCAGTTTATTGCCGGGGAAGAATCTGCCCAAGCTTTCGCCAGGTTAGATGAAATCATTCCGGAAGGAAGCAGAAACAGCACGCTATCTAAAGCGGGAGGAAAAATCTTAAAGCGCTGGGGTGATACTCCGGAAGCCTTACAAATGTTTCTTGCGCTGGCAGAGAGATGTGATCCTCCACTTGAGCAGGAAGAACTGGATCGGATCTGGCAAAGCGCCCGGAGATTCTATCATAACAAAGTCATGAGAACACCCGGATATGAAGATCCTGTTACTTACAATGCGCTTTCCGCTGTGAAATGGGAAACTCCTATTCCATTCACCCAGGCCATTCTCCCTGCTTTTCCGGTGGATGCACTTCCTTCCACAGTCCGGGACTATGTTCTTGCGGTGGCGGAGAGCACCCAGACTCCGGTGGATATGAGCGCGTCTGCCGCTTTGGCAATCCTTGCATTGTGTGAACAGGGAAAATTCCGTATCCGTGGAAAGGCAGATTGGACAGAACCACTGAATCTGTTCGTGGTAATCGTAGCGGAGCCCTCAGAACGGAAGTCCGCTGTTATAAGTTTCATGACCAGACCACTCAATGCCTTTGAAGCAGAGTACAACAAGCAGAATGCCGCAGAACTGGAAGCCAGTAAGATGAAGAGGCACATTCTGGAGCGACGACAGCGCGCCTTGGAGGACAAAGCAGCCAAGGGCAAAGTTGAGGACAGTGAATTGGAGCAGCTGGCACAGCAGATTGCCCTCTACAAGGAAAAGGCCCCTATGCGGTTGTATGTAGATGACATCACCACGGAAAAGCTGACTTCCGTTCTGGCAGAGGGTGGCGGTAAAGCAGCCATCGTATCTGCCGAGGGTGGCATCTTTGATATGCTGTCCGGCATTTACAGCAAAAATGTCAACATCGATGTCATGCTGAAAGGGCACTCAGGAGACTGCATCCGTGTGGACCGTATTGGAAGAAACAGCGAAAGCATCATGAATCCAGCGCTGACTGTGCTGCTCACTGTACAGCCCAATGTGCTATCCGGCATGATGCAGAATGGTACTTTCCGGGGACGTGGATTGACCGCCCGTTTTCTGTACTGTATGCCCACCTCAATCGTAGGCCAGCGAAAATACCGCACGGAACCCATTCCTGCGGAGGTCTCCCGGAATTATTCTGCACTGATCCGCAATCTGCTGGAGGATGAACAGCAGGCTGAACCAGAAGAAATCACCCTGTCTCCGGGAGCAGACAGACTGCTGGAGGAATTCTCCGGGGAGGTGGAGCGCAAGCTCAAGACCGAGTATGTGGATATTGCTGACTGGGCAGGCAAGCTGGTGGGCGCAGTCTTACGAATTGCCGGAGTGCTGTGCCGGGCATCTGTAATCCGCAGCGACGGTTTTCTGGAAGATCCTGCACCGTTGGTTGTGGATGAAGCTACCATGCAGGACGCTACTTCCATAGGCCGTTACTTCACCGAACATTCCAGAGCGGCGTTCTCCCTTATGGGCGCGGATGCACTGGTAAAGCAGAGTCAGTATCTGCTGGATGCTATCTGTAAGAATGGTTTGGTGGAATTTACGCGACGGGATATTATGCGTCTGTGCCGAAGCTTCAAAACTGCTGACGAAGTTCAGCCTGTGCTGAATCATCTTGCTGAGTATGGCTACATCGCTACGAAAGGCAGTAATGCGCCCACTGGCAAAGGCAGACCCGCCGGACAAGTTTATCTCGTCAACCCCTGTCTCTATGAAAAAGCCTCGTAGAGCAGTTTTGTCCTTTTTGTCCCTCGTCCCAACGGTGTAGACCATAAGGAAAAAATAGAAATAGTATTCGTTAAACTACTACTCTCTATATACCTGTGGATACACACGCAAGTCTACACCTGCGGACAGTGTGACAAAAAGGACAATAATCACTGGCTTCAGGAAGGAGGTGCAAAGCTATGGCAAACGACGATCTGTCCCGGTATCTGTGGAAAGGGCTGGATCTGAAACGGTATTCGGTTGTGAAGAT
>JBJENO010000058.1:0-2977 GCA_051880235.1 Acetatifactor sp. | reverse complement strand
GCTGCAATCTTCATCCCCGTGTAGGATGGAAGTTGCAGCGGTTTTATATTTTTTTAGGAATGATGGTAAGCTGATAATCTTTAGTTTGGGTACTATTGGCAGACAATATGAGGTGTCCTAAGGGTGAAAAGCATCCCTATTTGTATGCGTTTTTCCTTTTCCAAGCAGAAATCCGCCAAGGCAGAGACCATCAACGCAATTACTCTGCAGGAAGCAGGAGCCTTGCCACTATGCTGCTTTGTGAAACGAAAGGGTCGTCCCAATACCTGGAGTCGAATGAGCTCAATGCATTATCACCGAGCATATAATAGCAGCCGTATGGAACGATCAAATCCTGTCCGGCATGCGCAATGGTCTCTCCGCCGACTGCGGCAATTCGCTTTACAAGCAGTCTTCCGTTGTGTTCAAAAATCACAATGTCCCCAGTTTCCAAATTTCCGTAGCAACGTATACCGAGAATACAGCTTCCCTGATGCAGTGTCGGTTCCATGGACTCCGTAGGGACATATCCGACCAGAAAGATAAACCGCAGCAAGAGAAATACGATGGCTGTGATCACAGCCGGCACAGCCAGCCACCTAAAATCTTTTCGATTTTTCATCATAATCACACTGATCCCGCTGCACATTAGATTGATATACAGCAGGACCAATCCTTTCCTCATTCTATATATTCCATCATCAGGCGGAGCTCAGTTCGCTTTTGGAGATGTCTCCTGGCTTTTGTCATCCACATGCGTACTGCACCAGGCTGCGCGTTCAGCATATGGCCGATCTCTTGACTGGTGTACCCGGCCAGAGACAACCTTAGAGCCCGAATTCCCTTGGCCACCATCCCATCGGTTTGTCCTTCGATCTTCGCAAGGATCGGACTCAGATTCATATCAATGGATGGTGTGCTCCGTTCTGAATGAAAAGAGACAATTGCTGACTGCATATCCATCGTCTCCTCGCGGCCCGCTATTCGCGTTGCTTTGATCAAAGCATCACAGATCTCATTCCAGATGAGTCTGTAAGCATAAGTGGAAAATGTTCCGCCTTTGTCCGTTGCAGCAGCCTTACACAAACCAATGCACCCGATCTGGAAGAGATCATCGTATGTGTAGACGCCGTGTTGGGGCAATCCATGTACTTTATCTTTAAGGACCTTACCCACCAGTCCCAGATTTTCCTCCACTTTCTTTTGCTGTTCTGCTGTTAGTGTCATGATGCAATGGTGCCTCCTTTCTGGCAGCAAAATAAGTGCTGGTCAGGATTCACATGGCATCGCACAAGGTATTTCTTGCTCTCTTCGATAACCTGGGTACAGTAATACTCGCGCAGGTAACCAATATGTGCCTGAGAGAGAGGGGCACCGATCAAATTGGCCATCCATTGGTATGCTTCCTGTTTGGTCATCAGGCCGCGACGGTATAGCTGGTCGAAATAAAAATGAGCTGTTTTCCGCAGAGCACGCAGTTCTCGGTTTGCCATACTTCCAACCGGTAGCCTGGTGCCGGCATGGACACGGACATAGGCGTCACACTCCGGATAGTGGGAACAGACATAGAGCATAGCGCCTTTGTCGTTGTCCCGATAAATCCCATCCGCGCTGCGGTAGACCACGGGTGAACCACAATAGGGGCACCGCATAGTGCTTGCATTAAATCCCTTCCGATTTTTCTTTTTATTTTTCACGATAATTTACCTCCGTAGAAAAAGAAAAAGGCCGGAAGATCTGCAAAAAAACAATACAGAGCCAAGTGCTGGAATTGCTTTGTCTCATCCAGCGTTGACTCTGTACGTTATTTCAGCAGCCTTCCGGCCTATATAATTCGAGATGGCTTGCGATTGTGGATTCGCTCTGTGCGCGCCTCCGTAACGGTTCCGTATTCCCTTTGGAATACGTCTGACTCCGGGAGCTCTTCCGAAGTACCGAAAGCCTGCGCAAGCCCCTGCCACGCTTAAAGTATATCAGAGGAATCACAGGCTGTCAAGCCTAATAGGAATAAAAAATATTTTTTCGCGCTGAATATTTCCTTTGCGGCTCCAATCCGCAAATCAAAACCAGTCTGGAATCATTCGTCATTATCCTCCTCGTAATCAGCATCTATCGCATGACGGCGGGATGCAAACCGCATTCCGATCAGTGCAGCAACGGCAATCAGCAAACCACCACCGAACAACGCAATATGCAGAACAGGAATGCCGGCGATGGTGTTCGGCTCATCCTCTGTGGTGCTTTTTTCTATATCTTCAGACTGTTCGGCGTCGCGTTCCAGTTCAGTTTCCGGCGCATCTGATGTGATATCTTTTGAATCTGCTTCCTCTGTGGCAGGAGCTTGCACAACCTCAGGCTCTGGTGTACTGGAGTTGAGACAGGTCAGGGTGTACGTAGAGCTGCCGCCAATCTCCAGCCGAAGGACTCCATCCTCACCGACCAGAATGGTACCGGGATACAGACCGGCATCTGTCTTCAATTGGAACTCCACGCCAGCCCAGTCTGAGCCAAGTTGGATCTCCAACTGCTGCGGCTGCAGAACCTGCATTTCTGTTCCTTCGGTACCCTCGGCCGCATACACAGTCTGTGGCAAAAGCATAACGAGCATGAGTATCACGCTCATCAACCATGCTCTTTTCGTTTTGCTCGTTTTAGTCATATAAACCTCCAATCAGAAAGAGCAGGAACCTCAATTGGCTCCTGCTCTTTCTATCATCATACTTCATTCTTTTTATCGCAAACTTCCCATAGCAAGGAAATCGCATACAGTGGCAGATTGACCAGCTTCTCCTGTTCCCGGTAATCCGACATAGAGGTACGGACACCATATGCCAGCTGGTAGGTGTTTACGAAGTTCTTGAGACTCTTGGCATTCAGGTTTTCCTCTGCTTTAACTTCAAGCGGAACGACCTGGCCGCTGTACTGCAGAACAAAATCGACTTCCCCGGAGGAAGCTTCTGCTGACCAGTAATAAGGAACTGTATCCAATTCCGCGTAC
>JBJENO010000057.1:0-12982 GCA_051880235.1 Acetatifactor sp. | reverse complement strand
TGCCGGGGCTAATGTTTGAATTATTTTGGGACATTTTCAAAAATGCTTGACACAATTAATTTTATTTTCTAATAACTTTTTCATAGGTACAGTTGCTGGAAAATTCCCCTCCAGAAAGGTGCGCTAAACTCCGTATTCTTTATTGGTGTTATCTCCAATCTTTCTTTTCTCGCATGCGGTCAATCCCTTGCCGACTCAGGAAACTCTTTTACACGAAGATAGAGTGATTGGTATAATATGTCAACGAGAAAGGATGTAAGAATCACGTCGTACATCGGATTTTGCTGATAATAGGAGATATAATGTTATTCCTCACATCGGAAGAATCATAGATTCAAATTTTCGATGTTTTCTTCTATTGTTATAGTTCTTCTATCAAGGAAATGACAACAAAAGGTCCCCTCATTTGATATCCGATGAAATGGAAGACCACGAAAAAAGAAGAAAATGAATCATCGATGCTTAAGTCGCTTATTTCAGACAAACTACTCCCAGAATTACAACGGCTTTCACTCTATTGCAGACGTCCGATGACGCACCCTTCATCGAATAGGGCAAAAATCCGAATTCCGCGGTAATTGCAGGGAAAAGAACACAATCATTTCAAATGTAAGGGCTCGACAATGTGAACAAGCTCTACCACACTCCGCCAGAGGTGCTCATGCGCGCTGTCGCGCTATTGCAGCTAGTCGTTACTAACAAGCGCTGCTCATTCGCACTCCTCTTCGTTCCGTGCTCATGCGCGCTGTCGCGCTATGTGATCAATTTGAAAAAAAGCCGTTGGTGAGTTAACTCCCCACGGCTTTTTTCAAATTGATCACGCACCGCTTGTTAGTAACGCGTCACATCCTTTCCGGGGCACTGAAGCCCAGCAGATCGATGCAGCACTCCAAAACATCCTTGGTGAGGGCAAGCAGAGCGATCCACCCTGCCTTCTTAGCCGCATCCTCTTCTGTCAGGATTCGGGTCTCGTGGTAGAAGCGGTTGAAAGCGTTTGCCAGATCGTAGATGTATGCGCATACCTTATGGGGTGCCAGCTCCTCACAGGCTGCTTCCAGCATGGAATTGAACTGGGCCAGCTGCATCATCAGATCCTTCTCAGAGGCATTGGAGGGAGTGGTCAGGGCATCCATAGAGATCTCCCCACCCTGCTCCCTGTACTTATTCAGGATCGATTTGATACGTACAATGGTGTACAGAATATAGGGACCGGTATCTCCCTCAAAGGAGATGAATTTATCAATGTCAAAGACATAATCCTTGCTGGCCTGGTTGGAAAGATCGCCGTACTTTAAGGCTGCCAGAGCGACCTGAGCGGCAGTGGTCTTTGCTTCCTCGGCAGAGAGTGCCTCATTGCCGGAGATCTTGTCGTACATCTGGTCGGTGATCTGAGAGATCAGACTGGACAGACGCATGACGCCGCCTTCACGTGTCTTGAAGGGCTTTCCGTCCTTGCCGTTCATCGTACCGAAGCCCAGGAATTTCAGCTCGGTGTTCTCCGCTGCCTGGCCGGTCTTGCGGGCGCAGCGGAATACCTGCTCGAAGTGCAGTTCCTGGCGCTTGTCTACTACATAGATAATACTGTCCGGCTGAAAATCAATGGTTCTCTGCAAAATGGTGGCAAGGTCTGTGGTATCGTACATTGCCGCACCGTCAGATTTTAAGATCATACAGGGAGGGATCTCCTTCTTGTCATCCTCTCTCGCCACGTCCACTACCAGGGCGCCGTTGCTGACGTAGGCATAACCATCCCGCTTCATCTTCTCCACCATCTCTGGAATATACTTCTGGGAGTCTGACTCGCCGTACCAGAGGTCGAACTCCACCTTCAGATTCTCATAATTCTTCTTCAGATCGGCAATGGAGATGTCCATAATATGTTTCCAAATGGCACGATACCCTCTCTTGCCCTGCTGCAGATCGGCAGTCGCCTGGAGGGCTTTCGCCTTGAACTCCTCATCCACCTTGCTCTTACCGCTGGCGGTGGGATAGATCTCCTCCAGTTCGGACAGGGTGAAGGGTGCCTCAGCGGGGTATTCTCCGGTAAAGCTTTCATCAAAATAAGGAAGCCCCGGCTTTCTCTCCTGAAGCTCAGTGATGATCAGACCCATCTGCAGACCCCAGTCTCCAAGATGAACATCGCCGATCACCTTATGACCTGCGAATCGCTCCATCCGCTTCACCGCCTCGCCGATGACAGCGGAACGAAGATGTCCCACATGAAGAGGTTTTGCCACATTGGGTCCGCCGTAATCGATGACGATGGTCTTGGGATGTTCGGGGCTCTCAAGGCCGAATTTCTCCTCTCTGCTCATCTGCTTCACGTATTCGCTCAAAAAGCTCTCAGAAAGCTTCAGATTCAGGAATCCGGGAGCCACTGCGGTCACCTCGGAAAAAACAGCAGTTTCTGCCAACTGCTCAGCCACAGCATTGGCGATCATAATGGGGGCTTTCTTATACTGCTTGGCACCTGCCATGGCACCGTTACACTGATATTCACACAGATCAGGGCGGTTGGAAATGGTCACTCGTCCCAAAGCAGCATCATATCCGGCAGCCTCAAAGGCTTTGCCCATCTCCTCACTCAGTATTTCCAAAATTTTCTTCATGGGTTATCCTTCCTATCCTATTTACTTTAGATGTTCCGATTACGAATTGTTATCACTATAACAAAAAAAGATGATTCCCGCAAGAACTTTGTAAGCCCGTCCTCCGGTTTCTTTCCTGATCTCATCAGTTACGGGACAGCGCCTCCGCCTTGGAGAAGCCGCAGCCGCAAAAGTTCTGTCGGTACAGTTCATACTCTGCAGAAAGCTCCACAGAACGCTTGTAGCCATTCTTTTTCTTGAAGTCCGAGGGCAGCCATGGAATCTGATACTCTCCGGCTAACGCCTCGCCGATCTCATTCAGCTTCGACGCATTTTTTAACGGGCTGATGGTCAGCGTTGTACAGAAATAGTCGTAGTCTCCTGCTGCCGCCTGTCTTGCGGTCTCCCGCAGGCGGAGCTCAAAGCAGCGAAAACACCGTTCTCCGCCCTCCTTGCAGTCCTCGTAGCCCTTCGCGATCTCGAAAAATCTCTCCGGTTCGTACTCTCCCTCCCGGATCCGGATCGGGTAGCCCAGGCCCAAAGCGTTGAAGGCAGCGATCAGTCTCTTCTGTTCCTCCACCCGCTTCCTGTATTCCTGCTGTTCGGAAATATTGGGATTGTAATAGAACACCGTAATCTGAAAATACTGCTTCAGGTACTCCAGCACATAGCTGCTGCAGGGCGCACAGCAGCTGTGCAGAAAGAGCCGCGGCGCCCCCTGTAACTGTTCCAATATCTTTTCCAGTTCCTTCTGATAATTTCTTTGGTTCATTCGATTTACCCCGTAGTTTATTTGCCAAAGGCATCCTCATATCTGCGGAGTGCCTTGCGCCAGTTGATCAGCCGGATAAAGCCCTCCACATAGTCCACTCTTCGATTCTGATACTGGAGATAATACGCGTGCTCCCACAGATCAAGGTTCAGGATGGGCGTCCACTCCTTTAGGTTCGGCACATCCTGGTTCCGGGTAGTACACATATCCAGCTTGCCGTACTTATCGGTGATCAGATGGACCCAGCCGGAACCGAAGACGCTTGCCGCCAGGCTCTTCAGTTCGTCTCTCCACTCCTTGTAGGAGCCAAAATCTCTGTCGATGGAGTCCTTCAGGCTCCCCTCCGGGCACTGTCCCATGGGAGTCTGCATGGAATCAAAGTATAATTCATGATTATATACCCCTCCGCCGTTGTTGACAATGCTTTTTCGGGCGGCAGCAGGCAGTCTCCCGGTATCGATCAAAAGTTCCCTCAGGGTACAGTTGTGAAGCTCCGGGTAATCTGCCAGAGCGTTGTTCAGATTGTTGACATAGGTCTGGTAATGCTTGTCATGGTGGAAATACAGAGTCCTCTCATCCAACACCGGCACCAGGGCGTCCGGCTCATAAGGTAAAGGTCTTGCTACAAAATAATAAGTTTCCGGCTTCATTGTCTCTCCTATCCGTGCCAATCATGGCACTATCATAGATAGTATATCCAACGCAAGATCGAAATATGAATCAAACCCGGCTGGTACTGCGAGACAAAAAAGATCATACGCCATAATAAAACCCGATGGATTTGAAATGTCCCATCGGGTTTCCTTATTTCTTATCGAATCGCATCCTTCATGGACTTCACGTATTCACCGATGAAGTCAGGCGCATCCTTGCCGTATTTCTCCAGGAACTTGATGATCGCAGAGCCTACAATGGCACCATCCGCAATGTCAGCCATCCTTTTTGCCTGTTCCGGAGTGGAGATCCCAAAGCCGATGGCACAGGGTACAGAAGTGTTCTCCCGGATGGCGGCGACGATAGAAGTCAGATCGGTCTGAATCTCTGTTCTGGCGCCGGTCACTCCCAGGCTGGACACCACATAGATAAACCCTTCAGCCTCCCTGGCGATCATCGCAATGCGATTGGCAGAGGTAGGTGCGATCAGGGAAATCAGATCCACGCCGTACTTTCTGCAGGTGGGCAAAAACTCGTCCTTCTCCTCAAAAGGCAGGTCCGGCAGGATAATTCCGTCGATTCCAATGCGCTGGCAGGCAGAGAGAAACCGCTCCGCACCATAGGAGAATACCACATTGGCATAGGTCATAAATACCAGGGGAATGGTCACGGACTCACGAAGTTCCTCCACAAACGCAAATATCTTGTCTGTAGTCACGCCTCCGGTCAGTGCCCTGAGGTTGGCCCCCTGAATTACAGGACCTTCCGCCGTTGGATCCGAAAAAGGAATCCCCAGTTCGATCAGGTCGGCACCATTTTCTACCGCCCGGAGCACTGCAGCCCTGGTAGTCTCCAGATCCGGATCCCCGCAGGTAATAAAAGGAATGAATGCTTTCCCGTTTTCGAATGCTTGTCTGATATTACTCATGAAGATCCTCCCCTCTGTAGCGGGCAATTGCCGCGCAATCCTTGTCTCCTCTTCCGGAGATGGTGATGACAATGGTCTGATCCGGCTGCATCGTGGGTGCCAGCTTCATGGCATGGGCAACCGCATGAGCGGACTCGATGGCAGGAATAATTCCTTCCGTCTTTGCCAGATATTCAAAGGCACATACCGCCTCCTCATCCGTAATGGCCACATACTCTGCCCGACCGATATCATACAGATGAGCATGCTCCGGTCCGATACCGGGATAATCCAGTCCGGCGGAGATAGAATACACCGGTGCGATCTGTCCATATTCATCCTGGCAGAAATAGGACTTCATGCCGTGGAAGATCCCCAGCTTGCCGGTGGCGATGGTTGCGGCAGTCTCCGCGGTGTGTATCCCTCTGCCTGCCGCCTCACAGCCGATCAGACGCACATTCTTGTCCTCAATGAAATGATAAAAGGTTCCGATGGCATTGGAGCCTCCTCCCACACAGGCCAGTACCGCATCCGGAAGCTTTCCCTCCTTCTCCAGCATCTGTTCCTTGATCTCCTTGGAGATCACAGACTGAAAATCACGGACAATGGTAGGAAAAGGATGGGGACCCATCACAGAACCCAGACAATAATGCGTGTCATCGATTCGACTGGTCCACTCACGCATGGCCTCGGATACCGCATCCTTTAAGGTCTTCGTACCGGTCTTCACCGGAATCACCTCTGCTCCCAGCAGTCTCATGCGGTACACGTTCAGTGCCTGGCGAATGGTGTCCTCCTCACCCATAAACACCACGCACTCCATTCCCATCAGTGCTGCAGCGGTGGCGGTGGCCACGCCGTGCTGACCGGCGCCGGTCTCCGCGATCAGTCTGGTCTTGCCCATCTTCTTGGCAAGCAGCGCCTGTCCCAGCACATTGTTGATCTTGTGGGCACCGGTGTGGTTTAAGTCCTCTCTCTTCAAATAGATCTTGGCTCCGCCCAGATCTCTGGTCATCTTCTCCGCAAAGTATAATCTGGAGGGTCTGCCCGCATACTCGTTGAACAACTCCTGCAGTTCTCTGTTGAATTCCGGGTCGTTCTTGTAATGCTCGTATGCTTCCTCCAGTTCGATCACTGCGTTCATCAGTGTCTCCGGAATATACTGACCTCCATGGATTCCAAATCGTCCTTTCTGATTACTCATGGTCTTCTCCTGCCTCTCTGTCTCTCTGTCTCTCTTTCTCTCGAACATTTTTCACAAATCTCTTCATCTTCTCTGCATCCTTGACTCCATCGGTTTCGATCCCGCTGCTCACGTCTACTGCAAAGGGTGAACATTGACGTAATGCCTGCTCCACATTTTCCGGGTTCAGTCCCCCGGCTAAAAAAAAGGGTCTGTTCATCTCCTTCAGGAGACTCCAGTCAAAACTGGTACCGGTGCCGCCTTTCCCCGAATCTAACAGCACATAATCGGCCTCACTGGCACATGCTGCAGCAATGTCCTCCGGCCTCTCCACGGAAAAAGCCTTGATAATGGGTTTCCCCGTCAGTCTCTGAAGCGCCAGGATCTGTTCCCCGGTCTCATGCCCGTGAAGCTGAGCGATATCGATGATGCCCTCGGTCAGGCAGGCTGCGATCTCCTCCACCGGAGCATCCACGAATACGCCGACAGCCCGGATCCCCTCCGACAGCGTCCCACGCCATTCTCTCACCGTTTCAGGGGCCACATACCGCCTGCTCTTTGGGGCAAAGACAAAGCCCACATACTCCGGCCTCAAAGCATTTGCCACTGCAATATCCTGTTGCCTCATCAGTCCACACAATTTGATCTTCGTCATCAGGCATTCCTCAATTCTTCCAGTGTCCGCCGCTTGTCAGCCGCACGCATCAGTGTCTCACCGATCAGCACCGCATCTGCTCCCATCTCCTTCACGGCCCGAATGTCACAGGCATCCCGGATGCCGCTCTCAGACACGAAGAGAACATCCTCCGGAATTCCGGTGCGAAGTCTTCTGCTGTTCTCGGTGTCCACAGAAAAATCCTTCAGATTGCGGTTGTTGACCCCGATCAGTCTTGCCCCCGCCGCAAGTGCCATGGCAACCTCCGCCTCATCGTGGGTCTCCACCAATGCGGACAGTCCCAGTTCCTCGCAGATTGCAAGGTACTGCTGTAACTGTTCCGGGGTCAGAATCGAACAGATCAACAGCACAGCGCTTGCTCCCATGACCTTCGCCTCATAGATCATGTATGGCTCCACAGTAAAATCCTTGCGGATGATCGGTGTGGTAACCTCGGCCGCGATCTCCCGAAGATACCGATCACTTCCCAGAAACCACTTGGGTTCCGTGAGTACGGAAATGCAGTCTGCGCCTGCCGCCTCATATTCCCTTGCGATCTGCAGATATGGAAATTCTTCCGCGATCACCCCTTTGGAGGGGGATGCCTTCTTGCACTCGCAGATGAAGGATAAGCCCGGCTTCTTCAAGGCATTCTCAAAGGCAAAGGTTCCTTTGGGAAGGGCATATGCCTGTCTCTTCAATTCCTCCTCTGAGATCACTTTTTTCGCTTCTGCACATCGATACGCGGCATGCTCCGCCAACTGTTGTAAAATGGTCATCTTTCTTTCCTGCCTTTTATTCCGGGCGATTGCTCACCTGAATGAATTTCTCCAATACCTCCAGCGCTTTGCCGGAATCGATCAGTTCTGCTGCCAATGTAATTCCCTCCTGCATGCTGTCAGCCTTTCCGCCGATGTAGAGAGCTGCACCTGCATTCATCAAAACCGCATCCCGCTTCGGCCCCTTTGCCCCGCTTAAGATGTCTCTGGTGATCTTGGCATTTTCCTCCGGGGAACCACCCACCAGATCCTCTTTGGAACATCTCGTCAGTCCGAAGTCCTCGGGGGTGATGGTGTAGGACTTAAACCACCCGTCCTTGAACTCGCAGACGGTAGTAGGTGCGCTCATGGAGATCTCGTCCAGCTTATCCTGTCCGTATACCACCATCCCTCGTTCTACACCCAGACTGATCAATACCTGCGCCAAGGGCTCTACCAGATATTCATCATAGACGCCCAGGAGCTGTCGCTTGGGACTTCCGGGGTTGGTCAGGGGACCAAGGATATTAAATACGGTGCGGAAGCCCAGTTCCTTACGGATCGGACCTACATATTTCATGGAAGCATGGTACTTCTGTGCAAAGAAAAAGCACATACCTACTTCCGAAAGCAGTTCCTTACATCTCTCCGGACTCTGCGAAATATTGACGCCCAGTGCCTCCAGGCAATCTGCCGTTCCGCACTTGGAGGATGCCGCTCTGTTTCCATGCTTTGCCACCTTCATGCCGCCGGCTGCTGCCACAAGAGCAGAGGTGGTAGAGATGTTAAAGCTGTGGGCATTGTCACCACCAGTGCCGACGATCTCAAAAATGTCCATCCCGGTCTCCACTTTGGTAGCATGGTCTCTCATGGCTGCCGCACAGCCTGCGATCTCTGCTGTGGTCTCCGCCTTGGCACTCTTAGTGGAAAGGCCTGCTAAGAATGCGGCATTCTGGGTAGGTGAAGTCTCACCGCTCATGATCTCATTCATCACGGCATAGGCCTCATCGTAGGTCAGATCCTGTTTGTTGACGATCTTTACAATTGCTTCTTTAATCATTGTTTTGTTCTCCCTTCAAAATGTGTTGTTGGTGTTCTGTCAGTGCTTATTTTCTTCTGCCGAAATGGTGTTCTGTCAGAAATTCTTTGCTTCCCCTGCCGGAATTGTGTTCCCGACAAGAATTCTTTGCTTCCCCTGCCGGAATTTTGTTCTAACGCCTTTGACCTGTAGGTCTGCTTGCAGACACGTTTCCACTTGGGCTTCGCACGTAGCGGTACATAAGGCCGCTAAGGACGCGACCTAAGTACCGACGGCTCGCCGACAGTCTGCAACAGACCTACCGGTCGACGGGAACAAAATTCCGGCAGATTTAAACAAAAGAAAAGTCCTTGACAGAAATCGCTTTCTGTCAAGGACGAATTCATCAAAAAGATTACATCCGCGGTGCCACCTTGATTTCACAGGAAAATCCTGTGCCCTTTGCAGGATACCAACATATCCCCGACAACTGACGTATGCCTTCACGTTGCAGAATACTCTGTGCATTGCGCACATTTGACTGCACCCTCAGCGGTCCATTTGACAACTTGTTTCTCACCTGCATCTCAGCATCGCAGGCTCTCTGTAAAGGCATCATTGCCGTTATCTCCGCTTCATCGGTTTCTTATTTGTTTTTACCACAATAGCACACTAAAGTGCTGATGTCAATAACCAAAGTAAATTTTTTGCTTCTTATCTGAAGTACTCTACGCCGGACTCAAAGATTCTGATATCCTGCTGGCCGTAGATGTTCATGGCAACGGCGGTATCTCTTCTCTCGGAGTGAGCCATCTTACCAAGCACACGTCCGTCGGGAGAAGTAATACCCTCGATAGAGCAGTAGGAACCGTTGATGTTGTACTCCTCATCCATGGAAACGTTTCCTTCCTGATCGGAGTACTGGGTTGCAACCTGTCCGTTGGCGAACAGTCTGTCCAGCCACTCCTTGGGAGCTACGAAACGTCCCTCACCATGGGATGCCGGGTTACAGTAGGTTGCGCCAAGCTCCGCACCTGCAAGCCAGGGAGACTTGTTGGAAACGACCTTGGTGTAAACCATCTTGGAGATGTGACGGTTGATGGTGTTGAAGGTCAGGGTAGGTGAGTCAGCAGTCTGACCTACGATCTCACCGAAGGGAACCAGTCCCAGCTTGATCAGAGCCTGGAATCCGTTACAGATTCCAAGTGCAAGACCGTCTCTCTCCTGCAGCAGCTTCATTACCGCTTCCTTCATCTTCTCGTTCTGGAAGGCAGTTGCGAAGAACTTCGCACTTCCGTCAGGCTCGTCGCCGGCGGAGAATCCACCGGGGAACATGATGATCTGTGCCTGAGAGATCGCCTTCTCAAATTCATCAACAGACTCTCGGATATCCTGAGCAGTCAGGTTGCGGAATACCTTGGTCACTACATTGGCACCGGCACGCTCAAATGCCTTGGTGCTGTCGTACTCACAGTTGGTACCGGGGAATACAGGGATAAATACGGTAGGCTTTGCCACCTTATTCTTGCATACGTAGATGCTGTCAGCCTTGTAGATCGGGCTCTCAACAGGAGTGGTATCCTTCACTGCCTTGGTGGCAAATACCTTCTCCAACTTGGAGGTCCAAGCCTTTAATGCCTCGTCCATGGAGATCTCCACATCACCGTATACGAACTTGGCATCCTCGGTCACTTCACCGATCAGGGTGTAATCCAGTTCCTTCTCGGCAAGAACACTCAGCTTGTCAGCAGGAATTTCCACCACGAGATCACCAATACCGTTGCCGAACAGATCGTCGGTGGACAGAGTCTCCTCGAAGGTAACGCCCAGCTTGTTACCGAACGCCATCTTGGATACAGCCGCAGCAACTCCCTTCGCATCCAGCGCATAGGCGGACACGATCACCTTGTCTAGGATCAGCTGATGGATCTGCTCATACAGCTGTGCCACAGCCTCATACATCGGGATATCAAACTCATCCTTCTCGATCTCAAAGCGAACCAGCTTGTTGCCGGCAGCCTTCAGCTCAGGGGTAACCACATTGCCGCTCTTGGCGATATCCACTGCAAAGGATACCAGTGTAGGAGGAACATCGATATCATTGAAGGTACCGGACATACTATCCTTACCGCCGATGGAAGGAAGGCCGAAACCGATCTGAGCATCATAAGCGCCGAGAAGCGCAGCGAAGGGCTGGCTCCAACGGGAAGGATCCCCTGTCATACGACGGAAGTACTCCTGGAAGGTGAAACGGATCTTGGAAGCGTCACCGCCGGAAGCAACGATCTTCGCCATAGACTCAACCACTGCGTAGACCGCACCGTGATAAGGGCTCCAGCTGGACAGATAAGGGTCAAAGCCGTAGCTCATCATGGTAACCACATCGGTCTTGCCGCGAAGCACGGGCAATTTCGCGATCATGGTCTGGGTCTCGGTCAGCTGATGCTTACCACCGTAAGGCATCAGTACTGAGCCTGCGCCGATGGAAGCGTCAAACATCTCAACAAGTCCCTTCTGGGAACATACATTCAAATCATTCAAAAGGGTCAGCCATGCATCCTTTACCTCGCCGGCCTCCAGCTTCTCTCCCACGGCGGGAACAGCCCACTTGTCAAAGTAGTTGTCCTCTTCGCTGGGGATATCCACCTTCACGGTGGTCTCCTGATGGGCACCGTTGGTATCCAGGAAAGCACGCTTCAAGTCAACGATCTTCTTGCCTCTCCAGTTCAGAACCAGTCTGGGCTCCTCGGTGACAACTGCAACTGCAATTGCCTCCAGATTCTCCTCTGCCGCGTAACCTAAGAACTTGTCTACATCCTTGGGATCAACCACAACAGCCATTCTCTCCTGGGACTCGGAGATGGCAAGCTCGGTGCCGTCCAGACCTGCATACTTCTTGGGCACCTTATCCAGATCCACAGTCAGACCGTCTGCCAGCTCACCGATGGCAACGGACACACCGCCTGCGCCGAAATCGTTACATTTCTTGATGATACGGCTGACCTCCTCACGGCGGAACAGTCTCTGGATCTTTCTCTCGGTAGGCGCATTACCCTTCTGAACCTCAGCACCACAGGTCTCGATGGACTGTTCTGTGTGGACCTTGGAGGAACCGGTTGCACCGCCGCAGCCGTCACGTCCGGTACGTCCGCCCAACAGGATGATGATATCGCCGGGATCAGAGGTCTCACGGATAACGTTCTTTCTGGGAGCGGCGCCCATAACCGCACCGATCTCCATACGCTTTGCAACGTAGTTAGGGTGATAGATCTCTTTTACAAATCCGGTAGCCAGACCGATCTGGTTACCATAGGAGGAATAACCGTTGGCAGCACCGCGCACCAGCTTCTTCTGGGACAGCTTACCCTTCAGGGTATCTGCCACAGGAACCGTAGGGTCTGCAGCGCCGGTCACACGCATTGCCTGATATACATAACCTCTTCCGGAAAGGGGATCACGAATGGCACCACCCAGACAGGTAGCTGCACCACCGAAGGGCTCGATCTCAGTGGGATGATTGTGGGTCTCGTTCTTGAAGAACACAAGCCACTCCTCTGTCTCTCTGTGATCGCCGTAGTCCATCTCCACAGGAACCACAACGGAACAAGCGTTGATCTCATCGGATTCCTCCATGTCGGCAAGCTTGCCCTCTTTCTTCAGCTTTCTCATTGCCATCAGCGCCAGATCCATCAGGCAGACGAACTTGTCGGTTCTGCCGGCAAAGATCTCTTCTCTGGTATCCAGATAGCTCTGGTAAGTGGTCTCGATGGGGGAACGATAATATCCCTCACCGAACTCGACATCGGTCAGCTCGGTAGAAAAGGTGGTGTGACGGCAGTGGTCGGACCAGTAGGTATCCAGCACACGGATCTCCGTCATGGAAGGATTTCTCTTTTCATCGTTTAAGAAGTAGTTCTGAATATGCTGGAAATCCTTGAAGGTCATGGCAAGACCCAGGGAATCGTACAGCTTACGAAGGTTGGTCTCATCCATATCGATGAAACCGTCAAAAATGATCACATCAGCCGGATCGTCGAAAACGGTTACCAATGTATCAGGCTTCACCAGATCGGTCTCTCTGGAATCCACCGGGTTGATGCAGTAGGACTTGATTCTTGCAAACTCTTCCTCTGTGACATCACCGATGATCATATAGGTAACAGCAGTACGGATGATGGGTTCCTCATCCTCCTTCAGGAATTTCACACACTGAACTGCGGAGTCCGCTCTCTGGTCAAACTGACCGGGCAAAAACTCAACGGAGAATACTTTTGCATTTGCAGGGATCTCAATGGTCTCCAGATAGAGATCGTCAACGGGGGGCTCGGAGAATACAGTCTTGCATGCCTTCTCAAACACCTCGTCAGAAATATTCTCCACATCATAGCGGATGAATTCTCTCACACCGTCTACCCTGATCCCAAGGTAATTCTTCAGTTCCTCGTGA
>JBJENO010000056.1:0-13500 GCA_051880235.1 Acetatifactor sp. | reverse complement strand
TGAATGATCCAAAATGCAAGGAGATCCCATTTGAGGATCGATTCGGTATGCTGGTAGATATCGAATACAGCAGCCGTAAAAACAACCGTCTCAAAAGACTGATTAAGAATGCCGGATTCGACCAGCCGGAAGCCAATATCATGGATATCAACTACACTTCCGGACGCAAGCTGAACAAGGAACTGATTCGCAGACTTGCCACTTGCGAATATATATCTGAACACCGGAATCTTTTTATTACCGGTGCTACAGGCTGCGGTAAGACTTACATGGCCTGCGCCTTTGGCATGGAGGCATGCAAACAGTATTACCATACCAAATACGTTCGGCTTCCGGATATGCTCATTGATCTTGAAATTGCACGAACGGAGAGTAATTATAAAAAAGTTATGGCTAAGTATGCCAATCCTGTTGTCCTGATTCTGGATGAATGGCTTCTATTGAGACCAACGGATTCAGAACAAAGGGATATCTTCGAACTGCTCCACCGAAGACGCAAGAAATCTTCAACCATCTTCTGTTCTCAGTATAAATTCGAGGAATGGTATGATCAACTTGGAGGAGATGCAAGTCCTCTCGCTGATGCAATCATTGACCGCATCGCTCACGATAGTTACCGCATCAACATCACAAGCATTGATGCAGAGCACGATATCTCTATGCGTGAGGTCTATGGATTAGACAAGACATTACGCGAGTAAACACTCACATAAGCGGTTTCCGCAAGCCCGGACAGACGGTTCCCCGTCTTCCGGATTTGCGGTGCTACCGCACAGGAATATTCAATTGTACCTGTAAAATTATCTTCTACACTTGTTAAGACCATTGAAACATATAGGGAAAATAGAAAACAGCTTGCTATCATTACCAATCCTCAAGTGGGTAGTTTTAGTAGTGATGCCAGAGAAGAGAAAAATCAGAAGTTAATGGAAAGTTTATCTGTAAGTTTAAAAGAAAATAATAACATTCTCTACTTGTATTTACTAAGGGCGAGTTCAAAACCAGAGCAGTTCATTGCAAGACATACATATAATATAGGAACGATTTGTGATGACAAAAAGGTCTGGGTGTCAGGCACAAGAAGAACTTTTTGCGAATAGTTCCTATAATCTTGTAGGATTGGCTAAGTGCCGGGACAAGAAAACATCCGTGCTCCCCTCCCGTAATGACTGTAGGGAGTGATTAATAATAGGACTGTGAAGATTATGATGCTGGCAAATTCGCATGTAAATTTGTTGCAATCTGGTTATACTTAACGTATAATAGTTTCAAAGGAGTGATAACCATGCCAAACATTAAACCTATATCAGATTTGCGAAATTATACAGAAGTATTAAGGGAAGTAGATGTTTCCAGTCGAGTTTATCTTACCAGAAATGGACATGGAGAATATGGGATCCTCACAATGGAAGAAATAGATGAACTGGATCGATGTAGAGCAGCATATACACTGTTTTCTAAGTTGCAAAAAGCAGAGGAGCGAGCATCTCTAGAAGGTTGGATAGATGCAGATGATCTAGAGAAGGAACTGGGGTAAGCGAGGCTTGAAATACAAACTGAAATACTCTCCGGATGCTCGTGATAAGCTTTGTGAGATAAAAAAGCAGATTGCATTGTCACATGGAGTCCAGGTGGCAGCTAGGATACTTTCTAAAATTGTGAAGGACATAAGAGGACTTCAGGAGAATCCGGAGAGAGGACCATCTGTAGAGGCATTGCTTGGGATCCCTTCGCCATATAGATTCCTTCATGTAGAACACAATTATGTGTTCTACAGATTGGAAGAGGATACTGTGTTTGTGACAGATATTTATAATGAGCGCGAAGACTTTATGTGGAGGTTGTTTAGAATGAATTTGAGAACTCAAGATAGTATTGATTTTTGGGGAGAATAGGAGTTCTGGGTATCAGGTATTCAAAAGCAGAGCTGATAGAGTGTATGACATTGGCAGTCTTTTCCTTCAGAAAATAGTTGGCGGAAGAATATTATGAATACATGGATAATGGTGATTGCATATGAAAGCAGCAATTATAACGCGTCATGCGATTTCTAACTATGGATCGCTTCTTCAGGCGTTTGCAACCGAGGAGATCTTGAGAGACATGGGAATTGACCCGGTCACAATAGATTATATACGAACAGATGAAAGACCGGAGAATATACCGAAGCTGCTGCTGCATAATTCAACTAAATGGAATAAGAATCTCCTTACCAGAGGGATCTACTACCTCATTCAACAGCCAAATCATGTAATGATGGGGCGCGCCTTTCGGAGATTTCAAAAGGAATGGCTTACGTTAACCCCGGATACATATGCTTCTTTTGAGGAATTGAAGCAAAGTGGTATTGCAGCAGATATATACTGTACGGGAAGCGATCAGGTATGGGGTGATATCGCCAATGATTTGTATGATCAGGCTTATTTTTTGCGTTTTGTTCCCGATAATTGCAAAAAAGTGTCGATAGCCGCCAGTATGGGGTACACAACAATTCCGGAGGAAATAGTTCTGAACTATAAAGAAGCTTTGGATTCCTATCACACGATAACTGTGAGAGAGAAAAGCGCTGCGGAATTGCTGTCTGGATTGACTGATGTTGATGTGCAGCAGATTTTGGATCCGACATTACTTTATGAAGCTGTTCGCTGGGAGAAAAAGACCGAGAGATCAGATTTGCGTAACTATGTTTTATTGTATCAGTTAAATGCAAATCCGGAGATGGGTGACTATGCGGAACAGTTTGCTAAGAAATGCGGGAAAAAGTTAGTCAGAGTATCGCCGGAGTATCGTAACCGATTGAAAGCCGGTAAATTTGTTTATCTTCCGACACCGGGAAAGTTTTTGGCTCTGATAAAAAATGCGGATTATATTATTACAGATTCTTTGCACGGCACAGCCTTTGCAATCAATTTTAACATACAGTTTGTAGAATTTTTTCCAAAGAAAAAGAGTACCAGAAACAGGAGTATTCTGGAGCTGACAGGACTGATGGATAGAGTCGTGACCGATCAGAACGATTATGGTTATATTGAAAAGAAGATTGATTTTACTCCGGTCAACAGAGTGATTGCAGCTGAAAGGAAAAGGTCTTTGGAAGTGATTCGAAAAATGATTATGGAGTGACCCCAAAGGGCTGGGGCAGGAAGGAAAGAATACATCGACTCAGTGAATTGGGAGGATACCAATGAGAAAGAAATTATGGATAACAATGCTTGCAGCTTCTCTTGCACTGGGAATGCTTACCGGATGCGGAGATACCGGGGCAGCGGGGAGTGAGAACATACAGACGGAAAGCGGTGCCGGTACAGAGGACACTTCCGCCGGGGAAAGTTCGGAAGCAGCGGCAAGTGAAAACAGCGAGAGTGCGGAAAGCAGTGAAGAGGCGGAATCCAAGTTCGTCATTCCGGATGTCAATATAGAGCCCTATGACGTTCCGGATACGGAGGCTTTTTCGTTTGTACGAGACATGAAGATAGGCTGGAATCTGGGTAATACCTTTGATTCCTTCAGGGAAACCCCTTTTGCAAATGAGCTTGACAGTGAGACCCAGTGGGTAGGAATTGCAACTACCCAGGAGATGATCGCTGATCTTCAGGAGGTGGGATTCAATGCCATTCGTGTTCCGGTGACCTGGCATCCGCATGTAGATGAAAATTATCAGATTTCCGAGGTATGGTTGAATCGTGTGCTGGAAGTGGTGGATTATGCCTACAACAACGGTATGTATGTTATTCTGAATATTCATCACGATAACAGCGAAGAATTCATGTATCCTTCATCGGAGTATCTGGAACAGTCGATTCAGTATATCTCCGCTATCTGGCAGCAGCTTGCGGAGCGCTTTGCAGATTATGACCAGCATCTGATTTTTGAGTCCATGAACGAGCCCAGGCAGGTGGGAACCGCCTGGGAGTGGGGATTGAACGGAAATGCAAGCTGTAAAGATGCGGTTGCCTGCATTAATAAAATCAATCAGGCATTTGTGGATACCGTACGTGCCACGGGCGGAAACAACCTGAATCGTTATCTGATGGTTCCGGGTTATGATGCATCCTCTGACGGAGCTCTCAATGCCGGATTTGTTCTTCCCACGGATGCAGAGGGTGTGGAGAATAAGCTGATTATTTCGGTTCACGCATATACTCCTTACAATTTTGCCCTGCAGGCAGACGGAGAGAGCGGAAGCTCTTCCGCCTTTGATTCTGACACCAAAAGATTTACCGCGGACATCGATAACTTTATGGATAAGCTTTACAATAAGTTTATCAAGGAAGGTGTTCCGGTTGTGATCGGTGAGTTTGGTTCCAGAGATAAAAACCAGAATACCCAGTCCCGTATTGACCATGCGACTTACTATGTTGCCGCAGCAAGAGCCAGAGGAATGAGCTGTTTGTGGTGGGACAACAATTCGTTCACCGGAAAGGGAGAAAATTTCGGACTTTATTACAGACGCGGCGGCTACTTTATTTACCCTGATATCGTTACCGCATTGATGAAATATGCAGATTGATTCAGGCAGAACAGAAATGCCGGGTGTATGGCTTGTTTGTCGTACACTCGAAAATAATCTTTTGATTGATGCCAAGTGCCTGGGAGTAAAATCTCAGGCATTTTTAATACGTAACAGAGTATGGGCTATCACGGAGTAGGATAAATACACATAAATAAACCGGAAAGAGGGATGCTATGGATTCCAGAAATGCTTTTACTGAATTTGAATATGACGAACAAAATACTAGTCCGGAAATCTTTGAACTAAGTATCATAAGCGGAGGATGTCATCTATACGGATATCTGCTAAGCCCGGATAAAAGAATCCCCGGGCCATATCCCACAGTGATTATGTCCCATGGCTTCCCGGGATATACCACAAATAATGACCTGGAACTGGCGCTTATGAGAATGGGCTGTGTGGTTATTCATATGAACCACAGAGGAGCATGGGGCAGCGAAGGTAATTATCTGTTTACCAATCTGAAGGATGATTTGGTTGCCATTACAAAATGGGCTCATCATCCGGCTATTGCAGAACAGTTCCCTCAACTGTTACGCCCAGAATGGATCAGTTTTTCCAAAACGCCCTTTAGTGCCACCATATCGATGGGCTTTGAGAGATGGGCGTTCATACCTGCCTCCATCGCATTTTGAACATCCTCCGCAAATGCATTAGCGGTCATGGCCACGATAGGGATCGTTCTCGCATCGGGCCGGTCCAGATCCCGAATGGCCCGGGCAGCCTCATAACCGTTCATGACCGGC
The DNA here is from genome assembly GCA_051880235.1 of Acetatifactor sp. GTDB lineage: Bacteria > Bacillota > Clostridia > Lachnospirales > Lachnospiraceae > Acetatifactor. The sequence continues at coordinate 8,241 of JBJENO010000056.1, read as the reverse complement.
ATCTGAATATCCATCAGCACGGCGTCATAATAGCCCGGTGGAGTCTGAAGGAAGCGCTCCAAAGCCTCCTGACCATTTACTGTACGTTCGCAGGACACTCCTTCACAGGACAGAAGTTCCTCCAGAATCTCCGCATTGATGTCATTGTCTTCGGCAGCCAACACCGTCAGACCCTCCAGTCCGTTGGTGTCGGGAGGCGGAAGAATAGTCTCTTCCTGCCGAATGGTTTCCTTCGGCTGCGATCCATATCGCAGTTCCAGCTCCACCCGGAAGGTGCTTCCCTTGCCCGGGGTGCTTTCCACAGTAATTGTGCCGCTCATCAGGTCAACCAGGTTCTTGGTAATGGTCATGCCCAAACCGGTGCCCAGGATGCCGCTGGCGGTAGTGTTATTTTCCCGGGTAAAGGGATCGAAGATATGTTTCAAAAATTCAGAGCTGATCCCGATGCCGTTATCGCGTACCTGAAAACACAGATGGGCATAGCCGGCAGAGATCTCAGGCAGGCCGAGGATGGACAGTTCGATCTGTCCGCCTTCCGGCGTGTACTTTACCGCATTGGACAACAGATTCAGCAGGATCTGACTCAGCCGCAGCTTGTCGCCCAGGAAGCGTTCTGCTTTCAGTCCGCTGACCTTGACATCCAATGACTGTCGCTTCTCCCGAACCTGGGGCTGTATCACCGCGTCCAGTTCATCCAGCAGTTCTTTCAGGGCAAACTCCGAGATATTCAGCGAGTTTTGGCCGCTTTCGATTTTGGACATATCCAGCACATTATTGATAAGACTCAGCAAATGACGACCGGATGTGGCAATCTTCTCATTGTATTCCCGAACCTTGTCCGGTTGGGTAGCGTCCCGATCCAGCAGTGTGGAAAATCCGATGATAGCGTTCATCGGCGTGCGCATATCGTGGCTCATATTGGACAGGAACATGGTCTTGGCCTCATTGGCGGCTTTCGCTGTCCGGTAAGCCTCCTCCATTGCCAAGCGGTTTTTCAGTTCCGCTTCTTTCAGTTCCGTCACATCCTGCACCGCCATCAATACGGAGACAGGGATGCCATTTTCCCGCCCCAGGCACAGTACAGAAATCTGCGTCCAACGTATGCTTCCCTCCTGAATCCGGTACTCATACTGGAGAAACGGAATGTTCTCTGTCAGGTTCTGTTGGATGGCGCCGATCGTTAACTGATTCCGTACATGCGCATCTTCCTGAAGGACGCGGGTGTCCCAATAATCCCGGAGCTGAGAGTATGTCCCCTTTTGCAGAAGTTCCTCTCCGGAGCCGGAGACATCTGCTTCTCCCTGTTCCCGGATATCACTTTTCAGATATTCATAGGAATCCTTTTTCAGGTCAACAAGAATAAACCTGCTGAACAGCTGAGAGGTGCTGTCAACAATGTCCCGCATCTTTTGCTTTTCCATGACCAGTTTTTCTTTCTGACGCCGGTTTTCTATGACAAGAATCAAAATATATACCACAAACAGCAGCACCAGCCAGAGTTCCAGATACATGGCAATGGTGTTGGATTCATTCAGCATTGCATTGGTGACCTTGATTGGGAAAACCTGCAGAAGCATCCAGTCTTTCCCCGGCAGCTTCGTTACATACGCCGCATTCGAGCCCTGCTTACTTGTGTAGGTCAGGCTTTTGGAGTGGCCATTCTCCAGTGCGTCCTCCAACGTTACAAGTGTTTCCCGGTCCGCACTATCTGTCTCTCGCAAGGAAGTAATGATGTTTTCAGGCGGGTCATTATCATTGGAGCTGGAAAAAACCGTTCCGTCTGACAGACACAGATAAGTCATGGCCGGCTCATCAAAAAACGTAGAAGCAATTATCTGACGCATCTGCTTCTCGCCGTAGCGTCCGGTAAGAATACCTACGACCTCTCCGTCAAACCACAACGGGGCGTAAAAGATCATCAGGTTTTCGTGGGCAAGCCGGCCGTTAAAGATAATATCCATCCCGGAATTGCCTTGCATTCCGTCTTGGAAGTAATCTCGGTCTGAGACCTGAGCCTGTCTCCCATGGTTGTCGGTATAGATACCGTCAGCACCCACAATGCCAATATAATCAAAGGGTGTGTTGTCCACCATTTTTTGCAGTAGTTCAGTATCTATCCGGTCATGCTCCATTGTCTGTCCGTACAGATGGGCGATGGCGCTGATGCTGTTCTCTGCTCCAACAAGCAGATCTTCAATTCGCTTGGCTGTCTGATTCGCTGCATCCTCCACATACTTCGCGTTTCTGGATACCGTCATATGGCGGTTCGCATTTATGTAAGCCGCAAAACTTGCGATAATACAGATCAGCAAAATACTTGCAGGAATGATACGTTTCCAAATTGTCCGCTTCCCTCCCATAAAGTGCTTGCACCTCCGAATTCAAACTCAATGGCAATCTGCCCGTCTCAATCATTTTTCGTTCATTTATTATACGAAATTTTTTCATAATCAGCAAGAGTGTGATAACAGAAAAAGGATCTTTCCGGGTCTGGTTGTCGGGCAGAATAAAACGGGAGAGAGAGGGGGGTAATTCATTTTTGTCTTGCAATTTGGAAATAACTGTGCTATACAATAATATATGAGCAAAGGGGTTCACTTGATAGAAGTGGACCCCTTTTGTGATACGATCAGAGGAACAAGGGCGTTCGGCTTTTTTTAGTCGAGCGCCTTTTTTGAGAAAGGGAGGAGTGGAGCCTATGAGACATCTGGAACTTCTGGAACACACGGACACAGTAAACGAGCTGCTGGCGAGATATGGCGTGAAGTTTGGAATTTATAAGAACAACGTTTTTCGAGAGCAGCTGTTCCCGTTTGATTCTATTCCGCGAATCATTGAGGAACAGGAATTTGCGTATCTGGAGCGGGGTTTGAAGCAGCGGGTGGTTGCACTCAATCTGTTTTTGAAGGATATCTATTCCGAAAAGAAGATCGTGAAGGACGGAGTCGTGCCGGAGGACTTCATCTTTGCCTCCAGCGGTTACATGGCGGAGTGCGAGGGTGTGACCCCGGTCAAGGATATATACTCTCATATATCGGGCATCGACCTGGTAAAGGGCAAGGACAACAACTGGTATATTCTGGAGGATAATCTGAGAGTTCCGTCGGGGGCTTCCTATCCCATGATCGCCAGGGAACTGACCAGAAGATCCTCCCCGGATACCTTCCTGGATCTGAAGATCGCAGACAATCGAAATTATGCGAATCTGCTTCGGCGTACCATGGATCATGTCAACGTAGGCGGACACACCGTCATTTTGACTCCGGGCCGTTACAATGCAGCCTATTTTGAACACAGTTATCTGGCAGAGCATACGGGAGCCCATCTGGTGAACGGTTCCGAACTGACAGTGAAGGACGACAAGCTTTACTTTATGACCGCTGATGGCAGGCTGGAGCGGGTAGGTGCCGTATACAGAAGAATCTCCGACGAGTATCTGGATCCTATGAATTTCAATCCCGAGTCCCTCATCGGTATTCCCCATATCTATGATGTTTTCCGCAAGGGAAATGTAGCGCTGTTAAATGCGCCGGGCAACGGCGTGGCTGACGACAAGGGGATCTATTATTTCGTGCCGAAGATGATCCGTTACTATTTGGGTGAGGAACCGATTCTCTCCAATGCCCCTACCTATTTACCCTTCTATCCGGAGGATATGCGCTATGTGCTGGAGCATTTTGATGATCTGGTGCTGAAGGATGTGGCAGAGGCCGGCGGCTACGGCGTAGTATTCGGAAGTTCCATGACAAAGGCGCAGAAGGAAAGCTTTATAGAGCTGCTTCAGAAGGAGCCGAGACGGTTTATTGCCCAGGAGGTCATTGATTTTCAGGATCTGGATATTCTGGAAAACGGTGAGGCGGTTCCCAGGAAGGCAGATCTGAGAGCTTTTGTTCTGATGGCAGATGAGCCTTTGGTCTGGAAGAGCGGGCTTACCAGATTCTCCCGCAATCCGGATTCGTTTATCGTCAATTCATCGCAAGGAGGAGGTTTTAAAGACACATGGGTATTATCTCAATAGAACAGGCAGATCGTCTCTATTGGCTGGGACGATACACAGAGCGGGTATATACAACAGTAAGGTTGTTTTCCAAGAGTTTTGACTCCATGATCGACGGGCTTGCAGAGAGCTACGAGGAGTTCTGTAAGGACATAGACATTCCGAATATCTATCAGGGGAAAGAGGATTTCCTGAAGCGGTATCCTTTTGACGCGGAAAATCCGGACTCCATTCTCAGCAATCTGAATCGTGCCTATGACAATGCCATCGTGCTTCGGGAGAGCATCGGCTCCGAAACACTTGCCTTTATCCAGTTGGCGATTTATGAGATGACGAAAGCTGCAGTCAGCAAGGCGCCGATGATCGAACTGCAGAAGGTAACAGACGATCTGTTGGCTTTCTACGGCATTGTGGATGATCAGATCGACAGCGAGAACATTCGCAATATTATTAAGGCAGGGAAGCGCATCGAACGTATCGATCTGTATGCGCGGCTTGGAGCGGACAAGAGTCAGCTGCGGCGTGAAGTGAACAGAATGCTTCCCAGAGTGCGGGGCTGCGGTCTGAAGTATGATCCCGAGAAACTGGAGACCATTGTAAAGCTGGTATCCGCAGAGAAACTGGATTATTACAGAATCGTATATGAGGTGGAGACGATATTTTAGTTGGATCGAGTGAGGCAAGGGGGCGATGATGTGAAGAAACTGCACTTTGACTATTCCATGGAGATCGAGTACTCTTTGCCGGTGACCGATTGTCACTATACCATAAAATGTATCCCGTGTGACACCGCACGGCAGAGAGTGGAGGCCATGCACATTGACCTGATGCCTCCCAGTAATTTTTGCAGGGGAAAAGATGGACTTGGCAACAGGCAGATATATGGAGTGAATGAGGAGGAACATCGTGCCTTTTCCTTTCATATTGCAGGGAATGTGGTGACGGGACTGGCAGAGTATGAGGAGGTTGCTGATCCCAATCTTTCCATGATCTTCAGGCATCCTCATGGTCTGAATGTGGCGGGCGAGAATCTCAGGGCCTATTATTTTGACTGGGTGAAACCGCCGGAATCGCTGGATCCCTACCGAAAAGCGATGAATCTTATGAATTGCCTGCACAGGGATTTTGTGTACCGGAGTCACTGCACTACGGTAGATACCACTGCCGAGGAGGCGTTCTCTCTGGGCTGTGGGGTGTGTCAGGACTATGCGCACATTTTGATTGCTCTGCTGCATCTGGCCGGCATCGGGGCCAGGTATGTCACAGGTCTGATCGTCGGGGAAGGGGCAAGCCATGCCTGGGTGGAGATCCTCTGCGGAGAAAAATGGGTTGGACTGGATCCCACCAATAATCTTCCGGTTGCGGAGGAGCACATTCGTCTGGGCATTGGAAGGGATGCAAAGGATTGTATGATCAATCGGGGCATTATGCATGGAGGCGGAACGCATACCCAGAGAATACATGCCTCCGTAACGAAACTACAGGGGGAGGAGCAATGATCAAGACAGTAGCAACGGTAGAACTGCCGGTGGACGAAACGTTATCCATAAAGAAGAGGCGGATTCAGCCGTCCGGAAACCGAAAGGGTCTGAAGAGAATCAGTATCGTAACCGGAATTCACGGCGACGAGCTGGAAGGACAGTATGTGTGTTTTGAAGTGGCCAGAAGAATTCAGCAGGAGATCGAGAACCTGAGGGGAATCGTGGATATCTATCCTGCCATGAATCCTCTGGGGATCGATTCCATCACCAGAGGAATTCCCGCCTTTGATCTGGATATGAATCGACTGTTTCCCGGCAATGAGGACGGCAATATGACGGAGCATCTGGCAGCGGAGATCATCAAGGATGTTTCGGGGTCGGATCTGGTGATCGATATTCATGCCAGCAATATCTACCTCACGGAGATCCCACAGATCCGCATTAATGAGCTGAATGAGAAGGAACTGGTTCCCTTGGCAAAGGAGGCCAATGTGGATTTCATCTGGGTGCATGGCGCCAGTACCGTGCTGCAGGCTACCTTCGCGTACAGCCTGAACAGTACGGGAACCCCCTGTCTGGTTGTGGAGATGGGTGTGGGCATGCGTATTACCAAAGAGTATGGCGATCAATTGACGGACGGCATCTTCTGTCTCATGAAGAAGCTCGGTATCTGGGCGGGAGAGGTTCCGCCCCCGAGAACACCAATTGTGTCCAGAGATCCGGGGGATGTCAGTTATTTGAATGCCAGTGTTGGCGGACTGTTTATCCCCAGAGTACATCATTGGGAAAAACTGAAGGCCGGAGAACTGATCGGCCAGATCATCGATCCTTTAAGCGGAAGGGTCCTGGATGAGGTGCTTTCACCGGTAGACGGTATCCTGTTTACCATCAGAGAGTATCCCATCGTAGACGAAGGTTCTCTGGTGGGGAGACTGCTTCGCAGAGAGGTATATGAGAATGCTTGAGCCTACGATCAATGAAGGACGAAAGAAAAGCACCGGCAGATGAAGGGAGAACAGGATGAAGAAGAGAATCATCTATGAGATAAAAGGTCTGTACAGGGATAACTTCCGGGTCACCGGGTATGAATTTGGCAAGGGACTAAAGAGTGTCTGTATTGTGGGTACGATGAGAGGAAATGAGGTGCAGCAGCTGTACTGTTGTTCCCAGCTGGTGAAGAAATTCGGACAGCTTGAGGCGGAGGGACGCATTACCCCCGGACATAAGATCCTGATCATTCCCAGCTGTAATCCTTATTCCCTGAACATTCAAAAACGCTTCTGGCCCATAGATAACACGGATATCAATCGGATGTTTCCGGGATATGACCTGGGGGAGACGACCCAGAGGATCGCGGACGGTGTGTTCAGAGAGATCATGGACTATCAGTACGGTATTCAGTTCACCTCTTTTTACATGCCCGGTGAGTTCATGCCTCATGTGAGAATGATGGACGAGGGCTTCAGCAGTGTGGAGGAGGCTTTGAAATTTGAGATGCCCTATGTGGTAGTGCGAAATGTCAGACCCTATGATACCGCCACCTTAAATTACAACTGGCAGGTATGGAATACCCAGGCTTTTAGCTTCTATACCACAACGACCACAAGCATCAACAGGAATTCGGCAGGACAGTCGGTGTTGAGTATCATGAAGTTTTTGTCGGCGCTGGGTATCATCAAATATCAGTATCCTCATCAGAAGAATCCCTCCAGAGTGGTACGTGATACGGAAATGATCAGCGTTCGTACCGCGAAGTCCGGCATTTTTGAACCCCTGGTGCAGGTGGGGCAGGATGTCAGTGAGGGCACTCCTCTGGCTAATATCGTTCATCCCTACGAGGGAGAGATCATGGAGACTCTCTATGCACCGGTGGAAGCGAAAGTGTTTTTCATGCATTCAGATCCGCTGACCTATGCAGACACGGCAGTGTTTAAGTTAGTGTAACCCATCAGGGGCAAACCTTGGGTGACGATATGGGCAATGATTTGTCGAAAAAACCCTCTTGCATTTTGCTCGTCAGATGTTATAATGGGGTCATGGAAGCATAGCTCAGCCGGGATGAGCGTTCGCCTCACACGCGAGAGGTCATGGGTTCGAGCCCCATTGCTTCCATTGCAGCACATTTTTTTGAAAAGCAGGTGTGAAGACCTGCTTTTCTTATTGTCACAGAGCAGTTGAAACGGAAGTGGTTATTGACGGCGCTGATACATACGAGCAGAATCTGTCTGGCGTAAGCAGGCACCTAAAGTCATGGGAAGATGCGGAAAATGGAACTGTAGCAACTGTGAAAGAGCGAGGGAAAAGCGATGTATGATTATCTGGTTGTAGGCTCCGGTCTGTATGGTGCAGTCTTTGCACATGAAGCAATGCAAAGAGGCAAGAAGGTTCTGGTGGTGGACAAGAGACCTCATATCGGGGGGAATCTTTATACGAAGACAGTTGAGGGAATTCCCGTTCATGTATATGGAGCACATATCTTTCACACAAATGATGAAGAAGTCTGGAAGTACATCAATCAATTTGCGAAGTTCAATCGTTTCACCAATAGTCCGATGGCATACTACAGGGGAGAATTATATAGTTTGCCTTTCAATATGCATACATTTCACCGAATGTGGGGGGTAATAACGCCCGAGGCTGCTGCAGAGGTACTGGAAAAACAGCGTAAGGAAATCAAGGGAGAGCCCCGGAATCTGGAAGAACAGGCTATTTCATTGGTAGGGAGAGATATCTACGAGAAGCTGATCAAGGGTTATACCGAGA
>JBJENO010000055.1:0-3122 GCA_051880235.1 Acetatifactor sp. | reverse complement strand
CGGCGAAAAAGTACACCTTTTCGCCGCCCATACATAAAGGAGGACGGCAGGGATGGCAGTGAAGCTGTACGCACATAACCAAACTGCATACGAGAAAGCACTGCACCTGATGGAGCAATCCGGCAGAGCCGCCGTGGTTCACCCCACCGGCACCGGCAAATCCTTCATCGCCTTCAAGCTGGCGGAAGAACACCCCGGCGAACGGATCATCTGGCTGGCTCCCAGCGAGTACATCTTTCGCTCCCAGCGGGAGAATTACATTAAAGCCGGAGGAGATGAGGAGGCACTCTCCGGAATCACCTTCCTGACCTATTCGAAGCTCATGTACGGTATCCGGGATATGGAGGACACTGCGGACGATCTCTCCGCGCCTCTGTCCGAGACAGACATTTTTGAGACTTCTCTCGACCAGGCATTCCTGTCCGAACCGCCCGCCTATATCGTCCTGGACGAATTCCATCGTTGCGGCGCGGAGAGCTGGGGCAGATGCGTGCATAGGCTGATGCAGGCCTTTCCGGAAGCCAAGGTATTGGGCCTTTCCGCCACCAACATCCGCTACCTGGACAACAGAAGAGATATGGCGGGAGAACTGTTCGACGGACGGCTGGCCTCCAGAATGGAACTGGCTGAGGCCATCTCCAGAGGAATCCTTCCCGCACCCTTCTATGTCTGCGGCCTCTACGAATACCGGGATGAGCTGCGCAAACTCTCCACGAGAGTGAACAGACAGCGCAACGCCGGCGTCAGGGACGAAAGTGTCAAACTCCTGAACAAGCTGCGCCACTGTCTGGAACAGGCCGACGGCCCGGCTGAGATATTCGCCCGCTATATGAAAAAAGACGGCAAATACATCGTCTTTTGCTCCGGCAGAGAACACATGGAGGAGATGATCTCCCTGGCTGCTACCTGGTACGGTGCCCTGGACAAGACACCCACCGTCTACCGTGCCATTTACGACAATATGGATAGCCCCGAGGAAGTGAAAAACTTCACCGCAGACCAAAGCGATCACCTGAAACTCCTGTTCTGCATCGACATGCTGAATGAAGGAGTCCATGTGGCAGATGTGGACGGCGCCGTATTGTTGCGCCCTACCGCCTCCCCCACCCTCTACCTTCAACAGGTGGGCAGAGCACTGTCCGTGCCGGACAGAGACCGAAGCGGACAACCCATGATCTTCGACATGGTGGACAACTTTGACAGTCTGAAATGCATCGACTCCTTTCTGGAGGCCTACCACAAGGCTGACAAAGGGCAGAAAAGCGACCGGACGAAGAAGACCTACACCTTCCGCCTGGTGGACGAGGCCAGAGAAAGCCGCGAACTCTTTGAAAAACTAAACCGCGCCCTGGCAAGCTCCTGGGAGGTCTGTTACCAGGAGGCAAAACACTACTACGAGATCCATGGGAATCTCAAGATTCCCAAATACTATATCACAGAAAGCGGCATTTCCCTTGGCAGCTGGCTCATCACCCAGCGCAGAGTCCGGGCAGGAGCCGTACCCGGGAAGTTGACCGAAGAACAGATCAGCGAACTGGACCACTTAGGCATGGAATGGGAGAACCGCATCGGCAAGGCCTGGGAGACCGGCTACCAACAGCTGGTGGCGTATTTCGAAGTCCACGGCCATGTGGACGTGCCCGGCAGATATGTGACCGAGGACGGATACCCCCTGGGAAAATTCGTTGCCAACCAGAGACTGGCGGCGAAAGCAGACAGCGAGTTTGCAGGTTCCTCCCTGCGCCCCCTCTCCCCGGACCGCAGAAAAAAGCTTCAGGACCTGGGCTTTATCTGGAACAAAGCAAATGAAAGCTTTGGCCGCTACTATGAGGCAGCCACAGTATTCTACAGGCAGGAAGGACACCTGAATGTCCCCGCCAAATATACCACCCCGGAGGGACTTAGGCTGGGCGAGTGGCTTCGAACGAAAGCAGCTTCGCGAGACACCCTGCCGGAAGAACAGGTGCAGGCCTTGGAGGCCATCGGTATGACCTGGGGCGGCAGATACGACGCCAAATGGGAGGAAAAGTACCGATTGGCCAAGGAATACTACGAGGAACATGGTAACCTGGACGTACCCAAGGACTACACTGTCCAAGGCGTGCGGCTGGGGCGTTGGGTCAATGCCCTGAGAAGCGCCGCCGCCAACCCGACCGGCAGCCATTATCGCCTGACTCCGGAACGGATCAGCCAGCTGGAGGCCATCGGCATGCGCTGGGCAGAGGATTCCTGGGAAGTGCGATACCGCTTGGCGCAGGACTACTTAAGAGAGCACGGGGATTTGAAGATTCCACAGAACTATGTGGTGGAGACCGAAGACGGAAGAATCTGGCTGGGAAAATGGGTGGCAAGTCAGAGGAAAAAGATGAGCGGGCAGGGCGGAGAAAAGGCACTGACCGAGGAACAGGTGAGAAGACTGAGAGAGATAGGGGTGGAGAAGTGAACATGAAAAATTACACGGTTGCAGTAGCGGGAACAGGATATGTAGGACTGTCCATCGCAACACTGTTATCCCAGCACCATAAAGTTTACGCAGTGGATATTGTCCCTGAGAAGGTGGAACTGATCAATGATCGAAAATCCCCCATTCAGGATGAGTATATCGAAAAATATCTGGCAGAGAAGGAACTGGATCTGACCGCAACCCTGGATGCAAAGCTGGCCTATAGCAATGCAGACTTCGTGGTGATCGCAGCACCCACCAATGTCTACCCTAAATTTTTAGTCGATTTTTCATGAGTAAAACAGCGGTGTAGTTATCATCAATCTTATGCCATTTATAGTCCGATAAATCACCCTTTTACCCCCTCCCAAAACCTATATTTCCGGGAAAATTTTGGGTCGAAGTTCGTAGGTGATGATAACCTCATTTTTCATGCGATATATAGGGTGACGGACAAAAATGGTAAAAACTATCTTTCCGAGAGAGTTTGGGGTAGATGGTGAGGTAAGATGATAAGCTCATTTTTCCGGGGTGGTTTTGGGAGAAATGGGTGAATGATGTACAAGTTTTACAAATGGATGAAGATTTTTATTGAAGTTGATTGTAATAAATGAACAAATCATTAGCAGAGAACGACCTCGACAATAAATGAAATTGTTTTGATGGTTAGAGGGAATAA
>JBJENO010000054.1:0-13644 GCA_051880235.1 Acetatifactor sp. | reverse complement strand
AAATTGACCATTTATGGTCAGATTTTTACAGATTTATATGGCGAAGTAACCACATGAGCAAAAGGAAAGCCTTGAAAAGGCGATTTTGCGAATGGGGTTCTGAATAGTTACGATGATTTATACAATAAAAATGATGTAATAGCTGGATATACGGAAAAAGCCCACCGAATTTCTCCGCGGTATGTGCTGAATCACTCTTTAGACAATTTGTTTCACTTGTTAATTACTCTATACTAACTTTTTTATTTGGATAAATCACCTTCCATCGTAACAACGACGAGGGAAGAACATTGCCTTGCTATCGATGTAAAGGTATACAGCGGACAACCACAATTCAGCCTTTTTGATGTTTTCTTCTTCATTCTCAAGGAAGAAGGCATCCTATTAACAACGATTGGACTCATTTCTCAGTTTTCGATGTAATGATACACAACAGAACAGTCGCAAGTCAGTCCTTTTGTTGTTTTCTTCTTCAATCTCAAGAATGAAAGCCCCCTATATACAGCGATTGGATCCATTTCACGATTTCCGATGTAAGTCGATGCATCAAAACCTCCAAAAACAGATCTTCTCATCGCTCCCGCCCTTAGTAGTAGCCTCAGCGTGGCTCCGCTCGATTCCGCACGGCTCCGCCGCGAGGAATCGAGCGGTATGTTGTCGCCAAATACTTGTTGGCGTAAAGACAGCATCCATCCTGCCGGATGGATGTCTACATACAATAGAGAGGTGCCCCCTATCATGCAAGCATGTAGGGGGCACCTCTCTATTGTATGACATCTGCTGCGCAGATGCTGTCTTTACTGTAACGTGCTTGGCTCGTTATCACTCCCATTCAATGGTTGCGACGGGCTTGGGGGACAGGTCGTAGAGTACGCGGTTGATGCCGGGTACTTCGGCCAGAATACGATCTGTGATCTTACCAAGAAGTGCGTAGGGAATCTCTTCGATGGTCGCACTGGTAGCATCCACGGAATTGACTGCACGGATGATTGCGGGCCACTCGAAGGTACGCTTGTTGTTCTTGATGCCGGTGGACTTATAATCGGGCACTACGGTAAAGTACTGCCATACCTTGCCTTCCAGTCCGGCATTAGCAAACTCCTCGCGAAGGATCGCATCGGACTCGCGGAGAGCTTCCAGTCTGTCACGGGTGATAGCACCGGTGCAGCGAACGCCAAGTCCGGGACCGGGGAAGGGCTGACGATAAACCATTCCATCCGGAAGACCCAAAGCCTTTCCTACGACACGTACCTCATCCTTATAGAGGAATTTCACGGGCTCCACCAATTCGAACTGAAGGTCCTCAGGAAGACCTCCCACATTATGGTGTGCCTTTACGCCGTCACTCTCCAGGATATCAGGGTAAATGGTTCCCTGTGCCAGAAACTCAATACCGTCCAGTTTCTTTGCCTCGTCAGCAAAAACCTCGATAAATTCCTTGCCGATGATCTTACGCTTGGTCTCAGGATCGGAAACGCCGGCCAGCTTGTCCAGGAAACGGTCGATGGCATCTACGTAGATCAGATTCGCATCCATCTGATTGCGGAATACTTCTACGACTTGCTCGGGCTCACCCTTACGAAGCAGACCGTGGTTCACATGTACACATACCAGCTGTTTGCCGATTGCCTTGATCAAAAGCGCTGCTACTACAGAAGAGTCGACACCGCCGGACAGTGCAAGAAGTACCTTTTTGTCGCCAATCTGGCTGCGAAGTGCTGCGACCTGCTCTGCAATAAAGCTTTCGGCAAGTGCAGGGGTTGTGATACGTTCCATGGTATCGGGACGCTTATTGTTTTCCATGATGGTTCCTCCTTCGAGATGATTATTCATTGAACATACTACTCATTATATAGGAGGTCTTGCCGTTGGGCAAGCAATTTCGCGTATTTCAACGATCTTTTCTGCTATGTACCCGTCAAAATCAATTCATCAGCTTCCCTGCGAAACTATTCCGTTTTTGCCTTCTGGTTTCCGCCCTTTAAGATGGGGCTTAAAGGTTTATAGATCAAAAGTGTCACTAAGGATACTGCGGTTCCCTTGATCAGGTTCAGGGGTGCCACACAGGCTACCACGAAGCTGACGATGTCACCCTCTTTCACCAGAGAGTTCACCTCCATACCCATTCCGATGAGTGCCTCCAGAGGCATCTTATAGAGTGCGGCGAAGGCGGGGAGCAGGTAGATCGCATTGAAGGCGGTTCCGAAAACAGTCAAAACCAAGGTTCCTGCCACACAGGCTATGATCGCCATCTTCTTATTCTTTCGGAAAGAATAGATAACGGAAGCAGGGATGATCAGGCTGCAGCCCACCGCAAAGTTAGCCAGTTCCCCTACAAAAGCGGTAGAAGTCCCCTTCATCAGAAGCTTTAACAATATCTTGATGAACTCCATCATAACGCCCGGTGCCGGTCCGAATGCAAAGGATACGATCAGGATCGGTATCTCGCTGAAGTCCAGCTTATAAAAAGGTGGAGCGAAGGGAAGGGGAATCTCAAACAGCATCAGAACCGATGACAATGCGGAAAAGATACCGATGACTGCCATCTTTCTGGTGGTAAAGACAGGGCCTTTCTCGCCGTTTAGCTTCTGTGCCAGCCGTTCAAAGGCCAGTGCAATCAAAAACAATACGACAATGACTCCAAAAAAGCTCAGGACATAGGTGATACGGCCTGCTGCCGTCTCCAACAATTTACTCATTTTCTTTTTCCTCCGTTTTCTTCCTGCTCCGGTTCCTGAAGTCGAAGCAAAGATTTTGCAAGGAAAATTCTTCTGTACTTTCGCTTTGCAATACATCCTCCGCATGTAGAAAAAGGCCCTGAATCCAATGGACTCAGGGCCGTAAACTCACACAAAAAAGACACGCAGACAAAGCGTTCGTTCTTTCTTCTTTCATCCAGACTTTACTGTTGGTCCCGGAGTTGCACCGAGTCAGCCCAAGAGATCACTCTTGGGGTCGCGGACTATACCGCCAGTAGGGAATCGCACCCAACCCTGAAGAATTTTCACTTTTCAATTACTTTTGCATGGTAACACACTGTCTGCAAAAATGCAATACCAATCTGACAAAAATCAGTATCCTCTGTTGTTCTTCTTGATCTTGTCGCTGATAGAACGCAGGAGAAAGCTGACCAGTATCGCAGCCACAGAGATCATAAGCCCCTTGCTGAGGATCGGTCTCAGGGCCTTTGCATATTCATGCTCATTCTCAAAACCCAGCGTGTACAGATGCATGGACCAGTAGATCCAGTACGCGGTGGCGCCTGCTGCAACCATCCACAGAACAATTCGAATTCCAAAGAGAATCTTGACTGTTTTTCTTCCCATCTTGCACCTCCTTCGTTTATTGTGCCATAGCGTTGCCGGTATATAACTGGTAATATTTTCCCTTCTGTTCAATCAATTGGTCATGGGTACCGCGCTCAATGATGCGTCCCTGCTCCAGTACGATGATACAGTCACTGTTCTTGACTGTGGAAAGTCTGTGTGCAATGACGAAGTTGGTTCTGCCCTTCATCAATGCATCCATTCCCTGCTGTACCAGCTTCTCGGTTCTGGTGTCGATGGAACTGGTCGCCTCATCCAGAATCAGTACGGGAGGATCAGCGATAGCGGCTCTTGCAATGGCAAGGAGCTGTCTCTGGCCCTGACTCAAGTTTGCACCGTCTCCATGGAGCATGGTGTTATAGCCTTCGGGAAGTCTTCGGATAAAGCCGTCCGCGTTGGCAAGCTTTGCTGCCTTGATGACCTCCTCATCGGTGGCATCCAGCTTACCGTACCGGATATTCTCCATGACCGTTCCGGTGAACAGATGGGTATCCTGAAGCACGATACCGAGAGATCGTCTCAAATCTTTTTTCTTGATCTTGGTGATATTGATGCCATCGTAGCGAATCTTACCGTCCTGGATATCATAGAAGCGGTTGATCAGGTTGGTGATGGTAGTTTTGCCTGCCCCGGTTGCACCTACGAAAGCGATCTTCTGACCGGGCTTCGCAAAGAGCTCCACATCATGCAGCACGATCTTCTCGTCTGTATAGCCAAAGTCCACACCGTCAAAAACGACGTCCCCCTTCAACTCTGTGTAGGTAGTCTCGCCTGTCTGACTGTGATAGTGCTTCCATGCCCACAGTCCGGTACGCTTATCAGACTCTTCGATCTCGCCGCGACCGTTCTTTCTGGCATTCACCAATTCTACGTAGCCTTCATCCAGCTCCGGCGTCTCATCCATCAGCTTGAAGAAACGGTCTGCACCGGCCAGAGCCATCACGATACTGTTGAGCTGCTGGCTGATCTGATTGATGGGCATGCTGAAGGATTTGTTTAAGTTCAGGAAGCTTGCCAGAGCACCCAGGGTCAGGCCGGACACACCGGTCACTGCCAGTACACCGCCTACCACTGCGCAGACTACGTAGCTTAAGTTTCCCAGCTGGGCATTGACGGGTCCCATAATGTTGGCAAACTTGTTTGCCTTGTATGCACTGTCACAGAGGTATTCATTCAGGTCCAGGAACTCATCCAGGCTCTCCTGCTCGTGGCAGAACACCTTGACCACCTTCTGACCTGTCATAGTCTCCTCGATACAGCCGTTTAACTGTCCCAGTGCCTGCTGCTGTGCCATGAAGAACCGTCCGCTTAATGAACCGATCTTCTTGGTGCAGGCAAGCATCACACCTACCATCACCAGAGTAGCGATGGTCAGCGGAACATCCAGGGCGATCATAGCCGCCAGCGTACTGACAACGGTAATCGCGCTGTTGACAAACTGTGGAATACTCTGGCTGATCAGCTGTCTGATGGTCTCAATATCGTTGGTATAGAGCGACATGATCTCACCGTGGGGATGGGTATCAAAGTACTTGATGGGCAACTGCTCCATCTTGCTGAACATATCGTCCCGAAGGTTTCGCATGGTTCCCTGGGTGATATAGATCATCATTCTGGACTGGGTAAAGGAGGCTACTACTCCCAGCACATAAAAGCATGCCACCCTCGTCATCGCAGCAGTTAACGGTCCGAAATCAGGATTCTGCTTTCCGATCAGGGGCACGATATAATCATCGATCAGCGTCTTCAGGAACAGGGTTCCCTGCAGTGAAGCAAAGACAGTGACGACGATACAGATCAGTACGATGACCCATCTCACCGCATATTTTTTGAAGGAGTAACCAAGGGTTCGTGAGAGCAGCTTCCCGGGATTGGCGATCTTCGGCTTCGCTCCACGGGGTCCTCTGGGTCCTGGTCCATGCTTGGGGCCTTCCACTACCTTGCGGTTGTATTTCATTCTTCTTTCTTCCGCCATCCTTAGTTTCCTCCTTTCTCATCAAAGTCGCCGCTTCCGCCCATCTGAGACTCATATACCTCCCGGTAGATCTCATTGGTCTTCAGCAATTCATCATGGGTTCCGAATGCATCGATCTTACCCTCATTCATCACAATGATCTTGTCTGCATGTTCCACACTGGAAATACGCTGCGCAATGATCAGTTTGGTGGTTCCGGGAATCACTTCCCGGAAGGCCTTTCTGATCTTCGCATCGGTTGCCGTATCCACTGCGCTGGTGGAATCATCCAGGATCAGGATCTTTGGCTTCTTCAAAAGCGCCCTGGCGATACAAAGTCTCTGCTTCTGTCCGCCGGAAACATTGGTACCGCCCTGTTCGATAAAGGTCTCATATTTCTCGGGCATCTTCTGTATAAATTCATCGGCACATGCCATCTCGCAGGCACGTCTGCACTCTTCCTCGGTAGCATTCTTGTCTCCCCAGCGAAGGTTCTCCAGAATCGTTCCGGAGAAGAGGACATTATTCTGCAGCACCACAGACACCTGATTTCTGAGAGCCTCACAATCATACTCTCTCACATCCACGCCCCCTACCTTCAGAGAGCCGGAGGTGACATCGTAGAGTCTGCTGATCAGATTGACCAGACTGGATTTTGCACTGCCGGTGCCGCCGATAATACCGATGGTCTGTCCTGAAGCGATCTCTAAGTTGATGTTCTTCAATACCGGCTCATCCGCGTCCTTTTTATAGCTGAAGCTTACATTCTCAAAGGAGATGCTGCCGTCTTTCACCTGAGAGACGGGGTTCTCCGGATTGGTCAGGTCAGCTTTCTCATCCAGCACCTCGCAGACACGCCTTGCGCTTGCTGCAGACATGGTCATCATGACGAAGATCATGGAAAGCATCATCAGGTTCATCAGAATATTCATACAGTAGGTCAGCATACTCATCAGCTGTCCTGTGGTCAGACTGTCCTGGATGATCATATGGGCACCCAGCCAGCTGATAGCGAGGATACAGGTATATACTGTCAGGTTCATTACAGGGCTGTTCCAGGAAACTACCTTCTCTGCCTTGCAGAAGATGTCGTAGATTCCGCTGCTGGCGCGCTTGAATTTCTCCGTCTCATACTCTTCCCGGACATAGGCCTTCACCACGCGGATGGCGGATACATTCTCCTGCACACTCTCGTTCAACACATCATATCTTGGGAATGCCTGGCTGAAATACTTGGTTGCAGTGGATACGATGATGGCAAGAATGATTCCGAGGAACACGACCGCGATCAGGTACACACTGGCAAGCCTGGGACTGATATAGAAGGACATGAGCATGGCAAAAAGCAGACTGAAGGGTGCCCGCATGCACATTCTCAAGATCATCTGATATGCATTCTGAATATTTGTCACATCGGTGGTCAGTCGGGTGATCAGTCCGGAGGTGCTGAACTTATCGATGTTGGAAAAGCTGAAGGTCTGTATGTTCTCGTACATTGCTTTTCGAAGATTCTTGGCAAAGCCTGTGGAGGCCTTGGCTCCGTACACACCTCCGCCGATACCGAACAGCAGGCTGAGCACGCCTGCCAGAAGCATCAGCACTCCTACAAAATAAATATGTTTCAAATTCCCCACATTGACGCCATCATCGATGATCGATGCCATCAACAGTGGAAGGATCGTCTCCATGATGACCTCACCGATCATAAAGATGGGGGTCAGGATAG
The DNA here is from genome assembly GCA_051880235.1 of Acetatifactor sp. Lineage (GTDB taxonomy): Bacteria > Bacillota > Clostridia > Lachnospirales > Lachnospiraceae > Acetatifactor. Next base: position 6,638 of record JBJENO010000054.1, on the reverse strand, counting down.
AGGCTCTCTTATACTCTTTGATATGAGCTGCAAGGGTTTTTATCATTTTTCCACTTCCTTTCCTGATAATGCATTCTGTGCTTCTTCCGATCCCAGTTCCTGCTGCCAGACCTCCAGATTCTTCATCACTCGCTCCAGGTAGGAACCGAACTGAGCGATCTCTTCCGGCGTCATCCCCTGAAGCATTCTCTCATTCATCATACGCATATGTTCCTCTACTCTGGCATGATTGGTAGCGGCTGCCTCTGTCATCGTGATCCGTTTCAGCCTGGCATCTTTGTCCAGACTTCTGCGAACGATCAGACCCCGTTTTTCCATGACCTGAAGGGTATTGGTGGCAGTGGCTCGGGAGATTCGAAATTCCTTCTCAATATCCCTCTGATACACGGCACTGTCGCTGTGATGAAATAAATATCCCATAATTCCGCCCTGCAGCTGCGTCTGAGGGGCAAAGTCTGATTTGGGGACTGTCTTACTGATAATATCCTTCACCTGATTGTGAATTACCCGCATGGTAAAGGAGATATACTTGGTTTTCCTGTCCATAGCTTCCTCCGCGTTTCCTAAATTCGTTTCTCGACACTCACAAATTCCCTCTGCTTCGCAGAGTCGTCACTTCGTGACTTTTGAATTGTTTCCTTCCTCACCACAAAAAGTTAGCAAACTAACTTCTATTGTTAGCTTGCTAACTTTATCACGTGTAGAGCAAAAAGTCAATGAAATTTTTATGAACTTTTCTGAATTTTCATGGTGAGAGAGATTCGCTTCTTCGCTACGTCCACAGACAGTACCTGCACCTCCACAATATCTCCCACACTGACAGCCTCCAGGGGATGTTTGATAAATCGATCAGTGATCTGAGAGATATGTACCAGACCGTCCTGATGTACGCCAATGTCCACGAAGACACCGAAGTCGATGACATTGCGGACGGTGCCCTTCAGGATCATGCCGGGCTTTAAGTCCTTCATATCCAATACATCGCTTCGAAGGATGGGTCTCGGCATATCATCTCTTGGGTCACGGGCAGGCTTCTCCAGTTCCTTCAGAATATCGGTGAGAGTGATCACACCGATCTGAAGTTCCTCCGCCAGTTTCTTCTTGTCCGGAATCCGTTTTTCCAGACCATATACCTGTGTGGACTGGGGCCCTCCGGTCTCCTTCCTGTTTTTCGCAGGTGTGTCGTTCTCCAGCGTCATTCCGTTCAGGGCAGCCGCCAGCGCTTTGCCCATAGCAGTGTTTGTGTTTTGCACCTGAATCGGCTTCTTTTTCGGTGTCGCAGGGGTTTTCTTGACTGCAGATCCACCTGTAATACTTCCCGCCTTTTTCGCCGCTGCAAGCTTTCTCTGGGTCTCCCGGACATCCTCCATGGTAAGTCCCAGCTTCTCCAGCAGTTTTTCCGTTGCTCCATAGGACTCCGGATGTACGCTGGTGGCATCCAAGGGGTTCTCTCCATCCAGAATACGCAGGAAGCCTGCACACTGTTCATAGGCCTTCGGTCCCAGCTTTGCCACCTTCAACAGCTGCCTGCGATTGGTGAAGCGGCCATTGGCCTCACGGTACTCCACTATATTTTTTGCAATGGTCTTATTGATACCGGAGATGTACTCCAACAGGGAGGCGGAAGCAGTATTCAGGTCCACGCCGACTCTGTTCACGCAATCCTCTACCACACCGCTTAGCGCCTCGCCCAGCTTCTTCTGGTTCATGTCGTGCTGATACTGCCCAACGCCGATGGATCTGGGGTCGATCTTCACCAGTTCTGCCAGGGGATCCTGCAGTCTTCTGGCGATGGAGGCTGCGCTTCGCTGACCCACATCGAAGTTGGGAAACTCCTCGGTGGCAAGCTTGCTGGCGGAATACACGCTGGCCCCTGCCTCATTGACGATCACATACTGTACCGGGCGGTCCAGCTCCTTCAAAAGTTCCACAATGATCTGCTCCGATTCTCTGGATGCGGTACCGTTTCCTACAGAAATCAGGTCGATTCCGTACTTGCGGATCAGGCGCTTTAACTCGGCCTTTGCCTCTTCCACCTTGTTCTGGGGTGCGGTGGGATAGATCACCTTGGTATCCAGCACCTTTCCTGTTGCGTCCACAACAGCCAGCTTACAGCCCGTTCTAAATGCCGGATCCCAACCCAGTACAACCTTGCCGGCGATAGGCGGCTGCAGCAACAGCTGCTCCAGATTCTTTCCGAAGACGGAGATGGCACCATCCTCAGCCTTCTCTGTCATCTCGTTGCGGATCTCCCGCTCGATGGCAGGCGCAATCAGACGAGTGTATGCATCCTCGATAGCCTCCTGCAAAACAGGCGTAGTATAGGGATTCTCATTGGTGAGCGTTTTTTTCTGCAAATACTGCAGAATCCTCTCCTGCGGCGCGTTGACCTTCACCGTCAGCACCTTCTCAGCCTCGCCGCGGTTCAGGGCCAGCACTCGATGTCCCGCCACCTTCTTCACAGGCTCCTCATAGGCATAATACATCTCATACACGCTCTGGACCTTGGGATCCTTGGCGGTGCTGGTGACGATTCCCTGGTCCACTGTCAGTTCTCTGATGTAGGCGCGGAACTCAGCATTGTCGGAGATACTCTCTGCAATGATGTCCATGGCACCCTGCAGCGCCTCTTCTGCACTCTTCACCTGCTTCTCTGTTTCCGCATCTTCGCCGGTGATATACCTTGCAGCCTCTGTCAGGACAGGCTCCTTTGCACTCTGCTCCAGGAGAAACGCAGCCAAAGGATCTAAGCCCTTCTCCTTCGCAATGCTGGCTCTCGTCTTTCTCTTGGGACGGTAGGGGCGATAATAGTCCTCAACGGCCACCAGTGTCTCCGCCGCCAGAATTTTTGCCTTCAGCTCCTCGGTCAGCATCCCCTGCTCCTCGATGCTGCCCAGTACCTGCTCCTTCTTTTCCTCCAGATTTCGAAGATATGTCAGGCGCTCGTGAAGATTTCGAAGCTGCTCATCGTTCAGTGATCCGGTGACCTCCTTGCGGTATCTGGAGATAAAGGGAATGGTATTTCCCTCATCGATCAGCTTTACCGCAGCCTCCACCTGCCATTTCTCGACCTTTAATTCTTCTTTGATTTTCAGAATGATATCCATGTTCATCCAGCCTTTCTGTTTCGGTCCGTTTGGGTAGTATACTTCTGCTTCCTCAAACACTCCTATTATATCTGAAAAAAGGCTCTGTCGCAATGTAAAAATCTCCTTTCCGGCGATACGCCTTTGACAGAACAGCGCAAAAATGATACATTGGTTCTATTGACATTATTAAGAGGGAGGTTCCCTATGAATTCCGATAACCGTCATCAGACCAATCCGAATTTTACCACAGCTGCGTTTATCTGTGGAATCCTTGCAATTACACTCAGTTGTCTGTATCTGTCCCTTCCCCTGGGAGCTTTGGGACTGGTGTTTGTGACCCTGAATCTTCGTCATCGTACCCCCATAGATCGCCCTACACAGTATGCGCTGTGTTTCAATGTTTCCGCCTGCATCTACGGTACCTATGGACTGTTCAGGCTGTATCAACAGGTGCAGCTTTTACTCAGTGATCCGGCTTACCTGGAGCGGTTGAACAAAATGTATCAGACTCTCTATGATGCAAACATGCAGAGCATTCTCCAAAATAGCCCTGCGCTGAAGTAATTTCCCCCGGAAAGGATACTGCCTATGAAGAACCAATATGCTACTCGCGTTCAACTTAAAGATCGTGCTAAGGACCTGCTGAATGGGTCCTACGGAACCTATATTCTCGGAATGTTTCTCTTTGGATTGCTGCTGATAGCTTTGTCTCTGTTCACCTATTTGCCCATCATGATTCTCTCTTTGGAACCGGAGGTGCCAACCTGGCTGACCATTGCCGGTACGGCCTCGGATCTTATCCTGTCGATTTTCACCGGCTTTCTGCAGTTCGGTCTTGCTTCCTTAAGCCTCAAGATCGTGGCAAGGCAATTTCGTTCCTTTTCTGACGTGTTTGACGGTTTCGCGGGAGCGAACTTCCGCAGCGTACTTTGGATCTCACTGGTGCGGGCTGTAGCAGGTCTGATCTGCTTCCTGCCTGCCAATTACTGTATGAATCACCTGGTGCAGCCGGAAGACCTGACCACGGTGCTTGTCTATCTGGTTCTGCTGCTTGTAGGATACCTGATCTACATTCCCATCATCCTGCCGTTGGATGTGGCTTACTTTTTGATGTTGGACTTTCCGGGTCTATCCGGCTGGGATCTGCTGGCAAAGAGTTATTCCATCATGAAGGGACATACAAAGCGGCTGTTCCTTCTGGAGTGCAGCTTTATCCCCCTGCAGATACTGTGTACCGCCAGTCTGGGCATCGGTTTTCTCTGGATCACCCCCTACATGCATATGACCATTGCCCTGTTCTATCTTGACCTGATGTCCCCTTAAGCAGGGAACTGATCGTAAAAGCACAACAAACAAAGCCCTTTCAGGAAGTGTCTGACACACTTTCCCGAAAGGGCTTCTCTTTTAAGCATTTTCAGTTACAACATCCTTAGTACTGAGCCATTTCAGGTATCCGTTGATGAAGGGATCCAAGGCACCGTCCAACACAGCGTCCGCATTGCCGGTCTCCACATCCGTACGAAGATCCTTGACCAGCTTATAGGGCTGCAGTACATAGGATCTGATCTGGTTGCCCCAGGCAATATCCTTCACCTCGCCGCGAATATCCGAAAGCTTCTCCACATTTGCCTCCTGCTTCAGAAGGTACAGCTTTGCCTTCAGCATCTGCATGGCCTTGTCCTTATTCTGGAACTGGCTTCGCTCGTTCTGGCACTGTACTACCGTTCCGGTGGGGATATGGGTAATACGAATGGCAGAGGAGGTCTTGTTGATATGCTGTCCGCCTGCACCGGAGCTTCGGTAGGTATCGATTCGAAGGTCCTTCTCGTCGATCTCTACGTCCAGATCCTCCTCGATATCCGGCATCACATCCAGTGATACAAAGGATGTCTGCCGCTTTCCCTGGGCATTGAAGGGGGAAATACGAACCAATCTGTGCACGCCCTTCTCCGACTTCAAGTACCCGTAAGCATTCTCGCCGTTCACCTGGAAGGTGACCGACTTGATTCCTGCCTCATCGCCGTCCAGATAGTCCAGTACCTCAATGGAAAAACCCTTGCGCTCCGCCCATCTGGTATACATACGATACAGCATACTGCACCAGTCGCAGCTCTCGGTACCGCCGGCACCCGCGTTCAGCTTCAGAATGGCATTGTCCTTGTCATATTCTCCGGAGAGAAGGGTACTGATGCGAAGTTCCTCAAAGACCCGGATGAACTCATCCAGTTCCTGTCGGATCTCGACAACCATTTCCTCGTCATTCTCCTCATACCCCATCTCGATCAGGGTGAGAATGTCCTCATACTGCGTCTGCAGACCGTTGCATTCTGCCACGGTATCCTTTAAATTCTTCAATTCCTTCATCTTCAGGTTGGAACGTTCCGGGTTGTCCCAAAAGCCCGGAGCCTCCATTTCCATCTCCAGCTCTTCGATTCGCTTTGCCTTGTTAGCCAGGTCAAAGTGAATCCCTCACTTCCGCTAAAGGTGTTTCATAAGCTAAAATCTCTGTTTTCATCTGATCCAATTCAACCACTTTGCGTCACCTTCTTTCTATCGATTCTTATTTTTGCTGCCTTTATGCTTTTCGGCCGCAGCAAAGCTTATACTTCTTACCGCTGCCGCAAGGACAGGGGGAGTTAGGGTAGATCTTCTCCGCCTCTCTCTTCTGAGGAGCTCTTACCGAAGTATCATCCTTGTTGGTACCGGTCACCTTGGCAACCTGCTCACGCTCAACGCGCTGCTCCACTGTCATACGCATCAAAAGTCTTACGGTCTCTTCCTTAATGTTCTGAGTCATTTCCTCAAACATGGAATAACCGCTGATCTTGTATTCGACCAGAGGATCCTTCTGTCCATAAGACTGGAGTCCGATGCCCTGGCGGAGATGATCCATATCGTCAATATGGTCCATCCACTTTCTGTCGATGACCTTCAGCAGAATGACACGCTCGATCTCACGGATACTCTCGGGATCGGGGAACTCAGCCTCCTTGCTCTCATAGAGCTTCACTGCCTCTTCCTTCAACTGCTGCTTCAAACTGTTCTTCTTCGGCTTCTTCACTCTCTCAGGAGTGATGGGCTCCAACGGAATCGTGGGCAGAAGCAGAGAGTTCAGCTCAGAATAGTTCCAATCCTCCGCAATGGAGTCATCATTGATGCAGATATCCACACAGTTCTCCGTGATATCCTCGATCATCTTGTAGATAGAATCCCGCATGCTCTCGCCGTTTAACACTCTGCGCCGCTCATCATAGATGATCTCACGCTGTTCGCTCATGACCCGGTCATACTCCAGCAGATTCTTACGAATGCCGAAGTTATTGTTCTCGATCTTCTTCTGTGCAGACTCGATGGCGTTGGTCAGGGAACTGTGCTCGATCTCCTGTCCCTCCGGTACACCCAGAGCATTGAAGACACTGATCAGTCTCTCAGAGCCGAACAATCTCATCAGATCGTCCTGCAGAGAGATATAGAATCTGGATTCACCGGGGTCGCCCTGACGTCCGGAACGTCCTCGCAGCTGGTTGTCGATACGTCTGGATTCGTGAC
>JBJENO010000053.1:0-52904 GCA_051880235.1 Acetatifactor sp. | reverse complement strand
CATCTTTGATACAAAGGGAGATTTCAAAGGGAAGTTTTATGATCAGAGAAACCCGGACCACTGGTTGATCGGCAATGATGTGCAGTACAGAAACATCTCCCGAAGCTGGAACATCTTTGATGAGATGAAAACTTCTGCAGGAACCTTCAATCAGGAGAGCGAATTGATTGCCAAGGAGATCGGAAAGCAATTGTTTATCGGGCGGGAATCCCCTTCACAGCCCTTCTTTTCCCAGGCTGCATCCGATCTGGTGACGAAGTCCCTGATCCACCTGATGAGGACGGCCACGAGAAATCATACGGAGAACCAATTGAATACAGATATCTTTGTCAGATTTCTCCAGACTGCAACGCGGAAGACCTATTATGATATGATAACGAATCCTTACAACAAGGATTTTGCCAGTGCGGAGTCCTATCTGGGAAAACCGGAGGACAAGATGACCCCTCAGGCATTGGGTATCTTAGGATATATTAGCGCTATGCTCAACGATCTCTTTATCGGCGTGTTTGCGGAGAGAAGCAGCGCCGGAAACTGCTCCATGAAACAGATCGTACAGGAAAAGGGGAGAAGGATTCTATTTGTTGAGTATGATCTGAGTGTGGGAGAAACCTTAGGGCCGATGTATCGCCTGATATTTGATCTGGCTTTGAAGGAGGCGCTGGGAGGTCGAAATACAAATCGGGGGAATGTCTATCTGATCATTGATGAGTTCAAGCTTCTTCCCAATCTGCAGCACATTGACGATGCGCTCAATTTCGGGCGAAGTCTTGGCGTGAAGGTGATCGCCGGTCTGCAGAGCATCAATCAGTTATATGAGAGCTACGGTGAAAATCGGGGCAAGGTTTTGGCCTCGGGATTTATGAATTGTTTTTGTTTCCAGACCTTTGATTTGGATTCCAGGAAATTTATTATGGAGCGATTCGGGGAGAAGTACGAAAATCTTGCCTTGACTTCCCGATCCAATCCGGTGTCCGTTCAAAGAAGCGGTTATGTCGTAGAAGATTGGAATATTCTGGAATTGGGCGTGGGAGAGGCCTACATCAACCTGGTAGGCTATCAGCCGTTTCTTTTCCAATTTGCGAGATATGAGGAGCCCCACGCCGTTCTGTAAGGGGCAGCGATGTACGGAGGGTGAAAATGGCTTTTTTAGGCAGCGTTGCAAGGAACTGCAGGAAGATCAACAGTAATAACAGAGATGTGCGGGAATACCGGACTCCCCTTCGGATGAGTGATTTCTGGAACAAAACGAGCGGACAGAATTTTCTGATTTCCGGAGGAACGGAGGAGCAGAGAAGTCAGGTTCTCTGTTCTGCTCTGCGTGATTACAGACGGCGCCGTCGCGGACCGATCATTATTCTGAACGGAAGCAGGAGCCTTGAGAGGGTTCTTCTGCCGGATCTGAAGAAAGGGTCTCTGGGAAAAGCAGTGGTCTCTTCCAACACTTATCAGAATTATGATCTGTTTTACGGCCTGTCGGATTATGTGATACGGGATCTGATCCTGACTGCGGCAAGAGACACGGTGGGAACCAATATTGCTGCGTTAGGCGACTACACGGAAGCCTTTCTGAAGGTATTACAGACAAAATATACCCCGGACTTTCATTCCATGAAAGCCTTGGCGGATTTAGGAGATCAGCAGATCGCTGATTTCGGCGCTTCCCATGGCGTAGCAGGCAGATATCTTGACTATCTTCGAAACGGCACCGCCGGAAGTACATTTCGCCGTACACTGGAGGACTTGGGAGGAGCCTTTCGAACGATTCATGGAGCGGGAGAGACGGGCTGCAACCTTTCTCAGATGGATGGCTTTGACAGGATCTATCTGCTGTGGACGAATTCCGGATCCACGAGGCTGTTCAATCAGGTGATCGCCAGGGAATTGGAGCATTTGAGAGATACGAGAGGAATCGATTATTTCCTCATTTTGAATGATACGAATTTAGAGAGAAATGACCCCTTGTTCTCTGTTGTAGAAAGAGCAAAGAGACAGGGAAGCTGCGGTATCTGTTACGGGGATGTGATCAGTGAGGCTCCGGAGGGGAGAGAACGCAGTATCTTAGTTGACAATTTCCATTCTCTTGTTGTGCTTCACAGCGGATCGGAAGACCATGCAGATCAGGAGACCATTCTGGGAAAGTATGGGAAATACAGGCACGCAGAGGTGGTAAGAGGAGTCGGATATGGCCCCGGCCTGTTTCATGCGCCCGGTACTGCGGCGCCCCATGCAGGCATGTCCTATCAGGAAAAACAGCGGGTGACGGTTCAGGATATGAAGGGTTTTCAGATCGCTGTGAGAGGAGACAGGGAGGATCAGGTGAGCTTATACAGAACCTGTGCCGATTTCACGCAAAGGATCACATCGGATAACACAACACTAAGGAGACGAGAGCAAGATGAGCTTTGATGATTTGTGGGAAAAGTATGGAGAGAAGACGCAACAGTCTCGCCGGAATAACCAAACGGACGTGAAGGAGATTCCGCAATCTGAAACACATAATCCTTCGGCACAAAAAAGAGATACAAAACAGATTCCGGGAGTGTTCGAGGGAGAGAGTCCTTCCTTTGACGATGTGTTCGGACCCGCAGGCAGCGGTGTATACAGAAGCCCCTTTGCCAATATCAGAGATTGGCCCTGGCTGAAGATTCTCCTTTGGGGGATCACTGCGGCAATGGTGATCGGCGTAATTGCCAACTTCGGAGCGATCACAACGGCGCTGTTTGGTCTGATTTTATCTCTCGTATGTGATCTGGTGGGGATACTGGTTGTAGTTTTAATCATTGTATTTCTGTGGAGATGGTTGACGAGAGGCCCTCGAAGAAGATGGTGAGGAGAAAAGATGAGAGATACAGTTTGGGAGCAAATCAAATTTTTTCTGGTGCTATGGGCAGTTCTTTTCCTGCTCTTATGTGTGATTTCCGTGATCATCAATTGGAGCAGCTTTATTGCCGCGATCGGTGGAACGATTTCCTCCATTTTCGTATCGCTGGCAGCCATTGCCGTTTTGATCTATTTGGTTGTTTCGCTGATTCGCCCGAGATAAGGGACGGTAGAATACATAGGATGGGAGCAGAAGGATGAAGACACTGTTTGAGCGTTTTGTTGGAAACCAGGGTAATAGACCGGCATATGAGGAATCTATTGATGCAATTTACTGTCTTTGTAATGCACTCGAAGGAAACGGATTGAGATATGGGACTCCGGAAAACATTGTGATAAATGAGGACGGAACGGTTTCCGTAGATTCTCTGGCGAAGTTACGTTATATGGACCTGTACTTTCAGTCACCGGAGATCATTCTGGAAGAAAGAAAGCGGTACTGTAAGGCGGACGGGTTGTTTACGTTAGGACTGTTGGCCTACTTCATCACAAAGGGCCGTTACTTCTATGAACACAATGGTAAAAAAGTGGTGCAGATGAGAGAAATGCGCGGACAACACGAGAGTCTGATCACGGAGGAAGCCATCTATAAGGACCGGAATGTAATAGAAGACTGTCCTCCTCTTGCGCTTGTTGACGCGGCGATCATGAAATTCACGTCATGGGATCCCTCCAAGAGAGAAGAGGGCATTCGATTGTTGTTGGACGCAGTGCAGATGTGTGACTCCTCAGCAAAGATCTCATATGTGTGTAATGGACAGGAGGTTTTCGCAGAAACCATCACAGTGGAGATTCCACACACCCAGATCGCAAAGGGTAAGTTGATCAAGGGCACAGACGGAAAGAACTATACCGTATCGGAACTTCAGAAGCTTCCTTTTCGCCCCGGCACACATCACTACACTGTTGCCGTAGAGATTGGGGAACCCGCCGAATCCGGCTTGGAATATTACCTTGTGGTGAAATCCTCCACACAGACAAAATATACAAAATTGATGAAATTGGAGCAGATGCCGCGTATCCGCAAGATTGAGGTAGACCGGGGAATCTCACGCCGCTACGATTTCTTTGTGGTGAAAGGGGATCCGATCCAGAAGATCCCGTATGCTTCCGGTGCGAAGACAAGCGTAGGAGTACCGGCAGGCAGGCCGGAGGAGAAATCTTTGCTGCAGGTGCGATATAATCCTGCTGACCGTGTTGTGGAGATTGCTCTTTACAACCGGGAGGGAACAAAGCTGCTCTCCGACAATGTCATAAAGCTTCAGGTAGAGGGTTGACAACGTGATTCGATATAGCGAAAAAATTGATTCCACCGGACTTCTTGGTCCCGGAGAAAGAGCGGTATTGTGGGTGCACGGCTGCTGTTTTGACTGCCCCGGCTGTATCGCCCGGAATTTCAGGTATGGAGCTTTTCGGGAAGAGACTGTGGAGCAGCTGGCGGAATGGATATTGTCGATTTCCGCCGCAGGAATCACGATCAGCGGCGGAGAACCCATGCTGCAGGCTGCTGAACTGGCAAGGCTGCTGAAGGTGGTGCGCGAAAAAAAGGAGATCGGCGTCATCGTCTACACGGGATTTGTCTATGAGACTTTGTTGGAAAAGGCAGAGGAAGAGGAAGGAATTCGGGACTTTCTGTCACAGATCGATCTGTTGATCGATGGACCGTACCTGGAGGAACAGAACAACAACGATCCTTTTCGGGGGTCTTCCAACCAGCGGATCCTGCCGCTGACAGAACGGTACAAAGATCAGATAGAAGGTTATTATCATCAGCCGAGAGGGCGTCAGATCGAAGTCAGATTACAGGGAGACAAGACGTTGATGGTTGGAATCCCCAGCAGGGACCAGGCTGCCATCTGGCAAAGAATTAAGGGTTTGGGATCAGACACGCCGGAGGGTAAGAACAGAGATGCTTAGGAGGAGCTATGGAGAAAATTATTACATATAAAGGTGGGTCTGTCATTGAAGTTTTTCCCCATTCTACTGGGGGGAGTTTCGGTCGGAGAAGAGGTGTCATTCAGAGACAAGGTGATGCGCATCCGGTATTGGATATTAATTTTGCTATGAAGCCGGCTGCTGTCTTGGTTGGACATTGGATCATCGAGCGAGACGATGTTTTTATTTACCTCCGCGAGAATGTCAGGGACGGAAATGATGAGGTTATCACGATTTCCTTTGAGGAACCGTTGGGTGATGTGACATTGATACTGGGAGGCAGCAGCGAATTCTTCCACAGGGTGAGTCGAATCGAGATCTATCCTTCCGGTGTGAACCAGATCAAGGTTCAGACGAAGGAGGACAATGCGGAAGAAGGACGGCCGGATATCCCCCAGACACAGCCTTTCTCGCCTGCGGGAGAGCAGCAGGTTCAGACACAGCCTTTGCCGCCTGCGGGAGAGCAGCAGGCTCAGATAGAGCGCCTGCAGGGGGAACTGGAGAGGGAACAGGCCACGTCCCGAAGCCTGCAGGGAATCGTTTCTGCCAAAATGGAGGAATTGCTTGGGATCCTCAACCAAAACAGTGCTGCACTTTCCGCCGACAATCTGATCAAACGGCAGACGCTGGAAACACTGAAGCAGGAGGTGGATCGTCTGCAGCAGGAGGCAGAGGGGACCGGAAGGCAGATCGACGAGGCAAACAGTGCCATTCAATCCAAGACCCGGGAGCTTCTCTCACGTAAGGAGGAACTGGAGGCGCTGAAGGTTCAAATCGGTGATCTGGAGGATCAAAAGGAAGTGGCAGAGCTGGATTGTGAGGCGGCGCAGGCACAGCTGGAGGAGATCAAAGTGCATCTGCAGCTGGATCAGGAGACCATCGACTTGCTGGAGGACGGGTATCATTTAAAGCATGGCTCCATTTCAAAAACACTGGATGAAGCGGCAAAGGAACTGGAAAAAGCAGAGAAGAAGATCGCGTTTATCTTAAAATTGCGGGAGAGATTCAACAATGCCGTGGACGATGCCATCTTATGTGGTGACGGAACGATACCTGCAAGCGAGGAAATAGGAGAGAATACAGATGGCAACTGAGGCATCCCTGCGTCGACAGATTCGTGATCTGGAATCCCAGATTGCATCCCTGCGTCGACAGGAAGAGGAATTTCGAAGAGAGATGAATCGTCAAATGAATCGCAGGCTTGACGCTTTCAAGGCGGAATACGAGCGTGCGCTTCAGAGGATGCGGGATGAGACCGAGGAACTCTATACGGCCAGAATTCAGTCCTTTCAGGAAGAGATGATTCGCAAGGCACATGAACAATATGAGGCGTTGGAGAAAGAAGCCTCCGGGATCGCTTCTCTTCAGGAAGAAAAACTGAAGGAACTGTCGGAATGCAACGAAGAGCTTCGGTCCGTTCTGCAGAAGATGAAGGCGCATTCGGAGATGGTGGATCAGGTTCACCGCAGTTTTGCCGCCACTGCAATGGAACAGATGAAGGCGGCCAGGGAATCCACAAGGACCCAGCCCCATGAGTTTTTCTTCAAGGGAGAATTCGACATCATTGATTCCCATGCGAAGCAGGTGGAGAGTGAGATCCGGCAGGAAATGTACCAGGCTGCCGCGGCAGATGCCGGCAGTATTGAGATGGAGTTTTCTCTGCTGAAGACAAAGGTGCAGCAGGCGTTACATGAATGGATGCTGGCATTTCAGGATTATGCCCGGATCATAAAAGGGATCTCCGAAAGAATTACCCTTTTGGAAGGGCATGAGCTTCAGACCGCTGCCGGAACGTTTCGGATGAATGAGAAGGAACTGAATTATTGGAGCTGTGGATCCTACTCGCCCTACAAGAAGAAAATTCAGGAGGCAATGGAGTTTATCCGCCAGGTTGAAGCAGTTGGAGTCACAGAGTATCTGAAGCAGCAGGAGCAGCTCCAGCGCAAGGGGATTTTCGGTCAGGTGTCCGAAGCACACAAATGGGAGGATGAGCTGGCGGCCATCACTACCTGTATCTTAAACGAGAGATTGTTTTCAGATGAGCGGTGGGTATCCGCGCGAAAAGCAATACAATGTCTGCAGGAGATCGGCTATCAGATCCTGCGGGTAGGCTACCGTTCTCCCGGGGAAGAAATTCGAAGTGCGGAATGGTATCCGAAGGGAACCAAGTATCATCAGAATCCTTTGGATTGCTTTGATCTGGATGTGACGATCCAGGGGATGGATATCGTGCGGATCACCTTCCTTCCGGTTCGAACCTACGGAGTGGCCGTCAGAAATGAATGTATTGTCTCCATGGAGGCAAAAACGCTGCAGGATCCGATTACCGTCAGAGAGATCATCGACACCAACATAAAACGGATCACGAAAAATGTGCAGACGATTCGCGTGTTCGGCGTCTATGCGGGAGGCATCGGCAGCCAGACCGTCACAGCAGAAGAAAACAGCAGAAGAAAAGAACCCAGCTCGAAAGAGCAGATTCGATATTTAGAGAGAAAATACCATTAGACCAGGAGGGTTACAAATGAGTGGAGAAGCAGGTGGAGCAATCATCGGAGGAGTTTTAGTTGTTGCGTGTGCACCGTATGTTATCGCCGGTACGGCAATGATAGGTTTAGCCTACGGCACGCTGAAGGCGGCCGGTTATCTGGGAAAACATGCATGGGAGTATTTTGGGGAGAGACGACGGGAGAAAGAATTGAATGTCAGTCAGTGCAGCACACAGCTGGAAGCTTTGTACGCTCAGATGCGCTCTGTGGTAAACGGACAGGTAACTGCCCATAAGGATTTTGCAGAACAAATGTCAAAGCAGTTCGAGGCTTTGGGGGAGGAGCTGAAGGAGTTTGTTTCCGACGAAGCCTCTGTGGAAGAGCTGGAGAGAAGGATCGCTGCCGGCAGAGGGGTGATCACCCAAAAGCTGTCGGAAGAGAGCAAGGTGATCCGGAAAAGGATCATTGAGGATGGAGAGAAGCGGCTGGCCGAGTGTGTTGAGACGATCAATCAGAGCAACGCGGAGAAAGAAGCACTGGTACAATGGGCGGATCAAAGTGTGGCTGCAGCTACCCTTCAGAAGAGTATGGCGCAGGAGATGCTTCGGGATGCGGAGGCTTCCTATCGTGTGGTGGAATCCATGGCGAAGTCCGGTTCCGATGTCACTTTTCAAAATCAGGTATCGAATCTTTACGCCGCTTTACAGAAGGCAAGGGCAATGATGGACGCACAGATGTTTCAGGGAGCATTTGCCAATGCAAAGACAGTGATCAGAGAGAGTGCGATCATGGCTTCCGAGCATGTTCAGAACGAACTGGAGATGGACATGCTGGCTATGGAGATGAGAGCCAAGCTGGAGGGCCTCTGTGAGGAGATGAAGGCACAGCGGTACATCGAGTTTGTGGACGAGACCAAGCGCAATAAAAAAAAGGTTCGGGTGGATCTGGATCATTTCAGCCAGGGAAAGTACAAAAAGCAGATCGAACTGCTGGAGGAGTACATTGCCAAATGCAGTCAGGGGCTGTCCACAGTCTATGAATATGAGAGATTCCGGATTCAATATGACGAGGAGATCGAGCCGGAGACCAGACATATCATTGACTTCTCCCAAAAGATCATGCGCGGATATTACGACAGAATGCATGTGCTGGAGGTGGTGGCTGACTTCATGACCGAGCAGGATTATCAGATGGATTGGGCCATGCCTGCAGGCGGGGATGCCAGCCAGAAGCTGGTGGTGCACTTTGTGCAGAAGACCACAGGAAATACCATATCGATCACGTTGGATAACGACGTAGCTTCCGGAGACATTGCAAAAATGGCGATGGAGATCCTGACATTTTATGGGAATGACAGACCGGTCACCGAGGCAGAGAAGCAGGAACTGCGAGAGCATCTGAACGCAGCACTGAGCCGTGCCGGTTTTGGCGGGGTGTTGGGATGCAAAGGTCAGGTGAATCAGCCCTCCACCCGCACAGAGATGGACAGCAAAGAGTCAGTGAAGAATCTGCCGGTGAAAGAGATTGTATAAATTCTTTTGAAGTGAGATAAGACATGAACACATTTTTAGATACAAATCTTTCCAAGACAAAGTCATTTGTCATCTATGGAAATTTGAAGGATAAGATCTGGTGTCCGGATCTGCTGCCCCGCGATATCGAGCATTATCTTGTGAAGTATTTGAAGAGCAGAGGCTTTGAGCATGTGATCTTCTATGGCGGGGCGGGAACAAAGGGGGCTTACTGTCACGATGAAAAGAGTGCCCGCTTCTTTTTCTCCGGCAACAGCGGTATTCCGCTGCCATCTCCCTTGTCCGGCGATTTCGAGGAGAAGGAAAACGAGACCGGTTCCTCCGAAAATGCCGCCCCTTCAGAGACAGAGACTGCTTCCCGGGGAACCGGCTCTCAGGTCAGCGATGCGCTGGCGGAGTTGTTTGGAGACTATGCGCCCGGCGACATCAGTGAAGCTTCGGATGAGAGGGAAGGAGGCTCTGCAGTATCTTCGACTAACCCTCGTCCTTCTTCCGCCGCCCGCAAGGTACACTATTCCTATCGCGGTATGGTGATGACGGAATTTATGGAAAAGATTCAGCCTTTGATGCTGAAGGAGAACAGTCATATGGCTGTGATCTTCTACAATATCCTGACCACAGATATGCAGAACTCAAATCTGAGAGATGACATTCTGGATATCTGGGAGAAGAACAGCAAGGGAAATATCTGCCTGATGCTTTTCCCGGAGACAGGCGAGAATGAGGCTGTGTTGGTGAACAGGCTCAGATCCTACGGACTGGAGAGCAAATTTATGCTGTCCGGTGATAAACTGAATCCTGTCAGCTGTATCAAGATCGAAAAGCCCGGTGAGGATGAGGTGAGAAATCTGCTTCGGTATCTTGCCGTTGTGGGAACGAAAAGGGGAAACAAAATCAAGCTGAACTACGGGCAATTGCAGGAACTGGTTTCCCACTATACCTTTCTGTCCGCAACCTATGCCGGCCGCAGACATGTGAGCTTTGAGTCCATGACGGAAATCAGTGACAGACTGATTCGGTTTGTGGATGAGAAGTATGCCGGGGAGAGTGACTGGGACGGTTTGCTGACCCGGAAGGTGGTGGAGGAGGTCTACGGTATTTTCGGACTGAAAAACAATAAAAAGCCGGCGGATCAAAAGGCAGAGAAAGCAGACTGGGCAGTGGGCCGGATCGCAGTGGAGCTTCCCGATATGAAACCCGGGCGGAGTCTGGAGGAATTGCTTCGGGAACTGAACTCTCTGGTAGGCCTGAAATCGGTGAAGAAAGAGGTGAACAGCCTGATTGACGCGCAGAAGCTCAATCAACGGAAGATAGAGGAGGGAATATCTCCCGTTACCCAGAGTCTTCACATGGTTTTTTCCGGAAGAGCCGGAACCGGTAAGACTACCGTTGCCAGATTGATCGGTGAGATCTATCGCTGTCTGGGGGTTCTGTCCAGCGGTCATCTGGTGGAAAGCAGTCGTGACAAGCTGGTGGCCCCTTATGTGGGGCAGACGGCCCAGAGAACAATTGCTGAATTGGAGCGGGCACGAGGCGGCGTGCTGTTCATCGACGAGGCGTATGCTCTGTCCGACGGTGGTGAAGGAGACTTCGGACATGAAGCAATCGATACGCTGGTAAAGTACATGGAAGATCATCGGGAGGATCTGGTCGTGATCGTGGCGGGTTATCCCGGCAAGATGGAGAAATTTATTGCGGATAATGAAGGTCTGCAATCCCGGTTTTCCAGGCAGATCCGCTTTGACGATTATTCCGATGAAGAATTGATGGCCATTCTTGACCTGATCTGTGAGAAGAATCAATGCACTTTGTCAGAGCAGGCAAGGGAACAGGCTGCGATGGTGATGAAGAAGGGAAGAGAGGCCGGCGGAGAGCGGTTTGGAAACGCCAGATTTGTCCGAAACAGTTTTGAGGACGCTGTCAGGAGACAAGCGACGCGACTCTCTTCGGTGGAGTCCTGGACCAGAGAGCAGGTAACCACCCTTGAGGCAGAGGACTTCCAACTGCCGGATACGATCGATCCCGCCGAAAAAAGTGAACCGAAAAAATCCCTGCAGGAATTACTTGACGAGCTGGATCAGCTCATCGGATTGCACCAGGTAAAAACACAGGTGCGGAAGCGCTTGAACCAGGTCAATATGGATCGAAAGAGAGAAGAGCGGGGGATGAAGGTGAAAAAGCCCAGTCTCCACATGGTGTTCACCGGGAATCCCGGAACAGGAAAGACCACAGTTGCACGCTTGATCGGTGAATTGTATCAGGCCATGGGAATTCTGGAAACAGGGCAGTTGGTGGAGGTCGGAAGAGAAGATCTGGTTGCTTCCTATGTGGGACAGACTGCTCCGAAGACCAGGGAAGTACTGGATCGAGCGAGAGGCGGAGTTTTGTTTATTGACGAGGCCTATACCCTGTCAAAGCGTTCTGAGAATGACTTTGGAAAGGAAGCAATCGACACGATCCTGCGCTATATGGAAAATAACAGAGATCATATCGCTGTCATTGTTGCCGGATATCCCAATGAGATGCAGGGCTTTCTGGAATCCAACACCGGTCTGAAATCCAGGTTCACTACAACCGTTCATTTTGAGGACTACGCTCTCTCTGAGTTGATGGACATTCTGGAGCTGCAATGCGGAAGCAACGGATATTGCCTGACAGACGGTGCCAGGGACAGGGCACGTGAGCTCCTTTTGCGTGAGAAAAGTGTGAATGGCTCCGATTTCGGCAACGGCAGAGTGGTCAGGAACCTGTTGGAAGCTGCAATCTTGAATCAGAATGATCGAATCAGCGAGCTGGAAGAACTCACAGATGAAGAGATGATGACCCTGACAGAGGAGGATTTCCTGTAATCTCTTTTGGAAAGAAACTAATGCAATTTAGGTTGCTAAGGCATATGGTGCGGTACAGGAGGAGGTAGAGTCATTATGATAAATGATGTAAGAAGGGACGAGCAATCCGAAAGAATCGGGGGAAACGAATCACCGGTTTTTGAACGGATCGTGAGAATGGCATCCAAAGAAGCAGGAGCTTACCCGATCAAGCTGATCTTTCTCTGCGGCAGCGTGACGGACAAGTACGACTCCTTTCTGACGATGCTGACATCTTTCTTGTATCAAAAAGGAGAACTTCGAAACCGTCAGATTGCCGGGTTTGATCTGCTGACGCTGTTAAGCAGTTCCGAACGCCTGGAAGTCCTTTTGAAAAATTTTCAAAATATCAGCAATCGAGAAGGCCGAGTCATTTATATTGATGGTTTTCACCGGTTGGACTACAATGAACGCAGGGCGACAATTTTGCTGGAGAGGATCTATCATATGCTGGAGGATGGACTGCTGGATTGTCCGGTAGTCATCAATGCACCGTTGAAGATTCGCCACTATATTCAGGGCAGTTTCCCTTCTATTTGGGGAAATTGCATCCGCTATATCAGTGACGAACTGCGTGAACAGGACAGTCCCCCCATAACGGAGCATGCGGTATCTCCCGAACCTCGTACAGAGAGTGCAAACAGTTTACCCTGGTATCGGAACGATCTGGAACTCTTAAAGCGTGAAAAAGACGGCATGGCCGGATTGTTAAAGGATTTCAATGCGAAGTTTGAGTTGATGGCATTACCTGAGACAAAACGACTGACCTGGAAATTGAATTTGTATTATGCAACAAAAGGCGTGAATTATTTTCTTGACCTACGGATCGTGTATTCCGATACTTTTTCAAGAAACAATGCGGATGTGGGAATTGTTGTAAAAAACACGACGAGGAAGCTGAATGAAGCAATCTGCAATAGTAAGTATTGCATTAAAAGTGTCAAAGACCGGGAGCTGGGAACGGTATATGTGGTTGGTATCCTGAAAAAATATGCGAATTATCCGCAATATGACTCAGCAGCGGCACTTGTATTGATCAGTTTTCTCGAATTGCTCTCGGGATTGGATCCAAGAGATGTGTTGTGATAAGGAATAGAAAGTTACAAGAGGAGGAAGAAATTATGCTGTATTCAGGAGTTTTTGCCGGGACACCCATGTCAGAGACGGAGGAAATGAACAATCTGGCAGACGCGCTGTACAATGGAGATACCATGGTGGTGGACGAATATGGAGTTGTGCATTTGGATGACGGCACCAGCACAAGTGATAACGGTGCCAGAATCTCAGACGGATCCTTTGCGGGAGAACCTCTGACAGAAACCCGGGAATTTGAATTGTTGGCAGACGCAGTGTTCAATGAAGATGAGCTCTCCGTTGACGGGGAAGGAATTGTGCATTTGGATGAAGGCACCAATACAAGTGATAACGGTACCAGTATTTCAGGCAAATCCTTTGCGGCAGCTGCCATGCCCGGTGATCCCACACAATGGTACAACAAGAATGATCACAGATTATTCAGAACCGAAGTGGCTGCTATGAAGAAGAAGTTTCCCAAGGCAGGCTTTGGATTTATGCAGTCAACCGGAAATATGTACTGGGTAATCGATATGAAAATCAGCGAGACCGGTTTCTCAAACACCTGGCGGTTTATGCTGGTGTATGACAAGAACCATCCTCATAATCATACCTATGGAGGATCCATCAAAGTGTTTCCGATTAAGCCAAAGGTAGATGAACTCAGGGAGATCGCAGCAAAGCATGGCAGACCGGGAGTTCCTCATCTTTTAAAGGACGATAATCTGGGAACCTATCTTTGCACTCGCCGCACAGAGGACGTGGAAGATGGTACGCATGCAGCAAATTCCGCTGTAAGTGTTGCCGCGTGGGCAGCTGACTGGGCATTGCATTTCGAGATTGGAATGCGCAGCAAAAAGGTTTGGAACAAATGGTGTGATGATGCGCACTTCAGGAATTTGATGCTGAAATGACGGATTGATTCTTTTTTGGGGGATCTATATGAGCTTTTTTAGAGACAACATGAGATACATAGAATTTAGTCAACAGAATCCCAGATGCATTCATTGCTTTATCTCCGACAGAGCATACGCAACCGTTATTTCCGAAGTAATGTCCAATGGACAGAATGAGACAGGCGGCGTGTTCCTGGGATATATTGTGAATCGGGCCTGGTACATTGTGGAAGCAGTGGATGCAGGATTGAACACTGTAAATCAGGTCGCATTCTTTCAGTGGGATACCAATTATGTGAATTACCAGGCCAGGAGATTAAGTAAGATTTATAAAAAGCCATTGACCATTCTGGGATTTTGGCATCGACATCCCGGCAGCATGGATTATTTTTCCGGTCAGGATGAAAGCACCATTCGAAGCAATTTAAGAGATCTGAAACTGGGACTGCTGTCCATGCTGGTAAATATCGACCCAAAGCTGCGGATGACCTATTATTACTGCTACGATGATGATATTATGCGCATTCGATACGATGTGGGAGATAAATATTTTCCGGCTGAATTATTAGAGTTTGCAGATGCTAATGAACTGTCCGGACGTGCAGCCCAAAACGGAAGAGATCTTCAGATCTATTATGAGCAGGTGATCAACCTGGAAGCGATTGCAGCACGAAAGAAAGCGCAGTGCCGCACAGCGGAGCCGGACAGACCCCGTTCGGCGGAAGCAACTGAAACAACCGTATCGGAGAACAGCGTGTCCGGTAATGGACATCCCGGGTGTAACTATGATGAATTGATTGGCAGGATCAGGCGGATCGTGGGAGATGCCGGATGTGACACAGGTCAAAGACTCGATGAACTGACAACCAGAGTGGAAGAGCTTGAGACCTCCATCGATACCCTGTTGTCACAGACAGAACGAATTCTGTCCCAACTGATGAGCGATGTGCCTGTGACCGAGGAGCAGGAGGAGTCCGCGGCAGAGGAAAACGAGCCGGAGAAAACCGATCCGGAGGGATCCGATCAGGCTGAACAAAATGAAGAAGTGATTCCGGAGGCAGAACAAGCTGCCGACGAGGAGGAAGTGTAATGGCGGAATTGGAAGACAGAGCAGAATCAGACGGTTTGGAAGAAGATCTGGACCTGGATATGATGCAGGCCGAGTGTATATTTGATGAGGACGTTCTTTCCTTCCTGAGCGAGAGTGACACTGTGAAACCTTTGCCGGCCAACAAAATTATGGTTCCGGAGGCTCTCGCAAATCAGGCAGGATATGTCGGACCTGTCTATGGATATCTTCGTGAGGATTCCGGTTATCATGTGATCATCGGTTGGGAAGGAAATGAACCGGCAGAAGTGCTGATGACCTCTTTGATAGGCTTCATTGGAGAGAGTGACATAGATCTTCCCGCTGTCTATGTAAAAGGGGAATGGGTCGGTGAGAAACTGGCTATGACTCTTGTGCAGGCTGATATCGGGAGAACAGATGAACTGACTCCTGATATCTATACCATCAGGCAGGATGTGTTCTCCCGTAATTCCGGCCTGATCGAAACCAACTGGCTGGATGAGATGTGTGCAGTGATCAGCGGCTGCGGTTCTGTGGGGAGCTGTGTTGCGCTGCAGCTGGCACGTTCCGGTGTGGGCCGGTTTGTACTGATCGATACCGATTGTATGGAGATACATAATGTCTGCAGACATCAGTGCAGCCTTGTGGATGTAGGAAGATACAAGGTGGATGCCGTCGCTGAGAGAATCTATCGCATTAATCCCAATGCACAGATCAAGAAGTTTTATCAGAGAATCCAGGAGGTACCCCGAGAAAGGTACGAAGAGTGGATCACTCCTGAGAAAGCTATCTTTATCGGAACCTGTGACAATCGATTGGGAAACGCCGCTGCATGTGATATCGCATATGACTTCGGCGCCCCTTTTGCGGCGCTGGGCTTTATGACCAGAGCCTGGGCAGGTGAGATGTACACCTGTCTTCCGGAGCGGCACGATATCTGTTATCGTTGTGCCTTTAAGAGCCAGATCGAAAACAGTATCGCAGAAGAGCGCCGCAATCATTTTTACATCGGTGAGGAGGAGCTTGCAAAGGGCAGCTTTGAACCCGGTCTGGATGTGGATCTGGAATTTGGAACCTCCTTATTCAATAAGGTGGTTCTCGATATTCTGAATCGACACAATGAAAAGTATAATCCTCGTATTATGCATAAGATGACGCAGTATACTATTTTTTCCGGAACCGACGACAGAACCTTTGCGGAACCCTTCTGGAAGAAGGCATTCCCCACTCCGATCGCTTTGAGAAGTCTGAAGCACAGCGAAGACTGTCGAAGATGTGATCATTGTAAGAAAGCAGAAAGTTGATGACACAGCTGTGTCACGTGAGGAAATAATATGAAACTTTTGTTTCGAGGATTTATTGCGTTTGTGATCAGCAGATGGATCCTGGTCACCTTCAGTAATGCCAATCCGGGGGGGATGTTTTGGGTGATCGGACTCATCGTCTACCTCATTGTATTTCCGGGCGGGGCAAAGGTGAAGAAAACCATCCGCCAGGAACGGATCATGAATCTGCAAAACAATACGCTGGGGGAGGTTTTCGTTCCATCCAAATATCCGGAGTATACCAAACAGAGCTCCTCCAAGGACGGCAATGACTATATTTCTCCCAGCGGAGCAATCATTTGTACGAAATATGTGACAAAGACAAAGAAAAAAGGCTCATTCGGCAGGCATCTCTTCTGTATTTTTATCATAATGCTTGTGTTTGGGATATAAATGGAAAATGACCCCGATGGGGCATTAAAATACAAAGAAAGGGGAAAGCCTCTTTTCGAGGCAGAAAGAACTATGAACGAAAGAAAGAACAGGAACACAGGGTGTGAAAGAACAACTGAGGAGAGAAAACTTATGATTCCCAAGGGACAGTTTCATTCCGATTGGTTCCAGTGCAGTAAATGCGGATATGAGGTCAGAGTATTAACTCTCTCGAATCAGATCAAGTGCAGCCAGTGCGGAGGAACGATGTACAGAAAGTAGGGATTTCCGATTTCTATGATCTGCATTTACAGGAGAGGAGGCCCGGTATGGCAAGACGAATCAGAATGAAAGACCGATCAATCATTTCTCCTTTGGAGTGTCTGACCGGGCATCTTCTTTTGGGGTTTCTTGTGGGCTATGTATATCGGGATTTTGTCTTTCGCCCCATCGGGAGTTTATCGGAAAAAACATCCGCGGGATGCTTTTATGCCCTGCTGATTGGGTTTTCTCTGCTGGGAACTATTGTCAGATGGCGGAAATGTATGTCTGCCAAGGCTACAGTGACGGACTCTCTGGTTGGAGTGGGGATCTATTCCATGCTGGCCTATTTCTCTTATTTCTGGCTGGCGGCAGTAGCCGTAGTGCTTTCAATCATTGCACTGATCTACTATGAGTGGGAAATGCTTCCCTACGAGGTACCCCGCAGCCGGAAATTTGCCGCCCTGCCGGGAAAGGTGAAGAGATCCTATCTCCTTCGAAGGAGTGCCGTGAGGCTGTATCACAGTGTATCTATGTGTATCGCATTCCTTGCGGTTTGTATGATGATCCCCCTCTGTTTTTTCCGTCTGAAGTACGGAAGCTCATTTGTGGTATTCACCTACAAGGAGGTCTCTGTCGAGGGGTTTGATCTGAACTACAAGAAAAGTTCCGACAGCCTTGACAGTCTTTACGATACGATCTCGAAAATACGCTTTGAAGAAACGTGGAGTCCTCTGACTGTCACGGAACGGTTGGAGGTAGTTCAGACGATCTGTGACTGCGAGAGGAATTACTGGGGCATTGACTACCCGATCGTCGTGGAAACGGAGGATATGAGAGCAAATACATTGGGACACTACGATGACCGGGGAAAGAAGATCGTGCTGAACAGCACGTTTTTAGCCCAGGGAAGTGCCCCCAAGGTGCTGGAGGTGACGCTGCATGAAATGTACCATGCCGTGGAATATCGCCTGGTACGGCTGTATCTGAATGCGTCTGAGTCCGAGAAAAAGATGCGTATCTTCATGTATTGCAGGGAATATCTTCAGGAAATGAACGACTATAAACATGGCACCGACACTCCGGAAGGATTCCAGGAATACTATGGACAGTATATGGAGAAGCAGGCCCGTGCCTACTCGGAGAGTGCGATGGCGGAGTACTACGCCCAGCTGGATGAGATCTGTGCCGAAAGGCTGATGGAAGATTACGAAGAGGATGTAAAAGGGGCTGAGTATTGACCGGATGAAACTTTCCCCATTGCCATTTCTGCAAAAATCTGCGATAATAGACTCTGACAGAGAGGCGTGTGATATTGTATGAGAATTGTGAGACTTGATGAGAAGACAGTAAAGTGCTTCCTTTCGAATGAAGAGTTAAAAGAATATGAGCTGGAATACAGCGATTTTATCACCCGTTCCGAGAAGGCCAGAGAGCTGGTCCAGGAGATCATGAAGAAGGCAAGTGAAGAGGTGGGCTATGAGCCGCCCCGGTTTGCCATCGAGATGCAGATCATGGTGGTGCCCGAACAGGGCGTGGTGCTGACCTTTGCGGATAAGGATGCAGAAGGCTCCATGTTGAGCGGACAGTTTGCAGATTACCTGAAGGACCTGAAGGAAATGTTTCAGCTGGCCAAGAGCGGGCAGCAGTCAGAAGTTAAGGCGGTGGAGGCTGCTTCCTTCGGGGAGAAGGGAAAGGATGCAGGAACTGAGTCTGTTCCCAGACCGGATCTGGCGATCTTCTGCTTTGCTTCCGTGGGCAGGGTGATGGACTTTGCCTCGGTGCTGCCGGCCAATCTTCGGGTGGAGAGCTCCCTGTACAAGATGGGTGAGTATTTCTTCCTGCTGCTGACCAAGGGCGGTGCGTCCTTCAAACGGTTCGGTATGACCTGCGTTCAGGCGCTGGAATTTGCCAGCCTGTACTCCGCTGAGGAAAAAGTGGCATTTCAGCTGAAGGAGACCGGCGAGTGCCTGATCGGAGAGAAGGCGCTGAAGGTGCTGGCGAAGAGCTAGACGCCGTACTCCGGGAACAGAGCTGCCATATCTGACGGCAGCGGCGCTGTAAAGGTGAGCACTTCTCCCGTGATGGGATGGGGAAAGGACAGGCGGTAGGAGTGGAGTGCCTGTCTGGTCATCTGCTCCATATCCGGATTGTACAGATAATCCCCGATCAAAGGGAACCCCAAATATTTCATATGAACTCGAATCTGATGGGTACGGCCTGTCTCCAGCTGAAGGGAGAGCAGACTGTACCCGTTTTTTTCCGCAAGGACCCGGTAGTGGGTGATGGCATCGTCCCCGGTGTCGAAATTCACACATCGCTCAATGATGGAACTGCCGGTTCTGGCGATGGGCGCATGGATGGTGCCCTCTCTGTGCGGCAGCGTCCCCCGTGCGATGGCCAGATACTCCCGACACAGGCGCTTCGGCGGCGTGCTCACCATCTCCGACAGAATCCCTGCGCTGACATAGTGCTTGGCGATAACGGTGAGCCCGGAGGTATCCCGATCCAGCCGGTTAATACAGCGGAAGATGAAGGGCTCCCCCTGCGCGGCATAATAATAGGCCAGACCGTTGGCCAGAGAGTTCTCGTAATTGTGCAGGGAGGGGTGAATGGGCATGCCGGCGGGCTTGTTGATCACGCAGAGATCCTCGTCCTCATAGAGGATATCCAGGGGCAACTCCACCGGTGGTATGTGCTCCGAAGAGGACTCCTCGCAGATGCACACCGTGAGACAGTCCCCTTCCTCCAGCCGAACATTCTGGAAAGAGGAGACGCCGTTTTTCAGGATCCCCCGGGGGTCCTTCTTCAGGCGAATCAGCGTCTGGGCGGAGTATCCCCGCTTTCGCAGAAACTCACTGATCTTCCTGCCGCTGTCTGCCGCGGTGATGGAATATTCGATGATGCGATGCATGGCGTACTCCTTTCTGTGCGTTGGCCGGACGAAACCTATAGGGCGCTCCGGAAGTCCTAAGGTGCAGGCGTAGATCTTCTGTGTACCATTTTACCGTCTGACTGCCGAATTTGCAAGCATTCCGGGAACTTGTGACTTGACAAAAGCACTTTCGTGCACTACAATTTCAGTCATAGCATAAGACTGTGAAAAGGACCAGTACGAAGCAAAGAAGCAGCCAGAGAGAGGGCAGTACGCTGAGAAGCCCTTCTGTGAAATCTTCGGAACCTACCTTGGAGTCACCGCACGAGCCGCATGTTTCGGTGAAGTGTGGCGTAGACCTGCGTTAAAGGTGAAAAAGCTGGACGTAAGATGACGTCAATCAGGGTGGTACCGCCGGAGGCTTCCGGTCCCTTTTGGGAAGGAAGCGGCCGGCGTTTTTTATTACTGGTCGGGACTGGGTTCCTTCGTGGGAAGGGGGTTCCGGACGAGGTGGGTTCCTTCGCCTTGAGGTCTATATGTCTGCTTGCAGACACGCTTGCGCTTGGGCTCGCACGCAGCGGTACCTAAGGCTGCAAAGTACGCAGCCTAAGTACCGGCGGCTCGCCGACAGTCTGCAACAGACATATAGGCCTCGGCTGGAACC
This sequence comes from Acetatifactor sp., assembly GCA_051880235.1. GTDB lineage: Bacteria > Bacillota > Clostridia > Lachnospirales > Lachnospiraceae > Acetatifactor. Next base: position 32,662 of record JBJENO010000053.1, on the reverse strand, counting down.
CAATCCCGGCGAAGGAAACCAATCCCGGCGAAGGAACCTAATCCCGACAAAGGAACCCAATCCCGATTAAGGAACCCAATCCCGGCGAAGGAACCAATCCCGACAAAGGAATCCGATCCCAACGAAGGAACCCCGGTTACGAAAGGGAAGGAAACGACTTCCCCACCCCCAACTGACGACAGTCACAGAGCAAAGAGAAAAGGAGAGAGAACTATGGCACAGGATGGAAAGAAAATGGTGGAGGCGATCACATCCATGGATGTGGATTTCGCCCAGTGGTACACAGACGTGGTAAAGAAGGCAGAGCTCATTGATTATACCTCTGTCAAGGGCTGTATGGTGATCAAGCCCGCAGGCTATGCGATCTGGGAACTGATACAGAAGCAGCTGGATGAGAGATTTAAGGCAACGGGGGTGGAGAACGTTTACCTGCCTATGTTTATCCCTGAGTCCCTGCTCCAGAAGGAGAAGGACCATGTGGAAGGCTTCGCACCGGAGGTGGCATGGGTGACCCATGGCGGCCTGCAGCCCCTGCAGGAGAGAATGTGCGTCAGACCTACCTCTGAGACACTGTTCTGTGATTTTTACAAAAATGACATTCATTCCTACAGAGACCTGCCCAAGGTCTATAACCAGTGGTGTTCTGTCGTGCGTTGGGAGAAAGAGACCAGACCCTTCCTTCGCTCCAGAGAATTCCTCTGGCAGGAGGGCCACACCGCCCACGCTACCGCTGAGGAGGCTGAGGCAAGAACCATCCAGATGCTGAACCTCTACGCACAGTTCTGCGAGGAGGTACTGGCGATCCCCGTCATCAAGGGTCAGAAGACCGACAAGGAGAAGTTTGCAGGCGCTGTGGCTACCTATACCATCGAGGCACTGATGCACGACGGTAAGGCTCTCCAGTCCGGTACCAGCCACAACTTCGGCGATGGCTTTGCAAAGGCCTTCGGCATCCAGTTTGCTGACAAGGACAACACCTTAAAATATGTCTATCAGACCTCCTGGGGTATGACTACCAGACTCATCGGCGCCATCATCATGGTACACGGCGACAACGAAGGATTAGTACTGCCTCCCAAGGTAGCGCCTTACCAGGTGTGCATCGTACCCGTGATGCAGAAGAGGGCCGGTGTGCTGGAGAAGGCTTACGAGCTCCGCGATCTGCTGTCCAAGAACTTCCGCGTGAAGGTAGACGATTCCGACAAGACCCCCGGCTTTAAGTTCGCCGAGGCAGAGATGCGCGGCTACCCCATCCGCGTGGAGATAGGGCCCAGAGACATTGAGGAGGGCAAGTGTATGATCGTCCGCCGTGACACCAGAGAGAAGATCGAATGCTCCCTGGATGCCCTGAAGAGCACCGTTGAGACCCTGCTTGAGACCATCCAGACCGAGATGCTGGAGAGAGCAAGAGCCCACAGAGAGGAGCACACCTACGTGGCTGCCACCATGGAAGAGTTCGAGAGACTCTTCACCGAGAAATCCGGCTTTGTGAAGGCAATGTGGTGCGGCGACCAGGCCTGCGAGGATCAGATCAAGGAAAAATTAAGCGTAACAAGCCGCTGTATGCCCTTTGAACAGGAAAATCTTGCAAGTACTTGCGTTTGTTGTGGAAAACCTGCGAAAAAAATGGTATACTGGGGAAGAGCATACTAAAAAGCAGTTTCAGGGAATTTGCTTTATGCTTGCGCGTCTGATGGGACTTTGGATTCGAAGGGCAGGTTACGACCAGTGAACTATGTTGTGTTTGACTTAGAATGGAATCAGAGCAGCTCCGGTGAGGAACCGGAGATTGCTTTGATGCCTTTTGAGATCATCGAGATCGGCGCCGTGAAATTAAACAGCGATATGGAGATGGAAGGTGAATTCAGCCGATTGATCTGCCCACAGGTGTATCGCCAGATGCACCGCGTCCCCAGGAAGCTGTTAAAGCTAACGATGAGCGACCTGGAGGGGGAAGAGTACTTCCCGGAGGTGACGTCGGCTTTTCTTCATTGGAGCGGAGAAAACGGAGAGCCGGTTTGCTTCTGTACCTGGGGCACCACCGATCTGACGGAACTGCAGCGAAACATGCGCTTCTATCACATGACATCACTGTCAGACAGACCTCTGGCATTTCTGGACGTACAGAAGCTGTTCAGCAAATCCTTCGGCAAGGGCTCCGGGGCGAAGTCCTTAGAGTACGCCGTAGAGTTTCTGGAGATTCCCAAGGAGGAATCCTTTCACAGAGCCTACGGGGACGCCTACTATACCGCGGTGATCCTCCAGGTCATCGCCAAGATGTATCCGGATGTGATGCAGTACGTCTCCTACGATCTGTTCCATGCCCCCACCTCCAGGGAACAGGAGATCCGGGTGCAGTTCCCCACCTATCACAAGTATATTTCCAGAGAATTTGACAGCAAGAGCGAGGCCTTCGCAGACAAGGAGGTATCCTCCACCAAATGCTATCTGTGCCACAGAAATCTGCGCAAGAAGCTGAAGTGGTTCTCCACCAACAGCAAGCACTACTACAGCCTGGCCTACTGTGAGAAGCACGGATACTTCAAATATAAGGTCAGAATCAAGAAATCCGATTCGGGGAAGACCTTCGTGGTCAAGACCAGCAAGCAGATCCCGGAGGAGAAGGCAGAGGAGTTAAGAGAGCAGAGCGTGAGAGCGCGGATGCTGAAAAAGAAGGCAAATCAGAAACAGATGATGAAAAAGACCCAGGGGTCACGGGAGAAGCCGTGACCCCTGGGGTTTCTTTTTTGGGGGGATTATTCCCAATATCCATTTACATTGATCTTGGCATAGGTGTAGGTAAGGAAGGCACTCGATACGTTTACAGAAAGATCTTGTGGAACGTTGTCTTTTTGTAAAGCAACGCCGGCGCAGATCCTGTAGTTCGCATATTCTTTTACATCCATGTTGACTGTAAAGGATAGGGGAATGGTAAACATTCCTGACTGTGCGTTATAATAGGGATAGGTTCCGTCATCGTTCTTATGAAGCGTAATGGTGTAGTCTGTCAATGCGGAACCATCCGTAATTGCTGCGCCGGTCATATAGGAGCCGATGGAAACATCACTGTATCCCGTATTTCCTTTCTGCTTCAAGGATAGAGTAAACTGTACCGTGTCTGCTTCGCTCAAAGTCTTAAAGTTTCCTACATCGCCGGTAAAACCCTCCATATTCGAGAGATCCAGCGTCAGAATGGTATCGATCACCGCGGACTGTTCCTCTCGGGCATTGATGCCAAGCTGATCGATGTTCCTGTAATCCAGCCGCAGGATGGCATCTCTGGAGGTGTTCAGATAGTACTTACGGATATTGGCCCTGCCGGAGGTACTGCCTCGCAGCGTGCTGTATGACAAACCGCTCGTTGTAAATGAGAGAATCGAAGTCGCGTCCACCTGAGTGTAGTTAGTTATTATTTCCCCGGATGCAGAATCGTAGGGAACCGTATTGTTGTTCAGGATGGAAGCCATACTCATTTCCAGAGTGGTATCAGCCTCCAGGAAGAACTGATTTCCCGATGCTTTTCTTAGTACGGCCAGGTCAATGTACTGATAACTGTCACCGTTCTTTGCTGCAAAGGGTAGTACCATTTCACCGGAATCTGCACTGCCGCTCCAGGAATAGCTGGTGGCGGGAGTCCTTGCGCTTCCCTTGTCCACCCAACTGCTGCCGTTCCATACATAGTAATGCTGAGCGGAGGATGCATCGGTGTAATAGGCGTAAAGTTTTACGGCATTCTCACGAGTACCTGTGCCTGCATCAACCGCGACGGCATCACTGGGGATACTCACGTTTTTGGTAACGCCATCTTCTGTTTTTTTCAGCGAGATTACAAGGTTTTGATACAATGGATCAGCATCTGTATAGTTCTGCGAATTGAAGGAAACCGTATTTGTCACAGCAATAGGGAATTCCGCTTTGGCATTGGTGGACAGCACCGGCACGTTCTCCACGGTGGTAGTATCCGTAAGAGATTGGGTGTAGTTTGCCAAAAAGTTAAAGGAGGATTCATCTATTGCAGTTTCCAATTGCTGCGTGTATTTGCCTTGTTCGTTGAGGTATCGATGAATCTGGTGCACTTCCAAAGGAGGGCTGGTGGTGGAGTTGCTCCAAACCATGCCGCCCTTGTTCAATGTCAAGCGATGGTTTCCTGTGCCGGGAATTGAAATCACAACAAAGTAGTTCTCCCTTGGTGACGAATTGCCGACTGTCAAGGTATAAAGAAGATTATCCTTGATATTAGTATCATTCGCTTCATCATAGAGACGGTAATAATGTGCCACCGACTCTTCATCCAAAGCCTTCACAGTTGCGCCTGCCGATTCGTCCAACTGCACCCACTTGACAACGGCATCATTCGCCTTTTGCTCATCCGTTGCACTTGCAGCAGTGATTTTAAGCAAATCCGAGAGGGTCGCTGGGGTGAAAGCATCGCCGTTGGATGCCTTAAAGGTCAGATTGCCACCATTGAATAACTCAAGTGCTGTTTCCTGATTCACCTCTGCATAGTACCTCATGTCACCATTCTGGCAATCGATCAGGGTGATTTGGGTACCGGCAGGCAATGGATTTGTACCTGTATCCACGGTCTTTTTATAATAGCCGAGGAGATCACCACCACCTTCCATATAACTCTGCCAGTCGTAGGACGCAGGATTATCTGTATCGCTGGCATTGCTGTTGTAATGGAAGGTCAGGTAACCGGTGATGTTCTCACCCTTAGAGGCCAGTGCATGGTTTCTTGTTTCGCTGTAGAATGCATCCGTCTTATTGAAAACTGTTCCACTGGACATGGTAGCCATAAAGTCGATCTGCAGCATACGCCGAACAATGACCGGGATGTGGAGGACAAACTTATCGGATGAGCTGTATCCGGTCATCGTCACGGTAACCAGCGTAAAGGTATCCTGTTGGTTGTCGTACTGGGCGGTGGTTGTGAATTCACCGGTTGTCGAATGGTAAATTAGAGTATCGGGATATTTTGATTTCTCTGTTTTTATGAACGTTTTCGAATCCTTATCGTAAAGATACCGGTCAATGCTAACATTCACCTTACCGCATGCACGAATAGAATCAAATCCACCGTTTGTCGATGCGTTCAAATACTGTTTCAAAACAGAAGCATCGCCATCGATCAAAACCACGGGGAAATTTGATTCATTTGCCAGTTTTGTCTCCTGATTATCATTGTAGGTGGAGCGAATAGTTGATGTAACTTTTTCTTTAGTCACACCCGCCGCATTGAGATTCTGATAATAGGTATTGGCATCACTTACTGAGGAAAAAACAATGTTCGGCTCTACAGTATCTCCATGCAGATCACTTAACCCAGGTATTCGCTGGAAAGGCTTGGTTGTGATTTCGGTAGCGGCTGTTATGGTATCGCCACTATTGTATCCTGCATAGACCACGTAGTTTGTTGTTCCGTATTCAGTGGGATATGTTTTGTTGTATATATCCTTTTGGGGCAAAGCTTTTCCATTTGTCTGTTGTATCGTCACTCCAAGTATACGGGCGTTGGAGCCTGTTCCGAAAAATCTGCCCGTACCGGTGTTTGAAAAAGACAAGTTCTGAAGGAGTATATTATGCACATAAAAATTGTTAGTTATTTGCCCTCCGATGGCTCCAACATTAGTTCCGCCTCGTCTAGGAAGGGTAATATCAGTCAATCGGACATTTCTGACAACAATGTTTCCCCCATTACCGCCATAGCCCATAATACCACCGGAAGAATTAGCCTGAACCGAAGAGTTCTCTACCACGCAGTCAGTAATTGTCATATTCCCTTTTGCATACCATGTTCCTACTACAATACCAGCATTATCGTCATAGGATGAAGAATATCGATCTGTCGTTGCACCCACCGTCATATTGGTCAATTTGATGGATGCAATCGATCGGGACAGTCCACTGTTTACATCGTTTACAATAAATCCAATTAGGCCACCGATTCTTCCTCTTTTATTCTTTTTCCCTCCGAACAACTCGATGGTATCAAAAGACGTCATCTGAGATTCAACTCCCGATATCACAAAGGGAATGGAGCAAAAGCCAATGATACCTCCCACGCCATTGGTGGTGGTTCCGCCAGAGGCACAAAACAGATTGCTGATTGTCGCGTCTTTTCCTCCATCAATTTGAGAATCTGTCCAAGTGATCTCCATTGTTTTGTTTGGTTTGTTTGATTCGTTAAACGTAGCATATGTGTCTGAATTCCAGACAGTAGACCCAACAAAGCCACCGGTACAAATTCCTCCAACAATCTTAACACTCTGATAGCTACAATCAGTGATGGACAATGTCGTCTTGTTAGCTGAAGCATTACTGAATGCAGTATGTTTCTTGCTACCGGAGGAGCCTATCAGACCGCCCGTGACACACTCGCCATAAACAGTACTATCTGCATTTTCTTTACCAAAGGAAACCGTATTCAGAGTCAGTATTTTTTCGACTGTACTGTAATCCCTGCCAATCACACCTCCAACAGGAGCGCGGAGGAGATAATCTGTCAACTCAACATCTGTTTCTTCGCCTAAACCAGAGCACACATTCACCGTACCATAGACATTAACACCTGTGATGGTTGCTCCCTCATGCCGAAGCACGTTGAACAGACCTCCCACAGCGTTGGCGTAGAAGTTATCTGCACGGTATTCCGCAATATTGTTTTCCACACGGAGGGATACGTTGTTGCCTGTTATAGTACTGATTTTAGGCGTGTTGAGCGTTAAATCACCAACCGTAGTGTTATTACTAAGCTTCTGACTTGCAGTACATTGATATCTCCCGCCGATGCCTCGATAGCTGTTGCCGTAAGGGGAGAGGTCGATGGAAGCATCTTTAGTAAATGTGACAGATACTCCGGCTGTACTTGTGCAGGCCGTCCAGAAGCCACCATCATTACCCGCATATTTCGCAATCAGATAGGGATAATTGCTTTCACCTAATGCCGTATCATCCATTCTTGATGTAGCAAATGCTGTATCAGCAGAATCACTGATATTACCGATTTTAGAATAATCCGCATTTCTGGTTTTGGCCTTGCCGGAAGTATATGCAAGGGCATTTCCACCACTTGCCGCGCCACTGTTGATGATATCCGTAAAGATCATCATCTGCTGGGCGTTGCCAATGGAAATATTGCCGTTATTCCAAGCAATAGTTCCTAAAGAAGAAATATCAGGGATAGAATAGTTTTTTCCTGTGCCAGCCGCAAAGGTTGAGATTGAGCCTTCTGCACTATCTATCTCATTGATGGCATAGCCATCCAGAACACGTCCGATGTACTTGTCGACATAGTACGTACTGTTTGTATCTGTGTATCCCGGATTTCGTTCCGTAGCGCCCATATTGCGGAACACCACGCCGCCACCTTGGATCAGTCCCACGAAACCACCGGCGCATTGCAGGTCATAGGACGTTTCAATGGTAAAGCCATCCATATTCACTGTCACATTGTCAATCAGGCTGTCACCGCCCATAACAGTGCCGATGATGCCGCCGAAGTAGGAATCTGCATATATCTCTTTGCTGTTGTCGCTAACCTGATCCTTTGTCTTGTCAGCAGTCGCTTGCCGTGTATCTGTTAAGGTCTTTGTTCCGGTGTATGTGATAATAAGGTTTCGCACCACTGATCCGTAGCTGACATTGATGAAACCGGAACCGGCGTTTTTTATTTCCACAGAAGGCTTGCTTTCAACAGAAGGATCGCTCCCATCGGTAGGCTTTCTTCCATCAATCACACCTACAAAGGGATTGTCAACCGAACCAAATCCAGAGAAGCTGTTAAATGATAAATCTGCGGTAATTTGGTAATATGCGCTCCGCAGATAGGTGCGCATAGCGGCATCATCCCAGCCAGTCTTACCAACTTCATATTCAATATGATTATTGTTTTCTTCCGTTTTGATAATAGCTGGCTTATCAACCTTATTGACTTTCCATCCGTTCTGAGGATTATTGCCGTTAATAAAGTCGGCTACACGCATCAACTGCCCCGGAGAGGAGATGATATAAGGATCATCATAGGTGCCGCAGCCCTCTGTCAGGTTAGGGCTTGCAAGGTTGACCTCCAGTTCATGGTATTTGTCTGTACCGTCCGTATAGGACTTGCATACATAAGGTAAAAAGTCCTTGAAATCCGTGTTTTCTCCATCTTTGACTTCGACAAGTGTATCCTCCGGCTTTCTTCGGGAATACCATTTCTGCCCATCCTTATTCTCGACAGACTCACTTATTTCTCTTCCGAAGGTAAAAGTATCGCCTTCGTAGAAACGATAGTAACCTGAACCACCAGACTGATACCGGAAAGACTCCAACAGCGTAGCATGGCTGAAAATAGAGTTTTCTTTCTTGCCGTTCAGAGCAATGCCATTTGAGAATGCAAGGGTAATATTCGTTGCCGTATCGCTGCCCACATGGCCAATCAGGCTGGTGGCAGCAGGATTGTTGGACGAAGTAACACCATCATAACCGGAAGTTGACACATTCTGGGCAGAAAGAGAGCTATAACTTCCTACGCGGTTCACCAGCAAGGGCGCATAATCTGTATCCTCACTTGTTTTATCCGCATTGACGGAAACATCACTCAACGTTACACCTTGGATGTTCAGTTTCGCGTATTTCGGTGAAGTTGCATGGGTGTAGCCACCCAACTGACCGCAGATCAGTGCGCCGGAGCCGTCATTTGGTCCTTTGCCGATCGTACCCTGGAATGTCACATTCGATACGGCCATGGTCACATCAGCACTTGCTGTGCTGTTCTGGTAATTCAACAGCAAACCGCTGTGCAGCAGGTAGTGTTGGGTGTGGTCGGCAGTTGTTCCAACAGTAGTGCGGTTCAGGGAGTCCAGATTTTCTCCTGATTTCCCCTCTGCCGTCTCAATCTCCTGATTGGCAAATTTGATAGTAATGTTCTTTACTTCCAACGGAAATCCATCCACGGTAATGGGGTAATATGCATAGCCAGTCAGATCAATGGATGTGTTGTTACCATCCATTGTTGTGCCGTAGATGTCGTACGTCTTGTCCGTTATGAGGAAGAAGTCTTGAATATTGGACTTTTTATTATAATTCGTATTTGTAGATGCCGTCTTTTCTTCCGAATACCGCCATACCGCCCAGAGAACCAGCTCTCCAGGAGTATCTAGCTTCCCATTTGTCGTTGACTTATCGCGAATCACATCTAGGTCATAATAATACCGGGCATTGGGATTTGCGACTGCTGTTTTTCCGTATTCTGTGCGGTTCTGGTAGCTGGTGCAGTTATCAGAGGTCGGATTAACACCGGCGCGCTGATTCTCGACCAAGGTTCCCTCTTTTGTCGCAATGGAAATTACTGAATTGCCGTTTCTCATAATGGTTTCTTTGGATTCACAGGTATATGCTACCCATTCGTCAAAATAGCCGCGCTGATTTCTAATCGTGACCTTATTTCCCATAATAGAGTATGCCTGATTATTTGTTTCTTCCACATATATCAGATAAGGTTTTGAGTTACTATCATTATCGTTACGTTTCCAACCGCGACAGATCAGCAGACCCAGATCGCCATTTCCGCTTGAGATAGAAAAGTTTTCCAGCTTAATATCATTGACCTGCCAATAGCCGGTAGCAGTATACACAAGTCCGGCTGTTTCGGTAGTTCCGTCTACAGTTACTGAACTGTCGCCCGTTACTGTCAGACCATTGTTATGGGAATCCTTATCTCCAAAAGTAACGCTGGCATTGTTCCACTCATAGCCCAGCAAACCGCCGCAGGAAGAGGGAACATTTACCCCATTTACGGTTGAACCAGTAATACCCTCTCCTTTTATTGTCTGACCTTCCATTGTGATATTTGTCAACGTGACATTTACTACGTCATAACTGCCCTTGGCAATGCGGCTGACAAGGCCTCCCAAACGGGCATGGTTTGCCCCTGTTGCGGTCATTGTGCCGCTCAAGGTGGTATTGCTGACAGTTAAATAGGCCGTTCCGGTATACTGTCCAATCAGACCGCCTGCGTAGACAGAACTGTTTCCGGCGTTGATCGTTGCACTTCCTGTACAGTCCGTGAGAGTCAGTGCCGTTCCCAAGCCTACCAGACCGCCAATGGAACCGCCGGATGTGCCCTGATATTGGATGTTGACGGAGGTTGTCACGTTTGTGTAGGTGCTGGCAGCTGTATTTTTCGCTACCAGACCGCCAGCCAAATAGGTGGCTGAAGTATCGGCGGTCTTGGTTCTGAAGTACAGGTTCATGTCACCGTTAACGGTCAAATTTTGCATAGTGCCATTCGCTTGGGAGAAGACGCCCACCTGTGTATGCCCATGAATCTGACCGCTGCCTGCATCTTTCTCCAAGGCAGGTGTACTCGTATTGCCACGGAAGCCATAAATCTCACCGGCGGCAATGGTCAAGGTATGATTCTGACCATCCAGTGTGCCAGCATATGCATAATCGACATTGATGTCCCTTTGCAGGCCGGTGATACCGGTATGAGCAAGGGAGATGTCAGCACCCAATGTGATAGTGGGGTTTGACTTTAAATAGTAATCAGTACCGTTCGTGCCAAAAATATGAAATGCACACTTGGTCTGTTCCTCAATAGCAAGCAGGGCAAGCTGATCGGCAGTAGTGATCGTAAAGGTATTCTCTGATGGTGAAATTGCGACATCCGGATTGAACTCAGTTTTGTAGGTTGTTGCATTCTGAGAAATCAAACCCTCGGACAGACCAGTTTGCTCACCGCTGGGTGTTCCCATTCCCATATTGCCGCCCAGACGAATCACTTGGCCATAGGTGCCGATATCATCCAACTGCTGCGCCGTAGACTGGCGAATGAGCGTCCAGTCGGACTTGACATAAATTAGCGCACTGTCCTGGGTACCAACAATCTGACCTGTATACTCATTAATATAAGTTGCATTAAATTTAGTACCGCTCAGATCAGTTGTTCCGCCAAGGCACAGGGTACTGCCGCGCTCAGCAATGCCCAGCACACTACCACCGTAACCATTCTTTTCGGCAATCCTGTCACAGGCGATAGTAACATTTGCTGTCAATTCCAAAACGGAATCCGACTTTAGGTAAGCCGCAATACCGCCAAAGTATGTACCCTTTGTAAGGATGTTCACACCGCCAAAGGTTGGCGAGAATTCCCCTTCTATCTTCACATACACCGGACTGCTCGTGTCACCCACAACAGCAATTGCCCCTGCATAGCTGTTGAGATTCACAGAAGTACTTGTTCTTGGCTCCGAAGTGCCACTGATCGTTAATGCGCGCAAAGAATCCGCAGAGTTTCCCTTCACCTGCCCGATCAGTCCGCCATAGTAAGCCTTACTTCCGGCGATTGTGGAGGTGACAGAGGCATTGGAAATGGAAAAATCACGCGTTAATTCCAGCACGCCAAACAGACCACCCGCGTACCCATCGTTAGAGGTGGTTCCCAGAGCGACATTGTTTACTTTCAGAGTAGAGGCATCTGAACCGTCATATGATGCAAAACCATCCTCGGCTACACCAGTGGTAGAATAATTGCCAATCAGACCGCCGGCGGAGACGCTGCCCTTGACGTTTGCACCATCAATGATTACCTTCGCATTGTCTAACTTTACATTCTCACCGCTTCCAATTAAACCACCGGCGTTATTTCCTGTAATGGTAAAGTTTGAACCAAGCGCAACAGGCGCTGTATCAGCACCGGTATTCACTGTCAGGCTGGAACCGTCTTCCATCCGCCCAACCAAACCACCGGCATCACCATTGCCTGCGGTGATGGTCACGCTTGGGGGAGTGTTATCTTGAGCGCCCACTGTCAGACTCCCCACAGTCAGGCTCCCCACAGCCAGGGAACTATTAGCATTCATCGTATTGCAAAGAAGTCCGGCATTGCCTGAAGAAGACACAGAGGCGCCATCCGGATAACTAACCGTTCTCAGAGTAAGGGAAGCTCCGTCTGTCATCGTTCCAATCAGCGCTCCCGGCAGGTATGCGGTAGTTGTGCTGCCATCGGCAACACTGTATTTTTCTGCCTGCACAGCCAGGTTGGCCCATGATGAGTCAGTGGGTGTTCCACAGACAGTCTCGGCCAGCAATGCGGAAGAGTTGTTTGCGGAGGGTTCGTTCTTATAGTTAATCTTGAAGGTGTTCAGATTCGCAAATTTAGCTTTCGAGACATCAACATACTTAAATAATGGCACATTCAAGGTCATGCCATATGTCTTGATATCTGAATCCTGGCTTTGAATCGTTCCGGAAAAGTGATAGCTGTCGGAACCCAACCCCTGAAAAGTGTAAGTGGTGTTTGTGTCTTCAACTGTAATCTTTGAGGTGAGGTCCGCTGATCCACCACCGAGTGTGCTTAGGATAATGGTATATCCTTCATAATTCAAATCAAAATTGGAAAGGAGGATCAATCCGCCTGCATCCACGGTGATCTTTTTATTTTCCACATTAACAGATGCAGCAATACCAGCCTGTTCAGCGAGGGCTACCAGTTGGGCCAAAGGGACTTCTAATTCCCCAGTTCCCGATTCTTGTGTCTCCCCTGCACCTCCCGTGCTTTCGGAATCCGCTGCTGTAGTCTCCGAGCCTTGAGTCTCTGCGACCGGCGAAAGTTCAGAGGAATTCTGGTCGCTTCCGACATTTTCCTGTACCCCGGTACCAAGCAGTCCAGAATTGTTCTGCTCAGAACCATCACCACTCTGTGCTCCGCTATCGGGCAGTCCAGCGCCGCCTTGATCGCTTCCTGTCTCGTCCTGCACCCCGGTATCAGGTAGTCCAGCGCCGCCTTGATCGCTTCCTGTCTCGTCCTGCACCCCGGTATCAGGTAGTCCAGCGCCGCCTTGATCGACCCCAGTCTCGTCTTGTGTCCCGCTATCGGGCAGTCCAGAGTCGCCTTGTGGGGATTCTTCTTCGTCTTGGAGCGTAGTGTCAGTCTGCGGTGTGTTGGTACCCTGTTCCGCATCGATCTCATCCGTCTCTGCCTGCACTTCCTCCACCACCGAAGTGTATTCTGTACCTTCCTCCTGAGTGGCCCCGTCACCCTCTGCCAGTGCATTGACCGGGAGAGCGGAAAACAGGATCGTAACGGCCAGAAAAACCGACAGTATTCTGTTTTTCATTTTCTCTTTTGTGACTTTCTTACGCATTCAGTAGATCCTTTAGTTCTGATTGTTAGTTGACCGGTTCAAAAGTAATAGATAAATTGATCCAGTCCTGTATCACTCCACCGGGCATACGATAGAACTGAATCAGATCAGTATAATTGGAGTCCAATATCGTGATAGTCAGTTCTCCCGGGGCGTTACTCTGTACCATAATAGGGTGACCCTCTGAGCTGTAATTCTCAATAAAAAGCGGATCGATTTCCACTGAGTCTTTGTTCCAGGCCAATTTCATCTGTTGCCCTTCTACTGCATTGGATACAGAGATCTGATAATTGAATGCAGCATAGTCCGCCACATTCCCTGTTTCGAGAAGGATTCCTTCATACGAAAAGGTTGCGACCGTACCGATGATGCTGGGCTGCAGTCTTCCTGCCAGAATGAAGCCACTGCTGTCAGAATCTTCATCCGGTGTAGCCGTGACGATAATGTCGGCAGCACTGGTCATTTGCTCCTTCGGAATGGTGATGATATAAGTATGAGTAACTGTCGTATAAGCATGCATGACAGGAGCGATATAACCGTCCTCACCGATTGCATCTGCTTTAATGTCGGTTCCGCCATATTGAAGCGTTGCTCCCTCGGGAAGGCGGCTGACCTTTAGAGTATACTGGATTCTTTTCGTGCTCACAGACCCATCTGCTGTATTGGTGATGGAAAAGGAGAAGGAATAGGCAGAAGAGTCTGTATCCTCCTTTTCCGTCAGCATAATTCTTCTCACCGGATAGGTCTCCGAATCTGCTTCTCTGGAAACAACAGACAGATAGTCTGAGGAAAGGGTAAACTCTTGTCTGGCAGTGGCGGCCACACCCTTGACATAGGAACGGCTCACATAGGCTGCGAAGGTTACCCAGCCTGACAGAAGAATCAATGACAGGAGGAGCATAGATAGCAATATTCTATTAGTGGGGGATATTTTTCTGAAACGACGGAAAAAATCTCTCATTTACTGTCCTCCAAGTACTTGATTTCTACACCTGAAAAAGGAGTTTGCTGCAATTAATGTGAAGCTAACAGGTAGACCAGATCGGTTTCCTGGGCAGAGGTATCCCAACTGAGCTCCAGAATAAAATACCGATAACAGATTGCTTCGCCGGTTGTTGCGGTGTCTGCCTGACTGTAGCTATCCAGACTATTGACACACCGCTCCCTCGTCCGCCAGTACAGCGGCTCAGCGTTTTGCTGAACTGAATCGCCGGTAGCGTCATCATAATTCTCGCCGTGCAAAGTGCCAGACTGCCCTTTTTGAATTGCGATATTTCCATCCTGCACCAGATTGAGGTAAGCACCCTCCAAATAGGATGCATCAGGTGTATAGTAGAATGTTTCCACACCATCCGTCCCTTTCACCACGCCGGATTCGAGATTGCTGTTGGATGATTTTACCGGAAAAATCTTGATATCCATATTTTCAATATTGGTGGTGCGTATCACTTCCAGCCAGTAATCTGCGGTACTCTCAATACAGAATACGCGGCGAATGGTCACCTGATCCCCATCCTGCGTATCATCGGCAGTCAACTCCAGGGAGATTCGCTGAAGCTCCGAACGATTGGGGCCGGATAGCGTGATTCTGGAAGGGATCTGAACCAGAGCCACTGTATTTAGCTGCTGCAAGTGCCGAAACCAGGCCAGAGTAACTCCGGTCAGTCCCAAAACCATTAAGCACAGATAGATGGCCAGAGCGATTTTCAGTTTTGCATGCTTGTTGTTGTGTATCAAAGGATGCCCTCCTCGGCGGGTTTTTGTCATTTGCCAGTGCTGATGGTCCATACAAAGTAGGCGACAGTATCGCCTATGAGCTGATCACCATGATTGTAGCCTGCACTCCACTGGGCAAGTACGGAGTTGCTCATGCCTGCGTCAGCATCTCCCAGGGAATCGGGAGCAGCATGGTTCACAATATATTCCTTATGTCCGTTTATCCAGGAAAGAAAATCAGCCTGTGCCGTGCCTGAAGTCTGAAACACACTTTCTCCCTGCCCTGCATAGACCAGATTCTCAAACCTGTGGGGCCATATCCAGTAAAGGGTGATCGGGATTGGCTGATTCTCCGCCCAAGTGCCTTCTTCCACGATGGAGAACTGAATTGTCCCATCGCTTCCCTGTTGCGGTATGAGCTGGTTTATATAATCTCCATTTGCGTCCTTCCCCCTGAACAAAAGCATATGGCCGCATAGAAGATTCCGAAGCAGATCGTTTGCGTCACTTCCATCAATCAATTCGGCCCGGGCTGTCACCCGATCATCCGTAGAATCTTCGGAAGCTGTCAAACGATAGGCGGACAGAGAAACGGTAATATTCGCCCGATTTGGTCCGGAAACGGCAGGGATCAGATAGAAAGTCAGCTCTCCTTTAGAACCGGGACCTACATGACTTTCTGCAGAAACATTCTTCACATTGCTGGTCGTATTCACCATCAGGCTGATTCCATCTGCGTCCCCCACGATATATTCGATGTTGTCTGAACCGGTTACCTTCGTGGTTCCAACGGAAAACATCGGCAAATCCTGAAAGGAAATGTCAGCATGTTCCCCCAGATCCTCTTTAGCTATTCTCTGGAAATCCTTCAACGCCTGCACAAGGGCACTGTTTTCGGCGGTATTGTCATCATACACACCCTGCCGGTCTGAGGCTTTTGTAGCCAGATAATAGGTCCGAACATCATTTGCCTGGATGTGGGCACCGGTGCTTCTTACCCCTGTATTCGATACAAACCAGGCGGCTGAAATCGCCAGGATAGCAACAAGCCCCGATATCACAAATACGCCGGTCTTGAAAAAAATGTGGCGCATAGCTTTTGCTTTTGCAGCATGCTCTTCAGCGATCTGTCTGTATTCAGCTGCCGTTTTTGGTTTCTTATCTTGCCGAAACAGCCCCATGCCATGCACCCCTTTCTTTACTCTCAAAAAATGGTTAAAAAATATCATTTTAATTATAATAGAAATGGTTTCTAAAATCAAATTGTTTCTTATATTTATTATGCGGGCCACTAGGGTCATACAAAAGTCCGGTTTCCCCGTCCACACTGGTCTAATAAACGAAATACCGTACTTGATTTCCAGATTGAATCGTGTTATGATTCATACAAAGCATATTTTCTCATGGCAGGGACGTTTTTCTATGTCCCTGTATCCCAAAGGATGATTCCTTATCAAATATTCATTTCTAAGTATCGGAAAATTCATGCTTTTATCACAAAATTATCAAGAAGCAGGAGTTTTCCTATTTGAGATCTCCTGCAGTACGTCAGGAGGAACTGAATATGGATCAAGACAAAGGTTGGAAGGTACTGTTTTCCGACGACGAGCGCTTTGCGGATCTTGTCAACGGATACGCCTGCGGCGGCGCTCAGGTACTAAGGGGAAGTGACCTGCAGGAGCTGGACACACAGACCGGCTTCTTTCAGGGAGCGAAGCTGTTTCAAAGACTAACACCGGGAAGGCGAGCCGGAAAGGTCAAGATTCGTGACATGGTGAGGAAGGCAGCCTTCGGCATGAATTTCGCCATCATCGGGATCGAGAATCAGGAGTTGATCGATTACTCCATTCCCTTGCGAAACATGACTTATGATGTGGGAGAGTATGAGAAACAGGCAGCCAAGCTTCGGAAAGCAATACGGAAGGAACACAGCTGGTCAGATCGGGGAGAGTATCTGTATGGGTTTTGCAAGGACAGCAGGTTATATCCTGTGGTGACCTGTATCCTCTATGCAGGGGAGAAGGAATGGGATGGTCCCAGATCGCTGCGTGAGATTCTGGATTTTGCAGGCATCCCGGAGGATCTGCAGGAACTGATCCAGGATTATCGGATCAATCTGATAGAGATTCGGAAACTGCAGGATACAAACGTGTTTCAGACGGACATCCGGCAGGTGTTTGACTTTATTCGCTGCGCCGGGGATAAGAACGCGCTGAAAGAATTGACCCAGAACGATCCAGCCTTCCGGAGCATGGAGGAGGATGCGTTTGATGTGATGGTTCAGTACGCAAATGTGCCGGAACTGGTTGGAATTAAGGACGATTACGGAAAGGAAGGGAAGATCGATATGTGCAAGGGGTTAGCGGATTGGATTGCGGAAGAGAGAGAAGCGGGTATGGAGACCGGACGAGAGAAGGGACGCCAAGAAGGACGCCAAGAAGGACGTCAGGAAGGACGAGAGGAAAGCCGCAATGAGACCATACAAAATATGCTTGCGGCAGACATTGATGTGGCAATCATTTTAAAAGCAGGCTTCACGATGGAAGAAATTGAGAAGGTTGGAGGACAGAAGAAGGAGTGATAAGGGACTCTTTGCCTGAAAGATGAATAGGGACGTGAAAAGCTGTTTTCTCTGTTCTCGTTGAGTTCGTGTCAGGATGTCTACAGGTCGAAGTTTCCGGACTGGTCAGGTCCTATAAGTGTCTTTTGTGTGAAAAAAAATAGTAGAAAACCCCCTTTCAGGGCCCCAAATGGCTCCGAAAGAGGGTTTTCTTTATGAAAAATTTGTGAAAATATTGATGACTTTGTCGGAAAGTGATAAAATCATAATAAGGATTACTATGCTCTGGAAGGGGTATGCAAGGGGCGAGGATAGGTATTTTAGAGTACGAAAGGACGGTGTGTGCTTATGAGAAGAAAAGCTGCAAAATGGGCAAGACAAGCTCTGGCATATACTTTGATTATATGTATGTTGGTTTCCATGGCTCCCACATCCTATGCGATGGAGGCGGGAGAGGCGCTGACAATTATCGGTGAAAGTGAAGCAAGCAATAGTATCACAAAAACTGAGGTGGAACCTGCAATCAAGGGGGGAACTGAACTCTCTAGCGAGGAAACGAGCTTGAACCAGGAGACCGGAACCGGGACAGAGAACAGTGGGGATACTACTCCCAAGGAAGAAAATACACCTAATGTAGATACTATTCCTGAGAATGAGACTAAGACCTCTGAAGGTGAAGAGATTCTGAGTGAAGATCAAGGGCTCGGAGTGGAGACCAAGGAGGTGACGGATAACAATTCCGCGAATGAGGCGGACGATGTTGCTGACAGTGAGGTACTTACAGCAGAGGAGAATTCTCCCGTGTTCTTGGCCGGAGTAGATGCTCAGTCGACAGCAGGGCTGACGCTGGACGAAGTGATTCAGTTAGCAAATGCATATAAGACAGAGCATAGTGAATTGAAACATAGCCCTATTGTAAAGATAAATGAATCGACTCTTAATGTTTACAATGGAGAGGGTTTGATATTATTGTCTCAAGCGAATCCGGCAGAATATCAGAGTAAAAATCTAGTTCTCTTGGTGCAGGGTGGTTCTTCTTGGGATACAATTACAGATATCACAGTGGGAGAAATAACTTACACTTATCAAGGATTAGGAAGTGAAGTGTTACCTTTCCTTGGAACTATATCTATTGATAATACCGCAAATGGTTTCTCTATACAGACAAAACAGTCATTATTTCGTGCAATTTCGACAGAGGCAACTGTTGGGACTCCGATTAGTTTCAGTTTAGTTCAGGAGATGGATCAGCCTCTTTTCGCCGAACAGGTGATCTGTGGAAGCGATTCGACAAAAGTATTAACATTTACGGTGTCTCTGAATGTTCCAAATGAGAATGATCCTGCGAAAAAAATTGGCGGAATTCTCGGAACATTACAAAGCAATGCAAAGGCAGCGATGACAGTGATAAATACTTGTACGAGTGCACTTACTGTATCCGGAACTTCCAATATTGGGCTGTTCTGCAATGAGATGGAAACGGGTGCAGAGCTGATTGCAAATTTCGAATCCAGTCAATCTGTGACCGTGAGTTCCACAGGTGGCGATGCAGGTGGTTTCGTTGGTCATATGGCTGGAAATAATACCCTGACATTTTCAGGTGTTTCGATAAATGAAGTTACCTCACAATCCCGCAACGCAGGTGGTCTGGTGGGTAGTGCGACTAATGCAACTATTCAAGTGACTCCTGATGAGTCTTTCTCATTTTCAAACATTAGTGTTGCTGCCGGAAATAATGCAGGAGGAATGATTGGCGAATATACCAACCAAAAATCAGAAGCTCAAAACTTACGTTTGGATACATACTATGGAAATGATACAATGATTACCCTTTCCGCCGGAAGTAATGCCGGGGGTGTATTTGGTGCGTTCCAAAACAGTGGAAGCTACACCATCGGTGAAGGCTTAGTTTCCAGTATATTGTCTGGGGGAACCACATATGGTGGTTTGATTGGTACATATGAAGCACAAGAAAACGGAGATATTCTTGCTCGAAATGCGACGCTGACGATTTTAAATATCACAGGCGAAAACAAAATCACTTCCACCGGAGGAAATAACGCTACCACTTATGGTGGGGCGATTGGTATGGTGAGTGGCAGCAGTTATGTTGAGATAAAGAATGTAAGCGTCTCAACTGAGGAAATGCCATACGGAGGTTCCACATACTTTGGCGGTCTTGTTGGTCAAATGGTAAACGGACTGTTGAATGTAGGTGATGTGAAGCTTATCAGTAATAAAGATATTGCTGCTGATGATGTTGGTGGTCGCGGTGGCTTAGTAGGATACATAGTCAAGGGGGCTCTGCGCCTACACGGGACCACTGACCTCAGCAACCAGATAATTACTACAGCCTACCACCACACAGGTCAGATCGTTGGTAACAATGGAAGCGGTCTGGTATATGCGGTGGGTAATGGAAGCAATGCGACAGCCGAGGGCACGGGCTGGACACTGAAGCGCTATTCGGGTACTCGTAGTGGCTCCGACATTGGCAACTGGGGAGAGGTTGTGCGATTGGATGGAACAACCCTGAAAGAAACAACGGGAACAGATGAAACGGCTCTGTTCAAATTCGATACAACCGCTCACACCGTCACGGTGCAGGGGACAACGACTAATGATAACGGTATTACCATTGAGGGTACCCGTGATTTTGTTGCTTATGCGTTGGCATATAGTCTGAATTCTGGCACGGATTATGGAACTACTAGTTCTGATTCAAATATTCTTATTTTTCCTAATCCAATTATTTGGAATGATTTACAAAATGTTCAATTGACCGGGGATGTTGATCTATCCAACACTGGTATCCTTGGCATTGGCAGAGATGACAGAAATGATAACAACAGACAGCCCTTTACAGGGACATTTAATGGCAACAATCGTACTATCAAGGTGGATATTGGTTGTACCTATGGAAAGGTAGGGGATAATGAAGTCTCTACCGACTCCGATGGCAGCGGCCAGATATATACGCGGCGCGCTAGCAGTCGAGAGGGACATATCTGTTTGGCATTGTTTCCTTATACGAATAATGCAACGATCAATAAATTGGAGGTGGAAGGTTCTGTGCGCTGTTTAATTGCCAAGAAAGGCAATAATGGCGATGTAAAGTGGCCTGTTATTGCGGCTGGTGTGGTTGGAAACGCAGATGGTCAAACCACTTTTAATAGTGTGATAGTCAATGCAGATATTTCAGTTGCAAGCGAGGATGATACTAGTGAATCAAAAACTCTCTATGTTTTACAGGCGGGCATACTAGGGCGGTATACAGGCGGCGACATACTGTCCTTCACAAACTGTAGTTGGACATCGACACTTACTAATACACGCTCAACAAGTAATACTTTCATTGGAGGATTTGTTGGAAATTTGCATGGAAGCTCTGAAGTAGAAGTCACGGGTTGCACATTGAGTGGTAAGATTAATGCTGAAAAGATTTCTAACACCACCGCCAGAGTAGGCGGTCTGTTTGCTGAGAGCAGGAAAGAGCGGCAGGACAATAATGGTAATTTTAGCTCCAAAAATGAAAAAATAAACATAATTTCTATTTCTGCTCTGAAGATGAATGGTGTGGAAATTAACACTAGTGCAAGCGCCAACAGTGGCGGATTCTTAGGCTATAGTTGGCGCGAAACAGATGTTATCCTTGGAACAAACGCTTCCACGGATGGGTCGGGCAATACTGTCCCGGCAACTGGTGGCGTGGCCATTTCAGGATGCATATTGAATGCGGGAAGTAATGGGAAATTCGGCGGTCTGTTGTATCAGGCTACCGGCCATTGGGATGCCACAGCAGCGAACAGCATCCTGTTCACTATGGATACGGACGGAAATGTTAACTCTTTTACCGGCAAAACTGGTGAGCAAGGCATCAGTGCCCTGCTTGTGGCAGATGGAATTGATAATAGCAATGTGAATGATATCAAAGCAATTTATCTGGAAGTAGGTACTTTTGGTAAGGAAAATACAGCATACTATATTCAGCCGGGGGCAGTTAGTCTGAAACTGAACGAAACGGTTGTTACTTCAGAAACAAAGGATAAGATTTTCTTTGACGAACTGGTGGGCTGGACGGAAGTAAATCCTGCCGGTCATTGTAACGGTGTCATTTCACTAAATACTGGCGACCCAAACGGTATGATCGACACAGACAGTACCCCAGACACCTATACCAGTCAGGTTGCTTCAGGAGTTAACTTCAAAAGCAGCTATACTCGATATTATTATAATATTTGCAATGAAGAGACTCAAATTACTACGCTTACTACTCCACAGCAGATTGTGACTTGGAGTGCGTCTCAGTACGCTGCCTCCAACATAAGGGAGAATTTGTTTGCCGGATGTGACGATGAGGTCGCAATTATGGGCAAAGGGGATAACGGGATTGACCTTACCAATTATTCTTATTATCCGGTGACACCTCGCAAACAGGTGACAGTGGAAGGAGCAGATTTGACCTTTGGTTATGATAAAATTCAAAATCAGGAACGGAACAATAAAAAGCCTTCAGATAATAAGCACCAGCACTATCTAATGCAGCATGGCCTGCTGTATAACACCGAAAGTAATGTGACGGTGAATGACACTACCTTTTCAGGCACCGTTGGGCTGCAAAGCGTGAGCAATACTACAAATTCCGGTGCGCTGATTTTCGGAAATGCTACGGGAACTGATCAGAGTTCAATTAAGGTTTCTCTGGATACTGTGAAGCTTACGGGGCTGAGGGTGAGTGGTGTAGATGGCTCTACTGCTTATGCTCCCTTGTTGATCAACACCATGGGGCAAGAACTAACCTTGACAGTGAAAGACTTATCCACTGAGACGGGCTACGTGGGTATAGATGGTACAACCGCTTACGCGGCTACCAGCCTGATTGGTAATGTGGGTAGCTCTAGTGCCGTTAAGTTGTACCTGACCTTCTCCAACATCGCGCTGGATTCTCGAATCAACGCTGATGGGAATAATTTTGTTTGGAATAACGGTGAAAGTAAAAATCATAAGGTTGAATACAACACTACTCGCACCATTTTCACACACGCAACCCTGTTGGAGTCTTTTCGGTATTCCGCCGACAGTTCCGGTGTCTACAATTTTAACAGTAATGATACTCAGGTTACCTATGGGGTGGAAATCTCCAATACAAATTCCGGAAGAAACCAGAAAAAACAGTATGAATATTATGACGGTGGATATGTCTGGGACGGCTTGGGTGATTCGGCAACGACAGCTGATACAATAGCAGCATATTTTGCTACTACAAATTATGTCCGTTACGTACATGTCCAAGAAGGAGAGGAAGGTGGATATCATGAGTTGGATATCAATCAGAAGGCCACCGGACTGACAACTGGATGTGGTACCTATGGAGATCCATATATCATTACCGATGGACAACAGCTGATTGATTTGGCGAGATTCATCAACAAACAGACAGATGTAGAGGGATTCCAGGTTTCCTTCAACACGGATGTTCTGACTGCCCAAAAGCAGGTAAAGGAAAGTTATCATACTAATGGCGTCGATAAGGGTAAGGATGTTATCTATACCTGGGATGGCTCAACATGGTCAATTGGTACGGACTCTACAACAGATACCATAGATAATAAGAAAGCCCTCACTTACCTACTCAACGCATATTATAAGATTCAGGGAGAAATCACTATCCCTCTTGAGGCAGGTACTTATCAAGGGCTTGGATCTAAAGAAAATCCTTTCAGCGGTGTCATCACTGGTGGAACAGTCTACCTAACAGGAACAATGACAATTCAAAGTGATTTTGGCGGCCTGATTCGATTCAGCAGGGGGAGTGTGGTAAAGGACATGACAGTTAATTTTACTGGTGCTTCTATCACACTGAACAATACTGCCGGTAAACCCACCAGTAGCAATATTCGTTTCTTTGGTGGCATTGTTGGATACTGCATGGGCGGCGACACTATTATCGATGGTGTGTCAGTAAATTATAAGTCTGATTCTGTCGTTGTGGGAGCTGACATAAATGATCGTATGATACCGGTTGGAGGTCTGGTAGGACTTGTAGGCGGTGTAGTAGACATAGATAATAGCTACTTAGAAAAGACTGGTGGAGGTGTTGTGTTCCGGGGCAGTCTGGTCAACAACTTTGCTTCTGTTCAAACCAAGACGAGTAACAGTGGGGATGGAGCAACCTATTTCTACTGCAACCCCTATGTTGGTCGTGTTTTGGACGGTTATGCCTGCTATGAAGGCGGCACGCCGGGACAGTCTACACTGAATAACACCAACAAAAATTACACTATCCCAGATATTGAGGTTAGGACAACAGATTTGGAAGTTGATGCCAGTTTTAATGCAAAAGTGAATTCAGCACAGGGCTTGTGGCTATTGTCGGCTATTGTCAACAGCGGAGCTTCTGCCATGGACAGTACGGGGAAGTATACAGAATATGATAGTACGTACACTGTGGATGCCTACCAATATGGTAAGCCCCGTACAGCAGATTACGACAACATTGGAGCGAAATTAACCGATGATACACAAAAAGAAGCGGCACTGGCTGATGAGACCTGTTGGGGAGGAGTATTAAGCGGAACGGAAGGTGCGGATAAAACGCGTGTATCCTATCTTATAAAAAAGTACACTAATATTACTGGTGATACGTATTATGCTGCTATGCTGACCGGTAAAGGTAGTAGTGATGATGTTAACAATATCGTGAATTTATCCTTTCCTGCAAAAACAATTGACATGGCAACCTACGGCAATGGGTTCCGTGGTATAGGGGCAAGCTATGGATATGTAAGAAATGATGGTATTTATAATGAGAAAGATATTAGTTCCTATCAAAGGATTATGCGTCGCTCAATCTACGCAGCAAAGATCATAAAAGAAATAAATAGTGCTCAGGAATCTGAAACGGCTCAAAGTGACAGCTATACTACAATAAATCTTGACATGGAACAAAAGGTGTATTTGAATGAGAGTCCTCGGGCTGATGATAGCTGGTCCAATCATGGTGTTGGATTGTTCACCAATCTTGGTCTGCCAATCGGAGGCTGCAGCGTCGAAAATCTGAAGCTTACAGGAAGCATAGCGATCAAATACTTTGAAGATGATGGTAGCACTCAGGGAAAATCAGACAAGATAATGGGAGAGTCCGGTGCGGGTTCCTTTGCAGCAAAGACCTTATATAACGGTACATTATTGACATTTAACAATCTGTCTTTATCAAATTTAATAGTCAGCGGAGCGGCAAATACCGGTGGTGCTATTGGTAGCGTGAACAGAAATAGCGTGTCAGTTGTTTTTAGCAGTGTGAAAGCGACGGACGTTACAGTCTTATCAATATTTAACGAAGATGGAAATGTAGGAGGCATAGTTGGATATTTTGCTCCTCAAGGCGGAGGAAGTTGTACCATTGGCTCAAGTGGGACAAATTCCACGTTCGAGAATATATCCGTGAGTATATCGGGAAATGCCTCTCAATGGGTGGCTGCGGGAGGTCTGATTGGAAAATGCGAAAAAAGAAATTTTGTTATTCAAAACTGTGAAATTGCAGGAAACAATACAGTTAGCGTATCAAAGTCAAAACAATGTGGCGGACTGATTGGCTGTGCAGGGGGAGGAGGTACGATTAAGGATGTAAATGTTAGTGGTATAAAGATTACGAATAATGGAACGGTTGGTACCGGAGGGCTGGTCGGAGAATCACAAGCAAATGTTACAGATTTGACAATAGAAAAAGTTACAATCGGCAGTGAAGGTGCACCAGTTGTTGTATATAATAATAACAGCAATAATAACGATTGTCGTACCGGAGGAATGGTTGGCTATTTGAATGGCGGTAAAAAAGCATCTATTAAGAATTGCACCGCAAAGCATTTGTATGTACTGAGCAAATCGAGGTGCGGCGGACTGGTGGGTTATCACAGCTACAATTCTCTATCAGTGTCAAATGTAGCACTTTCTAATGTGATTGTTGCTGTATTTGATCAAAATGGAAAAGTAGGCCTTTTGGTTGGTGAATCTAACAACAAACCAACCTCTGGATATAATATTCTGGCGAATTCCTGTAAGGTGGGTTATAACAGTGCGTTGACAGATGAAAATCTGAGAACATCTAGTCTTGAAGAGAAAACTTATACGGCTATTTGGGTGGGGGCAAACGGTAGTGGCACTGCCAACCTTGTTGCTGTAGCAGTTAAGGACGGCACATTGCCAAACAAGGACATTGGCAGCAATAGCGGATCGGCAAGTTTTGTCTACGCCGACTATCCTGTCGACCAGAACTACAACCCGAATGGCACGAATGGTACGCCTCAGAGTGCCAACCCCTGGCTGGCTGTGAATCCCAAGAGCAATGTGGTGGTGAAGGATTCTGTCAATGCCGCATCCTCTACTACTCTTACCGGAAACGGTGTTGGTTATTTGACCGTTCAGAACGAAGCAGGAACATATGATAGTGTGGCAAAAACCATATTAACAGAGGCAAAGAATGCAACTTCAACATCCGTTAGGCGATATTTCAACATTCCAAGTGGTACGGATACAGACCTCGCAAAACTCCTTGTCAATAGTAATGATATTTATTTGACAGGTTATCAAGAAGAGGAGAAGGGAACAACCAATGTTCCCGAAGGGGTGAATCTCCCGATTTTGGTAGTAAACAGCACAGCGGATGCGAATACTGCGATATGGAAATATATTGCTACGTTGACGAATGTAGCTGATGGAGAGACAGCTAAAGGACAGGTCTTAAGCATTACTGCTGCTACTTACAAATGGGAACTTCCTGAAGGAGAAACAGATGCCAACGAGGGTAGCTTTATTAAGCAGAACAGTTCCAGTTTAAGCGTGAGTGATAAGACCATCTCCATTACCCCGAAAGCCTACGACAACCAGAAAAGTCAATTTACTCTGTTGGATGTGAGGTATGCAGACCCCACAGGAAATAATACCTATGGTCTCCATTTGTATGTACCTATTCTGATTAAGAGGGTGCTTGAAGCAAAACTCAGTGTCAAATTCCTGGCAGGTACAAACTATCGTGCAGACGCCTACACAGATGTAAAGAATTATGCGACAGCTGATTTTGGTGAGCCGGTGACTGCTTACATAGAGTACAATTACAACCGATCTGGAGAAGAGTGGCAGGCCATGTTAGATCAGGGGGAGAATTTGCTTTGGTCCTATTCTAAGATCTTGGATCTGGCAAAGGGCAATTCAAGCGCAAGTCCGTTGCCAGCCGGAACCAGACTGACCCTGGTAGACAGGCAGACAGGAAAGAGTTATACGCATACTTTGAAGGAGGGCGATAATGTACACAGTCTTGATTTAAGTGTTTTGAAGGATTCACAGGGAACTGGATTTGTTTCAGTGCCAGTCTGTGATCTGTTGGGGATTACTTGTGCTTCTTATTCAGAGTCCGGGACCGCATATGTGAAGGAATCTGATCCGGCAAAGGCCACCGTGAAGATAGGTGACAGCTATTATCGAATGGCAACAAGCGAGGATACTGCAGAAAAGTTTACACTGACTGTAAACGAGCAAATACCTTCTGTAGCAGGAGCAAACAATTATCTGCCCCAGGGTGAAGGGTATTATTTCACGATACAGGTTCCAAAACCGGAGAGTGTAGAGAATATTACGATCAATAACAATCTGAATCAGAGCAGTGAAGCACTTAAATCTGACAACGGTGCTCCTGCTGCAAAGATTATGCAAACTTATGCTTCCAACTATGTACTGTATGAGGGTATATCGCAGAGCTTTACTCAGTCCAGTGAGCGTTTGGTCTCCGGTAACATCAAAGCCAATAACACGGAGATGGAGAATGGAGACAGTATTCAAGTTACGTTGATTTCGCAGCTGAACCTGACCACTGAAGGACAGAAACATTTTGCCAATTTGGGACCTGAGCAGGTCAATCATCAGTTTGAACTTGCGATGCAGCGGTTCGAGCAAGAAGTGACCACAGATACTGTAATCGGTGCGGAGGGTGTGACCTACACCTATCAAGTGACCCAGGGCGACACTGAGATCTTTTCCGACAGCGATACCGTTCACGGTTCTGAGAGTCGGGATGTATTGGAACTTAAATATGGCAGCACTGATTTGAAGAACGCGTTAGTGGCTGGTACTGTTACGATTACTGCGACGATTACGATGAACTATCCTCTTACAGGGCAGTATTTCCCTGTAAGGAGCAATGATACTGACCAGAGTGGTATTATGGTGAAATCGGTTTCCAAGATTGCGAATGTGGCAAGCCAGCTGCCGATCACTGCCAATAAACAAAATGCATCGGACGACAATCGATTCTATACGAAAAATGCTTCCAATGCAAAGCTAAGTTATTTCAGCTATGACAAGAACGGCACCAGCGATGCCACTCAGCAGTTGGGTGTTAATCCAAGTGATGATGAGAATAATCGCTCCACGATGATTTATACGCAGGGAGATTACGATTATTCAGCAATTAGTGGAGAGGACCTGGAAAAAGCAAATAAGATACGGTATACTCTGGAACTGTTCTGTAAGGATGAGAATGGCAGTTATAATGAGAATGCACCGCTCGGAAGAATGGATGAATATCTGCCTGAGGTGAAGACCGAGGGAGGAGTTACTCTGGATATAGCTTCCGACAAAAAAAGTATGACTTATGAGAAAGAATTTGCAATAGATACTGTATCCTATCACGATTTTGTCAAGATTAATGTGGTACCACTTACCGGTGCGGAGTTTGAAGATGAGGGCTTTTCCTACTCTAATTACAAGCTTCGTCTCACCGCAGTACTTTTGGACGAAGATGGTAATGAGATTACAGTATCAAAGGCATCGGACTATATCATTTATACCAATGCGAAAGTATATCAGCATATCTTCCAGTAGCGTGAGGTGAGATGAAAGAAACTAAGGAGGTGAGAAGACGGTGGGAAAGAAACAACAGATGGAGTCACCTGAAGAGTATCGTAGGAGAGCAGAGGAACATATGAGAGCCTTTGTTGGGGCGTGGAAGTTGTTTGGAAAGACAGGATTTTTCTGTCTGGCCGCCACCGTCTCTATTATCGCTCTTTGCCTGGCATGGTTTGCCAATAATAATAGTGTTCAATCCGGAACAGGCAGCATCAGTGGCGCTGATAACGGTGCCTTCGAACTGGCTGCCGCCGGAACGGAAGCCAATGTGGGAAACTGGGATAATCAGCTGCCGGCGTCTGCTGTGATGGGAGATGTTATGACTCTCGATAAGAATACCTATCTATCTACAGGAAGCGGCAAGAATGAGATTCGCTGGGCAATCACTGAAGTCAGCCAGATGGGGAACCTCAAAGATTCAGGGATAGGCATCCACCCCGGCTCTACCGGAAAGATTACCTTTTATATCGTTCCCAAAAGGAGTGGTTCCTTGACGGTTACTTTGAATGTTGCTCTGACTGCTCAGAAGGAAAAGGAGGAGGATCCGGGGCTTCCTGAGGATGCGTTGGAACTGTTAAAGGGGCATATTCTTCTGTTTGCAGGGTATAATGAGACGAACAAATCCTATAGTGGATGGATATCAGAGGATGCGCAGCCTTGGAGGATGATACTGACAGACAGCGACGGAAATGTTTCACTGGAGCGAACGGAGACCGGAGAACTGATCTGGAGCAAAGAAGGTGTGACAGAGGATACGGCATACCCGGTGACGATCTATTGGATCTGGCCGGAGGTTTTGGGTGAATATATATTCACAGATATTGCCTATACCGGCAATCTGCCTCTTTTGTTCCCAGAGGATGCTTCCGAGGAAACGGATAGCCCTAAGGTGATTCCGGCAACATTATTTTCGAAAATGTGCGAGGTAACGCCAGGTGAGCGGTCCAACCGTTTTTTCAGGTGGGCTAACAGTTATGACACCGAAGGGGAAGTAAGCACAAAAACGATTGAATTTCAGAGCACAGTGACGAACACTGTACTGCAGGAGTTGCGGGGAGGAACCTTCAATCGAATTACGTATGGGCTTCTCTGTGATTATTACAACAGAGCCGATCAGTATGTTGGAGAAAGTATTCGATTTTTGAATCTTTGCGTTACCGCGCAATAAGTGGTATGATTTATTCTGGAAAATAATGAGAAAGGAGAACAGAGCATATGAGAAGGATTTCCTTTGAAAAGTTTTTTCTGAAAAATAAATATGGCATTCTTCGTGTGATGGCAATGGCAATGCTTGCGTTTCTCCTTGTTTCCATTGTGACGCCAGTCTTTGCGTGGTTGTATTTTCAGAAGAGTATTCAAACGCTAACCCAGATCAATGCACCCAATGCCCTGATTATTGGGGCAGGTAACGCTTATGCCATCCGGCAACTGGAATTGAGTAATATTGATGTGTCTGGAGGGGAAGACAGTAAAGATGTAGTATTTTGTGTGTATAGTGCCAGCAGTTTTGACTATCATCTGCAGCTTGCCCACACTACCAATATTGGATTTCAGTATACGATCTACCCTGCAACAAAAGTGGAGTCGGGGGGAGATGTGGAATACCTGGGAGATCATTATGAGATTGGGAAGGAGGGAAATACCCTCAAGCCGCTTACAGGAGGTTACCTGAATAAGATGGAGGGCGACGCCTTGCTTGCGAACTCAAGAGATAATTACCACGATAAAACATATGCGAAAACTGAGGGCTCAACGGAGCATTATGATACTGTGCAGAAGAACGCCAATCCCCTATACTGGAAGACAGATGAAAAAAGCCCGATGCAGTTTCCAACGGAGAAGGATTCGGACCTGCGTGTTTATATCAATTACTATGTTTTGCGGATCTCTTGGGATTCATCTGTGGTCAACAATAAGGAGACAGACATGGTGTATCTGATGGCTGAGGCGGCGAACTCCGGAAATTAAGACAATTCGGGGAACTAGGTTAGAGCCTGTGTAGAAGAGGAACTGTTCAATGAAAAGACAGATGACGAAATGGATAAAAGAATATGGTATGCTTCTGCTTTTGATTCTGACGGTTGTCATTCTGGCTGTTGCAGGCAGCTATGCGGCATACGTGAACTTCAGCAGCGTCAAGAGAGTCGTTTCTACCGGAAAAGGGAGCCAGGTGTATTTTAGTTCAAACTATCTGTATCTGGTGGGAAAGGATGAGACTTCTTATGGCATGAGAAAAATTGCGCCCTCGGTAACACAGGATGGAAACTATTACTCTGTCACGATTCAGGTCTGCAACTATGTTTATGGTAATACAGAGCAGGTGAATGCTAATTCCATCAATTACTCGCTGACAGTGACTCTGCTTTCTTCGGATGGGGGGAGTTTGCCCGCGGAAGCGAGGAATGTGTCGCTGAATGGCGTTAACTTTGGAGATAATCAGGCAGTGACAACAAGTCAGGTAACGCTCCCGGCAGGACAGGCCACGATGCATTCCTACACGATACAGGTTCCTGTGGCAATTAAGGATTCTATTAGGCTTCAGGTAGTAGCAGTTCCAGTAAACGATGCATCTTACGCTGCAGTAGAAAACCAAAAGTTAGCAGCGATCTTGACAATGACAGAACTGAGTCTTACAAATAATTGGACAGGACGATTTATTGATGACCAGAATGTTATGCCTGCTGGGTATGATGGATTAAATTACGAGATCAGTGGAATTGGTGAGGGAACGGTTACCATAAGCTGGGATCCGGTTGTGGTTCAGATCAGTCCATGGTTTGTTGAGGATCTGAAGAAAGATATTGTGGATAGTGCGAAGATTATTACGGGGTCTGATTTTTGTTCATTCCCGGTGGGAGGAGAAAATCAGCCAAGTGCCTACCAACTTCAGTTTTATAAAGCAGGAACAAATAGTTTTTCCAATGTTATAAGCTGGGAAGATATGAAAACAAAGGTAACAGTCACTTATTCCCCATCTCAGACTGAGAGTAATGACCAAACAGTCGAATGATTGTTTCATGTACCATTGGGAACGGTGTTTTCCGGTTTTTTTCCTGTCCCCTGTGGCTTACTATGGGAACGGCATGTGGCAAAGATCAAGGGAAGCCCTCTGGGGCAGGTTCCGGGGGCCAATGAGTAATCCACCTAACTGTATCCCAATCAAAAACAGCGGAAAAAACGATAAAACAATCATTGAAGAAATGCTTTCTATGTGGTACACTTGGCATAGAAAGCATTTTCTTTTTGCACCGAATCGGTGCGTCTATTATTCTAAATCTCTAAAGAATCCATACTTTTCGCAAATCAAATCAAAGGAACAAGCAGGGAGTTCTGAGGAGGGATAGATACTTTGGCGGCTTCCGGAAGGAAAGGAGCCGACATTGAGCAGAGAGTACGTAAGCGTTCGTTTTCTCCATGCTGATGGAGAACAAGACTTACGCGTTGGAGGTATACAACGCACTGAACGATACGAATTACACCGATCCGGAGGCGGTAGAGGTGGTCGAACTGGACAAGGGGGTGTCCCTGTCCGTTCGGAATGATGCCTTGTTCATCGTGGATATGAATTTTAATTTCTACGAGCATCAGTCCACCTACAATCCAAACATGCTGATGCGAAGCCTGATTTCCATGGTGAACACCCTGGAGGACTGGCTGAAGAAGAATGAGAAAGATCTGTTTGGCAGGAAGCTGATTAGGATTCCTACGCCCCGCTTTGTGACGATCTACAATGGAACGGAGACTAGGCCCGAGTACGAAGAGATGCGCCTGTCTAAAGCATTTCAGGGAACATATTTTGGAGGATTTTTTCCTTGCGAGGAAGGATGAGGTGATGAAGGTGACGCATCTGGATTATACCTGGGAAAAACGGGAGTAGATGGAGGTGTCAGGCACCGTTAACGCAAAATGAACAACATTTGAACGGAATATGAACACGGAATAACGATAGAGTGGAGCCTTGCCTGATCGTCAGGGTTTCACTCTATTTGTTCTCCAAAGGCTTCTTTTGCGAATAGTATCAAGGGAAACCCTCCGGGGCAGCTCCCGGGGGCCAATGAACAATCCACCTAACTGTATCCCCGACCTGCGTGTCAGGCACCGTTAACGTAAATCCTTTGCGTGTCAGGCACCGTTAACGTAAAATGAACAACATTTGAACGGAATATGGACACGAAATAGCGATAGAGTGGAGCCCTGCCTGATCGTCAGGGTTCCACTCTATTTGTTCTCCAAAGGCTTCTTTTGCGAATGGTTTCAGGGGGAAACCCTCCGGGGCAGGTTCCGGGGGCAATGAGTAATCCACCTAACTGTATCCCAATCAGAAACAATGGAAAAAACGATAAAACAATCATTG
>JBJENO010000052.1:0-53171 GCA_051880235.1 Acetatifactor sp. | reverse complement strand
TCTCGATCAGATTGATCTGATAATCCTGCACCATGCTTCGCAGAGACTCGGGGATTCCTGCGAAATCCAGCATCTCGTGCAAGGTTCTGGGCCCATCCCATTCCTCCTCGCCGGAATATAGAATGAACGTGACCACAGGGTATAACCTGCTGTCCTTTTTCATATTCAGTTCCTCCTAACGCAGCGCAGGAGTCACTTCGGAGAACTCCTGCTTTTCTAAATGTGTGATAAAAGCATGAATTTTCCGATCAATAGAAATGTCTGCACGACAGGGATATACCCTCTGGAATGCCGAGGCACGAGAAATGTGCCTGCGCATGGAGAAAATATGCTTTGAGCTGATTATAGCACGATTCTTTCTGGAAAACAAGAACGGCATATCGTTTATTCCAAAAAAGAGGAGGTATGGCGCGGGAAAACTCCGCCCCCGCGATCCTTCGCCTATATTTTGTCCGACGGATTCTGATGAACGTAAGCGGAACCGCAGCGTCCCTGCCGGTTTGCTAAAGTGAGCAAAAGTTAGAGGGAAAATCGCAAGAAATATCATGCGTTAAGACAAGGGTCTTGTGTATAATGAAAGTATCAAACTATGGAGGTTTTGACCTATGAAGAAGAGGTTATTGATGGCACTGTTGGCTTTGTCGATGGCTTCCGCTTCTCTGGCAGGCTGCGGCAGCGAGAAGCCGGTGGAGGAGAGCAGTGTTTTGTCGGATCAAAGCAGTGAAGCGGTGCAGGAGTCTTCCAAGGACAGTGAATCAAAAGAGAGCGAGGCATCCGCCGACAGTGAGTCGAAGGAGTCTTCCAAGGAGGACGAAGTTCAGGAGGAGACCCCTATCTTAAAGGAGGCCGTTTTAAAGAATTTCGGCTGCAGGGTTGGCTGTGCTGCCACGGAGGGCGAGATGAACGATCCCAAGGTCTGGGAGATCATCACCACTCATTTCAATGCCATTACCTTCGGCAATGAGTTGAAGCCCGATGCTATGGTGGGCTACAGCGTGGGAAGATGTCCCGGCACGGAGGAGGCTGAATTAAACGGTGAGACCATCATCGTGCCCAAGCTGGATTACTCCAGAGCGGAGAGAATGCTGAATAAGGTGTACGACTGGAATCAGGAGCATCCCGATGACAAGATCATGGTGAAGGGGCATGTGCTTCTGTGGCATGCACAGACTCCCGAGTGGTTTTTCCATGTGGATTACGACAAGAATAAGGAGTATGTGGACAAGGATACCATGAACAAGCGGCTGGAGTGGTACATCCGCACCATGCTGACACATTTCACTGGTCCCGACAGCAAGTACAAGGATATGTTCTACGGCTGGGATGTGGTCAATGAGGCCATCGGCGGACAGCCGGAGATCTACCGCACGGATAAAGAGAATCCCAACGAGTCTCTGTCCGAGGACAGACACGGCAGCAACTCCAGCTGGTGGCATGTGTACCAGAGCAATGAGTTTATCATCAACGCATTTATTTACGCCAACAAGTACGCACCCGCCGATCTGGAGCTGTACTACAATGATTACGGCGAGTGTGACGGCAAGAAGATCACCCGGATCAAGCAGCTGCTTACCGCAATCAAGGAGCGTGAGGGCGAGCCCGGCGTTGGGACCAGAATCGATGCGATGGGAATGCAGGCCCACTATGATATGACGGAGCCCGGCTTTAATATGTTCCAGTATGCCATCGAGCAGTATTCCTCTATTGTGGGCGCAGTGAATATCTCTGAGTTCGATATCAAGGCCAGGGACAGCTACGACGGCAGCGATGAGGCCAAAGAGGAGGAGTATCAGAAGCAGTACTTACGATATAAGATTCTGGCTACCGTGATGAAGAATCAGGTCAAGGAGAAAGGAACCAACATCTCCAGCATCACCTTCTGGGGCACCACGGACAAGTATTCCTGGCTCCAGAACACATCCAATGTAGGCGGCGGCAGCACGAAGAAGATGAGCCAGTGCCCGTTGCTCTTTGATGAGAACGGTGAGATCAAGCCCGCATTTTACGCATTTACCGAAGAATAATTTAGGAGGAAGAAGAGATGTCAGTTATCGCAAAAAATCCCATTATGCCCGGTTTTTATCCGGACCCCTCCCTCTTGGCAGTAGACGGAGATTACTATCTGATCAATTCCACATTTGCCTATTTCCCCGGACTTCCCATTATGCACAGCCGAGATCTGGTGCACTGGGAACAGATCGGCAACGCTATGCACAGACAGTCTCAGCTGCCTCTGCCGAATGCAGGACATTCCGCAGGTCTGTTTGCACCGACCATGAGATACTACAACGGTACTTACTATGTGATCTGTACCAACGTATCCTTCGGCGGAAATTATATCGTCACCGCCGAGAATCCTGCAGGCCCCTGGTCTGAGCCTCACTATCTGAAGGGCGCAGACGGAATCGATCCCAGTCTGTTCTTTGATGAGGACGGCAGGTGCTACTATATCGGCACCCATCCCAACCCGGCCGGATATTCCTACAACGGTGATTACTATATCTGGATCCGGGAGGTAGACATCGAGAAGTTTGAACTCGTCGGCGAGGTACATAACGTGTGGAACGGCGCCATGAAGAAGGTGCCCTGGCCGGAAGGCCCTCACATCTACAAGAGGGGTGAGTATTACTACATCATGCACGCGGAGGGCGGTACCGGTCCTGAGCACGCTGTATCCATCTGCCGCAGCAAGAATATTTTCGGACCTTACGAAAACAACTACTGCAACCCGATTCTGACCCACAGACATCTGGGTCAGAAGTACCCTATCAAATACGTGGGACACGCGGATCTGTTCGAGACGCCGAAGGGTGAGTGGTATATGGTGATGCTGGCTGTCCGTCCTCTGGAGGGCTACACCACCATGGGGCGTGAGACCTTCCTGGCGAAGGTGATCTGGGAGAACGATTGGCCGGTGGTGAATCCCGGCGTGGGTATCCTGACCGATGAGGTGGAGATCGATCTGCCCGAGTGGCTTCCTGAGAAGGACGATACCTTTGACACCTCTGCAAACTGTGTTCCCGGCAGCAATCGCACCTACCGCTTTGCTGCCATGAAGAAGCTGGGGGATGAGTTTATGGTACTGCGCAACTCCGAGAAGGAGATCGTCCGTCTGGATGAGGAGGGCTGTAAGCTGGCCTTCAGAAGTGTTACCTTAAAGGACCAGGATCGTCCCGGATACGTATGTATCAGACAGCAGCATCACAGCTTTGAGGCAGAGGTGGTACTTGCAACCGATAATCTCACAGATGGCAGACGCGCGGGTATGGCTTATGTGCAGAGCAACACCTATCACCTGCGCACCGAGGTTTCCAATAGCGGTTCCGGCAAGGTGAACTGTCAGGTGATCCTTTGTCAGAACGGTGAGGATCAGGTCATCGGCAATGCGGATGTATCTGTAAACGGTGAAATCAGTCTGCTCTTCAAAGTGACCGGTCTTTCCTGTGCAATGTACGCTGTTGCAGACGGCAGGGAGACAGCACTGGCAGAGAATATCGATGTTCGAAATCTCTCCACAGAGGTGGCAGGCGGTTTCGTGGGCTGTACCGTTGGTATGTATGCGGTTGCGGGGGAGGATTACTGCGGTGAGGCAACCTTTAAGTCACTGCGCTATGAGGCGTAAGATATTGTGCGGACTTTCCTTCTTCCTGCTCTCGGTGGGCTTGTGCGCCTGCGGTGGGCAGACTAAGGAGGCTTCCGCACCACAGACAAATCAACAGGAGGAGAGCAGTGTCAGTCAGTCGGAAAGTACGGATGCATCATTCGATGCAGCGGAGAAATCCGTTGACTGGACTGCATATTTTCAGAAAATGAGTAAAGTAAAGAGCTTCAAGGGTTTGGAGGATACCAACCCGATCATGACGCAGCGCTTTGGCGCAGACCCCTATGCCATGGTGTACGGGGACAGAGTTTATTTCTATATGACGGCAGACGCGTTCGAGTATGATGCCGCCAACAATATCAAGGAGAACAGCTATGGCCAGATCCGCAGTCTGAACGTGGTATCTACCGATGACATGGTAAATTTCACCGATCACGGCAGCATTCAGGTAGCCGGCAAGGGCGGCGCTGCCAAGTGGGCAGGCAATTCCTGGGCTCCTGCGGCTGCCTGGAAGGAGATCGACGGGAAGCCGAAATTCTTCCTGTACTTTGCCAACTCCGGCGGCGGTATCGGTGTTTTGACCGCAGATTCGCCGACAGGCCCCTTCACAGACCCCATCGGTCATGAACTGGTGTCCAGAAATACCCCCAACTGTGCAGATGTTCTCTGGCTGTTTGATCCCGCTGTTTTGGTGGATGACGACGGCAACGGATATCTGTATTTCGGAGGCGGCGTTCCTCAGGACAAGATCTCCGCACCCGGCACCGGCCGATGCGTGGCACTGGGGGATGATATGATCAGCCTGAAGGGCGACCCTGTAGCAATCGACATCCCTTATCTGTTTGAGGATTCCGGTATCCACAAGGCAGGCAGCAAGTATTATTACACCTACTGTACCAACTGGCAGGTGGACGCGGAGGGCACGAAAAAGTACGGCTTTACCAACGCTGAGATCGCCTGTATGGAAAGCGACAGTCCTTTAGGACCCTTTACCTACAAGGAGACCATTCTGGAGAATCCAGGCAAGCTGTGCGGTCTCTACGGCAACAACCATCACTGTGTATTTCAGTTCCGGGACAGATGGTATATGACCTATCACTCCAGAATGTTGGAGAAGGCGATGGGCATTGAGAAGGGCTATCGCGCTACCTGTATCGACGAGTTCACCATGGGCGAGGACGGCACCATCGGAAAGATCAAGCAGTCCTATGCAGACAGAGAGCAGTTGAAGTACGTGGATCCGTATCAGGAGAACAGTGCTGTGAACGTTGCGCTGCTGGCCGGAATGACCACCGCTTCCATCTCGGAAGACCGCCCCAATGAGATGGTGCTCTCCGAGATCACAGACGGAACCTATCTGAAGGTAGCAGGAGTAGACTTCGGCACACAGGGACCTGCGAACTTCTCTGTGAAGTTCCGCCTGACTGCTGACAGCACCCGGCCCGCAGCGATCCAGATCCGCGTCGACAACCTGTTCAAGGATGTGCTGGGTTACCTGCCCCTGGAGGTTTCCTCTGAGGCAGACGAAGACGGTTTCTACACAGTCAGTGCAGCTCTGGAGCAGACAACCACAGGCGTTCACGACCTTTTCCTGGTATTTGCAGGAGAAAATCTGGAAGTGAAGTCCTGGAAGTTCCAATAAGGTAATTTATCCCGGCAGGTTCTCGGTAATGCGGAGCCTGCCGGGTTTTGTGTCCTTCCGGCCGCAGCTTATAGCGCCCTTTGAACTTCTTTTTCCGCCGGGTCATTGAAAAGAATAACGGTATGTG
Source organism: Acetatifactor sp. (assembly GCA_051880235.1). GTDB lineage: Bacteria > Bacillota > Clostridia > Lachnospirales > Lachnospiraceae > Acetatifactor. The sequence continues at coordinate 47,801 of JBJENO010000052.1, read as the reverse complement.
ATAGAGTAAACGAAAAGAAAGCAAGAATTGACCGAGCCGGTGCTTTCCCATTTTGGGAGGGAAAGCGTGTGGCTTCATTTGTTCGGAAAGGCAAAAGAAAATGAATGCTGTTTTTGCATACTTCTATTTAATGGATAGAATTACATTGCTGCTTGCATTGTTCATCATACTGTATTTTATTGGAATGGCAGTGTGGCATGCGATCATAAAGAAAAAAGATGGATCTGTGAAGATGTGGCGTCTTTTTTCTTTCGTGCCGACAGCGCTTTGTGTTGTTCATTTTCTTTGCAGTAGGTTCAGAGGAAACATCGAGCTGTCTTTGAATATCTATTTCCCGTTTTACATAGGCGCGTTGGCGATTGCAGTATGGCAGTTTACCGCGAATAAAAAGGTGTTGTATCGGGTTTCGGCGGTAATCGTCGGCGTGGCTGCAGTCATGGGATTAATCTTGGGCACCTTTCATATGACGATCAGCAATACTATGGTTCATCTCTGTAATACCTCTGGAGAAAGCTATACAGAATCCTTCGACAGGCTGATTGATGATATGAAAGAGCATTATGTCATGAATGAGTGGAAGGAAATCGATTATGACAAGATCGCTGCGGTCATCAGACCAAAGGTTGAGGCTTCAGAGCAAAACAACGATCCCGTGGCATATTGTAAAGCAATCTATGAATATATCAGTATGTTTCATGACGGTCATATTTGGGTTGGCCCCCTTGATGCGGAGGGCAGCAGAATCAGCAATCAGGCTTTCAGGGAACTGGCGGGAAACGACTACGGATTTTCGCTCTTTACGATCGATACAGGCGAGACGGTTGCAATCATGGTTGAAGAGGGAAGCGAAGCAAACAACCTCGGCATCCACAATGGAACTGTGATGATAAAGTGGAACGGTGTAGAGATTCAGAAGGCGATCGACGAAGCCGACTGTATATTAGCGTCGTCCTGCCCGGTCAAGGCAAATGAAGATATTGTGAAACCTATATATTTTGCCGGAACGGGCGGAGAAGCGATCGAGGTTTGCTTTATTGACGAAAACGGAAATGAAAAGTCAGCGGCGATCAGCAGCATAGGATCTTACGAAAAAAGGCTGAATCAGGCGATTCAAAGATTTTTCAATCAATATGAATGGGATGCGGAAGCGTTTGCCCGGATGACTGCTGAAGAAAAAAATGCTGCATTTGAAGCGCTGAAAACTGCAAATGAGAATTTTCGCTCGGAAATGCTCACGGACAACTGCGGTTACTTAGCAATCACCGTAGAAGAATACGATACTGTCGGCGATGTGATCGCTGAAGTGAAAGGCGAGTATCCGGATATCAGAGAACTGGTCAATGGGAGATTAGAAGACCTGAAAACACAAGGAATGCAGAAGCTTGTTCTCGACTTAAGAAACAATGGCGGAGGATATCCGATCATCATGTGCGAGGTCGTTTCGTTGTTTACAAATGAAGAGATCGATATGGGCTGCAACGCACTGAAAATCAAAGGCGAGTATCTCACCCTTGAGGAGTATAGAGTCAAGGCGGACGGAAGATGGGCTGACTTGCCGGTCGTTGTTCTGACAAACGCAGCGTGCGGAAGCAGCGGAGATGGATTTGTCTATGCGCTCTCAAAATGTCCGAATGTAACTACAATGGGAATCACCTGTTCGGAAGGAATCTATCAAAACGTTGGGGGATATATCGTTTTGCCTGACAGTGATATCTATCTTCATTACCCTATTATTTCCTCATTGGATCCTAACAAAGATTGTATGATAGACACAAAAGCTGACCGTCTGACAAGAATTCCTCTTGATGAGTACATTCCGGTCACAAAAGAAGCAGCAATGATGATTTTCGGGGATAATGATTGCGATTATGAAGCAGAGTATGCGGTTCGTTATCTGGATACGCAATGACTGATTCGGGCTGATGCCCGCCGGAAAAACTGCAAAAAAGGCGCGCCCGGACGGGTTCTCCCAGGTCCAGCCTTGCGAGGCTTCCGTCGTCGTTTTTGCACTGCCAGCATCCACCGAGGGCAACTGTTTGAGCCTTGCGAAGCGAGGCGAGTTTGCCCGAATGGATGCGAAAAAGGCGTGCGAAAACGACAGGAAACGCAGCAGGCGGATCGGGAGAACCTGTCCGGGCGCCGGGAGTACAGAACACGCGGGCGCCGGGAGTACAGGAGAACCCGTCCGGGAATTACTCCGTTATGGAAGCCAGCAGCTGCAGGAACGCGGAATTCCAGTAGATGGTGACCTCGTTGGTGGAATAGCTTCCGGTCATATCGCAGAAACATTTAGCGGGAGGCACATCCTTCGTCAGAAGACCCTTTGTCACCGCATCTGCGAGCCAACTGCAGGGACCGCCGGACAGCATACCGGGCATTGCCTTACCTAAAAAGCCGGAAGGTCTGTGGTGAGGATGCTTGATGGTGTTGGTGCCGCAGTCGGATACATAACTGATGCCCATGGGATTGCGTCCCAACAGATAGTGGATCTGAGCACCGGCAGCACGAAGGTACTTCTCGTCTCCGGTCAGCTTCCAGGCATCATAGAGATGCAGACCATTGTTGGCAGCGTCCAGATTGCTGCCCCAGACATAGACCTTGGAACCCAGAGCGGTACCGTAGCCGTCGGCCTCATAGAGAGCCAGAATCTTGTCTGCCAACTCAATCATGGAAGCCCGGATGGCAGCCTTTAATTCTTCATTGACAGGACGATCGGTGGTCAGATATGCCAGATTGCCGTAGCTGCCCATATCGCCCCATCCATATCCATGATACAGGCTGGTGGCAGCCAGTGCCTCGAAGTCCCTGCGGTATTCCTCATCGCCAAAGGTCTTGTACAGCTCGGCAGCAGCCCAGTAGCGCTCATCCAGATCCTGAGGATCACCGTATTCACCGGTGGTGATCCCCGGAGGATTGATGAAACCGCCGGGAAGCTCCATCGTCTTCATTGCGGCATAAGCCCGCTTGGAGCACTCCGCAAGCTTGGCGGCGTAAGCGGCATCATACTTTTCATAGAAGGGAACAGCCAGAGCACAGACAGCGGCGAAATCGCCGGTCGCTGTGACGGACACAGGACTGATGATCATTTCCTCTGTCTCATCCTGAGGCATGATGAAACCACAGAAGTGCGCACAGGAAGCCTTGTGATACAGAGCACCGTCAGCACGCTGCATCTTCATCATCCAGTCCAATTCATATTTACATTCTTCCAGATAAGCGGGAAATACACTTTCCGCGTTCCTGTCAGGGCAGGAGTAACAAACCGCCAATTTCCGGTTGCGGTCATAGGCATAGAGAAGCTGAGCCACAGCCATGGCACCGGGGCCTACATAACGGCCGTAGTCACCTGCATCATGCCAACCGCCGGTGACATCCCGTGTATCGGAGCCGTCCAAAGTTTTTCCGATGCCGGTGTGACAGGCAGGATGGGCAAAGAGGCCGCAAGCCTCCTTCGGCAGATCCATGCCGCAGCGCTGAAGATAGAAGAAGTTCATTGCCTTTCTGAAGACATCGTCATACACATCCTCTCCGACAGCAAATACTTCGGATTCACAGTTGTCCTCTGTGCGCACATAGTACAGACCGGGAGTGGTCACTGCGGAAAAATCTCCCACATAATTGATCTCCCCGGCCGCCTTGTTGTCAATGCGTACATCCGCAACACCGCCATAGACTCCGGTGCCGTCACTGCGAAGTACCTCAAACTTTATGGGTTGCTCACAGCGGATGGTCAGCTTTTTCTCGGCGTTCGGCAGATAACCGCACTGATCGATAAACACTTTCTTGTACATTTTCGTTCCCCTTTCCAATATTGTGTTTCCTTTTCCGACAATATGATATGTATTATTGTGCCATGTACTGCATGAAAAGTCCATGCATTTTCTTGTATGCTTTCACAAAATATGAAGTCTTCTCCGTTACACTTCTTCTTCCGCTTCGTCAGCGGGAGCACAGGCTCTCACCGTAATCCCGTTGACGGTGACTTCTCCGGACAACTGGATGACCAGACAGTCTCTGCCGTCGATATTGCGGGTCTCCAACAGGTCGGTGCGGTCGGGGCTGACCTTGATGACCACATCCGGCGTCTTCACCTCGAAGCTTCGACTGCTCATCACATTGCCGGCATACATCTCGGCGGCAGCCCCTGCACAGGTGTCGAATTTTTCATCAAAGGCTGCCAGCTTTTCGTTGGATACGCCGCTGTCTGCCAGAATGGTCTTCACTTCGTTTTTGTCCAAAATCAGGGGCGTAGGTTCATCCTTGTGTTCCTCAGCCAGCTCCGTCAGACGATCGTGGATATTCTTGACGGTCTCCACGTCACATTCCTCCTCCAGGGTCTCCTCGATCAGGGCGTGGAAGGTTTCCTTCTGACTGCCGGCGGACATGGGCAGGGGACACCCTAACAGTGCTGCCACAAAGTTCTCGTTTAACGCCTCCGGATCCTTGGAGTAGTAGAGTACGCTGTGAATATCGGAGGAACGGTCGTTAAAGGCAGGGAAGAGGAAGCCTGTTGCAGGCATGCTGACCACTCTGTCTCTCACACGATTCTGAAAAACATTGTCCACGGAGTTGTAGCTTAAGGCAGGCTTGGACAGATCCACCGGACAGATGCAGCCCATGATAAAGTGAAAGACTTCATCGGAGGCATCCTCCATCTCCAGTCCGTCGGAAGATTTGCCGGGTACATCATAGGAATCGTGGATCAACAGGATCAGGTAATTTCCCACATATTCATAGTTTTCAATGATCCTGTCATAAAATTCGGTTAGCAGCTCCTCATCATTCAGACCGCTGTCCCGCAGCCGCAGGAGAAACTCCTGGGTGCCCCCTTCTTCCTCTGTCTCCAGGGGAAAGTCCAGGGTCATAAGATTTTTGCCCAGGGTGCCGGTGAGATTCTTGCGCAGAATCTCAAAATATTTGTACATTTCTTCCTCTTCGAGAGCAAGGAAGGCCTGGGAAAACTGTAACTTTTTTTCTTTCTCGTCATCTACGTAGCAACCGCATATCTTTGTGACAGAGCACTTCTTGGGAGTGAACTGCTTTTTGATTTCTGCTATTTCCTGTTTTGTCATGTCGGTGATCCTTTCTGTCGTATGTAGGGTGGTGCCCCTTTTTTGTTTTTAAGTATATGTCATTTGGCGGGGAAGGGCAAGGGGAGGAACAAACTTTTGCCCGGGAAAAACAATCCCGGGAATTTTGAGGAGACTCTTGTGGAAAAACTGCTTGTGTGGTAGTATGAATATAGGTTTTTGTGCGCTCTGTGTCTGATTGTATCGGATCACGGAACACAGGAAACAGACGATAGAAACAATACGGAGGATAGGATCTATGAGCAAAGGCAACGGATTTGTAGCAGAGTTTAAGAAATTTATCATGAAGGGCAATGTGATGGACATGGCAGTCGGTGTCATCATCGGCGGAGCTTTTACCGCAATCGTCACCAGCCTGAATAAGGATATCCTGACCCCCTTCCTGGGATTATTCGGCGGCATGGACTTCAGCAATTTCTTCATTCAGCTGACCGGTGACACCAAATATGCGACCCTGGCAGAGGCACAGGAGGCCGGAGTGGCCGTTCTGGCCTACGGTAACTTCATCACAGCAGTGATCAACTTCCTGATCACCGCTTTCGTGATCTTCTGTCTGGTAAAGTTTATCAACAAGGTGAACTCTATCGGCAAGAAGCCTGAGGCTCCTGCAGCACCCACTACCAAGAAGTGCCCTTACTGCAAGAGTGAGATCGCCATTGATGCAGTGAAGTGCCCTCATTGTACTTCTGATCTCCAGAAATAGACGTAAGGATGAGCCGGCGGATTTAGACGGCGAATGGACAGTTTTGTCAGATGGGACAGTACACATGCAAAAAAGACTGGTTAAGAAAATATTGAGCCCGGCGCTGGTCCTGATGCTTGCCCTCTCCCTGACCGGATGCGGCGAGACGACGGAAGCAATGCAGGGGATTACAGAGAAGATTCAGAATCTGGATTATCAGGGTGCCCTGGAGGATCTGCAGCTGGCCCAGGAGAGCGGGGAGAATCTGCGTCTGGTAGAGCGTTCCCGAGGGATCGCATACATCGGGTTGTCCATGTATGATGAGGCCATCGAGGCTTTCTTAAGGTGCCTGTCCCTAAGCGACGGATTTCCCCGGGAGATGGATTACGACACCAACTTTTATCTGGCCGCAGCGTACACGAAGAGCGGAAGATATGAGGAGGCACTGAAGGTATATAATGCCATATTGGACTTGGATGCAGACAGGGAAACCGCTTATTTCCTTCGGGGAAATGTGGAGATGAACCTGGGGATGTATAACGAAGCCATCAAGGATTTCGATCAGGCGGTGAAAATGCGTCCAAAGGATTACGATATGCTCATCGATATCTATGAGATCCTGCAGTACTTCGGACAGACGGATGCAGCCAAGAATTATCTCCATCAGGCCCTTTCGGCTGAGGATAAGGACATGGATCCCTTCGTCACAGGTAGAATCTACTATTATCTGGGAGACTTCCAGAAGGCGTCTATCGCGTTGGAGGAGGCCAAGGATAAGGGCGGAGAGAAGAGTTATCTGTATCTGGGATTGGCCTATGAGGCGATCCAGGATTACAACTATGCAGCCAGCGTGTACAACAGTTACCTGAGTAAGTATGAGGGAAGTGCACAGATCTACAATCAGTTGGGACTCTGCGAATTGCAGAAGAAAGAGTATCTCAAAGCGCTGAATGCCTTCCAGGCGGGGAAACAGTTGAACGACAGCACGATGCTGCAGAGCCTTTGCTTTAACGAGATCGTGGCATATGAGCGTTTGGGAGAGTTTGAGACTGCTTATGAATTGATGGGCGAATATGTCGGCAATTATCCCGATGATGAACAGGCGAAGAGGGAATATGAATTCCTTTCTACGAGATAGAAAATACTTGCCTGATGTCAGGCAAAAAGGAGCAAATATGATTAACAGACTAATTTCAAAGATCAGACAGACCAATGCCCCGATCGTGGTGGGCTTGGATCCTATGATGAAGTTTGTACCTGAGTACATCAAAAAGACTGCGTTCAAGGAGTACGGTGAGACCTTAGAGGGTGCTGCCGAAGCGATCTGGCAGTATAACAAGGGAATCGTGGATGCCATCTATGATCTGGTTCCCGCAGTGAAGCCACAGGTTGCCATGTATGAACAGTTTGGTATTCCGGGAATGATCGCCTTTAAGAAGACAGTAGATTACTGTAAGGAGAAGGGACTGGTTGTCATCGGCGACATCAAGCGCGGCGATATCGGATCTACCTCCGAGGCTTACGCAGTAGGACATCTGGGCAAGGTACAGGTGGGAAACAATTCCTTTGCTGCCTTCGATGAGGATTTTGTCACGGTGAATCCATACCTGGGTTCCGATGGTGTGAAGCCCTTTACGAAGATCTGTGCAGAGGAAAAGAAGGGTATCTTTGTTCTGGTGAAGACCTCCAATCCTTCCAGCGGTGAGTTCCAGGACCGTCTCGTGGATGGCAAGCCTCTCTACGAACTGGTGGGAGAGCAGGTAGCGGCCTGGGGTGCTGAGTGCATGCCGGACGAAGGAGACTACAGCTATGTAGGCGCAGTGGTTGGTGCTACCTATCCTGAGCAGGGCAAGCTTCTCCGCAAGGTAATGCCCAAGACCTTCATTCTGGTACCCGGCTACGGTGCTCAGGGAGGTAAGGGTGCTGATCTGGTTCACTTCTTCAACGAGGATGGCCTGGGTGCTATTATCAATTCTTCCAGAGGCATCATCGCTGCCTATCAGCAGGAGCAGTATGCAGCATACGGCGAGACAGGCTATGCGGATGCATCCAGAGCGGCAGTGATCGCAATGCAGGAGGATATCGCACAGGCTTTGAACAACAGATAGGTGTTTTGCCTGAGAAAAGAATAGAACGAGAAAGGTTAGGAAAAGACAATGGTAATTACATGTTTGGATTTGGAAGGCGTATTGGTCCCTGAGATATGGATCGCATTTGCTGAGGCCAGCGGGATCCCGGAGCTGAAGAGAACCACCAGGGATGAGCCCGATTACGATAAGCTGATGAAGTGGCGTCTTGGCATTCTGAAGGAGCACGGTCTTGGACTGAAGGAGATTCAGGAGACCATCGCCAAGATCGATCCGATCCCCGGCGCCAAGGAATTTCTGGACGAACTGCGTTCCTTCTGCCAGGTGATCATTATCAGCGACACCTTCACCCAGTTTGCCACTCCTCTGATGGAGAAGCTGGGCTGGCCCACCATTTTCTGCAACACCCTGGAGGTTGCCCCGGATGGTGAGATCACAGGCTTTAAGATGCGCATCGAGAACTCCAAGCTGACCACAGTGAAGGCACTGCAGTCCATCGGTTATGAGACCATCGCCAGCGGTGACAGCTACAATGATCTGGGCATGATCCGGGCCAGCAAGGCAGGTTTCTTATTCAAGAGTACGGACAAGATCAAGGCGGATAACCCTGATCTGCCCGCATACGAGACCTACGAGGAACTGATGGCGGCAATCAAGGCAGCAATGTAAAGAACAAATGGATAGACTGACTCTCCTCATCGTTTCGATGAGGGGAGTTTTCTTGCTTGAAAGAGTTTGCAAGAGGAGACCGGTTTTCAGGGTATGGAACAGATTCCTTTGCAAAAGGGAATAACGAGGAAATGAATAGGATGCATAGAAGGATGAAAAGATTTATAATTCTATTGACTGCGCTGACCCTGGCTTCGAGTGTGATGGGGTGTGGCAGCAGTGCACCGGTGGACAACGCAACCGGTGATCTGACAGAGTCGACGATAAGTTACCGGAGCAGTTCTTCGATACAGGGGAGCAGTGAAAGCAGTGCTGAGAGCAACCGGCCTTTGGATGAATTCGGCCTTACTTCAGAAGAAGTGGCTTCGGTGATTCAGGATTACTTAGACAATCGCTCCGAGGAGCAGGCGTCTTTGGAGGCAGAGATTGCCTCTTTGGAAGCAGAGCTGGCCTCTCTGGAGGCAGAGGCTTCGGCAATCTCAGAGGCGGTGGCGTCCTCAGAGGCTGCGGCGTCCTCAGAGGCTGCTTCTGCCGAGATGATTGCATCCTCTTCTGCGGAGGAGTCGTCAAGTACTCCTTCCAAGGAGGAAAGCACTCCCGCAAAGAGTTACACCATCAGTAAGAAATACGGTTCTGCCAAGGATATCAAGGGGAAGACCCTGCTCATGTCCATTTTCGCAGACGAGGCAAACAGCAGCTGGGACTGGGAGGATAAGGAGGATATGGCGCTCTATTCCAAAATGTATTACAGGCTGGAGACTGCCAGTAATTGGCTGGAGGAGCAGTGCCGGACCTACGGTGCAGAGTCAGAATTTGTCTGGGACTGGATGGAGAACGCCGATCTGTACAAGAGGGCTACATTTACCGAGGAACTGATTCGGTCGGATGGCGGCGGTTATAAGACGCAGAAGCAGTGGATATTGGACAATGTGGATGTAGAAGGAACACTGAAAAAATATGATGCGGATAACATTATCTTCCTGTTCTTCTTTGATTCTCCTCCGGAAGGCACTCCGAATCCCTGGTCACTCAGCATCGATTGCGGAGAGATGTGTGATCTGGAGATCTGTGATTTCTTCGTGCGGTACAGGGAATTTGAGGTGAAACCCAATACCATGGCTCATGAGCTCCTTCACTGCTTCGGTGCTCCTGATCTGTATTATTCCAGTGATCGAATTCCGCAGAAGTATGTAGACCACCTCAAGAAGACGAAGAGCAAGGATATTTTGTATATGGTCTACGACAGTGAAGAAATAAAAGAGGCCTTCACTGAATTGGATGCATACTATGTAGGACTGACAGATTCCTGTGCAGATGTGGAGGAATGGGGCCTTGGAAAGAGTGCCTATGTGAAATAGGAAGTTCATTCGGGATCCTGTGGTACAGAAAAAGTACTCTTTGGCGCAATATCGGCTGTGCCTGCCAAAGGAGAGTGTGTCAGACAAAAGGGAAAGGAATAGATTATGAAAAAATATGTGGATTATATCTGTGAGATCACAAAGGAGTTGTTGGCCATTGACAGTCCCACAGGGTATACGAAGAAGGCAGCAGAGTTTGTTGCACAGGAATATGAAAAGCTGGGCTACCATCCGATCATCACAGTGAAGGGCGGTGTTCTGGTAGAGATCGGCGGTGAAAGGGCAGATGACGGTCTTGTGCTGGCTGCACATGCAGATACCTTGGGTGCCATGGTGAGCCAGATCAAAGCAAACGGTCAATTAAAGGTTTCTCCCCTTGGCGGGATGAATCCCAACAATGCGGAGGCGGAGAACTGCAGAGTCATTACCCGGTTTAACGGGACGTATCAGGGAACCTTCCAGCTGAACAATGCTTCCATCCATGTGAACGGAGAGTACAATGATACCAAGAGAAAATACGATGCGATGGAGGTAGTGCTGGACGAAAAGGTTTCGTCAGCAGAGGACACGAAAAACTTAGGGATCCGCGTGGGCGATATTGTCTGCTTTGATCCCAGAACCACCATCACTGACAGCGGTTACATCAAGAGCCGGTTTCTGGATGACAAGCTGAGTGTGGGGATTCTTTTGGGATATGCAAAGTATTTGAAGGAGACAGGGGTGACCTTGTCCAGAAAACAGTATCACTACATTACTGTCTACGAAGAGGTTGGGCATGGCGGAGCAGCCTCCATTCCTCAGGGTGTGACGGAGATGATCTCAGTGGATATGGGCTGTGTGGGAGATGGCCTGGATTGTACCGAGCATCAGGTATCCATCTGTGCAAAGGACTCTCACGGCCCCTACAACTATGATGTGGTGACAGGATTGATCCGGGCTGCAGAGGAAGCGGGTGCTGATTATGCAGTAGATGTCTATCCTTACTATGGCTCCGATGTAGATGTGGCTCTGAGCGCAGGCTACGACATTCGCCACGGCCTCATCGGCTCCGGAGTGTACGCCTCCCATGGCTACGAGAGAAGCCACAAGGACGGCGTGGAGAACACACTGAAGCTCCTGGCGGCATACTGCAAGTAAGGAGTGGTCGCCCGGGCCGGGTCTGACCTTACTCGCCGTCACAAGATACTTCCCCTTTGCCACAGGGGTGTTCTCAAATCCACCTGCTGCGTTTTCTGCTCGGTTCGTGCGCCTTTTTCGCCCCCCATTCGGGCGAACTCGCCCGCTTCGCGAGGCTCAAACAGTGCCCTCGGTGAGGGCTGGCAGCACAAACCTGGCGACGAAAGCCTCGCAAGGGTGGATTTTGAGGACACCCCTGTGACGTTTAGAGGAAAGTGCAGGAACCCGGCGGTGGGGCCGGTTCTGACTTGTCCCGGGTGCATATTAACAGGGGATATTGTGTAGATATATCCTCTATATCTATGATATGTTTTGGTGTATTGTAGAATGTATGAAAGGTGTTTTGCATGAACGAAAGGCTGTTTTGCAGGCCATGCGGACATTCTTTTATAAAAAGTAGTAACTATTCAGAACCCCATTCGCAGAATCGCTGCTTCGCAGCTTTACTTCTGCTCATGTGGTTACTTCGCCATATAAATCTGTAAAAATTTGCCCATAAATGGTCAATTTATTACAGATTTGCATGGCTCTGAATAGTTACAAAAAGTATATTGTAGAAAGAGATTTGAGGGAGAAAAATGGAGAGAAAAGTTTTGGGGAGAGGTTTGTCGGTAGCTCTGGCGATCGTGATGGCGGCATCACTACTTAGTGGCTGCGGGAAGACGGAGGGAGAGCAGCCGCCTGCAGGAAGCGAGAGTATGCAGAGCAGCACACAGGAAAGTACGGGAGGCAGCAGCACGTCTGCCGGAGATCTGACAGGAGAGGTAGTAGGCAGCAGTCAGGGCACAGACCAATTGCTTGCATCGCTGAAGACGAGCTTTGCGGCAGCAAAGACGGACACGGAGTATGAGAAACCTCTCTACAACGTGCCTTGCGATCATGTTTTCAGTTTTCCATGCGGTGAGAAGGCAGGGTATGTAGCTTTTGACGCGTTCAAGGTGTACGATACACCGGATTTTGAACGGGCCATGCGTTCCTACAACTGGAACACCTACGAGGATGGCGTGATCAAGGTTGCACCGGATGGCGTGGTACAGCTGTCGGAGGATGGTTCCCGCGATTTGAACAATGGAACCTGGGGGTCCTTAAACCAGCTCTATCTGGTGCAGTATCTCGATCTGGAGACAGGAGAGCGGTTGGAGAAGCCCATTGTCACACCTTTTACTGTGGAGCATTCTGTGAAGGCACCTTTCATTCGTCAGGACGTGGATGACAAGAACAATTATCTGCTGAAGTGGGATCCCGTAGAGGGTGCCGCCAAGTATGTGGTGTATGAATATTATGGAAACGCTGCCTATGATGTGGCATGCGTAACGGAGGGCACAGAGGTTTCCGTCAAGGAATTTGAGAGGCAGAAAAAATCTGAGGAGCTTTCCGCTCTGTTCAAGCAGGATCTGATGAAGGAAGGGTATCAGGTAGATACGGAAGGTGTAGCTTTCATGAACACCGGTGTGAAGTACACGAATTATGAGGATGCCGGTTTCTTTCTGGTGATTGCCATCGATGGGGCAGGCAATGCCTCCGGAATCAGCAACCTGGTGGATGTGAAGGATGTGGCACACATGTTGCCTTATCGGGTGTCTCAGGCTGTTGTGCAACAGGAGATCAGTGAACTGTCGGATATTCCCGCCTATGTGGATGTGGAGATGATCGATGGATCAACCACCCAGATGATCATTGATTATCATGGTGCCCAGGCTTACAAATATCCCGATGACGAGAACAAGATCACCATTCGTGCCAAGGTGGCAAATACCGGGCTGGACAGCTTTATGATCACGCTGACCGGAATGAAATATGAAGAGGTTGTGCAGGGGAAGGACTTCTTCCTGGGTCGCGAGGACGAACTGCTTTGCAAGGTGATCAAGACAGAGATACCTGTAAAGCAGGTGGAGACTACCGAGGAAGAGAAACTGGGTGACGGGACTGTGCCGGGCGGAGAAAGTCGGCCTGTGGAGGAGAGCAGTTCATCGGAGAGCGAATCAGTATCCGAATCCGCGCAGGAGAGTGAGATTTCCTCCGAGCCGGAGTCCTCTGAAGAGAGCGTGGCTTCTTCTGAACCCGAATCCTCTGAGGCCGGCGAGATTTCTTCCGAGCCGGAGTCCTCTGAAGCAAGCGTGGCTTCTTCTGAACCCGAATCCTCTGAGGCCGGCGAAACATCTTCCGAGCCGGAAACCCCGGCAGCAAGCGAGTCGGCGGGCGGACAACAGGAGGGTGTATCTTCAAACAGCATACCGGTGCAGCTGTTCCGAGAAGTGGCCGGTACGGTGAACAACAACCTCAACCTGATCGGGAAAGACAAGGTAGATAAGGTTCTCTATGCAAACTCTGACCTGGCTGCGTGGATGTCCTATTGCCTCATTGCCCAGTCTGATGTGATTCCTGTGCCGGAGGAGGTGTTTGGAACTGTTGTAAACGATCTGAATTACACGACAAAACTTCTGATGGAATGCTACAGACAGAATCCCACCTGTGGATTAATCGATTTCCAGAATGCGAAGTACAACTCCCAATATCAGGCTTATGTTGTGCCCTATATCGAAGACAGAGAGCAGCGTTTCAACAAGACCATTCAGGAGATCAACAAGGCAGTCGAACTCTCCGAAACACTGGTAGACAGCAGTGACAGCGATTATGAGAAGGTGCTGAAGATCAATGATTTCTTCAGAGAATCCTCCTCCTACGACTTTGATTCCTGTTCCACAGATGTGGATATTCACAATCTCTCCGAGCAGTTTCTGGATGCGCATGCGCCCTATGGTATCATCTGCAACCAGTATGGAGTCTGCGAGAGCTACTCTGAAGCCTTTGCTCTGACGGCCAGGGCGGCCGGATTGGAGGCGATCTGTGAGACCGGCACCATGTTCGGCGGCGGACATGAGTGGAATCGTGTGAAGGTGGACGGCAGCTGGTGTGTGCTGGATGTGACCAACAACGACCAGGAGGCCATCTCCAATGCGCTGTTCAATCTCTCAGAGGAACAGATGGAAGGAATCCTTGTCCCGGATGGCTCCTGTTATCTTGACAGAGAAGGTCACCTTGCACTGACCAACCGGTACGAATACTACACCTCCATCGATGCAGTGGCAGACTCCGCCGAAGACGTGAAGACCAAGGTTCTTTCCATGCTTGCGGCAGGCGACGAGATTCGTCTGCGTGTTCCGGAAGACATGAGTCAGGAGGATGTGCTGTCGATTCTGATCGACATGAAGAAGGAGGGTACTCTGCGTGTATCCGATGCGAAGTTTGCTTTCCATGTACTATATTTGAAGAAATAAAGTGGGTCAAAAGGGGGACGGCGGCTGTGGTTTACCACGAATTTGGTAGATTCTGAAGATTTGTTGTCGTCTCCTACATCGAAATATTAATCGGCTTCCTTTTCGATGATATTGATTCACCAAGATTTGTTTTGGAAATACTTTTTCCATCGGCTTTTCTTTTTATCTGAATCTCGATGTAATGAACTACATCGAAATAGTATCGGTATCAATCCTCCGATGATTTCATTCCAAGAATCATTTGATTCTTCCGAGTGATTTCATCGGGGGATCTTTCTTCTTTTTCTTCCGATGATTGATCCTGCACCGAGAATAATAGATTCCTCCCTTTTCGATGAAAATGCTCCGAGAGAAGGAAGAAATCTACTATTTTTGATGAAAATGCTTCGAGAGAAGCATGCACTGGGGAGTATATAGGCATTCATCTCGCCATAAGGGACAGTAAAAAAGCCGGAAAACACCGTCCCCAGCGTCACAATGGTACTTGACAACAGACAGAAACAATGCTAAAGTGTATATATCGTATATATACAATATTGCAATGAGGTATTCCATGGATATTATTTTGAGCAACACATCGGATGAACCGATCTACCAGCAGATCGTCACCCAGATCAAGGCGCAGATCATGAGCGGGAGTCTAACGGCCGGAGATCCCCTGCCATCTATGCGCAATCTGGCGACTCAGCTTCGGATCAGTGTGATCACTACCAAGCGGGCCTATGAGGAACTGGAGAGAGATGGTTTTATCGAGAATTTCACAGGGCGAGGATGCTTTGTGAAGGCGCAGAATACGGACTTTTTGAAGGAAGAGTCCATGCGCCAGGTGGAGGAACTGTTGGCGAAGGCCTGTGAGAAGGCACAGATGCTGAACCTGTCCCTTCAGGAGCTGCAGGAGATGCTGGAACTGATGTATCAGGACGGAAAGTAAGTAAAGAGAGGACAATGGGGAATATGAGAGAGGATTTGTTGAAAAGGGAAGCAGCTGAGAACGCAAACGCTTCCGGAGACAACGGCAGGGGGAAAAGCGAGAACGAAACAGACAGTGAGTATTACGAGAATGCTCTGGAGATTCAGGGGCTGACCAAGAAGTACGATGGTTTTACACTGGACAATGTAAGCTTTTCGGTGCCCAGGGGCACGATCATGGGCTTTGTGGGCCAGAACGGAGCCGGCAAGACCACTACCATAAAGGCAATTTTGAACATCATCAAGACAGACGCCGGTTCCATCAAGATACTTGGAAAGGACCACATTGCGCATGAGTACGAGATCAAGGAACAGATCGCTGCGGTGTTTGACGAGATCCCCTTCCAGGATTGCTTCAACGCCATTCAGCTGAATCGACTCTTTGAGGGGCTCTATGTGAACTGGAGCAGGGAGACTTTCTTCGATTATCTGGATCGCTTTGCACTTCCCAAGCGCAAGAAGATCAAGGCACTGTCCAAAGGTATGAAGATGAAGCTGCAGATCGCTACGGCACTGTCTCACGGAGCCAAGCTTCTGATCATGGACGAGGCCACCACCGGACTGGACCCCATCGTGCGAAGCGAGATCCTGGACATCTTCCGGGACTATCTGAAGGATGAGACAAACAGTATTCTCATGTCCTCCCATATCACCAGTGATTTGGAGAAGATCGCAGATGCGGTGACTTTTATCGATAAGGGCAAGGTGTATCTGTCCGGATACAAGGATGAACTGCTGGAGAATCACGGACTGTTGAAATGCAGCAGGAAGGATTTCCAGACCATCGCCAGAGAGGATTACATCAGTGCCAGAGTGGGCGAATTTGGTGTGGAAGTGATGGTTGCGGATAAGGCAAAGGTGCATGCGAAGTACCCGAATCTGGTCTGTGAGAAGACTACCTTAGAGGAGATCATGTTGTATTACGTGAACCGGGAAAAAGGAGAGTGGTCATGATGAGAGCATCCACGGTAAAAGCCCTGATGTGGCGGGAGCAGTTTCTCGCCAGAAAGCAGATCCTCATCAACACTGTTTTATTTGCGGCAGGTGTGCTGCTGGGACTTATGGTGCTGTTGAGTTTTCAAATCGGCAACCTGAAAAACATGGACGAACCGGAGATGAGAGGTATGATCGAGGCAATGGTGTTGTTTTATCCCTCTATTTCAGCCTTAGGCTATATTTTTGCTTTGGTGGAAGGGGCTACCGTGAAGGACGAAGGCATTGGCTGGAGAAGGTTTCGCCGTACCACCCCCATCCAACCGATCTGCTATGCTCTCGTGAAATATCTTTTGCTGCTCTTCTGGTTCGTGGTGGGAAACCTTCTGGCACTTTGCTATTTGACAGTGACGTTTCTGCTCTCCGGAAGAACACTTGACTCAAGCGTCCCTGCGGGGATCGCCACAGCGGCCATTGTAGTTCTGGTATTTACGATCGCACTGCAGCTTTTGACCATGCTCTTCCACTCCTTGGATAAGGCCGGCTTCACGCTGATGGCAGTATTCTTTGTCGGATGGATCTATTTTGTGAGTACTACGCCCGTAACAGAGGGCGACCTTCCTGCGGATATGGTGGGATATCTGTTTGACAAGATTGCCGGTTTCCTGCCGGTGGCTGCCGTTGTTGGCGTTGTGACCTATGTGGCAGGCTTCCTTGGAATGACACTGCTGCTGCAAAGGAGGGAGAAGTGATGCGGGGGTATCTTTATCATAATATCGTACTGGTCAAAGCAAACCTGATTGCATTGGGTGTCTTTGAGGCGCTGTTGTTCGGAGCATGGATCCTGCTTGGAATTCTTCAGGAGGGTTTCGGAGAAACTACTGCAGCGGGTGACGACATGACCGCCATTGCAGTCATCGGAGGGTTGATGGTTCTGACTTCCTTTCTGTTGGTGGAGCTTGTCAGCATAGACTTTTTCAAGGCCTGTGAAGGGTCCCGCTGGTGCAGCTTTGCCATCGCTTCGCCCGGATCCGTGGAGGGATATCTGGGGGCGAAATATAAGCTGCTGCTGGGAATCGATCTGATGATTCTTATGCTGTGGTTACTGGCAGATACCCTGTTGGGGGCCTTTTGCAGGGAGTCCGTTTCCCTGACGGGAGCGGCATTCGAATTTTGTTGTATACAGTTGATCCTTCAGGCTGTGGAGATTGCTTTTGCAGTGCGGCTGGGGGCAGCCTTTGGCTCCTACTGCAAGTACATTTTTCTCACGCTGGTTGGAATTGCGGCGTTGGTGTATGGTCTGTTCGGCGACATCTCCTTCTTCAGGCAGGAGGATCCCATGGCTGCCCTGATGGAACTGGTTACCTCCGGGGGCATTCTGTGGGTACTGGCACTGCTCCCCTATGTGGCGCTGTTGGCATATGGGGCATCCTATCGCTATGCTGTGAAGGCCTTTCGAAAGGGGGTAGAGCTGTATGAAAACTAAGAAGATGACGATCCTTCGACTGATACTCTTTGTGATCCTTTCCTTCCTGCCGGTGTGGATCATGGTGATTTTCCTGAACAGGCGTTACGGCGGATATTTCTGGCTGAATGCTCCTGCGGGTGTGATTACCCTGAGCAGCCTCCTTGGCATGTTTTTTCCCACCATTGCAAATCTGCTGACCAGAATGCTTACGGGAGAGGGTATGAGGGACAGTTTCTTTACTTTCCGCCTGAAAGGAAATCTGAAGTACTACCTGGCAGCAGTGCTTGTCAAGGTGGCGGAAGCCTTTGCGGGAGCAATGTTGATCATTTTGATCTACTTAAGAGAGTTTTCTTTTGACCGGCTTTTTGCCGATACCGATTGGAATGCGGTGCTGCCGATGCTGCTTCTGACGGTGGGCTCCAATATTTATATTTTCTTCCATGCCTTCGGAGAAGAGTTCGGATGGCGAGGCTATATGATGCCAAAGCTTGAGGAACTGATGCCGATGCCGGCGGCGGTCATCGTCGGAGGAATTATCTGGGGACTGTGGCACGCACCCCTGACCATTGCCGGCCACAATTTCGGTGTGAGCTATCCGGGCTATCCCTGGAAGGGAATCCTTCTCATGTGTCTGACTTGTATCTTCTTCAACGCGTTGCTGACACTCCTGACCTTGCGTTCCCGATCCGTATTCCCTGCGGCCATCTGCCACAGCGTCCACAATGGATTCAGTGCCTCTGCCATCCTGCAGGTCTGCGTCTGCATGGATGCAGTGAAGCGGTTTGAGGAGGTGACGGCGGATCGTCTGCCCTGGCTGCTGTTTTTTGTCACTGCAGTGACAGGTATCGTAAGTGTGGTTCTTCTGATGAGGAAACCTGTGAAAGAATGATCTGTTTTCATGGTATATCTGACTTACAACACCCGAGTGATTTCCATCGAGAAGTCACCCGGGTGCTTTCTTATCACTCTTCAGAATTGTGTTCCCGACAAGCCCTGTGTGTCTGTTGCAGATTCAAAAAAACCGCTCAGTTTCTGCATTCGATATAGCGCTTTCGTGTAAATTGGTGTATAATAAACAGATTACCGAAGATGGAGTATAGGGAAGGATACCTTGGTGCTGCGTATGAATTGGGAGAGTCATTTCAGCCGGGCCATATTGGCGAGAGGTCTGGCATACTATGAGGCGGGCAGAGTGTCAAAGCTGAAGGAAAATAAGGGAAGCTACGCTGCCCTGGTCAGTGGTGGGGAGAATTACAGTGTGTATATCGGGATCCACGATGGAAATGTGACGCGGATGAGCTGTGGCTGTCCTTATGCGGCAGATGGTTTCCACTGTAAGCACATGGCCGCGGTGTTGTATGCCATTGTGGATCAGAGCCGCCGGGGAGACGAACCGGAGGCGGAAATCACCGGGGGGAATGGCAGGGATCCATTGGATGCTGGATCTGTTCAAAGTGAGAGCACGAACCAATTGGAGTCAGAGAGGAATGGAATGCATGCCCACGCGCCGAAAGAGCCCACAACCTACCAGTATTTCGACGTCCAGAGTATGATGTTAGCCCGCCGAATTAATCCTGTCCTCCTGAAGGAGGCCAGAGCTCTGATCGACCGCGGCAGTATTACATTGCGGGAGGTGAAAACCGGGTTTGATGGATTTGGTACCGGACAGACCGTCCGAGTGAAGGGCTTGGGGACAGAAGGGGAGCATTCCTTCGAGGTTCGTTTCCATGCCAACCGATCCTTTGTCATCGAGTCCGGGTGCGGCTGTCCTTCCTGTAAGAAGTTTTACTATGACTGGTCCAGAAACTGCGCCTATACGACAGCGCTGCTGCTGCTTTTTATGGAATATCTGGAAACCCATCGGATCGGAGATGCCACAGATCAAAGCAGTGCAAGATTCCTGGAGAGTTTTCTCAGCCAGAGGGCAAAGAATCTGGCTGCCAGTGTGATCGGCGGCACCAATGTTCTGCAGCTTGTCCCGAAACTCTCTGAGGCAAACGGAAGCCTGGAGGTATCCTTCAGGGTGGGAGAGGGAAGACTGTTTGTCATCAAGAACCTGGGAGCATTCTGTGAACAGGTAAAAAATGGGGAACTGGTCACCTTTGGTTCCGGTACCAGACTGCACCTGAAATCGGAGAACTTTACGGATGATTCCAAAGCGTATTTTGAGTTCATCCGCAGAGCAGTCACGATGGAAGAACAGCAGCTGCGCAGAAACGGTCTGTGGTCGGCGGATCGGATGACGAATAAGAAGTGGCAGACGATTGGTCTGTATGGCGAACTGCTGGACACTTTTTATGAATTGGTGAAGGACAAGGGTGTGGAGTATGACGGCCCCATGCCGGACGGAAAGACCAAGGGAATGCTTACCTGTACCGTGGGCAATCCTAAGGTGGAGCTGACCATTGATCAGGAACGATTGGACACCGCCAGTCAATTTCACGGGGTGACTGTGGAGGGAGACCTTCCGGTAGTTTACCGGGGAATGGACAATGGATATTTCATCGAAGAGGGAAAGCTTTTTCGGGCGGATCCGGAGTTTTTAGAGCATTTGAGGCCACTGCAGGAGGCCTCCTATCATCAGCATTTTAAGCTGCAGGTCGGCCTGGCCCATCTGGCAGAGCTGTTCTATCAGATTCTGCCGGAATGGGATCAGTATTTTAAGGTGCAGCGAAAAAATACCGTAGAGATCAGTAAGTACCTTCCTCCGGAGTCAAAGTACTTCTTTTATCTGGATGTGGAGGACCAGGATATCACCTGTCGTGCCTGCGTGCAGTATGGTGACACAGAATTTTCTCTTCTGAAACCGGTAGAGGAAGGCGATTCCTTCCGAAATACAGGACAGGAACGGGAACTGTTACAGCTGCTTTACCACTGGTTCCCGGACGAAAGTCCAAAACGGGATGTCTTGCTCTGCAGCAGGAACGAATTGGCGATCTATCAGTTTCTTACCGAGGGAGTAGAGCGACTGCTTACCTTGGGAGAAGTAAACAGTACCGATCGTTTTAAGCGGCTGATGATCGTGAGAAAGGCGAAGATCTCTGTGGGAGTGACTGTAGAGAGCGACCTGCTGAATCTGGAGATCGCAACCGACTATCTGTCCAGAGAGGAATTGTTGGAGGTGCTTCAAAGCTACCGCCGGAAAAAGAAATTTCATCGCCTGCGCAGTGGGGAATTCCTGAATCTGGAGGACAGAGGCATCGAGGCAGTAGACGAAATGCTGATGATGCTGCATATTTCCGACAAAGACTTCCTGCGCGGCAAAATGAAATTCCCCGCATACAGAGCGCTGTATCTGGACAAGATGCTGGAGGAGCAACAGGCACTCTACACTACCAGAGACAGTCATTTCCGCAGCCTGATCAAGGACTTCAAGGCTGTGGCAGACGCGGATTACGACGTGCCGGAAAGCCTGAAGAATGTGCTCAGAAACTATCAGAAGGAGGGATACCGCTGGCTTCGAACGCTGGCGGACAACCATTTCGGCGGCATTCTGGCGGACGATATGGGACTGGGAAAGACAGTTCAGATCATCGCACAGCTTCTGACCTATCAGGAGGAGGGAAGGAAGGGAACCTCCCTGGTGGTGTGTCCTGCTTCACTTGTATTCAACTGGGGTGAGGAGATCGGGCGATTTGCCCCCACCTTAAAGACCTTGCTGGTCAGCGGCAGCCAGGAGATGCGCAGAGACCTGATCGCTGATATGGGGGAATATGATGTGGTAGTGACTTCCTACGATCTGCTGAAGCGAGATGTGACATTGTATGAGGATTTCCAGTTTTTGGTAGAGGTGATCGATGAAGCGCAGTATATCAAAAATCATTCTACGGAGGCGGCGAAGGCAGTGAAGGTGATCCGGGCGCAGACCAAGCTTGCCCTGACAGGTACACCCATCGAGAATCGACTCAGTGAACTGTGGAGTATCTTTGACTATCTGATGCCGGGATTTTTGTATGGCTATGATACCTTCCGCAGAGAGTTGGAGAGCCCTATCGTGCGGGAGGAAGACAAGACCAAGATGGAGCGATTGCGCAGAATGGTTTCTCCTTTCATCCTGCGTCGTCTGAAGGAGGATGTCCTGAAGGACCTCCCTGAGAAACTGGAGGAGATCACGTATGCAAAGATGGAGGAACCGCAGCAGCTTCTCTACGATTCCCAGGTGGCAAGAATGGTTCAGAGAATTGAGAGACAGGACGCAGAGGAGTTCAAGCGGAGTAAAATCGAAATCTTAAGTGAACTGACCAGATTGCGACAGATCTGTTGCGATCCCTCCCTATGCTTTGACGATTTTGTCGGAAAAAGTGCCAAGCGGGAAGCATGCCTGGAGTTGGTGGCCAGTGCAGTTGAGGGTGGACATAAGATCCTGCTGTTTTCCCAGTTTACCAGTATGTTGGCCCTCCTTGCGGAGGACTTGACAGAGAAGGGTATTTCTTATTATTGTATTACTGGAGAAACACCGAAGGAAAAACGTCAGGAACTTGTAAAAAGCTTTAATCAGGATGACACAAAGGTGTTCCTGATCTCTCTGCGTGCCGGCGGAACGGGACTGAATCTGACCGGTGCGGATGTGGTCATCCACTACGATCCCTGGTGGAATCTGGCTGTGCAGAATCAGGCTACTGACAGAGCGCATCGAATCGGTCAGACCAAGGTGGTGACGGTGTACAAGCTTTTGGTGAAGAACTCTGTGGAGGAGAAGATCCAAAAACTCCAGGAGAGCAAGAGAGAACTGGCTGATCGGATCCTCTCAGGAGATATGGGACAGATCACTGATCTGAATCAAGAGGAACTATTGTACTTATTAGAAGGATAAATGAAAATGGACGTTCAACAAATGGTTTATGATACAGCAATTATCGGAACCGGACCTGCTGCACTGTCAGCTGCTTTGAACCTGAAGTTACATGAGAAATCGGTGGTTCTGTTCGGTTCCAAGGCATTGAGTTTGAAGGTGGAAAAATCGGAACTCATTGCCAACTATCCGGGAGTGCCGATGGTGCAGGGCAGTGAACTGAATGCAAGATTCAGGGGGCAGTTGGAGGAGATGGGACTTCAGATCACGGAGAAAAAAGTGACGCAGGTCATGCCCATGTCCCCCGGATTTATGGTGCTTGGTGACAGCGATGTCTATCAGGCGAGGACTATCCTGTTTGCCGCCGGAGCAGTGAGCCCCAAGGGCTTTCCGGGCGAGGAGGAGCTGCTGGGAAGAGGCGTCAGTTACTGTGCCACCTGTGACGGTTTTCTCTATCGCGGCAAGACCATTGCGGTGTACTGCGCCCAGCCGGAGTATGAACATGAGGTGTCCTATCTGGCGCATCTGGCTGAGAAGGTGTATCTCTACGCCCCCTACAGGGATGCCAATGTGTCAGGAGAGAATCTTGTAAAACTGGAGAGACCGATCCGAGGGATCACAGGGGAAGGAAGAGTACAGGGCATTTTGCTGTCAGACGGCACACAGATCGCAGTGGATGGGGTGTTCCTGCTGCGCAATGCTATTTCCCATGACAAGCTGCTGGCGGGACTTGCTACGGAAGGACCGCACATTGTGGTAGACCGACAGATGAAAACCAATGTGGAGGGCTGTTTTGCGGCAGGCGACTGTACCGGCCGCCCCTACCAGATCGCCAAGGCGGTAGGCGAAGGCAATGTGGCGGCCCATTCGATTCTGGAGTACCTGGGGTAGCCATCGTACTCTATTTTCGACTGTTTGTCTGTTCCTTATGTCTTCATCAACCGATGAAACGAAAAAGAAGCGGAGGTTATTTATGAGAGAGCATGAGAAGGAAAAAGCCACACATCTGTTGATTCTGGTTGTGTATACGATTTTTGCACTGATTTTGGCAGGTGAGGCTTATCTCATGAAGTGGGAGGCAGGACCGGTCTTGTTGCTTTTCTTGGGAATCATTGCCTGTTGGGTGATCTACATTCTGGAGAAGGTGCCGATCTCAATTCAGCTCTGGCTGGACGTGACACTGACTATGCTTGCGGTCTTCTATTACGGCAGCCATGAGAGCAGTATGTATGACCTGGCGCCCTTTATCATCATGGTGATCATTTTGTATTCCATCACCGAGAAGATCAGCATGATCCGGTTCTGTATGGCTACCTATTGCTTTACCATGCTCTATGATTTCCTGTTTGTGGTAAAGCTTTCCATGGAAATGGATCTC
This sequence comes from Acetatifactor sp., assembly GCA_051880235.1. Lineage (GTDB taxonomy): Bacteria > Bacillota > Clostridia > Lachnospirales > Lachnospiraceae > Acetatifactor. Next base: position 23,921 of record JBJENO010000052.1, on the reverse strand, counting down.
CTGCTTTTTTCGAGAACCCTCCTTCATTTCGGTCTTGTCTTCGTGTCCGGATATCTGGTGGAAATGATCATCAGAAGGCAGAATCAGAAGAAGAATGAAATGAACCAGGTGATCAGGGAATTGGAGGAGACCAATCGCAGGACGGAGGATTTTCTCACCAATGTCTCCCACGAGCTTCGTACACCAATCAATGTTGTGACGGGGATCACCACCATCATGCTGAAAAACGAAGAGGAGGAAGAGAAGCGGAGGAATATCCACTCCGTGCAGAAAGCGGGACACAGGCTGTTTGATCAGATCGAGGATATCCTGGACTTTACGGAGATCGACACCGGACGTGTCATGGTCAGCGAAGAGTCCTATATGATCTCTTCCGTCATCAACGACATTATCATCGGCAATCAGCTGGCAGAAAGGGAGAATACGCTGGAACTGATCTTTGACGTCGATCCCGGGATCCCATCGATTTTGGTGGGAGATGTGAAGAAGATCAAAAAGATCATCGGCCATCTGTTGGACAATGCCTATAAATTTACCAGAGAGGGCGGTATCTGTGTGCGGATCACCACTTTGCCGAAGCCTTACGGCGTCAATCTGTGTATCAGGGTCACCGACACCGGAATCGGAATGGACAAGGCTGAGCTGGACAGGATCAAGAGGCATTTCTATCAGTCCAGTGCCGGCAGAAACAGAAAAGTGGGAGGGCTTGGCCTTGGACTTTCCATCATCTACGGCATGGTAAATGCCATGGAGGGGTTCATCCAGATTCATAGCGAGAAGGGAAAGGGAACGGAGGTGTCCGTCAGTATCCCTCAGAAGGTCGCAAATGAAACCTGCAGCATGACGGTTGAGAGAAAAGAGACATTGTCGATAGGATGCTTTTTGCTCCCTGAGAAATATCCGGTTCCCGAAGTGCGTGTCTTTTATGATGGAGCGATCTCCCATCTGGCGGAGGGATTGGACCTGAAATTACATAGAGTATATGACAGAGAGGGATTGGAAAAACTGGTCTCTCACTATTCCCTGACACATCTGTTTGTCGGCTGGGAGGAATATCAGGAAAACGAAATGTATCTGGAAGTCCTGACGGAGCAGATGGAAGTGGTCGTCATTGCCGGTGAAGCCTTTGACCTGCCGGCCGGAAGCAGGGCGAAGCTGATCCGAAAGCCCTTCTATGCCTTTCCCATCATCAATTGTTTCCATACAGCAGCTTCCGGAAAAGAGAATGTCGGGGAACAGTCCATGTCTCTCCCCGGTGTCAGAGTGCTGGTTGTGGATGACGAGCCCATGAACCTGATGGTAGCGGAGGGTATTTTCAAGAATTATCGGATGTCTGTCACACTGGCGGATAGCGGAAAGAAAGCTATTGAACTGTGCAAGAACCGGGAGTTTGATCTGATCTTTTTGGATCATATGATGCCGGAGATGGATGGAGTGGAGACCATTCGGCATATCCGCGAGATCTCAGCGGATACCGGCAGGCAGTTTCGGGTGATTGCCTTTACCGCCAATGCAGTCAGCGGTGCCAGAGAAATGTTTCTCGAGAACGGATTTGATGAATTTCTATCCAAACCCATCGAGATCAATGAATTGGAACGCATCTTAAAAAAGATACTCCCCAAGAATCTGCAGCATCCGGTGTCGGGAGAAATACTTCCAAAAGAAAAACTCTCAGTGAAAGAGAGGCTCCCTGCAGAGAAAACCCCTGCAGAGAAAACCCTTGCAGAGGAGAGAAGGGATGTCATCCTTCTTTTGCAGGAAAATGGACTGAACACCCGAAATGGTCTTCAATATTCCGGGAACGACAGAGAATTTTACCTGCAGCTTGTCAAAAAATTTGCTCAGGATCATTCTGCTATATCGGGAGAGCTGGAGGAGTATCTCCAAAAGGAAGCTTGTGAGAATTACAAGATCAGAGTCCATGCGTTGAAGAGTTCGGCAAAACTCATTGGGGCGGACCTTTTGTCGGAACTGGCTTTGAAGTTGGAAAACGCTGCCGGGAAGGCGGATCTTGCCTATTTGAAGGAGAACCACAGCCGGCTTTCAGCAACCTACGATACGCTCTGTCAGATGATCTCACAGATCCTGGGAAAAGAGACATCGGAGGGAAAAACGGAATATACGGAGATCCCGAAGGAGGAACTATGCGAAAAAGTACGCTCCCTGCGGGAGATCTTGAAGATATTTGAACTGGACCGGGCGGAGGAAGTGCTTGCAGCGCTTTACCCGATCACCTACCGGGGGAAGACCGGCAGAGAACTGTTCTCTGGAATCCATGCTTCGGTGGAGGATTTTGAGTTTGAGGAGGCACTCCACAAGGCAGATGCCTTGCTTGCTGCTCTGGAGGGAGGTGACGGAAATGAAGCTTAAGAAACTGTTTCGGAGGATCCTGGATTCCGATCTCGATATTCAGGAGAGGCTCTTCCGGCTCTTAGTCACCATTGGTTTGAGCGGACTTGCACTGGCTGTCATTGTGGGGGTGTTTATGGGAGAAAACCCTGTAAACAGCCTTCCTCTGCTGCTCGCCTTCTTTGTGCTTTTGGGGATCACGGTTCTCTCGATCCGGTGGAAAAAGATTCAGGCGGGGGCAGTATTGATCTCCGTATTGATTGTCTTTTTCGCACTGCCCTTTAACTTTCTCACCAGCGGTGCAATCTATGGCGGCGGATCGATCTGGTTTATGTTTGGGGTGATATTTGTCTGCCTGGTGGTGGAGGGGTGTCTTAAGTATGTACTCATCGCCTGCAGTATCCTCGTACAGGCAGGCACTTACTTCTTTGCCTACAACTATCCTCAATATGTGGTGCCCCATTCCATCGAGACGGCCTATATAGATTCCTTTGCCACATTGATGATCGTCACCATTCTCATCTGTGCGATGATTCTGTTTCAGAACGCCATTTATCTGGAGGAAAATGCGAAGGTAAAGCGACAGAAGAGTGAGATTGAGGAACTGAATCAGATGCAGAATCGATTCTTCTCCAGCATGAGCCATGAGATCAGAACCCCCATCAACACCATTATCGGGCTGAACGAGATGATCCTCAGGCAGGACGTTTCAGAGGAGGTGGCGGCGGATGCGAAAAACATCCAGGGAGCCAGCAAAATGCTCCTGGCGCTGATCAATGATATCCTGGACATGTCCAAGATCGAGTCCGGCAAGATGGAAATTGTGCCGGTGAATTATGACGTCGGCGACATGTTGTCCGACGTAGTCAATATGATCTGGATCCGCGCCAGGGAAAAGGGACTTCAGTTTCATATCGATGTGGAGCAGTCCATGCCTGCAAAGCTTCATGGAGACGAGGTGCGAATCAAGCAGATCCTGATCAATGTGCTGAACAATGCGGTGAAATACACGAAAGAGGGATCTGTCACTCTGACCATTCAGTGCAAGCGAATGGAGAATGGACTGGCCTATATCACTTATTCCGTAACCGATACCGGAATCGGGATCAAGAAGGAGAGTGTGCCCTATCTGTTCAGTGCCTTCAAGCGTGTGGACGAGGAGAATAACCGCTATATAGAAGGTACCGGACTTGGGTTATCCATTGTGAAACAGCTGGTGGAACTGATGGATGGAGAAATTGCGGTAAACAGTGTTTATACCAAGGGTTCCACCTTTGTGATCACCATACCTCAGGTGGTTGTAAGCGACGCGAGAATCGGTAACATAGATCTGGAGACCAGGCAGACATTACACACAAGAGAGCGTTACAAACACAGCTTTGAAGCACCCAAGGCCCGAGTGCTGATCGTGGATGACAATGAGACCAACCTGCTGGTGGAGGAAAAGCTTCTGCGGGACACCAAGGTACAGATCGACACTGCAAACAGTGGTGCGTCCTGCCTGAAGAAGACGCTTGGGACGAAATATGACGTGATCTTCATGGATCATCTGATGCCGGAAATGGATGGTATTGAATGTCTGCATGAGATCCGGAAACAGGTGGGAGGATTAAATCGGAATACGCAGGTCGTGGTACTGACTGCTAATGCCGGGAGTGAGGAAAGATCCCGCTATAGAAGAGAGGGCTTTGACGGCTATCTGTTGAAGCCGGTGAGCGGTATGGACCTGGAGATGGAGCTTTTGCGTCATCTTTCTCAGGAACTGGTGACAGTTTCGCATAGAATGAATGCGGCGGGAGACATGGAGACACCTGTGCTGGAACATAAAGGAAAGAAGATGATCATGATCACCACGGAGAGTGTGTGCGATCTTCCGCAGGAATTCATTCAAAAACACCAGATTCCGATTATCCCCTACAGAGTTCGGACAGAGGGCGGAGAATTTATGGACGGATATGAGACGGAGACAGATGGGATCCTGTCCTATATCGAAAGGAAAGGAAAGCGGGTTACGTCCGAAAACCCCGATGTGGAGGACTATGAACTGTTCTTTGCGGAGCAGCTGACCAAAGCCCAGTCTGTGATACACATCTCCATGGCAAAGTATGTAGGCCATGGCTATAATCAAGCGGAGGAGGCGGCGCGGAGCTTTGACAATGTGACCGTAATCGATTCTGCTCACCTGTCCAGCGGAATGGGACTGATGGTGATGCGCGCACTGGAATGTGTGACAGAGGACATGAGCGTGGAGGAGATCGTGGCAGAACTGGAGCAGATGAGGGGCAAGATCAAGACCAGCTTTATCGTGAACAGTACGGAGTATCTGGCCCGGGTGGGAAGGATTTCCGCGAAGGTGGACAGGCTCTGTACCGCATTTATGATCCATCCGGTGATCCGCCTGAAAAACAGCTCCATGAATGTGGGAATGATTCGCATCGGCACCAAGGAGCATGCCCGCAGGCAGTATATTCACAAATTGATGAAAGCTATGAAACGGGCGGACAGGAAGGTATTGTATATCACCTATGCAGGCCTGTCGATGGAAGAACTGCAGGATATCGAGAGGGAGATCGCGGCAAAGTGCAGGTTTGAAGAAGTGATTTATCAGAAGGCATCTCCCGCTATTTCCGCAAACTGCGGACCAGGTTCCTTCGGCTTGATCTTTGCAGTGAGATAGGCATATAATATTTCAAAAGAAGGGGTTGCATGAATATGAAGAAACTTTTGGTCGTGGATGACGACAAAATAAATCTTGCCATTGCAAGAAAGGTATTGGGTGATACGTACAGGGTGATCTTAGTGATAAACGGGACTCAGGCGCTGACTTACCTGAAGCAGGAGACCTGCGATCTGATCCTGTTGGACATCAACATGCCTGAGATGAACGGCTTTGAACTTTTGGGCAAAATTCGTGAACTGGAAACATGCAGGAATATTCCGGTGATCTTCCTGACTGCGGATAATGATACGGAGACGGAGATCCGCTGCTTTCAGGAGGGTGCCATTGACTTTATCGCAAAGCCCTTTGTGCCGGAGGTCATGCGCTCCCGCATCGGCAGAGCCCTGGAGTTGGAGGAACTGCGTAAAAGTCTGGCGGACCGGTTAGAGCAAAAGACAAGGGAAGTGTCCGATATCAGGAACAGATCTGCTCAGGACGCTTTGACCGGTCTCTGGAACAGAACTCACACGGAGGAAGCGGTGAATGAACTGATTGCACAGGGTGTCCCGGGTGCACTGTTTATGATCGATATGGACAATTTCAAAGCGATCAACGATAATTATGGACATCTTGCCGGAGATAAGACCTTGAAAATGTTTGCGGATACCCTGCGTGCTTTGGCAAACGAAGGGGATGTGCTCTGCCGAATCGGCGGGGACGAGTTTGTTGTCTTTGTCAAAGGGCTCACCTCAAAGGCGGAGCTTGGCAATCACGCTGCCGATATCATCTCCGATCTCTGCTATAAGCTGGAACAGTGTAAGTATGAGACCAATTCCTCTGTTTCCATCGGAATTGCACAGACACCGGAGGACGGCTCAGATTTCAACAAGCTTTATAATTGCGCGGATAAAGCGCTCTATTATGTGAAACAGAATGGTAAAAACTCTTATCATTTTTTCAGTGATAAGCTGCAGGCAGAGACTATGCGCGCCGGGAAAATAGTGGACCTGAAGTACCTGCGAGAGGTGATGAGCAGAACAGATAGTGGAAAAGGAGCGTATCTGCTGGATTATGACAGCTTCCATCATGTCTATCATTTCATACACCGTTTCGTGGAGCGCAGCGGAAAGAATGTTCAGACAGTTCTGTTTACCGTATCTGAGCGGGGAAATGAGGATCTGGATGTGACAGAGATGGAGTGTGTGCTGGAACTGTTGGAGAAGGCGATCTACACCTCTCTTCGAAGATCCGATGTTTCGACCAGGTATTCCAGCAAGCAGATCATCGTCCTGCTGATGGACACAAACCGGGAGAACGGGGACATCGTGGCAGGTCGTATTCTGGAATGCTTCCACAAACTCTACACAGGAGGTAAGGTCTCCATCGATTACGGAATCGCTCGTTTGGAGCCGGTGGGGACGGGGAAAACCGGTTCTTTGTCTGTCCCTATTGGTTAGGCACTGCAGAAAGTAAGAGGAGGAAACACGAGATGATGATCAATGGAGCAGAATTGTTTGGCAAAATGCACCCCGGATTTTTTGAACAGGAGCATATCCGGAACATCCCCAAGGGGACCGAATATGAGGAAATGGTGTTGTTTTTGGACGATGACTACGACAGTCAATTTGATATTCCGGAACCGGAGGGAGTGACCTTTGGTTATTACACCGGCGATCATGATCAACTTCTGAAAGCAGTGGAAGAGGTGGACAGCGGATGGCCTCAGTTCTTCGGCAGTGTGGACAGGGTCTACTGTGCCCTTGCAGATGGTGAGATCGCATCCTTCTGCATCGTGGAGGATATGGGAGTTCATACCTGCGGGGGAAGAAGTTGGAAGATCGGCGGCCCCGGGTGCGTGGGTACGGTGCCCAAGTATCGAAGGAGAGGGATCGGCCTTGCCATGGTGCGGAATGTGACAAGGATCTTCAAGGAACAGGGCTATGACCTCAGCTATATTCATTACACGGGCGTGGGAAACTGGTATGCAAAATTGGGCTATGAAACGATTCTGCTCTGGAATCGGGATGGCCTTTTGTCTGTCGGAACCCGGTCCTCCATAGACAGCATTGGGCCGGAAGTGAGATAGATTTGACTTGGACTGCTGAAAGGACATGACGAAGATGTTGAATAAAAAATTACTTTGTTGGGAGAAACTGTTTTAACTTGCTGCGAGTAGAATGATGATTTCAGCTTTGGGAAACCGGCGATTGCTCCTTTGCGTTTTGGCTATGTATTTGGATAGACAATACTTTCTGTTTATGCTATAATAGCAAAAGAGTGAGTCTGTATGGTCTAAAGACGCATACACAGGAGGATTTTGGAAGATGGAACAGTACAAACAGGAGTTTATTGAATTTATGGTGGAGTGCCAGGTGCTGAAATTTGGTGACTTTACCCTGAAGAGCGGACGGAAGTCTCCCTTCTTTATGAATGCCGGGGCTTATGTCACCGGCTCCCAGCTGATGAGACTGGGCGAGTATTATGCCAAGGCGATCCACGAGAATTACGGAGACGATTTTGACGTCCTCTTCGGACCTGCTTACAAGGGGATCCCCATCAGCGTTGTGACCGCGGTAGCGTACAGCAAGCTGTATGGCAAGGAGATCCGTTATTGTTCAGACCGCAAGGAGGAGAAGGATCACGGCGCAGACAAGGGTTCCTTCCTCGGCAGCAAGCTGATGGACGGCGACAGAGTGGTGATGATCGAGGATGTTACTACCTCCGGCAAGTCCATGGAAGAGACTGTGCCCAAGGTGAGAGGTGCAGCGGATGTTGAGATCGTAGGTCTGATGGTTTCCCTGAATCGTATGGAGAAGGGACAGTTCGGCGAGAAGAGTGCACTGGATGAGATCAGGGAAAAATACGGTTTTGATGCCAGAGCCATCGTTACCATGGATGACGTGATCGAGCATCTGTACAACAAGCCCTGCCGGGGTAAGGTGATCATTGACGATGCGTTGAAGGCAGCAATTGATGCCTACTACGATATATACGGAGTGAAATAAGCTTTGCTGAAAAGCGGGATGTCTTTTGAAAGGAGATTTACCACATGAGTGAGAAGGTTTACAAGACCATGAAGCGTACCGGCGCAGCGAATATTACGATCGGTATTTTGACAATCGTAGCCGGAGTGTCGGCAGGCATTCTGCTGATCATCGGAGGCGGCAGATTGCTCGCTGAAAAGTCAAAGATTTTATTCTAAAGGGATCAGGGGCTGGGCATTTCCTTAGGGGAGTGCCCATTTAGAGTTTTTATGAAGAAAAGAAGAGGCTACAAATTTACCAACAGAAAGCATTCTGAGCGGGCCATGATGTCAACGATACTGGGGGCCATCGGACTGATTTCCATGATCATCGTCCTGACAGTTTCCTATCGAAGCGACGGCGAGGTGGGGACCGGTTTTGGTTTTACCGGTCTGTTTGCCATGCTTTACGCCTTTGCGGGCTTAGTGCTGGGGGTGCTTCCGCTGTGTGAGAAGAGATATTACAAGCTGTTCTCGGTGCTGGGAATCGTATTGTGTCTGTTGACGCTGGCACTGATCAGTGCATGCCTGTACGCAGGGGCCAATCTGTAGGAAAAGAGTAGTCTGCGCAAAAATATTTGATTGATGAGATTGAATGGAAGAAGGGAAAGAAAAATGGAAGTGATTCAGGAACGTTTTGATCTGGCGCTGGAGAGGATCCGTCAGATCAGTATGGAGTCCATGGGAAATCAGGCGCTGGATACCTATTTTCAGTCTGTAGCGAAGTTTATCCTGCTGTTGGAGGATAACAGACAGTTTGTGGAACAGGGAGGTTTGAAGACTGCCCCCATCGAGGAGCTGAGACAGCGCAATGCCGCATTGTATGCAGATGTGATGCCTGAACGGTATGAAAACAGCTATGCCAACCCCACCTATGCAGTGGCAGCTCTGGGGGAGGAGTACGGACAGGTGCTTTCCGTGCTCTATGTGGAAATACGAAGAATGATCTCCTATATCTATCGGGGACTGCTGGAGGATTTCGTCATCGGGATGGAACTGTTTTCTGAGGTTCACGCAGCGTTTGCCTACGGAGCGTCTGAGGGCGACCTGCCTGCTGGGGCCCGGATCAGGGATATCCTGTATTGGTATTCCAGTGATTATGCGGACCGGAAGACGCTGGACAGAGTGCGCCAGATGGTATGTCCTGAGGACAATTTCCAGGTGGACATTATTGAGAATTCTGATCTGAATGACGTGAGATACCTGTATTCCTATGGGTTGTATGTAGGAGAAAATGAGGAGCAGACGGTTAAATTTTTGGCCGGTCTGCCGGAGGAGACCATTGCCCTGATGGCAAACACCTATACCGAGGGGTACCGTATCGGCTTTGAGGTCACCGGGAAGGATCTGTCCAGGAAGACCAGCGTCATGCTGGCATATCATATCGGGTTTGAGCGCATGCTGAAGGTCGCCATTGAGAACTTTGCAAAGCTTCACCTTGCTCCCGTGATCTGGGGCGGTTACGTGGACGGCGGTGCTTTTAATCGCCAGTATGAGTATGACCACAAGGACGACATTGCCCTATTTTTGGACAAAAATTATATGAACCGCAGACTGGAGGTGCTGCGCACTGCCTTTGAACAGTATAAGACAGAGGCAAATGGTCACGCAGGCCCTGCAGTGATCGAGACCTTCGGCGAGGCGGAGTTTGATCCCGTGAATAAGAAGGAGAGGGTCACCTTCACCGAAGAACAGAACAAACTGTATGTGGAACTGCTCTCCAAGAACGGCGCCATTACCAGAGAATATATCATTCCGGAGGAGAGAAGCTTTACCATCATCGCATTCCCTGTTCCTGAGGTGGGCGAAGTATTTGAGGAACTGTTCCACGAGACCATCAAACTGAACACTCTGGACTATATGCTGTACCGGAATGTGCAGCAGAAGATCATCGATGCCCTGGATCAGGCAGACTACTGCGAACTGAAGGGCATGGGCGACAACCGCACAGACCTGAAGGTGAACCTGTGGAAGCTTAAGGATCCTGCCAAGGAGACGATCTTTGAAAACTGTGTGGCCGATGTCAACATTCCCGTGGGAGAGGTATTTACCTCACCGGTGCTGGAGGGGACAAACGGTGTGCTTCATGTGACCAAGGTTTACTTAAACGGACTGGAGTACAGAGACCTGTCCATCACCTTTACAGAAGGAAAGATCAGCGACTATAGCTGTGGAAACTTTGAGACCGAAGAAGAGAACAGGAATTTCATCAGAGAGAATATTCTCTTTCGGCATGACACATTGCCGTTAGGGGAGTTCGCCATCGGCACCAACACCACGGCCTATGTGATGGCCAGAAGACTGGGGGTCGAGGCGAAGCTTCCCATCCTGATCGCAGAGAAGACCGGACCTCACTTCGCAGTGGGCGATACCTGCTACTCCCACACTGAGGATATGCGGGTCTACAATCCCGACGGCAAGGAGATTGTTGCAAAGGATAACTCTGTTTCCCTGCTGCGCAAGAAGGATGACCCCAATGCGTACTTCAACTGCCACACGGACATCACCATTCCCTACGATGAACTGGGTGAACTCACTGCAGTCCGCAAGGATGGCAGCCGCATCGTGATCATCGAGAACGGTCGTTTTGTTCTCCCCGGTACGGAGCCGTTAAATGAGGCTTTCGACTCTTACAAAAATTAAGTTTGTGAAATATTTTAGTTTTCTGTTGCGAAAACAGTTCCTTTTTAGTACACTGATAAGTGGACAAATTGTGATGATTTGTGTGCTTTGCATCGATTTTTGAGAGGCAGAGTAATAGAAAAGACGAAGACTTAAGGAGGTCATATGGCTAAGGTTGGTATTGTTATGGGCAGTGATTCCGATATGCCCATCATGGCAAAGGCTGCTGATATTCTGGAGGAACTGGGAATTTCCTATGAGATGACGATCATCAGTGCTCACAGAGAGCCCGACGTATTCTTCGAGTATGCCAAGACAGCGGAGGAGAAGGGATTTAAGGTAATCATTGCGGGAGCAGGCATGGCAGCTCATCTGCCCGGCATGTGCGCAGCAATCTTCCCGATGCCTGTGATCGGTATACCGATGCACACTACTTCCCTGGGCGGAAGAGATTCTCTGTACTCCATCGTACAGATGCCCTCCGGTATTCCCGTAGCGACAGTGGCGATCAACGGCGGAGCCAACGCAGGTCTGCTGGCTGCCAAGATCCTGGCAACCTCTGATCCGGAGCTTCTTGGTAAGCTGAAGGATTACAGCGCGAAATTGAAGGATCAGGTAGTGGCCAAGGATGCCAGGCTCCGGAAGGAAGGCTACAAGGCATATTTGGACGGAATGAAGAAATAAGATACAGAAGGAGACTTACAATGGATTACAAGAAAGCTGGAGTAGATATTGAGGCAGGCTATAAGTCTGTAGAACTGATGAAGGCATTTGTGAAGGAGACCATGCGCCCTGAGGTTATGGGAGGGCTTGGCGGTTTTTCCGGTGCTTTCTCTCTGGAGAAGATCAAGGAGATGGAGAAGCCTGTTCTTCTCTCCGGTACAGATGGTTGCGGTACGAAGGTAAAGCTGGCATTTCTGATGGACAAGCATGATACCATCGGTATCGACTGTGTTGCCATGTGTGTCAATGACGTGGCCTGCGCAGGCGGAGAGCCTCTGTTCTTCCTGGATTACATTGCCTGCGGCAAGAACTATCCCGAGAAGATCGCTACCATCGTAAAGGGTGTTGCGGAGGGCTGTCTTCAGTCCGGCGCTGCCTTGATCGGCGGTGAGACTGCAGAGCATCCCGGTCTGATGCCTGAGGATGAGTATGATCTGGCAGGCTTCGCAGTTGGTGTTGCAGATGAGAAGGATCTGATCACCGGCGAGAATATCAAGCCCGGAGATGTACTGGTCGGCATCGCTTCCTCCGGTGTACATTCCAATGGTTTTTCCCTTGTCCGCAAGGTATTTGAGATGACCGAGGAGAGCCTGAACACTTACTATGATGAACTTGGTAAGACTTTGGGAGAAGCACTGATCGCTCCTACCAGAATCTATGTGAAGGCACTGAAGTCCGTGAAAAATGCGGGCGTTATCGTAAAGGGCTGCAGCCATATCACCGGCGGCGGTTTCTATGAGAATATTCCCAGAATGCTTCCTGAGGGCATCCGTGCAGTGGTAGAGAAGAACAGTTACGAAGTACCTGCTATCTTCAAGCTGCTTCAGAAGACCGGAGCGATCGAGGAGCAGATGATGTACAACACCTTCAATATGGGTCTCGGCATGGTGATCGCTCTGGATCCCGCTGATGTAGACAAGACCATGGAGGCAATTCGTGCAGCAGGAGATACCGCTTATGTGGTAGGTCACTGTGAGGCAGGCGAAAAGGGAGTAACCTTATGCTGAAAGTAGTGGTGTGTGTGTCCGGCGGCGGGACCAATCTCCAGGCGATTCTGGACGCTGTATCAGCCGGAAAGATTACAAATACGGAAATTGTTGCAGTCATCAGCAACAACCCCGGCGCGAAGGCGTTGGAGAGGGCGAAAAATGCCGGAGTGGCCGGCATCTGCATGTCTCCCAAGACTTACGAGAGCAGAGCTGCTTTCAACAAGGCTTTCACGGAGAAGCTTACAGAGTTGAATCCGGATCTGATCGTGCTGGCAGGCTTCCTTGTGAGAATTCCCGAGGAGACGGTGCATCTGTTCAGCAACCGAATCGTCAACATTCATCCCTCCCTGATCCCGTCTTTCTGCGGGGTGGGCTACTATGGCCTGACCGTGCATGAGAAGGCACTGGAGCGAGGCGTGAAGGTGACCGGAGCGACGGTACACTTTGTGAATGAGGGGATGGACGAAGGCCCTATCATTGCCCAGAAGGCTGTGGCTGTGGAGGATGGTGATACCCCTGAGGTACTCCAGAGACGTGTCATGGAGCAGGCAGAGTGGATCCTGCTTCCCCAGGCCATAGATGATATTGCCAACGGACGAATCCGTGTGGTGGGTGGTCATGTCTGCAGAAGCAAGCAGAGATTAGAATAGTGAAGTGAGGTACGTTACATGAAGGTATTGATCGTAGGCGGTGGCGGAAGAGAGCATGCCATTGCTGTGAGCATGCATAAGAGCAAGAGAGTGAGCCGGCTTTTCTGTGTCCCCGGTAATGCCGGAATCGCACAGATCGCAGAGTGCGAGCCTTCTATCGGGGTGATGGAGTTCGACAAGATCGTGGCATATGCGAAGGAGAAACAGATCGATCTGGTGTTTGTAGCACCGGATGATCCTTTGGTAGGCGGTCTGGTGGATGTGCTGGAGGCCGCCGGTTTCCGAGTATTCGGTCCCAGAGCGAATGCGGCGATCCTGGAGGGAAGCAAGGCCTTCTCCAAGGATCTGATGAAGAAATACAATATTCCCACGGCCGCTTATGAGACCTTTGATGATCCTCAGGAAGCGCTTGCTTACTTGGAGACGGCCACCATGCCCATCGTGTTGAAGGCAGATGGACTTGCGCTGGGCAAGGGCGTTCTGATCTGCAATACACTGGAGGAGGCCAGGGCCGGTGTCCGGGAGATCATGCTGGACAAGCATTTTGGCAGTGCCGGTAATAAGATGGTCATCGAGGAGTTTATGACCGGAAGAGAAGTATCTGTTCTGGCATGGGTGGATGGCAGGACCATCAAGCCTATGACCTCGGCTCAGGATCACAAGCGGGCCAAGGACGGAGATCAGGGCTTGAATACCGGCGGCATGGGGAACTTCTCCCCCAGCCCCTTCTATACGAAAGAAGTGCAGGAATTCTGTGAAAAGTACATCTATCAGCCCACTGTGGATGCCATGCGGGCAGAGGGCAGAGAGTTCAAGGGTGTGATCTTCTTCGGACTGATGCTGACACCAAACGGTCCCAGAGTGCTGGAGTACAACGCCAGATTCGGTGATCCCGAGACCCAGGTCGTTCTCTGCAGAATGAAGAATGATATTTTGGATGTGGTGGATGCCTGCATCGACGGCACCCTGGATCAGGTAGATTTGGAATTTGAAGATAATGCGGCAGTCTGTGTGGTGCTCGCCTCCGATGGTTACCCGGTAGCCTACGAGAAGGGCTTTGAGATCACAGGACTGGAGAATTTCGAGGGCAGGGAGGACTATTATTGTTTCCATGCCGGCAGTAAATTCGATGCGAACGGAAAGATCGTTACCAACGGTGGACGTGTACTTGGGGTAACCGCAAAGGGTGCCACACTGAAGGAGGCGCGTTCCAAGGCTTACGAGGCAACCAAGTGGGTGGACTTTGCGAATAAGTATATGCGCACAGATATCGGTAAAGCAATTGATGAAGCATAAGAGAGGATGAGACAGATGAGAAAAGCAAAAAACTTGCAGACCTCCTATAAGGTCTGGTTGGGGATCATGGGGATTTTGGCTGCTTTGGTTGTAGGACTGTTTATCAATCAGTTCTCCATTGTCAGCTATGCAGACACAACCGGAAAGATAACTGCATCCAGTGCGAAAATCAGAAAAGACCCCAGCACCTCCGGGACTACATTGGGCTCCGTGGCAAAGGACACATCCGTGACGATTATCGGTAAGACACAGGGCAGCGACGGCTATACCTGGTATCAGGTATATGCAGATGCCAATAACAAGGGCTATATTCGTTCCGATCTTGTCTCCGTATCTGACGCCAGTGCAATTCCCGATGTCAGCACAGGCAGTACCGGCGGAACCGCTTCCGATGAGGGAGTGACCAAGGTAAACCCGATCAGCGCAACGATTTCCGGCGGTGAGACCGTAAGAATCAGAGGCAAGGCTTCCACCGGAAGTGCCATCATTACCACCGCTTCCAACGGTCTGGCTGTCACGGTACTTGGTACGGCAAACGGTACCGACGGCAAGGTTTGGTATCAGATCACCTACAGTGCCAACGGTAAGGAAGTGACCGGTTTCGTTCGCTCCGATTATGCCACCCTGTCCGGAGAACTGACTCCTCTGGGAACAGGCGGCGAGACCACAGATCCTTCCGAGAATACCGGCAGCGACACTCCTTCTGCTCCCGAAGAGAACAAGCAGGAGCCTGTGGTACAGAAGGATTACGATACAGAGAAGGGTGAGGACGGCGTATGGTACCTTCTGGATTATGTGAAGCAGGAGAAGCATGGTATTCAGGAACTGTTCGACCTCGTGAAGAACAATGAGGAAGCATACAAGAAGCTTCAGGGAACCTGGAAGGTTGGCAAGATTGTGATTGGCATTCTGGTTGTTCTGTTGGTCGCAACAGTCTGCGGCGTAGTCTATCTGTATATCATTTTAAAGGATGCAAAGGAAAGCGCTTATATTCAGAAGGTGGAAAATGAGACCCTGAGAAGACGGGGAGCAGACAGAACAAGAGTGGGAGAGAAGACTCATGTGACAGAGAGAAAGAAAGGGGAAGCACCGAAAGTCATCCAGACCTCCGGTGACAGACCGGCTCCCAACAAGCCTGCAGATGTTCGTCCCAGGGAGGGTGCCAGACCGGAAGGGACCAGACCTGTGAGACCGGAAGGTGCAGCAAGACCTGAGGGTGCCAGACCTGCAAGACCGGAGGGCGCAAGACCTGTAAGACCGGAAGGCGCAGTAAGACCTGAGAGTACCAGACCCGTAAGACCTGAAGGTGCAGCAAGACCCGTAAGACCGGAAGGTGCAGCAAGACCTGAGGGTGCAAGGCCTGTGAGACCGGAAGGTGCAGCAAGACCTGAGGGTGCAAGGCCTGTGAGACCGGAAGGTGCAGCAAGACCGGAAGGCGCAAGACCTGTGAGACCGGAAGGTGCAGCAAGACCGGAAGGCGCAAGACCTGTGAGACCGGAAGGTGCGGCAAGACCGGAAGGCGCAAGACCTGTGAGACCGGAAGGTGCGGCAAGACCTGAGGGTGCCAGACCTGCAAGACCGGTTCGCAATTTTACTTCTGAGGGCGACGACTTTGAATTTGATTTCTTGAACGAAGATGAATAGAGATCATTGGGAGTGAAGCTTCCCTGCGTGAAGGATTTTTCCTAAGGTTTTATCCCTGGGAGAGGTCCTTCTTCTATTGTTAAAAAACAATAAACAACTGTTTGGCTTGGTTGACACTTTTCTTTCCGTGTTATAATATGTATATAACAAGGAGGTGCATCATGTTAATCGAGATCGAGATGGATTTTAATAGCGATGAAGCGTTGTATCTGCAGCTGCGTAATCAGATTATCATGGGAATTGCATCAGACAGATTCCGGGAGGGAGATGCGCTCCCCAGTGTGCGGCAGCTGGCAGATGCGATCGGCATCAATATGCATACTGTGAACAAGGCCTACACGGTGCTCAAGCAGGAGGGATATGTCCGCGTCGACAGAAGGCGGGGAGCTGTGATCGCCATCGATGTGGACAAAATGCGTGCCCTGGAGGAATGCAAGAAGGAATTACAGGTTATCCTTGCTAAGAGCAGTTGTATGAACATTTCCAAGGAAGAGGTTCATCAGCTCATTGAAGAGATCTATGAGGACTATAAATAACGGAGGATTTGAGTGAATGTATTCTCAGTTTTCAGAACAGGCAAAGAGCTGCATTAAGGATGCACAGCGGATTGCCGCGAGCCTGTATCAGGGATATATCGGAACGGAGCATCTCCTGGCGGCGTTATCTAAGGATTCGTCAGGATTGCCCTGTAGAGTACTTCAGGCAAACGGGGTGGAATACTCCAAGCTGATCGATATGATCGGGGATTCCATCTCCTTCGGCGGCAAAGTTGAATTGCGTGAAAAGTATTATTTTTCCCCCAGAGCCCGCAGGGTGATGGATGAGGCTCATCGTCTGGCGGATCGTTTCGGTGCAGACAGAACAGAGACCGGTCATCTGCTTTTGGCATTGATCAAAGAGGGGGAAAATGTGGCGGTGAGACTTTTAGGAACACTTGGAGTCAGCCTTCCACAAGTATATGCCCAGACACTCCAGGGAATGGGACTGGATGGAGAACTTTACAAGACGGATCTGGCACCTAAGGGCAGGAGCAAAGGAAAGCCAGGCATGCTGGAACAGTACAGCCGCGATCTGACTGCACTGGCCAGAGAAGGGTTGTTAGACCCTGTGGTGGGAAGAACAGATGAGATCAGACGCCTGGTGCAGATCCTCAGCAGACGAACCAAGAATAACCCCTGCCTGATCGGTGAACCGGGTGTGGGCAAGACCGCAGTGGTAGAAGGGCTGGCGCTGCGCATTGTAGATGGAGACGTACCTTTCACGGTTCGGGATAAGCGGGTTCTGACTCTGGACCTTGCAGGTATGGTGGCGGGCAGTAAGTATCGCGGAGAGTTTGAAGAGAGAATCAAGCGGGTGATCAAGGAAGTCATTGACGATGGCAATGTGATCCTGTTCCTGGACGAGATCCATACCCTGATCGGGGCCGGAGGCGCCGAGGGAGCTATCGATGCCGCCAATATCTTAAAGCCCTCCCTGGCCAGAGGTGAGATTCAGCTGATCGGAGCCACTACCATCGCCGAATACCGCAAACACATCGAGAAGGATCCTGCGCTGGAGCGGAGATTCCAGCCGGTGACGGTGGAGGAACCTACCGAGGAGGAGGCGATCCGAATTCTGGAGGGTGTCAAGGGTAAATACGAGGAATACCATCAGGTGGTGATCACCTCTGCAGCAGTGGAGGCGGCGGTGAAGCTTTCCTCCAGATACATCAATGATCGCAATCTGCCGGATAAGGCGATTGACCTGATCGATGAGGCTGCTTCCGAAGCCAGACTTTCCGCTTCTGATACTCCGGTTAAACTGAAGGAGATGCTTTTGGAAATCGACGAGATGGATGAGCAGATGGAGGAACTGGTTCGAAACGGTGACTTTAACGGTCTGGCTTTGGTGAAGCAAAATCAGGATGCGCTTGTCAGGAAGTATGATGCCGCCAAGAAGCGGTTCGACAAGAGCCAGGACGAAACACAGGTAGTCATCGACGAGGAGCATGTGGCCAGAGTGGTTGCTACCTGGACCAAGATTCCGGTGAATAAGCTGGCACAGAAGGAAAGCGAGAGGCTTCTTAGGCTGGAGAGTATCCTGCACAAGCGGGTGATCGGCCAGGAGGAGGCAGTCACCGCAGTGTCCAAGGCCATGCGCCGGGGCAGAGTGGGTCTGAAGGATCCCAAGAGACCCATCGGTTCCTTCCTGTTCTTGGGACCTACCGGTGTGGGTAAGACAGAACTCTCCAAGGCACTGGCGGAGGCGATGTTTGGCTCAGAGGATGCCATCATTCGCGTCGATATGTCCGAATATATGGAGGGACATTCCGTTTCCAAGATGATCGGTTCTCCGCCCGGCTATGTAGGTTTCGATGAGGGAGGACAGTTGTCCGAGAAGGTGCGCAGAAATCCCTACTCGGTGGTACTGTTTGATGAGATCGAAAAGGCCCACCCGGACGTGTTCAATATTCTGCTGCAGGTATTGGACGACGGTCACATCACCGATTCCAAGGGCAGAAAGGTCAGCTTCAAAAATACCATCCTGATCATGACCTCCAATGCCGGCGCACAGCGTATCGTTGATCCGAAGAACTTAGGCTTTGCGGCAGCCAAGGATGCCAAGCGGGATTACGAGCTGATGAAAAGCGGTGTGATGGAAGAGGTAAAACGGAGCTTTAAGCCGGAGTTTATCAACCGTATCGATGAGATCATCGTATTCCACCAGCTGGGCAAGGAGGATATGAAGGCTATCGTGAATCTGCTCGCCGCAGGTCTGTGCAGCAGATGCGAGACACAGATGGGCATCCACCTTTCCCTGACCCCGGCACTAAAGGACCATCTGGTGGAGAAATATTCTGACCTGAAGATGGGTGCCAGACCGCTTCGCCGCGCCATTCAGTCTGTTGTGGAGGATGCACTGGCAGAAGAGATCCTGAAGGGAAATGTGAAGGCCGGCACCGGTGTCACGGTTGGATTCAAGAACGGAAAAGTAACCTTCACTTCGAAGGAACAGAAAACTGAATAACAAATAAAATACAAGGAGAAAAAAGAGATGGCAGGAATTGCAGAACTGATTAAAGTG
Source organism: Acetatifactor sp. (assembly GCA_051880235.1). Taxonomy (GTDB): domain Bacteria; phylum Bacillota; class Clostridia; order Lachnospirales; family Lachnospiraceae; genus Acetatifactor. The sequence goes on along the minus strand of JBJENO010000052.1, from coordinate 4,904 downwards.
GCAGAAGGTGGAAAGATCAGCTTTGGGAATCATGAACTGGAGAAGAAGGCAAAGCTGGAGGATTTTCCCTTTGCGGGAGACATCCTGAAGGTGAAGACCTGCAAGGAGATCACCAAGCTGGAGAAGAATGGTGCGTTTGCCTATGAATCTGTTCCCGGTACCACCGTGACTGATTTTGAGGAGAGAGAGGACGGCGTCAGCTTTACTGTAGAAGGCGATGAAGATGCACAGATCACCGTTGGCCTGATGGAGGACACCGAGTACGAAGTGTTGATCGACGGTGAGAGCATCGGTGTGATGAAGACCGGTCTTGGCGGTAAGATCTCTCTGGGCGTTGAGCTTGCAGCTGCAGAGAATGTTTCCGTACAGATCGAGAAGAGATAGTTTTTCGGTGAGAGGTTTTTATGGCAAAAAGTAAGTCAAACAGTGTCTTTTTCTGCCAGAACTGCGGTTACGAATCCTCCAAATGGATGGGACAGTGCCCGGGCTGCAGAGAGTGGAATTCCTTCGTGGAGGAACCGGTGCGGAAGGAGGCACATATGGGAGTGGCTTCCAGAACAGGGGGGAGTCGGGGCAGTCTGCCCACTCCTATTGTACTTGCTGATGTTTGTGTTCATGCCGAGGACAGAGTGAGCACCGGCATGAAGGAACTGGATCTGGTGCTGGGTGGGGGAATCGTAAAAGGTTCCCTTACTTTAGTTGGAGGAGATCCGGGCATCGGCAAATCTACGCTGCTATTGCAGGTCTGCAGACATCTGTCGGATGCAGGGCACAGAGTGCTCTATATTTCGGGAGAGGAATCGCTGTCCCAGATCAAGCTGCGTGCAGATCGCATCGGAACATTTTCTGACAAAATGGAACTGCTGTGCGAGACCAATCTGGATGAGATCTCAGAGGTGATTAGGGTGCAGAAGCCGGAGGCTGTGGTGATCGATTCCATCCAGACCATGTACAACGAGGCGGTCTCCTCCGCCCCGGGAAGCGTGTCTCAGGTGAGGGAATCCACAGGAATTCTGATGCAGCTGGCAAAAGGGTTGGGAGTATCCATCTTTATCGTCGGTCATGTGACCAAGGAGGGAACGGTGGCCGGTCCCAGGGTACTGGAACATATGGTAGATACTGTCCTGTATTTTGAGGGGGACAGACATGCTTCCTACCGGATCCTGCGCGGGGTAAAAAACCGTTTTGGCTCCACCAATGAGATCGGTGTGTTCGAGATGCAGGAGCAGGGACTTGCAGAGGTGAAGAATCCTTCCGAATATATGCTAAACGGCAGACCGGAGGACGCCAGCGGATCCGTTGTGGCCTGCACCATGGAGGGCACCAGACCCATTCTGGTGGAGATCCAGGCCTTAGTCTGCAATACCAACTTCGGCTTTCCCAGACGACAGGCCACCGGCACGGATCTAAATCGTGTGAATCTTCTGATGGCGGTGCTGGAGAAGCGCTCCGGCATGCAGTTAGGCTCCTGTGATGCCTATGTGAATATCACCGGCGGCATGAAGATCACAGAGCCGGCCCTGGATTTGGGAATTGCCCTGGCGATCATCTCCAGCTTCCGAAACAGAAGCATTCCACGTAACTTGCTTGCCTTTGGTGAGATCGGATTGAGCGGTGAGGTCCGCGCCGTAAGCCAGGCCAGACAGCGTGTGGCGGAGGCGAAGAAGCTTGGCTTCGACACCTGCATCGTCCCTAAGTCTCTCGCCAGGGAATGCGCCAAGGTGGAAGGTATCCGCATCATCGGAGTTGCCTCCGTACAGGAAGCAATGGATGCGCTGGAATAAGACTAGGCAGTGTCCCTTTTTGCATTTTTCCCATTGAAAATGTCCTTGTCTTTTGCAGGGGTGGGGGATTTTGATGCGTGGCGGTCTCCAAAAACGTCTGCGGGAGCTGACAAATGGGCAGCAATACAGCAAAACCATCGGAATCAGACTTTTTTATTTCTTCGATGTAAAGCGAGCCATCGGAAGTTAATAAGAGAACGCAAGCACTTGAAATTTCTGGATAATCTATTGGGAATACTGAGGTGTAGTCATCGAGAAAATAGTTGTGTCACAGATTCGATGTACCGAAGGGCATCAAAAGTCAAAAAATGAGTTTTTTGATGTATTTGCAGTGAAGATAACATTCTGCCGGAAGAAAAATGCATCAAAAATATAGTTTTGCAATAATTTCGATGTATGAGTAGTCGACAAATTCGTAATATTCTACAGTTTGGATGATTATCAGGTTTTGAACAGTTTCGTGAAACGAAAAAGAAATTCATGTTGTTTATGCTCTGAACCATCAAAAAACCGGAGGAGATATGAAAGATAAAATACTCATGAAAAGAATAGGCAGAGTGGTTCTCGTGCTGGTTTTGGCCGTTCTTCTGGTCCTGTTTGGGGTCTGGTCAGTGCAGCAGCTTCTTGCAGGAAGGGATGATATGCAAAATCACGTACTTTCTGCTGACGCAGAAGAAGTTTCGTCTGGGGAGGATGCTCTGAAGGAGGAACTGAAAGGGGCGACTTCAGACAGAAATACCACAGAAGCGACTTCAGACAGAAATACTACAGAAGCGACAGATCATAGCGACGAGCTTCTGAAAGAAGTCCTTCTGGGAACGAAACAGTTTCGGTGTATCAATGGAAGTGGAGAGAATACGATTACTATATTTGATGTGCCTTCCCTGTTTGACACCAATGATGAGTATATGAAAATCTGGGAGTATGCAGTCGTTGATCTGGATGCTGACGGGCAGGATGAAGTTGTTCTCTTTGTGGTTGGAGCAGCAGGTGATACCGGTGGAAAACTGATTCTTCATCGAGAGTCAGATGAAGTGTATGGATACAAAGCGGATAACAGAAAATTGGTAGATTTGAAAACAGATGGAACGTTCTATTACTCGGAGAAAATAGGTGGAACTGAGGATGGAATTGCAGTCATCACAAATCTATCCGGATTGAATATGGAAATAGAGAGAATCACTTATGCGAAAGGGAAAAACGGAGAGTTTGATTCTTTCGCAGTGGATGGTGAACCGGCAACAGAAGAGGAGTATATGAACAGAGTTTCACAGCAAGATCAAAAGACAAATGCAAAATGGTATGAATTCAGCGAGGAGAACATCAACAGTTCATTTTGAAAGTGAGCCGGGCAAGACAGCATGTGACGCAGCCGCTTGTTTTGTTGTGGGGCATTCGCAAATTCTCTCTGCTGCGCAGAGTCGTCTCTTCGAGACTGGTGAATTTGCTCATGTACGCTCGAATGAAAACAAATGTCTGCTTCGCAGCCGCTTGTTTTCATTTTCGAGCTACAAATTTTGAAAATAATACTTGCTTTCTTGGGGGAGGCTGTGCTATAATCCATTTTGTCGGTGATTCACTGATAGATAAAGGGGAATAGTACAGCGGTAGTGCGGCGGTCTCCAAAACCGTTAACGGGAGTTCGATCCTCTCTTCCCCTGCTCACAAGACTTTGGATTCAATGAGGATTCAAAGTCTTTTTCTTTTGTATCGGTGAATAGAAGACAAGGGAAAAGAGAGCACCCCATTGTCTTCGCCCGAGCGCAAGGAGAATCAATACTGATGGAGGGAAAAATTATGGAAGAGAATCAGGCTTATGTACGGGCAATGAAGACCCTGGAGCAATTTATCCTTGACCTGTCCGACCGGGCAGGCTGCGGCGAGGAATACGGCAGAAAGGTGTGGGAAGGTATCAGGTCCAGCTCCGGTCTTTTACAGGAACTGGCATACTACCACGACTACGGCAGGTTCCTTGGCAAGTATCGGGTTGCCGGATATACATTGCCGGACATCATCGTCTGGCAGGTAGATCACTTTAAGCTATATATGGACAGAGTGGAGATGAACCGTTATCATCAGGAGAGACTGTTGCTGCAGGCATTTGAAACATTGACTCTGATGGAGCAGGACCCTGCACCCTTTATCGAGAAGATGCGTGGAGAGACCGGCCAGGATATTCCGAATGCATAGAGAAGCGGAGCCGGAAATCCACTGTTTTCGCCCTTTTTTCGCATTTTCACTCTTTACTTGTAACGAAAATGTGTTAGAATAAAACTACATCCGTGTCACTTTTTCTGCTTTTTTGAGAGAAAAGTGATGGGTGTGTCATGGGGAGAGTTCTAAAGAGGGGCGGTATTGGCGAATGGGAGAGAAGTCCGTACAGAAGAAAAAGTTGATACTTGAGACGGCGAGAAGGGTCTTCGTGGAGAAAGGTTACAAGAAAGTCACCATGAAGGACATCGTGGAGGCTTGCAATATCAGCCGTGGCGGACTGTATCTGTACTTTGAAAGTACGCAGCAGATCTTTATGGAAGTGATGAAGATGGAGAGCCAGGAGGCGGATGATGTCTTCTCCGAAAATATCAAGGAGGATGCTACCGCTTCTGACATTCTGACTCTGTTTTTACAGGAGCAGAAGAAGGAGATCCTGCGCACGGAGGACACCCTGATCCAGGCCATCTATGAGTTCTATTTTGAAAATCAGCCTGCGAAAAAGGACAATTTTTTAAAGCATCAGTTTGATTCACTGGTGAAGGTACTGGAGAAACTGATTGAAGTAGGCGTAGAGAACGGAGAGTTCTACTGCGAGAATTGCATGGAAGCAGCCCGGAACATTATGTATGTTTTGGAGGGAATGCGCATCACTGCCCAGACCATCGGCATAAGGGAAGAGATGGTGGACAGAGAGATCCTGTTTATCCTGAAATCCCTTGACACGAATGTAGAGTAGTGCGGGGAATTCATCGATATAGTATAGACACATTTTTTTGGAGGAAAGACATGGGAAACGTTAGACGTATCTACGTGGAAAAGAAGACCCCTTACGCAGTCAAAGCGAAGGAGCTTCACGAGGAACTGAAGAATTACCTTGGGATCAGGGTAGACGGTGTGAGAGAATTC
>JBJENO010000051.1:0-13984 GCA_051880235.1 Acetatifactor sp. | reverse complement strand
GGCCACACGGCGAAGATGCCAATGCCCATGGGGATGCCGCCGATGACGGAGATCATGGTCTGAGTGATACCGTCGTTATAGGTGCCCAGCACATAGTTGCAGAAATATACCAGACTGATGTTCTTGATGCAGCCACCCATCGTATTGATCAGAAAATACGCGTAGATCAGAATCATATATTTATCTGTGAAGATTGCCTTGAGCTGTGTGCGGAACGGAATCTCATTGTTCTCACCCGCCTCCTGATTTTCCAGCGTAACGCGCTCCTTGGTAAAATAGTATTCCAGAAGAGTCAACGGCAGCGCCAGAATAGACAGCACGCTCATCAGAGTGATCCACTTGCCCTTGTCCACGCCGATCATCGGCATAATGACCATTGGGAACACCAGAGCTACCAGAATACCGCCCATCATAATGGTGGCAATCTGGTTGAATACGGACAGACCGCCTCTCTGGGTGGTATCACGGGTAGACAGGGGCACCATCAGTCCGTGACTCATGTTGAAAATGGTGTAGGCAAAGGAGTAAAACAGGTTGTAGCTCACCATGACCCAGATTACCTGTACCGTCTCCGAGGCATTGGGTACCGTGAACAGCAGAATACCCGAGATCGTCAGCAAAGGCGCGGACAACAGCAGCCAGGGACGCGCCTTGCCCTCCGGGGTGTGCGTTCGGTCGATCACATAGCCCGTGATGACATTTGTGACTGCATCCACCGCCTTGGAGACGATCGGGAATACCACCAGAAAAGCTCCTCCCCAGACAGTCGTCAGCTTCAGCACATCCGTATAGTATACATTCAGATAGGTGGCCAGCACCGCATTCAGCAGCAGTGCTCCGGCCGGACCAAGCAGATAGCCCAGCCACTTCTCAGACGCGGTGACATTCTGCGTCTTTACTTTGCTTCTCAGCAGGGAATTGTGAAAAATACTCTGTTTTGCCATTACTTTGTCCTCCTCCGTCCCTTATTTTTGTTTCTTTTCCGGTATGCAGATACACTTCAGTCCTTTGAGAAAATGACCGTTGGCCATATGCAGAAGCCCCTGTCCCAGAGCGTCACTCATTTTTCCGCTGCTGTTGATCACCGCCGAACGCAGCGGGCAGTCCACTGCAGATATTAACATCATTCGGAATTGCGGATCGGAAGGATCCTTCGTACCGCATTGCTTTGCGATGATCTTCTCCGTGACCATGTATTGTATCTTCATAATGAACGAGCTGTCCTTCATCTCCAGACAGGAATTGTCCATGGTAAACTGACCCTTCTTCGGTTCCGACCCGATTGGGACGGGATGACCCATCAGTTTTTCCCATTCTTCCCGGGTGGGCTTTCCGCTCAAGGTTTCATACCAGCTCCCGGTCTGCCATTTAGGTGTGAAAATCGCCTCGCCGGACAACTCGATCTCTGCTTTCAGACGGATATCCCGGCTGGAAGCGCCGATCTGTACCATATAGGTTCCGCCGGGGATCTTCCAGCCATCGTTCCAGACGGCAAAGCTGCGGTCGTTCAGTTCAAATGTAACTACTTGAATCTCTCCCGGTTCCAGTTCCACCCGAGCAAAGCCCTTCAGCTCCTTTTCGGGACGGAACAGTTTTCCCTTCGGCGGGGCGATATATAGCTGTACCACTTCTGCACCCTTTCTCTCACCGGTGTTGGCAACGCGGACACTGACCCTTCTGCCGTCCACCTCTATATCACTGTATGTAAACGAGGTATAGGACAAACCGTGTCCGAAGGGATAACGGACATTCTTTCCGGCCTTGTCGTAATACCGATACCCCACATAGATACCCTCCCGATATTCCACATTCCGCTTTCCAAAGGTATCCCGGGAAATCACATCAGAGTAGAAAACCGGCCAGGTCTCCGTCAGCTTGCCGCAAGGGTTGACCTTTCCGGTGAGCAGATTTGCAATCGCCTGACCTCCGGCCTGTCCCGGCAGACCCATGTAGAGGATGGCTTTCACCTTGTCCTCCCAGGGAAGCTCCATAGCACTGCCGCCCAACAGCACTACAATGGTGTTGGGGTTTGCCGCCGCCACCGCTTCGATCATCCGGTTGTGACCCTTCGGCAGACCCATATGCTCCCTGTCCAGCGCCTCTGATTCATAGGCATCCGGCAGTCCTGCCACAACAATAGCGATCTCATGCGCTTTTGCAGCTTCTGCCGCCTCCAGCAGGGCATCATCTGTCACATTGCCCCGCACATCGCAGCACTCTACAAAAGGAGTGTCCGTCATAACATCTGTCAGATTCGTAAGCTTTGTGGGATTAATATGACTGCTGCCACTGCCCTGATACCGGATTTCTCTGGTCATATGGCCGATGAGCACCGCATCTGATGTGCGCATAGGTAATATCCCATCCTCATTTTTCAGAAGCACTGCGCCCTGCTCAGCAACCTTCTGCGCCAACGCATGATGGGTCTCCCAGTCAACTTCTGTCGTCTTTGCCTCCTGCGCTTTCTCCACCAGACGCAGAATCCTTTCCACTGATGCGTCCACATCTGCCTCTGACAATCTTCCGTCTTTCACCGCTTCCAACGCCAACCGCTCCATATAGTCGGAACCGCCCGGCATATTCAGATCGCAGCCGGCCTGAAATCCTTTGACGCGGTCGTTCAGAGCACCCCAGTCAGTAACCACCACGCCGTCAAATCCCCACTCATTTCGGAGAATATCCGTCAAAAGCGTTTTGCTGTCGCTGCAATGCTCCCCGTTGATTTTGTTGTAGGCGCACATCACCGTACCCGGTTTCCCGTCTTTCACGGCAATTTCAAAAGCGGCGAGATAGATTTCTCTCAGTGTTCGCTGATCCATTTGACTGTCGCCGTTCATTCGCTTGTACTCCTGGCTGTTTGCGGCAAAATGCTTCAGACTGGAGAAAGCCCCGGTGCCCTGCTGTCCCTGAATAAAGGCTGCTGCCATCTTTCCTGCCTGGTAAGGGTCCTCGGACAGGTACTCAAAATTTCTGCCGCCCAGAGGATTGCGCTTGATATTGCAGCCGGGTCCCAACACCACCGATACACCTGCCGCCAGAGCCTCCCGTCCTATGGCTTCCCCCTCAGCGGCGTACAGCTCGGGATTCCATGTGGCGCCGGCTGTTACTGCTGCGGGAAAGCATGTAGCCGGCAGCGATTTGTTTACTCCCACCATGTCGGCTTCCCCTTTTTGGCAGCGAAGACCGTGAGGCCCGTCTGCCATCATCATGGGCGGAATCCCATACTGCTCCAACTGCTTGGTCTGCCAAAAATCAGCACCGGTGCAAAAGGCTATTTTTTCCCCAAGAGACATCTGCGAGATAACTTTTTGGATGATCATGCGTCGGTTCCTCCTAAGAATATATTTTTTCAATCAGTTCAAAAACTACTTTATGGTTTCTGACAAATATGATTTCGGCATTCTGTTTTCTAACTTTATCATAACATATTCGAAAATTAATACTTTACATAATTGTAAGGTATTTGCTACAATAGTAATGAAATGGGGCGCATATATGAAAAAAATCGATTTACGTTATATTTGTAAAATAATAGGGAATCTTTGCGGTGTTCCCATTCGCATTTTTCAGGGGGATGAGCTGCTATTCTATCATTCCGTCGTGACTCTCCCAAAAGACCCTATGCAGATTTATCGGGATGAGATCTGGAATGTGACAGCAAATGTAGGATACTTTGTGACCAAGCGATTTCATTACTACGGGATTGTCAATTCAGGAGAAATAAAGATAGTCATCGGTCCTTCAAAACAGGTCTCCGGCAATGACCAGGAGCTTCGGGAACTGGGTTTTCAGGCGGATGTTCCGGCGGAAGATATGGACGAATTTGTGGAGGGAATGAAAAGCATCGTCTGCATGCCCCTGGAAAGCATCATGCAAATGCTCTGCACCATCAACTATATCCTCAACGATGAGAAGCTGGAGTTGGAGGATATCGCAATATATGAGTCGGAACAGAATGATTTGAAAGAACTGTTGGAGCGGCAGAGAAGCGACCGTGCTTTTTCTCAAAGCGAATCTGCCAATGATCCGCAGATCCATGAGCATAATACCTACTCTCAGGAGCAGCAGATCCTGCGCATGATACGAAAGGGGGACACTGCTTCCCTTCGTCAATGGATCGCGTCTGCTCCCGCCATTCGGGGCGGAACACTGGCCTCAGACCAGCTTCGGCAGGTCAAAAACACCTTTGTTGTTACCGCCACACTGGTATCACGTGCAGCCATTCAGGGCGGTCTCAGTATTGAGGATGCCTTTTCCCTCAGCGATGCGTTCATTCAAAAGTGTGAACTGCTGAATAACCTGGATCGGATCACGAATCTGCAATACCATATGGTGCTGGATTTTGCTGATCGGGTGGAGCGAATTCATTTTGGCGGGAAGCCAACACAGCTCACCCTTGCAGTGACGAACTACATTCAGCATCATCTGTCCGAACCGATTCGGGTAGAGGATATCGCGCAGGAGCTGTTTATGAGCCGACCGTATCTTTCTGCAAAGTTCAAGGAGGAGACGGGTGTGACCCTGACAGATTTTATCCTGAAAGAAAAAACGGAAGAGGCAAAACGCCTCCTCCGCTATTCGGACAAGTCATTCACGGCAATCGGTTCTTACCTGGGTTTCTCGTCACCGGGACATTTTTCACAGGTGTTCAAAAAGTATACGGGACGTACCCCCACAGAGTATCGGGAGAAATATACAAGCTAACGTCCGTTACCGATGCTGCTGTCGGTATTGGTTCGGTGTGAGTCCCGTTCGTCGTTTGAACAGCCGTATGAAATAGTTTGCATCGGAAAAACCGCATTCGGACGCAATCTCCTGCACCGGTTTCCCCGTTTTCTTCAGAAGCACATATGCCCGGTCGATTCGCTGTCCATTCACATATTCCGTCAGCGTGCAGCCACATTCCTTACGGAACAGAGTGGCAAAATAATTCGGATTTACACCCAGTTGTTCGGAAACACTTTTCAGACTCAGATCCGCCGTCAGATCATAATGAACCAAGGTGATCGCGCGCCCCACATAATAGGAGTATTTTTTCAGGGAATACTTCTTCACCAACAAACAATACTCACGAATCATCTTCTCCTGCAGAGACAGGCTCTGATGAATGGATGGTACGCGCTCGATCTTACGGGCAAAATCCGAAGAAATCTTATCAATGTGCAGAGGATGTACTCCACCCGTTTCCGCTGCTTTTCGCAGAAGTGTATTCAGTATAATGAGGTAGTTTTTCCGATTGCGGAGGGTATCCGTGATGCGAGGCTCCGTTCCTCTGTTAAACACGGTGGAAGCCACTGCTGTCACGAGATGCAGTTTTCCCTTGCTGACGGCTTCCATCAACTGATTTTCATGCAGATAATTTTCTTCCAGTGTCTCCAGTGTCCTCGTGGATTCCAGCAATTGTTCCTCCGAAGACTTCACTGCAATGGGTTCGCTGCGATCCGGAATCATATAGTCTATGTACTCCATGCAGAAATTGTCTCTGCCGCCCCATAAGTGATTGCCCAGCGTGCGCAGAATGGTAAACAGCCAGTTCTCATCTTCCACTATGGGCAGATTCTCATAATAGAGAGACAAAAAGCGATAGGCAGCCTCCTAAAGAAAGAGACTGTCTGCTGTTTTTTGAATTTGCTTTGCATTCGGAGACTCACTCAGATAGGGTCCCACAAAGAAATAGCTGTCATGTTCACAGCCGGGTAATTTCAAAAAAATATATCGACAATAATATTCATCAAAAAACCGATAGATCGTATGATCCTTTGCATCACTCATGGAGTTTTGCAGTATATCATTGTAATTCTCCACGCAATACAATGCGGCTCGAAGTCCCCGATCTATACTGACCGGGATGCAGACCTCCGGGTCAGTGATAATCTGGTTTGGAATATGGAACTCGTTTAGCAGATCACATACAAAATCCAGTTGTGCCGCATAGCTCATTTGTGCATCACCTCCTGCTCTCCGATACCAGTATATAATAATTTTTAGTCAGATTCAACAATACAGTGAAAATTGTGCTATGAACAATGAAGTCTGTTATATCTGCTGTCAGGGAAGATACAGTACAATAAAATAGCAATATACACAAATGAAATGCAAAAAAGGAGTGATAATATGAGCAAACAAACGAATTTTTTCCGTCCCTTTGGCTGGAGAGACAAAGTCGGCTATATGATTGGAAATATTGCAAACGACTTTACCTTTATCTTTGCCAGTTTGTACCTGCAGGTATTTTACACCGATGTGCTGGGCATCAGTGCCGGTCTGGTGGGTACCATGTTCCTGGTTGCCCGTATTGTAGATGCCTTCACAGACACAGCCATGGGCAGAATCTGTGACAGGACAAAATCAACCAAAAACGGTAAATTCAAGCCCTGGCTGCTGAGAGCCTGCGGTCCTGTGGCACTGGCTTCTTTCCTGATGTACCAGACCTTTGTCACCGGTGCTCCCATGACCGTGCGGGTCATCTACATGTTTGTCACTTATCTGTTGTGGGGCAGCGTGTGCTACACCGCCATCAATATTCCCTATGGCTCCATGGCCTCTGTCATGAGTAATGAAGCAGACCACCGTGCCTCCCTGTCCACCTTCCGCGGAGTTGGTTCCATGATCCCCCAGATTCTGGTGGGCGTGGTCATGCCCATGTTCCTTTACACAACCATGGCGGATGGTACCAAGGTTGCCAACGCAAAAGCCTTCCCCATTGCTGCCCTGGTGATGTCCGTTCTGGCTGCTGCCTGCTATATCATCTGCTATTTCCTGTGCACCGAGCGTGTCAGGACCACAGAGGAAGCCAAGAGCGTCTCTTTCAGGGAAACCCTGAAGGCACTGACCCATAACCGCGCCCTGATCGGTATTGCGCTGGTGTTTATCTGCTATCTTGGCGCACAGATGCTCAACCAGGTCATCAACAGCTATGTGTTCAAGGACTACTTCGGCAACACCATGGGACTGTCCGTTATGAACGCCGCCGGCTTTGTTCCAGCGCTGGTGCTTGCCCCCTGTGCAGTGCCCCTTGCCCGCAGATTCGGCAAAAAGGAACTGGGAATCTTTGCATCTGTTCTGGGTACCATTGCCTTCGGCGCATTGTTTTTCATGAAAACCACCAATATGTGGCTCTACACCATTATCAATATTGTTGGCCTTCTGGGCTTCGGGCTGTTCAATCTCATCATCTGGGCCTTTGTCAGCGATGTGATTGACGACCAGGAGGTTCGTACCGGCAATCGTGAGGACGGTACCATCTATGCGGTCTGCTCCTTCTCCCGAAAACTTGGACAGGCAATTGCCAGCGCTCTGGGCGGTTGGTCCCTGGGACTGATCGGTTATGCGGAAGGATCCCTTGTTGGGCAGAGTGAAGCCGTTCGGAGCGGGATCTATAATATTGCCACTCTGGTGCCTACCATTCTATACCTGATTGTAGGCGTGTGCCTGATTGTGATTTATCCCTTAAGCAAGAAAAAGGTCGCAGAGAATACTGCTGTTCTGAAAGCAAGAAGAGGCGAATAATCATTCCGGGAGCACCTTGTTTTTGGATGCTCCTTTTCAAGGAGACGATAACATGAGAACAAAGATCAATATCAACAAAGGCTGGTCATTTATCAAGAACATGACAGAAGTGCCTGTCATCGTACCGGACAGCGGAGAATGGATCGATCTGCCCCATACCTGGAACGCTGTTGACGGTCAGGATGGGGGCAACGATTACTTCCGGGGCACCTGCTGCTATGCCAGACAGCTCAAAAAAAGCGAGCTTCCGCAAGCGGAGGTCTATTATCTGGAAATAGAGGGAGCCAACTCCTCTGCGGATGTCTACATGAACGGAAAAAGGCTTGCCCATCACGATGGCGGCTACTCCACCTGGCGCGTCGATCTGACCGCCGGCTTACGGGAGGAAAACTGCCTTGCGATTCTGGTGGACAACGCCGCAAACGAAACGGTTTACCCCCAGACAGCGGACTTCACCTTCTATGGCGGATTATATCGGGATGTGAATATCATTGCTGTGCGGTCAACACATTTTGATCTGGATACCTACGGACATCCGGGAATCCATGTGACGGCTTCCCTGCAAGAGACAGACGCAAAGGTGGAAGTCAAGACCATTACCACACAACTGCCCTCCGATGCCGTGCTCCGCTATCGGATTCTGGAAGCCGACGGAACAGTTGTGGCGGAGCAGACAAAAGACTGCAGTTTTACCCTTGCCAATCCCCACCTGTGGGATGGTGTAAACGATCCCTATCTGTACACGGCAGAGGCGGAAATCGTCCGCGGCGAAGAAATCCTGGACAACGTATCCGCCCGATTTGGCTGCAGAAGTTTTCAAATCGACCCGGAAAAGGGCTTTATCCTAAACGGCAGGGAATATCCGCTGCGGGGTGTCAGCCGCCATCAGGATCGTCTGGGAATCGGAAATGCCCTGCTGCCCGAGCATCACAAAGAGGACATGGATCTGATTTGCGAACTGGGTGCCAATACCATCCGCCTTGCCCATTATCAGCACGACCAATATTTCTACGATCTGTGCGATGAGCGTGGCATGGTGGTCTGGGCAGAGATTCCCTATATCTCCCGGCATATGCCCGGAGCAAACGAAAATGCGCTGCAGCAAATTCGGGAACTGATTACACAATGCTATAACCATCCCAGCATCTGCGTCTGGGGTCTGTCCAATGAGATCACCATGGACGGTGCCAAAGATCCGGACATGATTCGTCAGCACAGAGTTCTGAACGATTTGGTTCACGAACTGGATGCCACACGGCCTACCACCATTGCCTGTCTTTCCACCTGCGCCATAGACGAGGAATATGTGCATATTCCCGATGTGGTTTCCTATAATCACTACTTCGGCTGGTACGGCGGCTCCATGGAGGAGTACGGTCCCTGGTTTGACCGATTCCACCGGAAATATCCGGGCACTCCAATCGGCGTCAGTGAATACGGCTGTGAGGCGTTGAACTGGCACAATTCCAATCCCAAGGAAGGGGACTACTCCGAGGAGTATCAGGCGGTCTATCACGAATCTCTGATCCGCCAATTGTTCCCCCGGAAATACCTCTGGGCTACACATGTTTGGAATATGTTTGATTTCGGTGCGGATGCCCGGGCAGAGGGCGGTGAAAACGGTCAGAATCACAAAGGACTGATCACCATGGACCGCAAATACAAGAAAGACGCCTTCTATGCCTACAAAGCCTGGCTTAGTCCGGAGCCCTTCGTCCATCTGTGCGGGAAACGGTATGTGGATCGGGTAGAAGACACTGCCAAAGTTACTGTATATTCCAACCTGCCTGAGGTGGAACTGTTTGCAAACGGCATCAGCTTGGGAAAAAAGCAGGCTGAAGATCACTTCTTTTACTTTGAGGTTCCAAATGTGGGTGAAACCAAACTGGAAGCCGTGGCAGGCAGTTTTCGGGATGAAAGTGTGATCCGCAAGGTTGACACCATGAATCCGGACTATGTTCTGAGGGATCAGGGCGCGGTACTCAACTGGTTTGACATTGCCGAAATCGAGGGACGCTTCAGCTTGAACGATAAGTTGGGCGATATTACGAAAACCCTCCGCGGCAAGCTTTGGTTCGCAAGCCTGATTATGACGTTGGCAAGAAAAATGGGCCAAAACAAGCCAAAGAACACTTCCGGAAAAGGAAAAACCAAGAAGAAGCATGCCGCCTCCAATCTGGACAGCGGAACCATGAACCTGATTGGTGGGCTGACCGTTCTGCGTTTTACCGGTATGCTGGGTATGCGCAACGTGAGCTTCTCCAAAGAAGAGCTTCTGAAAATGAATGCCAAGCTCAATAAAATCAAAAAGAAAGTGGAGAATTGACACTGTCTGTGCAAAGAGTCACATCAACAGCAAAAAAAAAGAAAACCATCGGTCACTGATTTTTTATAATGTGAAACTTTTTCAGGAGAAAGAACGTCCAACCTTCAGAAACAAAAAGGGAGGAGAAATACTCATGAAAAAGTTAGTCGTTTTACTGGCAACAGGCGTTATGTGTGCTGCAATGACAGCGTGTGGACAGGAGGCAAAGGAGACGGATGTGACCATACCATCGGAAAGCATTACAGCGAGTATGGATGGTTCGCAGGCAGAAATTTCGGAGTCGAAATCAGATGGTGAAGCCGATGACCGGAGCGATGCTTCTGATGATTCCGCAAAAAACCCTCAGGGAAAATACCAAGTGGGCGATGCAGATAACTTCAGCGTGCATGCAAGTATGGTGGCAGCCTTTGCGAAGGAAATAAAGGCGGCTGTAGCCGAGAAGGACCTGGAAGCGTTGGCGGATCTGGCTGCATTTCCGATGTACATTGGATTTCAGGATGGCGGAAAGAGCGTTGAGACAAAAGATGATTTTCTTGCGCTTGATGCGGACACCATTTTCTCACAAGAGCTGATGGATGCCATCGCGGCGGCTGACGAGACGAAATTGTCTGCAAGCAGGGCCGGATTTTCCCTGACAGACACCGGCGCACCCAATATTGTCTTTGGTGTGAGAGAGGGCAGACTGGCTGTTCAGACAATCAACTACTAGAAAACATTGGAGCATTGCAGATGTTTTCACAAACGCTTCGTAAAGAGAAAAGGTGCATTGGGTTGTGACCACAATGCACCTTTTCTTTATTCTGCGTTCATATTTCTGCTCATAATTCATCCAAATACAGCTGCACTCTGTTCTGCAATGTCCTTGCGACCTCCCAGGGATCCCTGTTGCCAAGGAAATAACCGCTCGTTTCCTCCCTTAGGATCTCAACAATTCCGTCATATCTATTCCCCAGCGGCTTGCTCTGAAGCAGCAGTTGAAAATACTCTGCGGCAGCATCCGCAAGATCATTTCTTTCCCTCACCTCCGTTCCGCTTTCACTCGATTGAGCCTCATCAGAATAACCATCCATGACAGTCTGAAGCGCATCCAGGTTGACAGGAAGCATTTCTTCCTCCTCCCAAATTCGCATCTGATACTCCTCACTCATCAGATAATTCAGAAACTCTCTTGCTCCCTCTTTACATTCAGAAGAACGATTTAGTGCTAATCCCATCCCTTCCAAAAAAGTGCCGTTTCCGTCCTTCACCGGAAAGCCTATATAGACACAGGACTCTCCCAGCTGCTTCAAATTCTCTATGTAGTCCTCCAGTCTGTTTCCCACGCCGCGGACGCTGCGTATGACCAGCATGTGTCCTTCCCGAATTTCCTCCCCCATATAGGGAGTGGCAATTACTCCCGACGAATCCGCCCATTGTGCTGCCAGCTCCATCAGGGATACAAACTCTTCTGTGTCGAAATGACACCGCCTGTTTTCCCAGTCTACAAACGCTGCATTCTCTTCATCATAGCAAAGCATGCAGTGCAATACGGCGAATCCGTCATTTCCCATAGAAAACACTTCATCCGGATGATGATTCTCCATTGTACTTCTCATCTCATCCAAGGTCCATTGAGTGCGGTCACCAACCACCTCCTTGATGGAGACCAAGGTCTGCAGTGAAAAACGATATGGAGCAACATAATAGTGCTCATCCACCTTGCCGGATTCTACCGCCTGTGGCAACAGATTTTTGCCATCCAGCTGTTCGTCCAACGGTTCCAGATATCCATTTTTGGCATAGGGATATAGCTCGATAAAGAGGGAGTCGATCAGATCGGGACCATTTCCGGTCATCATCTCTGTCTGAAATCGTTGGATCAGTTCATCCATAGTTTTCTTGGAGCAGTCCTGCAAAACAACTTCGTACAAATCACTCTGCTGATTAAACGCCGCCATGGCTTTTTGCAGCTCAGATGAAGCATAGGCAGCCATTACGATCTTCTGCTTCTGTACCTGCGCTTCTCCTGTCCCCTTGGTCATTCTGATCAACGACCGTTCTGCGCCATTCTCTTTCAAAATGAGAAAAGTATCCTCTGAAAGACTCCAGAATGCAGGAGCCTCTGCAAAACGTAACCCATAAGACTCCCAGTTCAGAATCTCTGTATCCTGACCATCCTGTTTGCGATAGATTCCCTCTGTATCCGCGAGGAACAGGGTATCGTTATCCTCCACAGTGGGTAAGGAATCATAGCACACCCAGTGTCCGTCCTGCAAAACAGCCACCCCCTTCGGCTCGTCCACCTCACCGTAATTCATATAGATTTCCCCCAGTTTGGTGAGCCCGCAATCCAAGATATAGTAGGTATGTTCATCTGTCACCAAAATAGGTGACAATTCGCTATGATTCAGCTGCTTGGTCTCCCAGGCTCCATACGGGTCTGACAAGGTTTGAAAATACCATTTGACTTTCTCCTCGCCATTCGGAATGAGGGAGACCAGACGGAAAAGCTTCCCCTCTGCAAATTGGAAACCATCTTCATGCAAATAAGATACGTTTTGTGGAAACGCCTCATCCGGGTTCGGAATGGAGATCCTCTCTACCGTATACAGTAATTCCGGAATTTCTTCCTTTGCGCATCCGAACAGGCAAAAGACCAACATCATGCAGATCATAAGATTACCGATTTTTTTCATCAGGCTTCTCCCTTCTTACTCTTGCCCTCAAAAAATGAATCACTTCCTCTTGGACAATATCCTCGAACATAGTAGAATAGGCATACAATTTTGAATGCTCCAATATTTCCCGGAACAGGAGTACCGGGGACTAAAAACTCACGACTATCTTTTCTTTCGAAGCTTTACGGCAATACAGCCACTGACTGTGAGAATGACTGCAGCAATTCCGATTACAGAAAAAAGTATCCGATTTCTCACGGGTTCATTCGATGCAAATTCCTCTCCGCTGCCGCCATAGGTATATTCCTCCGGATTCGTTTGAGGTTCATGATAGTACTTCTCCGTCAGAATCGAAATCAGCTCCTCCTCCGGATAAGCCTTTCCATTTTCAAATTCCGTATGGACAATTGCCGTTGTATAGGGGATCAGGTATTTGTCTGTGTCCGTCTTCGCAGAAACAAACAATGTGTGGATGCCCTCACAAACATAATAATGGATTTCCCTGACTCCCGCTACAGCGTTCAGAGACTTTTCTATCGCCTCAGGTGTGATTGCATACACATTGGTTTCGCTCTTCCCCTCACTGTAACCCATGTAACTCACCTGACCATCAGCAGTCAAGCGAAGTTTGATATTCATCTGTTTTTCCTGATACGTGAGCGGGACAAAAAGCATTTCATAATCACTGCAATACTCTTCCAGGTCTTTTCCTTGTTCTTCCGGAATCAGAAAGTCAACATTCAAGCGTCTGATGTAATAAGCACTCTCGCAAAGATCCGGGAACTCACCCTCCAGGTCAGGATGAAACACTTTCATCTGCTCTACTGCTTTCGGCCACACTTCTTCGACAATCTTGTGATTCTCTTCCAGTAAAGTCTGTATGGAAATCTGTTCTGCTGCCCGAACCACAATCGGCTGCAGCAAAGCACCCAGCATCAGGATTGTAAAAAAATATGCAATTATCCTTCTCACAACATCTAACCTCCGTTCTCAAGAGTATCCTGCATCGGAGGATAGATTGCCTCCGTCAATCCAACAGTGCTGCAAAAAAACGTAAAAGCTTTACAGTTATGATCCCTTGCTTAATATCCCTCATCCAGGAATATCTGTATTCTCTTATGGATGATCTCTGCCACCTGTCGGGCATCCTTGTCTCCCTCCGCCATGGCTCCCAGTTCCTCTTCAATGATCCGGTTCAGTTCCGGATACTGTCTGGGAGCAGGCACACAGCTCTCCAGGAACGCTTCCGCCAGTCTTCTGTCTGCTTCCGCCTGCGCTCTCTCCTTCTCCAGCTGCTCTCTTTCTTCCTCGGACAGTCCCTCGACCTCCACTGAACTTGCTTCCCCACCTGTCAGCTTACACACGCTCAGGTTGGCGTACATTCCTCTTTTACAGAGTCCCTGGATCTCCTCTCCAAAGAAGTTCTCCAGATATTCCGCGATCTCCTTCTTCTTGTTCGAATTGGCATTGACCACTATCATCCCGCTTGCCT
>JBJENO010000050.1:0-14593 GCA_051880235.1 Acetatifactor sp. | reverse complement strand
GAATTTATCGGAGAGATGGCAAGTGCGATATCAATGTTTGCATTTAACTATGTGTTGATGAAGTACGTGGGAACAGAAGGCGTTGCCGCATTCACGATTCTTGGGTTTACAGTATACGGATACAGCATGATTGCTATCGGTTTTGGCCAGGGACTCACTACACTTGTCAGCGTTTGCTGGGGTGCAAATGAACAGAAAACTGCAATGCAGCTGCGCATTACGACAAATAAGGTATTATTCGGAATAGGAATCTTGTTCGCGGTATTCTTTTTGCTATTAGGAAGCAGCTACGCAAGTATGTTTGGATGCAGCAACGATGTGACGGATATGGTATCCACAGGCTTTCAGTTTTATGCTGTTACTTTTCTGATTATGGGATATGATGTGATAAACTCGATGTATTTTACCAGCTGTGGTGATGCGGCAAGCTCTGCGCTGATATCGTCTCTGAGGGGAATCATCCTTCTTCTCGCGTTTACATTTATTTTCCCGGCTATATGGGGAATGACAGGAGTGTGGATGGTTGCTCCGGCTGCTGAAATTTTGACAGCGTTGGTTTCGATATGGTTGATTACGAAGCAAAAAAAGATGTTGGAAAGCAGGTGATCGACAGTGGGAGAAAGAGACAGCACTACGATTCGAAATGCGGTGATCAACAAAGCGATAAACTACATATTTGAAAATATTGATGAAGATATTTCTGTGGATGATGTGGCAAGGCATTGTTCCTATTCTAAATATCATTTGATGCGAATGTTTAGAGAGCATACCGACGAAGCCTTATACCAGTTTATTAAGCGTGTTCGACTGGAGAGAAGTGCCTGGAAGCTGAAAATAGAGAAAGATAAAAGTATTACAGAAATTGGTGTAGACTGTGGGTATTCTTCTTCTAATTTTGCTACAGCTTTTAAAAAGCATTTGAACCTAACTCCGGCTGATTTCAGGAAAGTCAGTGAACAAATGGTGGAACAGAGTTCTTTCTCAAATGGGATATCCCTTGACGAATTAGAGGAGTCAGAAAAACTGATTACGGTAGAGCAGCTGAAAAGCTTTTTGGTTGTGTATGAGCGTAAGAAAGGCAATTATCATAATCTGCCGGAAGAATGGTGTAAGTTTATTAAGAAGTACGAGTATCTGTCTTCGGAGGACACGCAATATATTGAGTGTACGATTGATGATCCGTCAATAACGGATGAAGATAGATGCATGTATGAGCTGTGTCAGACGATTTCACCGGATCATCCGGCGCTGAGTGAGGACACAAGTATCTTGACGCATATCTTTGATGGCGGGAGATATGCTGTTTATCATTTTAAGGGCTTTCCGCAGTTCCTTTTTATGGTATATCAGGAGGTATTCTGCAGATGGCTTTCAAAGAGCGGATACCAGCTTGATGAAAGACCGATTCTTGATATTTATCGAAGCGTAGGGGACGATGGCTATATGGAAATTGATATTTGTTTTCCGCTGAAATGATATACCACCCGGGACGGAGTTTTTGGCCCTGATATCTGTCCCCTAGTGGATACATAGAGGATACACGGATAGGTTAGGATGATCTCATCAAAGCAAATGGAGGAGCAAGAGGTGTTTGATATTTTACTGGTGGAGGATGATGCACAGATCAGAGAAGTCATCGAAGATTATTTTGCATCCAAGAGCAATGGAGAAATCGTAGTTCACACTGCTGCTGACGGCAACGAAGGGCTGGAAGCGGTGTATGAGCGGGAATATGATCTCTGTATGCTGGATGTGATGCTGCCCGGGGCAGATGGCTTTGAGATCTGCAGAGCGCTTCGCCAAAAAAGTATTGTACCGATCATTTTCCTGACGGCCAGAGGGCGTGAGGAGGATGTGCTCTGCGGATACCATTTGGGGTGTGATGATTATCTTGTAAAACCGTTTTCTCTGGCGGAGCTTTATGCCAAGACTCAGGCGCTGCTTAGGCGTGCCAAGGGAATGGTGGCGTCAAAGGATATGGTGTGCGGCGATATCGCGCTGAACCCGGCTGATTTCACCGTGAAGGTGTGCGGGGAAGCGGTGGAGCTTGCGCCCAAACAGTATGCGCTCTTAAAGTACCTGATGGAAAACAAAAATCGAGTGCTCCAGCGGGAACTGCTGCTTTCCCGCATCTGGGGATATGATTTTGAGGGAAATGAGAGGGTGTTGGATAACCATATCAAAAAGCTGCGCAAGGCGCTGGGCACTGCGGGCAGTCAGATCAAGACAGTTATCGCACAGGGATATAAAATTTCCGAGGAGAGAAGGTAATTGTCGATGAGAAAGAAAAAAATGTGTGTGTACGGAAGACAGAAGAGGAGAAGCTTTGCGGGCCTCTTTCTAAGACAGTGGATACTTGTGATGGTAGTCTGCGGACTGCTGGGGGCTTTGGTTCTGGTGATGTTCACCGACCGGGAGAAAAACCAACAGCTGCAGGAGTTCTCTTCTGAAGAGGAGATCCGCGTGGGCAATATTCAGAAGATGCCTGCGGAGGATATCTATCTTCTGGGAGAAAGCCAGCGTTTAAAGGGAGCAATTAAAGCGGAGGGCTATGGTATTGCCACTCAGCTGTACAAGACAGATACCAGGGAAGTGCTCGCGGGATGTGAGGAGCAATTGTTTATCATCCGCCGCAAAACGGAAAGTACTCCTACAAGGATCTATTCCTATCCTGTCAGCCGGATCCCGGGATGGAAGGAATATCGTGAGCAGGTTTCGAAGTTGGAGGGCGTCGGAAAGGTTCTGTTAGAGGATGTATCGATGCCTTATTTCTACCTGTCCGGGGAGGATATCCTGCCGGGACCTATTACCATGACGGTGTCAGAGCTCTCGCGCATAAAGTATGAATTTGCCTGGGATGGAGAGATAACGGATAGTATCTTCACCTATTCCATTGAAGAGCCTGCCTCCATTCCGGAAGGATATGAGAAGGTAATGCTTTCTTCGGAGCCCAGCGAGTTTTTTCAACCTCTGCTGGTGGGGGTTGACGCTTCCAATCCGGAGTTAAAGTTCGCTCCCTGGGGGGACGACTCCTTTGAACTGATGCAGGAGGTCTTCCAAAAGACGGTGGAGACCGGACAGGAAGAGGAGTACTATCTGGAAACCTTTTTTACGGTGACAGAAGCAAGCTTCAGGAGGATGGAACTTTTGGATGGAAGCAGTGTGACCCTGCTCAGCTGTCTGGATTATGATCTCTTGGAAGTATGGGGAGGGGTTATCGCAGGCGTAACAGCAGTTACGGTGATTCTCGGCAGCCTGATCGCCTTTGTGATGGCGAAGATCAAATATGCCGGACTGAAGGCTGGGTATGACATGGAGGACTATCGCCGGGATCTGATGAATACATTGGCTCACGATCTGAAAAGCCCGCTGATGTCCATCTCCGGGTATGCAGAGAATCTGGAGGGGAATCTCGTTCCGGAAAAGCAGGCCCACTACACAGGCGCCATCCGGGAGAATGTGCAGTACATGAACCGGATGATCGAGTCGGTGTTGGAGTTGTCCAAGGTGGAGATGGGCACTGCCCGTCTCAAAAAAGAGACTGTGGACATGAAGGCGTTGTTTGAAGAGGTGCGAAAGCGCTATGAAGACCGACTGGCAGATCGTAAGCTCTCCATCACCGCCGAGGGGGCACTTACCTGGCAGGCGGATCGTCAGATGATGGGGCAGGTACTTGACAATCTGCTGGACAATGCGGTGAGGTATGCGGATCCGGGAAGTACGGTACAGGTTCAGTTTTCTGACAAGGGCCTGCGGTTTTGCAATCCCTGTGCCACAGACTTATCGGGATCAGTGGAGAAGCTTGCCGATCCCTTTGTGGTGGGAAGTGAGAGCCGCAGCGGCAAGACCGGAAGCGGTCTGGGATTGGCTATCGTGAAGAATATCTGTGAACTTCACGGCCTTGCACTGCAAATACAGTATCAGGACGGAGTATTCAGCATAGCCATTGGCTAGCCACCCGGGACGGTGTTTTCCGGCCCTCATATCTGTCCCCGGTGGATACAAAGAGGATGGAAGAGTAAATCATGTAATTTAGAGAGGTCTTAAGTTCGTAAGGAGCTTAAGACCTTTTTGCGATGTTGCACAAAAGAAATAAAAAAGTGTTGTATAAAACGTAAAAAATGACCAATGGCGGAAGAATGAGGTTTGCTTTTTTGTGAACACAATGTTACAATAAAGTAAATGAAAAATGTAAGCGCTTACATTTTGCCCGGCGGATCTTTTCCGGCAGAAAAAGAGTTTATATTTTATTGGCCTCTCCGGTAAATCTATATGCCGGAAAAGGAAAATTTAAGGGAGGAATTGAAATGTTATCTCATTCCAAAAAACACAGAACCTTACATAGGATATTTGCGTGTGTGCTCTCTTTGGCGATGCTGTTTTCCAACATATCCATGGGATATGTGCAGGCAAGCAATGCCGATGAGGGAGACCTGGCAAGTGCTGCTGTAAGTCCTGAGACCTTTGCCGCCGGTGAAACTACCCAGTTTGACCAGGGAAAGATCGATGTTTGGGATTTTGGTGCGCAGGAGCTGGATACCAATACCTATAACAACAAGCTCACAGCAGAGGTCATCAACGGCTGGTATGAAGGGGTTGAAGCAGGTACGGCCGGCAAGAATCTTGCAAGCTTTACCACTGCTGATGGAGAACTTGCATTTAATGACGGCGGTTATCCTACAACACATCGTTTGAGAACCACAAACGAGAACCTGACCAGATATGATGCCAAGAGCCTTACCGGGGAAGATGGAACAGTGTACGGTGGTTACATTTACTCGAATAAGGGCTCAAACGCAGCCGTATATTTGAGTGTAAAGGCTTATGCCGGAGACAGGATTCATGTAGTTGCAGGTTCTAATGGCGGCAATTCTTTGATTAACTTTGAAGGTCCTGATGGAACCGTTGAAGATGCAAAGGAATATGTGGCAGGCGGTGCGAATGCTAAGATCCTGACCTTTTATCCGAAGCAGACAGGTATGTATAAGCTTTATTCGACCACAGAGAAGCTGGTAATTGCCCGTGTGTACAGAGAGCACTCCCAAAACGTAGCAGTAAGCGGTGCGGTAAGTGCGCCCTCTGATTTGAGCGGATACAGTATCGTATTCAAAAACACTGCAAACGGTATGGAGACGGAAGCGCCTGTTACGAATGGTACTTATGCTGCCAATTTGTATGCTTCTTATACCTATGAGGTAAGCCTGAAGGATGCCAATGGATATATTATCGTCGGTGACAGCCAATTGACTCTGGCAAAGGAGGATACAGCTAAGGATTTTCCGATTACTGTCAGTTCAGTACGCTTACATACCATCACCGGAAATATTACCGGTTTGTCCGGGGAAGCACTCGCAGCATTACAGCTGTCTTTCAAATCAGATGAGATTTACGTTCCTGAGGTAACAATCAATGGAGCAACCTATTCGGCTGTTGTTGAAACAGATGTAGAATACGATGTAGTTGCAGAAGGTGTAAATGATTATAGTCTGACCAGCAGTGCCAAGGTAAGCTACTCTGCAGATACAGCTGAGGATATTACTTTTGCAGAGAAGCCCAGGTATGCGGTAACAATTGCGCCTGAAGGTGCGACGGCAGCAGACTTGGCAAATGCAACCTTTACCTTTACGAATCTGAACGAGGAAGGTTATGTTTATACCTTTACGGGTACGGAGGGCATCGCTCTCAGAGATGGTGTTTATGCTGTGAAGGTGAGCGATTCCGGTATCTTTGTCCAGAAGTTGACCTCTAATGTGAAGGTGGAGGGCGCAGCAGTGACAAAGACCATCGCTTTTGACAGCGATATTACTTCCTGGAATTTCAGTGATGCAGGCTTTGCTGAGGCTGCGGCTTCAGGAAGCTGGAACGGCTTGCGTTTCAGCAACGGTAATGTGAATAAGACTTACTTATTATCCGGTGCAGGTACTGTTTCTGTTCCTGTGAAGGGCAGCTGTCAGATCAAGGTAAGTGCATGCTATCAGTATTCCTTCTATTTTGAAAGTGATACGGAGGCATCTGTAGGCGTAAAAACAGGCAGTACAGGTCAGATCGATACCTTCACCTATGATTACACCGGTGCCGCAGGTACTGTAGATATTACTGTTCTGGGAACTTCTTATTTTACCAAGATCGAGGTAGCAGAAGTAACTCCTTATACAGATACAATTACTGTTGGTGCAACAGGCTGTGATTATACAACGATCAACGCTGCATTGGATGCAGTTCGTGCAATGAACAGAACTGCTGACCAGCGTGTGACAATTGCCATTCAGCCCGGTAACTATGAAGAGATGTTAGTGATTGACGTTCCTAACGTTACCCTGAAGAATGCAAGCAGCGCACCCAGTATCGAATTAAAGAACAAGGGTGTTGATATTGATGCCAATGCAGTAAGAATTACCTCTTACTATGGACATGGCTATGCTTACTACAGCATGGGCAGTGACTGTAAGTGGAATGAGGAAATTCTGAAGGTGAATAAAGAAAACGGATATCTTTCCTTTGAAAATCCCGGAACCGGTACTACCTCAGGCAGCTACTGGAACGCAACTGTTGTAGTCGGTGCAAGCGGGTTTGAAGCAGAAGGTATTATCTTCGAAAATTCCTTTAACCAGTACGTTTCCGCAAAGGCTGCAGATGATGTCATCGTTCCTCTGGGCGGTGCCAAGGAGCCTGCAAGTGCGCCCAGAGCAAGTCTTGCCCAAGGCAGCACGGCAGTACAGGATAAGGCATATGTTGAAAGAGCAGCAGCGCTTGCAATCATGGATAATTGTACGAAGGTTTCCTTTGACAACTGTAAGTTCATCGGTCGTCAGGATACCTTATATGGTGGAAAGAATTCTGTCGCAGCATTCTATGATTGTGCAGTTTATGGAGGTACAGACTATATCTTTGGCGGTATGACCGCTGTATTTGCAAAGTGTGATCTGGTATTCAATACCAGTGAAGACAAGAATGATGTTGGCTATATTACTGCAGCTCAGCAGACAGCAGGACGTGGTTACTTAATGTACAACTGTAACATTACGTCCACGACTCCCGGTGTTGACACAGCTTCTGAATATACCTCAAAGCCCGGTTACTTAGGCAGACCCTGGCAGGCAAACACCTCTGAGGTGGTATTCTTCAAGACTGTGATCGATGCAGCTGATACCAATTGGTATGAAGTAAGCCCTTCATTGATTCGTCCGGAAGGATGGTTAAGCACATTGGGCGGTCAGTCTGCACTCAGTGTAGAATATGGCACCTATGAAATGGCAAAGGATGTAGACAACTCTGCAGCAAGAGCTTCCTGGGCAGGTGTTCTGAGTGATGAGCAGCTGGCAGACGGCAGCGCAATCACAGTGGAAACCTTCTTGGGCGACTGGGATGCATTTGCCGGCAAGGATATGACAATTGTTATGCCTACCGACAAGGTAGACAATTCTCCCAAGGAGGAAGACCCGGTTGAAAAAGTTACTTATGTATTAGATGTAACTACAGACTTAGAATCGGTAAAACAGGGCTCTAAGGCAGATGGTGATACACAGAAGGCCGGTACGGAGGATTACTTTACAGTTATTTACAGTGCAAAGACGAAGGTTGATGGAAGCGACAAGGTCTTTGATGACGGATATACAGCCTCCCGGAGAATCAACATGGGTGCAAAGACCGGCTTTGGTGATATCGTCACAAATGCAGTGATGTTTGAAACCCAAAATCCTGCAACCGTTAAGATTTGGTGGGTTTCCGGCGGTGACACCCGTGAAATGGCACTTTTTGATAATTCCGGTGCTGTTGTGACCAAGACAGCAGAAGGTTCTGTAAAGAACAGCCTTTACATTTCCGCATTGACTCTGGACGCGGCAGGCAAATACTTCCTAGGCAGTGAGGAAGGCAGCAACTATATCTTCAAGGTAGAGGTAACCGAAGAGGCAGCAGCCGCAGCAGAGCCTGTTGTCAATACCTTAGATACCACAGCAGACCTGAAAGCATTTGCACAGGGTTCGAAAGCTGATGGTGATACGGAGCAAGCCGGTACAAACGAATACTTTACTTTGATTTACAGTGTGAAGACAAAAGTAGATGGAAGCAATAAGAGCTTTGATGATGGCTACAATGCAACACAGCGAGTAAACTTTGGTGGAGTTGTTTCCAAAGAGAAGAATGCAATTAAGTTTACAACAAACAGCAAAGCGACTGTAAAAGTATGGTGGGCAGAAGGCGGTGACGATAAGCGCCAGATAGCTATCTTGAACAGTGATGGCACGGAGGTAGCGTCTACCAACGAAGATCTTGCAAAAAATGCTCCCTGTATTTCTACACTGGAATTGACAGAAGCAGGAACCTATTACCTGGGTTCTAAGGTTAATAATAACTACATCTTTAAGGTAGAAGTCACAGAGGACGGAGGTTCTTCTGTAAAGCCTGATCGTGCAGACTGGTCAAAAGTGGCAGCTCCTGTTATTACCAATGTTGCAGACGGTGAAGCAGCAGGTACTATCGATGTGACCGTAGCTGCAAATGTAGGCTATGATGGAGCTGATGAAGTAGTGATCACGATGTATGATGCAGAAGGGAATGAGATTGCAAGTCTCAAGTCTATTGCAGAAAAGACGGAGCACACCAGAACCTTTACACCCGGTGCATCAGGAACCTATTACTTCGCAGCAACCATTTCCCGTGAAGGGGAGGCCGATAAGGTTACAGCAGAAAAGAAGTACTTTGATTTTGTATTACCTTTAGATACTCCTGACGTATCCAGCGCAACCTGCCTTGGAAACGGTAAGGTTTCCATCGCCTGGGGTGCAGTAGCTGAAGCAGAAAAGTATATCGTATCAGCAGTGGGTACAGATATTTCTGTGGAAACAGATCAGCTGACAGCGACACTGGAAGGCTTGACAGTAGGTCAGACCTATACCTTCAGTGTTGTAGCGGTAAGAGGTAATGAAACCTCCAAGGCCGGTACCATTGAATGGGAGGTTGTAGATGAAGCGCAGAGAACATGGAGCTTTGCAGCATTTGGTTCCAGTGTGAATACTGCTGATAACAAGGCAACCGGTTCTGTATATGACAATAATCTGGTAGTACAGAGTGTAAATGGTAAGGGTAAGTTGGTTCCGGCATCTACGGACGGACTTGCATTCTACTATACAACAATTGATCCTGAGACAGAAAACTTTACGCTTTCCGCAGATATCACCGTAGACCAGTGGACTTATTCAAACGGTCAGGAAGGCTTTGGTATGATGGCTGCAGATGCTGTTGGCAAAAATGGCGATGCTTCAACCTTCTGGAACAACTCATACATGGCTTCTGTAACCAAGGTTGAGTATTTGTGGAGCAGTGCATTGAATGCTGTCGTAGATGCAGGCGGAAGCAAGTACACCATGAAGTTGGGTATCGGTGCACAGGCTAAGACTGGTGTCACTGCAGCGGATGTTGCATCCGGTGCTGCAATGCCTGCAAACTTCCTGAGCAAGATGTATCCCTTGGAGCTTTCTGCAGCGAAGAATGTATTAGATGCAGGAACCTACAATATTGTCGGCAACTATACAAAGGATACCGGAAGCGTAGATATTCCTGCACTGAAGACTACCTTCCATGTAGAGATTCAGAGAAATAATACAGGATATTTTGTAAGCTACACTGATGAAGCGGGGAACACAACGACACAGAAGTTCTATCATGCAGACGATGGAGATGAGCTTACCAGAATCGACAGTGAACATATCTATGCAGGCTTCTTTGCATCCAGAAATGCAAAGATCAGCGTAAAGAATGTACAGCTTACTACTATTCATCCGGACCAGGATGCGCCGGCAGAAGAAAGACCCGTCACCAAGGTGACCCCTGTCTATTCGATCGAATCAGCTAAGATTGCAACAAGTGCTGATTATGAATTGGTTTATTATGGCAATGCAGACGGCACCCTCACCATTACAGGCCCTCAGGGTACCATTGCAGATGCAGTGAAGGTGAATGCATTCACCAAGCATCGTATAAGAACTAAGCTTGACACGGGAGCAAATACCTTCCAGGTAACCTTTACTCCCGATGCAGACTACAAGCCTTCTGAATATGAAGTACTGGAGTCCTATGATACAGCTAAGTTTGACTTTACCGTTAATTATCAGACCAACAAGGGCGATATTATCTATGTAAGCCCGAACGGCAAGGATCTCGCTCCCGGTACAAAGGAAGCTCCCATGAGCATTTACAATGCAGTGGCTTATGCGGCACCGGGACAGAAGATCCTTCTGATGGAAGGAACCTATGAGCTTAGCAAAACCATTACCATTAACAGAGGTATCAACGGTACTGCTTCTCAGATGATTTATCTGATGGCTGATCCGGAAGCAACAGGCAGACCTGTATTGGATTTCAACGGTAAGTGTGCAGGTATGGTAGTTGCAGGTGACTATTGGTATTTACAGGGCTTTGACGTAACCGGCTCTGCAAACGGACAGAAGGGCTTGCAGCTCTCCGGTGACAACTGTACTGTAGACCGTGTCAATGCATACAGAAACGGTAATACCGGTATTCAGATCAGCCGTTATCTGAGTACTGATACATGGGAGGATTGGCCTTCCAACAATCTGATTTTGAACTGTACCTCTTATCTGAATGCAGATGCAGGCTACGAGGATGCAGATGGCTTTGCAGCAAAGCTTACTGTTGCCGATGGCAATGTATTTGACGGCTGTATTGCCGCCTACAATGCAGATGATGGTTGGGATCTGTTTGCAAAGGTGGAGTCCGGTCCTATCGGTAAGGTAGTGATCAGAAACTGTATTGCCTTTAAGAATGGTTACGACATCGATGCAAATGGTAATGAGATCAATGCCGGAAACGGTAATGGTTTCAAGATGGGTGGTTCCAGCATCAGCGGTCACCACTTGTTGGAGAACAGTATTGCATTTGCCAATAAGGCAAAGGGTATTGACTCCAACAGCTGTCCTGACATTCAGGCTGTAAATTCAACTACATTTAACAATGGTTCCTATAACGTTGCATTCTATACAAATGATGCAGCAAATACTGATTTCTCTGCGGATGGCGTTCTGTCCTACAAGAAGGATTCCAACAATACCGCTGAGCAGTTCAAGCTGAAGGGTACTCAGGACCAGAACAAGGTTTATAAGGACAGCAACTACTATTATGATGGTGCTGACTCTAAGAATAAGAGCGGTGCAGCAGTAGCAGCAGACTGGTTTGTAAGTCTGGATACGGATGCTGCCATTCATGGCGGCATTACCAGAAATGCAGATGGTACCATTAACATGAACGGCTATCTGGAGTTAACAGATAAGGCTGCTAGTGATACCGGTGCAAGAATGTCCGGTACAGCTTCAGGGGATCCGGAGGTTCGTACGGCACTTGAGATCGTGAAGCTTGCTACCGCAGAGCTTTCAGCCCTTGGAGTAGGAGATATCACAGGAGCAAACCGTGCAATTGCAAAGGTTCTGGCACTTCAAGACAGTGTTTGGGAGGAAGCCGTAATAGATACCGAATTCACTGCAGCACTGGAAGCACTTGACGCAGAACTGAAGAGAGTATATGATTCTTCCCTGACGATTGAGGTGGAGGATGCTCGTCTGAATCTATTAAGTCAGGTCAATGTGATCCTCAGTGTTCCGGCAGGTCAGGAGGGAACCTTAAAGATTACTCCTATCAGTATGCCTGACAGAAAACCGGATGAGTTTATGAATTCCCAGCTCGTTAATGTGATAGCATTTGACATTTCATTGTATGATGAGCTCGGAAATTCTATCCAGCTTGTGAGTCCTATTATTCTGAAGCTGACCTTGCCTGAAGGGATAACCAGTGGCAAGAGAATGGTAGTCCTTCACTATACAGGAGATAATATCGAGATCATTGATCCGGTGCTTTACGGGAATACCCTTATCTTTACAACAACCAGTCTCAGCCCCTTTGTACTTGCAAATGTTGAAACCGGAACAAGCGGCGGAGGCTCAGGCAGTTCCTCCGGTTCAGGTTCAGGCAGCGGTTCGGGTACCGGTTCAACGGGTGGCGGATCAGGTTCTGGTGCTTCTGGCGGAAGCAATTCGGATCCTGCTAATCCTTCTTCTCCTAAGACTTATGATGACAGTGAATGGGAGAAGACAGAAGATGCTGCCGGACAGCAGGAAACCGGGACCGAAAAGGAAGGAAGCACTGACACAGGTGTAACCGATACAGAAGACAAACCGATTCTGCTGATTTCTCAGCCTTCCAATAACCAGGTAAGTATGTGGTTATGGCTTGTGATCATTGTTGTTCTGAGTGTGTTGGGTGTCAGCCTGGTTGTCATCTCCAGGAAATATTTCAAAGAGTAGTCATTTACCACCGGGGACGTAAGTTTTGGTACTCATATCTGTCCCCAGTGGATAGAAAGAGCATGGAATTACAATTGAATATTGACTGAAAGGCAAGAATCTGTAATGATAGAGATGTGGGCATTATTGCCCCGGGTTCTGCATGTTGCCTGCAAGTAGGGATTGGACGGCTTCCCGGTCTGTTGATCTGATCGGGTGTGTGGGAACCCAAGCACCTGCTTGCAGGTTTTTATGATTTTAGAATGGGGAGGAAATGAAAATGGGAAGACATGGAGGAGGTTCCAGAAGCGGCGGAAGCCATCACAGCAGTTCCAGCCGTTCCGGCGGAGGCTCAAGGGGAGGCGGTTCCGGCGCAAGGACGTCTAAGACTCCGTTTCGGGGATGCTATAACCGCACCTACTACGACAGGCGCGGCAGGGTACATAGGTACTATACCAGTAATAAAAATTTCGGTACAAAAAGCGGTTGGGGCGTAGGAAACATTGTGGCACTTGTATTTGTCACACTTCATATGTGCCTGATGCTTGCCGGTATGATTTCCACGTCGATTACGTTGGGAGGAAAGATCGAGGGAGACCGCAGTCGAATCATGATATTAGACCACGTGGATGTGCTGACGGATCAGGAGGAGACAGAGATCCTGACTCTGTTGAATCAGGTGTATGAAAAGTCGGGGATGCCGGTCACGGTATGCACCGATGATTTCTCCTGGAAGGAGCATTATAGGTCACTGGAGGTTTACTCAGAAGAAATCTATTACCAGATCGGCATCGATGAATCCGCCATGATCATTCTGTTCACGGAAAATGATGATCCGGATTTCTACGACTGGGAATATGATGTATACTGTGGAGATGATACGGTAAGGTGCTTCTCTGACGCCACCTTCGACAAATTCCTGGATAATTTCCAGAAAGGGATGGCTAATCAGAAGCTTTCGGAGGCGTTGAAGTATTCCTGGAACTCAGTGATGGATGACCTTGCAAAAACGAAGGTAGACTTTGTTATCATTCCCATCGTGCTCTTCCTGCTGTTTTTCTATGGAATCTTCTATGTAGTGATTTTGATCCCCGTAAGGAAACAGAACGACGCCTACAAGTATTTCCAGGCGAATCCGGAGAGACTTTCCCAGACTCCGATGACGATGTACAGCGAATGTCCCAGCTGTGGAGCGTCTAATTCCGAACAGGCGGAGGTTTGCCCGTACTGCGGCACTTTGCTGAAGATCAGTGACGGGAAAGTAACTTTTGTGAAGCCAAACTAAGCATTACTTCAGACAGCGGACCATTGCGGACCATCGGGACCAACGAATCTGTCCCCGATGGTCCTCTTCGTTTTTCTCCCAAGGCGGTCTGCCGGAGCATTGACGAATCCGTAAAGATATCGTATGATAGGTGAAGAGAAGTCGGCAGAACAGGAGAATTTGAGTTATGAAGCGAAGAATCACAGCGTTTTTGATCGCCTTTTGTATGATAGCACTGATGGCTTGCGGCCAGGCGAAGGAGGCAAAGCCCTATATGGGCGGTCACTTCATGGGTGACACGAAGCAGACGGTGGATGCACGCGGCAATGCAGCAGAAGTGATGGGCTTATCTGTTGCCCATTGGATCTACCTGTATACCCAGGATGAAATCCTGAAGGGCGTAGTCTACGAGGTGTCTGAGGAGAAGTCCTTGGAGGATGTAGTGGCAGTCTTTGGCGCATTGCTGGGAGAAGGCAAGGAGGGTGTGCGGGGCAATGAGCAGGAGTACACCGAATACAGTTGGGTGGACGGTGACCTGACCGTGTACGCGATCCATTTGAATACGGGTGGAAATGTGGTGATACAGATCTCATCCAATATACAATAATTGTCGATTCAGTACATTTATTTCAAACCAAAAAGGAAGGGGAAGCACTGTAACGCTTTCCCTTCCGGTATTTTTGACCAAGTTACAAGGTACTGCAGAGAATTCACCACGCCTGTTTCGAATCGAAAAAGCGTGTGTTGTCTCTTGCTCCTCACTGCCCATTCTGTTCATCGGTCTTCATTCGGCGGAGGTTCTCGATTTCCTCCTCGGTAAAGCCGGCCCGCAGAATGATCTCCTTCTCAAGCTTCGCCTCAAGCATCGTTTGCAAAATCGACAGTCGCCCATTTCGCTCACCCTGTTCCAAGCCCTGCTTACGACCCTGTTCCAGGCCCTGTATACGACCCTGCTCAAATCTCTGCTCCATCTTCATCTCAATCGTCATATAGTTCTCTCTCCATTCATCATCACTGCGGATCTCCTCCACCCGGT
>JBJENO010000049.1:13106-55048 GCA_051880235.1 Acetatifactor sp. | reverse complement strand
GCAATATCATATTCAGACCATGACATCCCATGTGCAAGAAGATACTCTCTCGTTTGAGCTAATGTAAATGGCTCCAAATATAATCTACATGTCTGTCTATTAAATAAGCCTCCTTTGTTATTAGCAATATTATCCACCATCCATGATGATGCAGATCCACAAATAACAAATACTAAATTATCCTTACTAGAACCATAATCATTCCAGAAATATTCAAACGCCGGCAGAAAACCAGACTTATGCGTATCCAACCATGGCATTTCATCTATAAAAAACACATGCTTTTCATCATCGGATAATTCTTCTATAAATTCTCTAAGAAAATTGAATGCTTGAATCCAGTCTTTTGGAATGGTCCACTCCTTCTCGGACCTTCTATTCAATTCGTCAGCAAAATTTCTTAACTGAACTTCTTTAGGCTGACTATATGCGCCAGTGACTTTGAATTCAATCTGATTTTTAAAAAAATGATTCACCAAGAATGTTTTTCCTACTCTTCTTCTGCCGTAAACAACAACAAGCTGCGCAGTTGCTGCTTTCATACATTTTTCAAGTCGTTCACATTCTCTTTTTCTTCCAATTAGAATACTCATATTCCAAGTATAAACATCTTTTCACTCAAAGTCAATAATTAGTGGTCTAAATCCTTGATTTTATCTTGCTTTTAGACCAGAAATATCAGATAGTGGTGTTTTCCGACTCTTTTCCTATCCCAAATGTTCCTCAATCTATAGAAAATCCTATCCTCTCCTGCCGGAACCATCGTATGCATTCTTCTCGACATAACTCATCATACTGTTGTAGAAATACATATACAGGATGACTGCCAATAGACCACCGATGCCTCCCAGTACCGCCGGCTGAACACATTGGAATTTCAAAACAATCAAGACTGCGAGCCAAATGATTCCACCAAGTGCCAGGCGAGCTTTGTTCTCTCTCAACCACTTCTTCTTGAAAAAAACGATCTTCTCCTTCAAATCAAATGCACTTGCAGCCAATGCCGCCTTAATATTTTCCTCTGCCACCTCTTTAAACTCCTCCTGCTCCAATTTCTTACCACAGAGCAGCTCATTAATCGTCAACCCATACAATTCACTGAGCTGCTCCAGCATTTCTACCGGCGGCAAATAATTTCCGGTCTCCCACCTGGAGACTGTCTTGTTGGTGACGCCCAGCTTTTCTCCCAACTCAGCCTGCGTCAGTTTCTTTTCTTTCCGAAGAGTTGCCAGGAACTCTCCCATCTGAACCATATCCATATGTTTTGACTCCCTTCCTGTGATGGCTTCATAGTAGCATTTCTGAGTCAAAATGTCTTTACCATAAACAGCGAATCCCAATATTTCATCCGGGTGAGCCACCGGGGACAGACAAAAAGTCGGAAAACACCGTCCCCGGTGGCCCCCAGTGGCCCCCTTTCGTCTATCGATCTCGCTTTTTCGCAAACCCCCTCTTCCGACTCCGGTTCTCCTTCATGCGCTGTTTACTGCCATCGGAATACCTGGCCTCCTGTTTCAGTTTGCAGTAACTGTCCCAACGTTCCTGCGTCAGTGTTCCCGCTGCGATGGCTGCCTTGACAGCACAGCCCGGCTCGGACAGGTGCCTGCAATTCCCAAACCGACATTTGCCCACATATTGCTCCACATCGGCGAATGCCTCGCCCAGGCCTTCGGACACATCCCACATACCCAGTTCACGCATACCGGGCGTATCGATGATCATTGCATGATTCTCCAGCATGATCAACTGGCGTTGGGTGGTGGTGTGGCGCCCCTTGCTGTCATCCTCACGAATTCCGTTTACCTTCATAAGTTCCCCGCCCACAAGAGCGTTTACCAGACTGGATTTCCCGATTCCGGAGGAACCTAACAGTGCAACTGTCTTTCCCGGCTGCAAATATTCACTTAATTCCTCCAGCCCCACTCCACTCCTGGAACTGACTGCATGCACCTTGACATCCGGTGCAACCCGCTTCACGTTCTCAACATAGAATTCCTGTTCCTCCACCAGATCTGCTTTCGTCAATACCACTACCGGAACGGCTCCGGACTGCAGGGTAAGGGTCAGATATCTCTCCAGTCTCTTCGCGTTAAAATCCCGGTTCATGGACTGCATAAGAAACACGTAATCGAAATTGGCGGCAACCGCCTGCTCTCCGCGACCCACATCCGGGTGCCTGCGGGAAAAGAACGTCTTTCTGGGCAGTGTAGCGATGATCCGGCTGTCTCCATCTGATACATAATCGATTCTTACAAAATCACCCACCGTAGGGAATTCCTCGAAACCACCGTAATACTCCTTTGTCTTCAGTCTGCCGTAGATCTCTCCGTACTCGCAGGCCATCGCATAGCGGTCTCTGTGCACCGCAACAATTCTTGCGGGAATTCCCCGGTCATGTTCCGTTTCCATATCCAGCATAAAGCCATAATCTTTTAAATTCATCTCTGATCTCCTCCATCATTGTCATCCTCATAGTCATCTGAAACTTCATTGTTGTTTTCCTCATTTCACATCACTCCTTTCCAAAATGTCACCTGAAAAAGGGCACAAAAATACCGCAAAGAGCAGCCTGTCCGAGACTGTCCCTGCGGTAATTGACGTATAAAAATAACACACCCTCACAGTGTGCTACAACCGAAAGTTATAGTGTCCAAGAAAGGTTCCCCAAACGGTACCGCACCAGAGCTCCAATGCATGCTGCTGCCCGTACCCCTGATTCAGTTTATGCTTCCAATACCTCACTGTATTTCATCATCGCACATTCTCCTTTCCTGTCTGCACAAGTAGTTATTTCTCTTGTAGGATAGCATATCGGAACGATACTGTCAATCCGAACCACCGGGGACGATGTTTTCCGGCTTTTTGTCTGTCCCTGTGGCTCCAATGATTGCTTACTGTATTTTCAGGATTCCCCGGTTCACTATCTTGTTGGAAACAGCGAGGAGAATCAAAAACAGCGCCGCTCCTATGGTCAGCACCATCAACGCGAACAGAAACTCCTCGCTGTGAAAGGTCTCCATCACCTGAGATGTCTGGGAGTAAGCCGCCACTGTGTAAGTCGCTCCCTGGCAGTGGAAAGCGCGGGCGAACTGCAGGCTGTCAGCAGTGATGGTATACTCGATGAGTCCGAGTGGATCCGGTTTCCCATTGCGGGCCATATCCAGACACTTTATGTACGCCTCGTCCGATTCGATTGTAACGGTCTCTGCAATCACTGTTCCCTGTTCATCTGTCAAAACAGCACACATCGGATGGGCAAACAGGCCGCCACCGTTCGCGATCGTTTTCCGAAGGTTCTCTATGTTGTCGGTGCTCACGGCGATCTCCATTCCTCTCTCGATCCCATCGATCCATTCCGTCCCCTGATCCATATAGGCGCCGGTGACCAGTCTGTTACACAGGACAAAGGCGACCAAAGCCGCAGCGAAATAAAACAGCACCACCATTGCGATCACGATTCGATTCATTTTCCTCTTGTACTGTGCCAACAGCTCCATCACGATTTCCTCCCCTTCAGAAACTATATTTTCACTCGGTATTCTTTCGCCCGTCAACAATTCGTTGACGGAGATCCGCAGTTCGCTGCACAGCGGGAGCATCAGAGAGGCATCGGGGATCCCCACACCTCTCTCCCATTTGCTGATCGTCCTGTCGCTGATATGTAACCGCTCTGCAAGCTGGGATTGCGTCAGGCCCTGCTCCTTGCGAAGTGCAGCAATAAATCTTCCAATCCTCTTTTGTTCCATCGGTCATACCTCCTCTTCCTGATATCCACTATATCTCCGCACAGAAAAAAGTCAACAAACGCTCCGTGGAGTGCAAAAAAATCCCCAAAGCAACCAATGTCGCCTTGGGGAACCAAAAAGTCATTGTTCAAGTTTCTTCCTTCTGACACTTCTGTAAAACAGCAACGTCATCAGAATCAGCACTAATGTGGTACATACACTCACAATATTTCCGGCAAGAGGCGTAGGAAACAGAAAGTGCGCCGCTGCGAACAACCCGCCGGAAAGAATAATTGCACCCATGGAAGCAAACATTGCCACAGCAGTCGCTGCTCCCTGCTTGATCACCTGCACCTCGTTGTCCCAGTCAAACCTTGGGAAGAGGAGATTTGCATACAGTCCGATGACTGCGGCGAATACCAAAAAGACAGCCGGAATGACAATCAGTCTTACCAGATCCGCCCCGATGGTCTTCATACCGATGGCCGCTGTCACAACCGCTGCGAGGTAAAATGGAAGGTCCAGCAAAAGGGCCATCAGAATCTTGCTGTCATACTGGGTTTTCTCCGGGATGGGAAGAGACCTGGTGAGCCACCTGGTCTTGCCCTCCAGCGAGACCGAGGCCGAGGTCGTACTCATGATACAGCCGCACAGCGCCAGGAAATAGGGCAGCAGTTTGACAACGATCCCCTGCATCCCGAGTTTTCCCTCGATTGCCTCAGGTCCGATGACACTGACGGCAACGGAACCGGCCACCATCATGACCAGTCCGATGGCGGTATTGCTTATGTATAAGCTCTGAGAAAAATAGTAGCGAAATTCTCTTTTCACCAGTGCCCACTTAAGACCGGTTCGGTCGCCTGTCACAATTCTCCCATGATGTTTCGTGCCGGTTTGACGAAGAGCCGTACAGATGGGCAAAAAGAACCGGTTTAACAGCAGCATCAGCACAGTAAAAGCGGCCAATGAGACAAGGATCAACGCCAGCATGGGAAGAAGCGTCTCTTCTGTCGCAGACTTCTGAAACCAGGCCGCGGGAGGATATACTGCACTAAGCTGCCCCACCACGGTATTCGTCAGTTTTTTGATCGTTTCCACAGAGATAGCTTCATAATCCCCGCCGGATAACAGGGCGATAATGCCCACTGAAAAGACGATCATCAGCGCGGCTTCCACCAGACTCTTATATTTCATACGGGAACTGATCCCCTTGACCAGAGCGGAAAGTCCTGTGGCAAGCGTCAGCGGCAGGAGGGGTGCGAAAAGAATTCCCAGCAAAAATACCACGAAACAAACAGGTCCTGCACCGACAGCCATACCATAAATGATCATGCCGGGCAGCATCACTGCTGCCGCAAACAGCAGATTTGTGGTATATAGATTCAGAAATCTGGCAATCAGAATCGCACTCCGGTGGATAGGCATGGCGAGAAGATTCTCCAGGGAATTCCACTGAAAAATCACATTTCCGGCCTTTAACAGCGTCAACATCAAAATCAGGATACCGGTCACCGCATAACAGTAGATGGGAAGGATCTCTGCCATACCGATCTTCACATATCCAAGCATGGAGGCGATCAGGTATCCCTCCATCATCAGAATCACCAACACCCAGAGAAGCCCCAGTCCGACGGCACGCTTTCTCTTTCCGGTATCTCTTGTATATCGAAGTTCATTGAGACCGAACAGATTGCAGGCGGTAAGTTTCCATACCCTAACGCTTGTTTTCAGCATGCTCGATCACCTCCATGAAAACGGATTCCAGTGTTTCCCCGTGTGTCAACTCCTCTGTTTTGCCTGCTGTAACAAGCTTTCCCTGTCTGATGATGGCAACCTTGTTACACAGTTTCTCCGCTACATCCAGTACGTGGGTGGAGAAAAAAATTGCGGTTCCCTGTGCACAGAGCTCGTGCATACGATTTTTCAGCATCAGCGTAGCCTTGGGGTCCAGACCCACAAAGGGCTCATCCAGGATCAAAAGCTTCGGCTCATGAATCAAAGCGCCGATCAATGCAAGCTTCTGCTTCATGCCATGGGAATAGGATGAGATCAGGTCTCCAAGAGAGTCCATCATTTCAAACAGATCGGCCTCCCTGCGGATTCGTTCTTCCCGCTCCTGTCTCGTCAGGCCGAAGACATCTGCTATAAAATTCAGGTACTGAATACCGGTCAGATATTCGTATAGATCCGGGTTATCCGGAACATACGCAAGCTTCTTCTTGCAGGCAAGGGGATCTTCCTTCACCGACACGCCATCGATCAGGATCTCCCCCGCATCAAAATCATGAATACCCACCACGCACTTGATCGTCGTGGTTTTTCCCGCGCCGTTGTGTCCGATAAATCCATAGATATCACCGGGCTCCACAGTAATGGTAAGATCGTCCACCGCTCTCTTGCCGCCTTTATACTCCTTTGTCAGATGTTGAATCTTCAGCATAGGTCTGTTCTCCTGTCGATTATTGATTTTCGGGGAACGGTTCCCCCTCATTTACAGTGAATGTACACCTTCCACAAGGGGGAAAGTCAAGGGAATTGGTTAAATAATTTCAAATTTGCATCTGAGACGAATCTTTTACTGTTACTGCCTCGCAAGAAAAGCACCCCCAAAAAGAATATCCTGCTTCGGACTCGCCATATGTTGACGCAGCCTTGTGGCGACTTTATAATATAGATGATATGTAAAGTCATGTTGCGGGATTGTAAAGTTGATGCGGTGGTAGTCGGAAGTGCATTTTGCTACAATGAAATCACCAAGAGAAGGGAGGATTTCATTATGAAATTGCAAGACAAAATCATGGAGCACAGGAAAGCCAATGGTTGGTCACAGGAAGATTTTGCAGACAGATTGAATGTATCACGGCAGGCCATCAGCCGCTGGGAAAACGGAACCGCTCTGCCCGATGCGCAAAACATTTTGCAGATCAGCAAACTGTTCCATGTTACAACGGATTATCTGTTGAATGATGATTATGAAAGCGACGGTGATATTCCTGCGGTTAAGACTGCAGCAGAAGAAACAGAGTCTTTGCTTCTGAAAAAGAAGCGTCTGCATCTGGTAGCCGCAATTTCTTTCTCGATTGCGTCTTTCTGCTGGATAATAGGAATCGCAAACAGTACACATAATGCTGCAACTGCACTTTTTGTTTTGAGTTTCGCTCTATGTGCCTTCAATGCAGTGACACAGTTTGTATTGTATTTCAGGAAAAAATAAATTTGCTTTCAGAATATGAGGGCTTCACTCAAAATAGAACAATCACTACGTAAATTCTTACAGGGAGCTATCGCATCAAAAAAAGGATACCGTCCAAAAGGGAAGGTATCCTTTTTTCTTACAGAATCACTTAATTTACTCCTCATAGACCCACTGAACAGAGTATTCTTTTCCGGCAATAGAACCAATATTTTTAATGTAGTCCTCTATCAAACCCTGCGCTCTTTGCTGTGCATTTGCCAACAACTCTTCATTGCCGGATGCCTAAAAATCCGCTATGTTTTTCTTGTCTATTCACCCTCAACAGAATCAATAATAATCTTTTGTATTTCGTTCATGGTATCCAAGTACAGTTTTTGCTCTTCTTTTGTCATTTCCTCATTTCCAAGTTTTTCCAGTGCTTCCATTGTATCAACATATTGCATCATATATGCGTTGTAGTCTTTCAACAGAGAATAAGGATCCTCAGCATTTGAATACTTCTTAACAAATGCACTATACTCCTTGAAAAACTCCACATACTCATCCATGGCTTTCTGGAACTCCGGTCTGATTGCATCTGTTTCTTCGGTCTCAACCTTTTGCGTATCCTTTTCCTTTCTTTCATCCAGTACAACGCTTCGCCCCGACCCCTTCGGAACTTTCTCCAATTTAGGGCAATTTGCAAATACATTATTTCCTATGAGTATATCGTCACTCCAAATAGAAACATATTCCAATTCACTACAGCCATCAAAAGCGTTATCACATATTTTCTTAGTATCGCTATCAATACTAACTTTTGTGATATTTACACAATTTGCAAATGCTCGCTCTCCTATATCCGGACTCCCCCATATCACAAGCGACTCTAATTTAGAACAATTTTCAAAGGCACTGTTTCCAATTACAGTCGTGGAAGACGGGATGCTGATCTCCAAAAGCTCCGAACAATCCTTAAACGCTTTGTCTCCGATTGTTTCAATATCCGCCCAACATACAATAGAAAAGATATTTAATCCTTCAAAAGCAGAGGAATCAATTCCAATCACCTCGCAATTTTCATACTCATTTGAAATTGTCAAATGATTTCCCTCGCCGCTTACTCCTATCACATAAGCTTTTCCGTCACGAATTTCATACAATACTTCATAATCAACCTGTGATTTGCGCCTTTGCTCTTCTTCCGCTTTTTTAACTATTTCTTGTTCTACCTTTTTCATGATCATGTCAAAATCTCTGGTATCCCCGTAAATCGCATTGCTACGCATATTGGAATACACTATATATGCCCTGCTCCGTGCCTCAGCATATTTATGATAAAGAGAAGAGTTTACATCAGAATATTTTTTATAGAAATCACTATGCGCATTGGTCCATTCTTTATAAGGAATCTCATCGTATGCTCCATCAAACAAATCCTCATAGATATCATCATAAATATCTTTCATGAGTCTGTCCATTCCATCATAATAATCATCAAATACGTCGTCATATACAGTAGAATAGAAATCATCAAATGCACGATCCAATTTCTTATTCTCGTCACATTGATCCAATGCCATTCTGAAATAGGTATCAGATCTCTTCTTGCAAATATCAAAAAAGGCATCGGAATCCAGTTCCATTTTTTCAAAGAAGGCATCCAGTGCATCAATATTTATTCTATAATGATCATAGGTATCGAGTTTTGTCTTTAATAAATCGTACTCATCCTCCATTGCGGAAATAAAATTATTAACTTCATTCTCTACAGAAGACAATACCTCATCAAGATTGCTGAATTTTGGTTCTTCTTTCAATTCTTCGTTTGTGTCTTCTTTCGAGTCTTCCATCTTCAAATCTGAGTTCTCATGAGACTCTTCTGTCTGCTCAATAAACGTTACTTCTGCGGAACTAACTGCACTTGTACCCTCCGTATTCTTGTCGCTTCCACATGCGCTTAGTATAATACAGAAAGCCATCATGATACCAACTACAAATCTTTTCTTCATAACAATTTCCCTCCAATATTTGTAGACTCCTTTTTCCCGGGCCGGATCACCTGATATCCGTAGGACTCCAGCGCAGCAATCACATCTGCGGTGATGTTCGCTTCCAGGTCCACCTGCGACAGCTTCGACTGTTCAATGATATGGTGAAGATCATTTACTGTCACGTTCAGCACCTCCGCCAGTCGATACAAATTGTCCCTGTCGGGTATTCCCCCGTCCGTTTCCCATTTTGCAATCGCCGATTTTGACACGTGAAGTCTGTCAGCCAGCTGCTCCTGGGTCAGATGCAGACAGCTTCTTCTCTTACCGATAAACTCGCCTAAACTCATGTCCTCTCTCATCCCCCGATCTCTCTTCATTTTACCTCTCTCTCCCGAGGCAGTTCAAATCACTCTTTCCTTACGCCGCGTAAACCTTCTGCATATGCTAGGTTCAGAATACCAGAAGAGAGACAAAAAAATCCCCACCAAAATGGTGGGGAAAATATATTACATATTTATGATATATCATCTACTGAAAGCTGAGCGAACCCTTGTCCGACCAGAAGCTCATCGACCTGCGCAAGATCATACTCGCGGTT
Source organism: Acetatifactor sp. (assembly GCA_051880235.1). Classification (GTDB taxonomy): domain Bacteria; phylum Bacillota; class Clostridia; order Lachnospirales; family Lachnospiraceae; genus Acetatifactor. The sequence goes on along the minus strand of JBJENO010000049.1, from coordinate 45,556 downwards.
GTTGATCGCCAGTATGATGCACACGTCTCTCTTATTGCGGGAATACAGTGGGGTCATTCCATAGAGCTTTAGGGCTCGATTCGTCTCTTCCAGAGAAAAGTGCCCGGCAATACAGAATCGAAGAATCAAATCTCGATCCTTCGTATTCCGTTCCATTCTCAGAATCTTCTCTCCCCAGGACTCCGATACCCCGGCGAATGAATAGATATCTTTCAATTTCAGGCTTTTCATATCTAGAACATTCCTCATATAATAATAGAATGCCTTGTCTTCATCTGCCATATTTTCACTGTTTTTCTGAAAAAATTCTGTCGCCTGCTCCGGTCTCATGGTTTCCAGAAGTTCATCCAGTTCAGAGGTTTTTTTCTCCTGCATCTGTTACCCCTTTCGTGTTTGAAGAACACTGATCAGTTCATCATCAGAATATCTCTCTGTCGGTTCTAACGCAATGCATTTCTCAATGATCTCCCAGATACTTCCCGGTGCCTTCTCTTCCTTGGGAAATTTACAGGTGATCATCACGTTCAGCAGAATGCCCAGGGCGTAGATGTCAGTTTTCTCCGAGGATGCATAGAAACCATAACCAAACTGCTCCGGGGCCGCAAAACGAGGGGTTCCGATCAGTCTGGTGTCTTCCTTTTGCTCCGGATCAAACCACTTCGCTGCATTGATATCCATAAGATAGATCCTTCCATCCTCTGCCAACATGATGTTAGAGGGCTTTACATCTCTGTGGATCACAGGCGGCGTCATCCGATGGAGCTGCCGCAGAATGCCGCAGACCTCCAGTACGATCGAAACCGCTTTCTCTTCCGGTATGGGACCCGATGCAAGCAGCTCCGACAGGGTTTTCCCCCTGATGTACTCCTCCAAAATGATCAGGTGGTTCTTACCCTCGAACACACCGTAAAGCCTCGGCATATTCGGAATCGGGTGTTCCAGCAAGAAACGGTACACGCTGACATCATAGGTCTGCAGGATCTTCTTCACATAGATATCCCTGCTGTCCGGATCCCGCACCAGAACGATATTGGATCTGTCGGAAACGGGTCCGATTTCTTCGTATTGCATCAGAGCAAGGATGTCGCTGTCAGACATCCCCTTGTAGGGATTGTCACGATCCGCATAGTATTCATCCTCCGTGTCATAAAGCTCTCTGTCGGAGATCTCATTGACCGCTCCGCATTTCGTACAGGTCCACTGAGGCTGATCCGGGCAAAAACCATCCTGGAGATTCAAGATAGCTCCGCACTTGTCACAGACCCAGACCACCTTGTCCGGAAATGCGGGGTGAAGCAATGTTTTCCCACAGCCTCTGCACACCCAGTAGGGCAGATCCTCCCGGTATCCCTTCTGAAGGGTAAGGTTTGCCTCGCAGTAGGGACAAAACTGGTACATCTCCTCGTCTATGTCGTTGTTCTTCGGATAGCCTTCCTTCTCTGCCATTTTCTTTCCTTCCGCCCGGAATCATTCTTTTGTCCTCGCAGCCTGAGCCGATCCTCTCAGACGCACCTTCATTGTAACACAGCAGTTCCTGTCTTCTCAATAAGATTTCATTGAAAAGGACTCGGAACCGTTCTATAATAGACACAATATTTTCCAAGAATACCTGCGAGAAGGTCTCTATGAATTCTGCGATAAAACTGATTGCGCTGCCCTGTCTGTGCGTAGATGTGTTTGATGAAACCGGTGAGATCAGACCAGGTGGCGAAGCATTGAATTTTGCAGCCCACGCGTCCGGATTTGAAGGGATCGATGTGACATTGTTGGGTGCATTGGGTTCGGACGAATATGCCCAGGTGATTCTGGAGTCCATAGCCCATATGCCCATACACACGGAGTCTCTTCGAAGGGAGCCGGATAAACACACTGCGAACAACAGAGTCTATCTCACGCCGGAGGGTGACCGCTACTATAAGGAGGACTCCTGGGATGGGGATATCGTGGACAAGATGATGCTCAACGAAAAAGAACTCCGTCTTCTGTCGGAGTCCGATGTGGTGTTCATTCACTTTTGGGCCGGATGTTTTCCTCAGGTGCTGGAGGCAAAGAAACGATATGGTTTTTTGCTCGCCGTAGACTTTGATGTATATCGGGACTTCGAGAAGATGCAGGAGTATGCCCCTTATGTGGATTATTTTATGATCAGCGGGAAGGAGGAGCTGCTTCCTTACTTTGAAGCGTTCTCCCGTCGCTATCCCGGTCTGTTCAATATGTCACTGGCAGAAAAGGGCAGTGTCACCTATCAGAACGGTATCTGCTATCGGGTATCCGCCTGTGAAGTGCCGGAGGTGATCGATACCACCGGATGCGGCGACAGCTATCACGCAGGATTCGTCTGTTCCCATCTTCTCCACAGAGATATCAGAAGGGCAATGCAGGAAGGGTCCCGTCTGGCGGCAGGAACCCTATCCCACTTTGGCGGATACTGATCCGTGAATCATCCTCGCTCGGCGTCAGAAGTGTCGCATCCAATCCTTTGCATCCTCCAGGGCAGCGATCACTCTGTCGCACCAGATGTCAAACTCCGGATCCTCCGTCTGGCACTCGGGGTGACTGAGCACATATTCAATGGTCTGTCTCACGCCCTGTTCAAAGCGAACGGTACAGGTGAAGTCCGGCACAACGGTCTTTATCTTTGTATTGTCAAACACTACCGTATTGGACTTGTCTCCCAGCAGTCCCCCTCGGAAATCATAATCGGACACTGCATCCAGGAAATCAGAGGCCACATAGTAGGGCTTATACTCCACACCAAGGCAGTTGGCGATGGTCTGATAGATCTGGTTCCAGGTCAGACTCTCATCATTGGTGATCTGGAAGCTCTCACCGATGGCGTGGGGATTGCCCATCAGTCCCACAAAGCCTTTTGCGAAATCGCTGTTGTGTGTCATAGTCCAAAGTGTGGTTCCGTCGCCGTGAACGATGACCGGCTTTCCCTCCAGCATACGCTTGATCACCTGGTAGCTGCCCTTGGCACCATGGGCTCCCAGAGGGACGTTTCTCTCATCGTAGGTGTGGCTGGGTCTGACGATGGTGATGGGGAAATTCTCCTCCCGGTACAGCTTCATCAAGTACTCTTCACAGGCGATCTTGTTTCTGGAATACTCCCAGTAAGGATTTGCCAGAGGTGTTCCCTCGGTGATCCGATAATTGGCCACAGGCTTCTGGTAAGCGGATGCGGAGCTGATGTACATAAACTGCCTGGTCTTTCCCTTGAACAGGCGATAGTCTCTCTCCAGCTGCTCCTTCACAAAGCCGATGAAGTCGCAGACCACATCGAACTGCATGTCTTCGATCAATCCGGCAACCTTTGCCTCATCGTTGATGTCCGCCTCGATGGTCTTCACCCCTTGGGGAAGCGTTTCCTTTCTATTCCCCCGATTCAACAGATACAGTTCCCACTCCGGCTTCCGGGCAAGAAGTCTGGTAATTGCCATGCTGATGGTACCGGTTCCTCCGATAAATAATGCTTTCATAATGTTCTCCTTCCGCAAAGAAATGTTTCCGTTCACTCTAAGCAAAGCATACCATTTTTTATGACCGTATTCTATACTGTTTCTTGCAGAACATTAACTATTTTTTACGGTACATGGCAGAACTCTTACAGGCGTTCCTACTTCAGTTCGTCCCGGATGTCCGCAGGGACATCCATCCCAATATCCAGCAAAAGACATTACACTTTTCTTGGAATATGGTATACTTTCTCTGAAAACTTCTGCGATAATTTATGGGGGAGAACGTGTATGAATCTGAAAGAGCGGGCTAAACAACTAAAAAGCGACGTTCCTGCTATCTTTCTGGCATTGAAGGATCGAGAGACACCGCCTGTCGCGAAAGTAATCGCAGGTATCACAGTGGCCTATGCCCTGTCACCCATCGATCTGATCCCGGATTTCATTCCGGTGTTGGGATATCTGGATGACGTGATTCTGCTGCCCATGCTTGTGGCATTGACCATCCGATCCATCCCGAAAACAGTGCTTGCAAGATGCCGTGAACAGTCAAAGGAGATGTGGAAGGATGGCACGCCAAAAAAATGGTACTATGCGATTCCCATTGTACTTTTTTGGTTTGTGGTGATTTGTTTTCTGCTGAAATGGATTCTCTAGAAGTTCAGGAATTTACAGGCCCGCCCTATTCCGACACAATGCCCTGCTTCCGCAATCGATTCATGATGGATCGCATGGGTTTGTAGAGCACCAGCATCAGCACGAAGTTGCTGACTCCGTGGAGGATATCCCAGGGGATGCCTGCCACCCACCAGGTAAAGCCGGCGTACAGGCCTCCCAGAATACCGCTTTTGCCTGTGCCGATGACCACATAGGGCAGGGCACAGAACAATCCAAACAGAAGGCCGAATATCCCCGACAGGCAGCTCCAGAACCAGACGTTAGTCTGCCTGCGAAAGATACGGGCCATAATCGCCAGCAGGGGCCAGACGTACAGGTACATCACCCACCAGAGGCCGAAGCCATAGATACTTCCCTCGATCAGAACGAAGACCGGCACGACAAACAGGATACGCCACCCGAACACGATGGAAAACAGTATGATCCAGAAGCTGACCAGTTCTACATTCGGCAGAAAGCTCAAGGCCAGCTTGCTCACTTCTATAATTGCGGTCATCACACCGATCAGCGCAATGTCCTTCACCGCAATGTTTGTTCTGTTACTGCCCCCTGCCATAGTTCCTTACTGCGCCAGAGTGTAGCGGATGGAGAAGGCATCCTTGTCAGCCACGGGCTGAGTGTCGATACCGTAGTTGCAGTACTCACCGTTGATGTAGAAGGACCAGTAAGCGCCATCCAGGTTGTAGTCTGCTCTCTCACCGTTTACTGTATCTACCATCATGCCGTACTCGCTCTCTGTACCGGAGAAGGTCAGACCCTCTGCCTCTTCCATAGCCTGTCTCAGATATTCTGCATCGGTCTTCACTTCGTAGGTAGTCTCGTCAGCGGCCTTGTTTACCACGGTGATGGTAATGGCCTTGCTGCCCTCCACAGGCTTCTGGCGAAATACCACGTACACGATTGCCAGGATGGCAATCAGCGCTGCCACTGCCACAATTCCAATGATGGCTTTCTTGTTTGTTCTCTTTGTTTCTTCCATGTTGTTCCTCTTTCTGCTGCTTTGCAGCCATTATTTTTTAAGTGAAAAGAGTTCCTGCAAAAAAAGAAAACTCCTACCCGAGGCAGGAGTTGACAACACAAAAATAAGCCTATGCCTTTCTCTATGGAAAAGGCATATGCACACTCTCGTACTAACCAAGTCCTCGTGGTCACACAGTACTCATCTCAGGCAGGTCTTCTGACTTGAGGATCCTCGCTCACACTTCGTCTTCCCAAAGGAGTTTTCGCAGATTCAGACTTCAATCTACAGTATCCTTCAGTGACATAACAGTACATCGTACCGGAAGTGGGGCTCCCCTCTCACAGCGACGAGATCGTGCAGGTCTTGCACCTGCTTCCCTTTTCACCGAATCAGACAACGGAATGCCTATTCGACACCTGAAATGTTCTTATTCACTCGACTGTTGATTTTAGCATACTCACTTTCAAAATGCAAGAGCCGGTTAGAGATCAAACAGAGACATCTGGACACATTTTTCCGGAAATGCATGAAGATATGCAAAGCACTCATCCGGGGTACTCATCATCCCGTACCGCGCACAAGTCTCCCGAAAGATCTCCATCAGCGGTTTCCAATTAGGACTTGCCAGCTCGTAAGCATTGCCGTAGGTTTGGATATAGCGTTCCTTCAAGCCGGGAAAATGCCGATCCAATGCCCGATAAAAATACTCTCTGTTCCCTTCTCGCAGCGTAAGCCCCATGCCAAAACAAATGATTCCCTTCACGCCGGCCTCCACGCAATACTTCAGGATTCCGCGGATATTCTCCTCCGTGTCATTGAGAAACGGCAGGATCGGTGAGAGCCATACTACCGTAGGGATCCCCAGTTCCCTGCATCGCAGCAAAACCTCGAAGCGCTCCCTGGTAGTTGATACATTTGGCTCCAATATACGACAAAGGTTCTCATCGTAGGTCGTCAGCGTCAGCTGAACCACCGCCTTCGTCTGTCGGTTGATAGACTGCAGCAGATCCATATCCCGCAGGATTCTGGCTGACTTTGTCTGCACAGCCACTCCAAATCCGTAGCGTTCAATCAATTCCAGGCACCTTCTGGTCAGTTCCAACCGCTCCTCGGCGTGCAGGTAGGGATCGCACATGGAACCCGTCCCGATCATACAGGGCTTCCGCTTCGAGCGCAGTGCATTTTCCAGAAGCCGGGGTGCATTTTCTTTCACTTCGATATCTTCAAAATCATGGGTAAACCCGTAGCAGGAACTGCGGCTGTCACAATAGATGCACCCATGGGTACAACCTCTGTACAGATTCATTCCATTCCCTGCGGAAAGGATTCCTTTGGCCTGCACAAAATGCATGCTGTCACCTCATTTTCATAGAGAAAGCGTGCCGGATTCGACACGCTAACAAACATACCTTCCGATCACCGGTATATGATGCACCAGATAGGACACAACCCCACACAACGTAAATATTACGACCGCGCAGAGCGGAACTCCCAGAGCAGGATGTATCATCATGCTGTGAAAACCAAGCCTGTACAGTACCTCCAGTGCACCGATATGCATCAGATAAATCCCCAATGTGGATAAGGAAATCGCCTGAACTATCTTCCCAAAACCTCTGGAAAAAGGAATCCGGCTCACTCGCTTCGTAAAGAACACAAACAGTGCAAGGGTAATCAGACAGGTAAAAATGCCGTAACTGTCAAAGATCGCTCCCAAAGGCTGTCCTGCTCTTCTACTCAAAAAGCTGCTGAGAAAAATATTCACCGGGACACTGACGATTCCGCCGGCATACAGTAGTTTCTCCACAGAGCCGGATAATTCATATTCTGTCAGATAGTATCCCAGAACAAAATATCCCAGGTATCCGGTCACAAGATACAGTGAGATCATATTTTGAAAAAAGTCCAGGGCCATATGTCTGGTGAGGGCAGACACCGTCTCCTGCCCAACCTGGAATACAAAGAACAGTGCCAGAAAATATTCTACCTCACGTTTGGAAGCATTCTGCACCCAACGCTTAAGGATTGGCAGAACCATATAGACACCTGTAATCATCGGAATAAACCAGAGATGGTAGCGATTCACGGATAACTTCGCCCAGATCAATGCAGACCCGATATCCTGTCTCGGCACCGCACTCAGATCATAAACAAGATAGGTCAATGACCACACCACATAGAGGATCAACATTCGAAGGACATGGTGTGTATACAGTCTTCTCAGCTTCAACTCTCTCTTATCCCGAAGAAACAGGGAACCGCTGATCATCACGAATATCGGCACTCCAAAGCGGAATACAGCATCATAGGCGTTCACAATAAACCATTCTTTGCTGATAACCGGGAGGACATACCAGAACTGGGCAGAACTGTGGAGCATTACCACACTGAATGCCGCAAGGATCCGCAGTAAATCCATATGCACTAAGCGTTCTTTGTCCTTTTCAGCCTTGCCGCCCATACAAACCCTCCCTGCTTCTCTACTTCATCTTCTCTTTCAGCACTTCCTTGGCCTTTTCCAGCTGATTGTCCGGATGGTCCTCACTGCCATAATATGCTTTTCCGTCGAACTCGCATTCCACATCCGGAACAATACCGATGCCGTGGATGTTCTTTCCGCTGGGCGTAAAGTAGGCGCTGATGGTGATCTTCACAGCCGAACCGTCCTTGAAGGGGACGATCTGCTGAACAATTCCCTTGCCAAAGGTTGTGGTTCCAACCAAGGTTCCAAGACCATGATCCTGAATTGCACCGGCCATGATCTCCGCCGCACTGGCAGAATTCATATCCACCAATACTACCAGCGGCAATGTCAGCTTTCTGGAGCCGTCGCAGGTATACTCGCTTCGCTTCCCACTCTTATCCTCCGTATAGACGATCATTCCTTCCGGCAGGATCATCCTGCACATGGCCACCACTGCACTGAGGCTTCCCCCGGGGTTGCCACGCAGATCCAGAATAATTCCTTTCGCTCCGGAGCCCTTGACGGTAGCCAAAGCATCTGCAAACTGATCCACCGTCACATCATCAAACTCGGTGACGCTGATCAGGCCCATATCATCCTCCAGCATCTCATATTCCACTGTGGGTGTCTCCACCTTTCTTCTGGTGAGGGTAACATGAAGATAATCCCCTGCGCCCTCCCGCACGATGGTAAGTTCCACCTCTGTGCCCTCAGGGCCTCTGATCAGGTTCACCGCCTCGGTAAGAGACAATCCGTAGGTAGATGTGCCGTTCACCTCGTAGACCAGATCGTTGGGGCGAAGGTCTGCCTCTTCCGCCGGAGAATTGCTGATGATTCCACTGATCTTGGGAAGACTGGTCAGCGAATCCAGTCCCACATAAGCTCCGATCCCGAAATAAATGCCCTCCGTATCCTGCATCAATTCCTCCAGTTCAGTGGCCGTATAATACTCTGTGTAGGGATCGTCCAGGGCAGACAACAATCCCTTGTACAAGCCCTCCTGCAGCGTTTCGTTGTCTGCTTTATCCAGGAAGAAATATTTGTTGATGGTGGCCTCCAGTGCCTGCAGCTTTTTCACAGACTCCGGAGTAATGACGGAATTCTCCTGAAACTGAACCGTCTCTTTCTGTTTTTCAGATACCTTCTGAAAGGAAAAAGCCACGTAGACGATTCCCACGATCAGAAGAGAGATCGCCACGCCGAGAATCATCCCCACAACAAAAATACCTCCGGCGGCACCCCGTTCTTTTCGGGGTGTGCCGGAAGGGGCCGCTTCATTCATATGGTCAAAATACTGGTCATTCTGTTCCATTTATCTGCCTTCTTTACTCATACTAATCATTTCTTGCTGATATAATCCCAAGGAGAAACATAAGAACCGTTCAGTCGTACACTGAAGTGCAAATGATTTCCCGTGCTTCGCCCGGTACTGCCAACCTTTGCGATGGTCTCGCCTCTCACCACGATCTCATCCTTCTTCACCTCCAATTTAGAGGCATGCATATAGATCGTATAAAGTCCGCTGCCGTGGTCGATCATGACATAATTTCCCATGGTCGTGCTGTAATCTGCCGCAACTACCACTCCGTCATAGGCAGCATAGATCGGTGTTCCCTTGGGAGAAGCGAAATCTACGCCGTTATGAAACTGGGTGACATGCAGGGTAGGATGAATTCTGGGTCCGTAATCATCGGATACCCTTGTATAGGACTCCAGGGGGAAGACAAACTTACCGCCGTCGTAGTTGAGCACAACGCCGCTGTTCGCCAGAATTTTTTTCTTCTCCTCGGCAATCATCTGTTCCAGGGCGGTGATCTCCTCCTCCTGGGCCTTGATCTCCGCCTCATACTCCCGGATCGCCTTCTCCTGAGTGGAGATGTCGGTCTCGTATTTCGTGATATCCTGCTTCTTCTGTTCGATCAGTTCCTCCACCGCCTGCTGTTCTTCTTCCACAGACTTCTTGGTCTCGTCTAAGATCTCCTTTTCGATCTCCAGCTCCTGTTTACACAACTCTACATAGGTTCGGGTGGTGATGTATTCCTCCAGCATCCGCTGCTCACAGTTCATCACCTTCTCCACATAGTCGGCCTTATTCAGGAAATCACCGAAATTGACTGCTCTGGCCAGCATATCCGTCATCTGGGGATCGCCGGTCTCATACACCTGTCTGACATGATCCACCATGGCCGCTTTCTGATTGTTCTCTCTGTCCAGTGCCACATTGAGCTCATCCTCAGCCACATTGATCTCCTGCTCCTTAAAGCTGATCTTGTCTATCAGCTGAGCGATATTATCCTCAATGGCCTGCAGCTGTGCATCCAGTTCCGCCACGTACTTTTTCAGGTCGGACTTCTTGTTCTCCAGATTCTTCTTAATGTTCTTGATATTGGTCAGTCCGCTTTGCAGCTGTTTCTTCTCATCCAGCGCCTGGGCAATCTGCCCCTCCTTCTCCTTGATGCTGTCGGATGTGATGGAAGAAAAAGTGATCGCAGACACGTTGCAGACTGCTGTATTGCAAATCAGCACTACGGCTAGTATTGCACCGATCCATAAAATGCTTTTCTTATTCTTCATAAAACCTTTCTCGTCTATCTGTCGTCTTCCTCCCACGCAATGCCTCATACATTATACGCGCAGATGCTTTCTGGCTGAGCTGATACTGCCCAGAAATCCAATGCCCATACCTACCAAAAGAGATACCGGTACCAGAAAATGGAAAACCTCCTCTACTGTCAGGAAATTCAGGAAATTGCTGAGCATCGTAAACCGCTCTACCACATAGGAGAGTGCATAGTTGTACAGGCTGTAGATTCCAACCAGGGGAATGACTGTACCGATCAGACCGATCACCACACCCTCTACCACAAAAGGAAATCTGGCAAAGAAATCCGTAGCGCCCAGATACTTCATCAGCATGATCTCCACGGAACGGGCGGAAATACCCATAGCAATGGTAGAGTGAATCAGGAAAACGCTGACTGCCAGCAGTACTGCGATAATTCCCATGCTGACATAAGCAATCAACAGATTCGCACCGCTTAAGGTATTGGCTGTCAATTCAGAATAATTGACTTTTCTCACCTGTGGAATGGAGTACAGCCAGTCAACCAGTGCGCTCTGTGCATCCACATCGCTGAGGAAAATTTCATAGCTGTATTCTCCCACCAATGGATTATCCAAAAATCCATCGGCATAATTTTCTCCGTAATACTCCTTCGCAAATACCTCCCAGGCCTCGTCCTCCGTAATAAAGATCACCTCAGACACCTCAGTTCGAGCCTCGATCTTACTCTGTAGTTCTCTGGCCTGATCCTGCGTCGTGAGCTGGCTTTCCGTATGTTCCTCACACTTGTCGTACTCATTGTGGAAAAATACAGTGACAGACACACCTTCCTCGGCCTTCATCACAATACTCTGGAAATTGGCCACTACCGCATAGAACAGTCCGAAGAGGAACAGGCATGCAGATATCGTTGCAACGGATGCCAAAGAATACCATCTGTTTCTGAAAATATTGGCAAAGCCCTGTTTTATCAGGTAGCTCAATGTCCTAATCTTCATAGGTATAGTATCCCCCTTCCTCATCGCTGGAAATAGAACCGAAGTTCAACTGGATCACACGCTTGCGCATTTCGTCCACGATCTGATTGTTGTGGGTTACCACAACGACCGTGGTTCCCAGCTCATTGATCTCTTCGAGAAGCTTCATGATCTCTCTCGTATTCTGGGGGTCCAAATTACCGGTAGGCTCATCAGCCAGAAGGATCGCCGGCTTGTTGACCAAAGCTCTTGCAATCGCCACACGCTGTTGCTCGCCTCCTGCCAGATCCTTGGCGGATGCTCTGTATTTTCCTGCCAGACCAACCATCGCCAGAATCTCCGGCACATTTCGCTTCATCTCATAAACGGGAGTCTCAATAATGCGCTGTGCAAATGCAACATTATCGTACACTGTTCTCTCCTTCAGGAGACGGAACTCCTGAAAGACGACTCCAATGGTTCTGCGGAAAAAGGAGATCCTGCGGTGAGAGAGTCTGTTGAGTTCATAGCCTCCCACATAGATATCTCCCTCCACGGGAGTGATCTCCTTCAGCAACAATTTGATCAGGGTAGACTTACCCGATCCACTGTTGCCCACGATAAAAACAAATTCTCCTTTATTGATTCGTAAAGAAACCTGGTCGAGAGCGGTAGTATCCGTTCCGGGATACTGGGCAGTCACATTGTCCAGGCAGATGATCCCTTTTTCTTCGATGATCTGCTGCCGCTTCTCCAATCTTTTCTGTTCTCTTTTTGTCATACTCAAATCCTTCTGCTTTGCTTACGTGCTTCCAAATCAGCCCGGGATACCTTTTCCACAGGGCATCAGAAATCCGTATTTTCCATGTACTTCATATACTTTACAACCATCAGCGCGATCTTGAAGGTGATAGCATCTTCAAACACACGCAGATCCAAACCGGTGCTCTTCTGCAGCTTATCCAGGCGATACACCAGCGTATTTCTGTGAATGAACAGCTGACGGGAGGTCTCCGATACATTCAGATTATTCTCAAAAAACTTGTAGATCGTGGTCAGGGTCTCCTCGTCAAAGTCGTCCGGGCTCTTCGTCCCGAAGATCTCACGGATGAACATTTTGCACAGAGGGATGGGAAGCTGATAGATCAATCTGCCGATGCCAAGCTCACTGTAGGCAATGATCACTCTTTCATTGAAGAAGATCTTTCCTACATCCAAAGCCATCTTCGCCTCCTTGTAGGAACGGCTCACCTCCTTGATCTCGGAGACAACGGTACCATACGCGATCCGAATGTCACGGATGCCTTCCTTTTTCAGGAAAGCCTCCATACTGCCGGCTGCCTTGTCGATTTCTCTGGTGGCATCCGCATCCGACAATTCCTTCACCACAATGACATTATTCTCATCCACCGCAGTGACAAAATCCTTGCTGGAGCTGCCCAGATGGCTTCTGGTCAGTTCCAACGCATTGTTGTCCCTGCCATTGCCGGATTCAATGATCATGACCACTCTGGGAACATCCGTCTGGATATGAAGCTTTTTCGATCTTCCGTAGATATCGACTAGCAGGAGATTGTCCAGGAGCAGGTTCTTGATAAAATTGTCCTTGTCAAAGCGCTCCTTGTACGCCACAAGCAGGCTCTGGATCTGGAAGGCAGCCATCTTGCCGATGACATATACATCCTCTCCCACGCCGCCTACTACCAGCACATACTCCAGCTGCTGCTCGTCAAATATCTTGAAATACTGAAATCCTTGAATTTCCTGGGAATCTGCAGGAGATGCCGCAAAATCTGCCGCCGCCTTGGCATTGTAGCCCATCTTCGCAGTGGCTACAACTTCCTTGCCGTCCACATCCAATACTGCCAGCTCTACGCGAGCAATCTGCTTCAAGCCATCCATAGTGTTTTGCAAAATTTGGTTTGAAATCATTCCCGTTTTCTCCTTTGACTCATCCGTCAGTGGTCATCTTACCTGTAACAAACGTTGTGAGAACAGCCTCTTTTTCCGCCATTCACCCTAATACAACAAATATTACAAAAAAAACACCAAAAATGCAATAGGTTTTTATGAAAAATAACAAATAATTGTTTTTTAGCCAAAATAATCACCAAAAATGAACGCTCTATACGAACATTTTTCTATGAATTATTTTCTTCATAAATTATTTTTTACGGCGAATTGTCCTCTCGCCGATCTCAATTTTGCCCTGCTTCAGCAATCTGCCCACGGCACGCTTGAATTCATTCTTGCTCATACCGGTCTCGTGGGAAATGACCTCGGGGGAGGCTTTGTCGCTGAAGGGAAGAGCTCCCTCATAGCTGTCCAGCAGCGCAAGGATCTTTTCCGCGTCCACATCCATCTGCAGATAAGCCTTCTCCCGCAGGCTCAGATCCAGCTTGCCATCCTCCTTCACTCCGATCACCCTGGCCTCCACATCCGTGCCAAGTTCCAGTTCTCCGTAGCACTCCTTCCTGGGAATCAGCGCGGTGTACTGATTGTCCACCGCTACAAACACACCGAAATTGTCACTGGTCTCATACACTCTTCCGGTAACCTTGTCCCCCACCTGATAGGGACTGTCCTTTCTCAGCTGCCTGTATACGTTCATGGTGGCACACAGACGGTTGCTCTTGTCAATATACAGAGAGACCAACACTTTTCCACCCTGGCGAACCTTTCCCCGCTGCTGTGCGAAGGGCAGAAGCAGGTCCTTTTCCAGTCCCCAGTCCAGAAATGCGCCGATCTTCCCCACAGACTTTACCGTAAGCAGCGCCACCTGTCCCATTTCCAGCAGCGGGCTGTTGGTGGTGGCAATCATGCGGTCCTTTGAGTCCCGATAGACGAACACTACCAGCCGGTCCCCTACCTGCGCTCCGGCGGGGACCTGTTTGATGGGCAACAGAATATGTTCTGCGGCATCCTCAAAGCTCACCGCCAGATACACGCCAAACTCTACCTTTTTCACGATCACTAATTCTTGTTTTTCTCCAAGCCTAATCACTTTCCTACCTGACCTTTCTATCCCTATTCAGGGGAGTACTTTCTCATTCCATGGGAGCAAATTCCGCCGCCATATAAACCGCCCCTGCCTCGTCCTGCAGCGCCACATATACACAGCCTTCCCTCTCCACCACATAGGGAACCAGCCGGTCGCCCAAATGGGCCTGTTTCTTGTACTCTGCCCGCAGCAGTCCTATCGGAAAGTTCTGCGTCAGATAATGCATGGCGATCTCCAAATACTGCTGATTATTGACGTGATGATTGGTGTCCAGGTGCTCGACACCTACTGTCACCGGAGAGTGAAAGGTCCCTCCTTCCGGCACGGAGATCTTCCGTCCAAGAGGTTTCATCTCCAGCGGCGCTTCCAATGGATATTTCTCTGCGATTTCTCTCGGCACCCGGAATGGTTTGCCGGTGTACATATCCAACAGTGTCCACACGGAATCGGCCTTTGCCAGAAGTGCCCCCTGTTCATCCATCAGGAGAAAATTGCGGACTCCCATAAAGGACTTCATTTCATGAGGCTTCGTTCCGATGGTGACCTTCTCACAAAGTCCCGGATAGCGATCCACCTCGATCTGCCAGGACACCAGCACCCAGGCTAAGTGCCGTTTTCCCAGATACTCGATCCCCACACCCAGTTCCTCCGATTGAAAGGTGGAGCAATCCTGAAAATAATTGATCAATGCAGCCATGGAAAGCTTCCCGTCGGCATCGATCTCACTGTATCTGATTTTACTGTCAAAGGTATACATTCCCTTTTATCCTCCCGAAACATCCTACTCATACGAAAAGTCCCGTAATGATCTTCACCAGCCAATACCCGATGAATACCAGCATACCGGTGTTACAGAAAACGGTTATAAAACGTTTCTTTGCCGGAAGATCCCCCTCGAAATGCTTCAGCCTGAATTTCCCTGTGCAGGCAAACACAATACACAAAATCGACCCGGTCACGGCCAGAAGCAATACCCCGAGCCCAAACAGGCACATGATCAAAATAATATCCTTGTTCAAATTCAGCTGCTCCAGGATCGCCGCATCGGACATTCCCTCCGCAGACAATTCCAGAAAATTCTGCAGATCAACATTCTTGAGAAGCAGACTGGGCAGCATCCCCCCAAAGAAATTGAAGATCATATGCAGAGAGATGGTGATCTTGATATTCCCGGTCTTCAAGTACAAAAATCCGAGGAAAAACCCGATCACAATGGTATAACAAAACTGGTTCAGATTCCCGTGGAACAGTCCGAACATCAACCCGGACAAAAGAATCGCAATGCCCTGACCGTAGCGCACTGTTCTGTCCACGATCAGCTTGCGGAAAATGAATTCCTCCATGATTGGGGCCAGCAATACCACATAGAATAAGATCATCCCGGGCGACATCTGACTGGTCAGCTCCTGCGCCGCATTGGTCATAGGCTGCTTCGTCACCAGACTGATCACAAATCCCAGGAAGGTTCCCACAAAGTTGGAGGTATAGGCAAGACCCAGACAGGTGATCAGCGCCACCAGGTATTGCCCGGGGGACATCCGATATCTCTGGAGCTTTACCGCCGGTACAAACCGCTTCATCAGAGCGATCAGTACCGGAAATCCAAACAGGTACATGGGAATAATGGACAGAAGCAGCACAACATCCATCCGGTCTCTCCAACCGGGCACCAGTGCCTCCACCACAAGTTTTTCCAGATACTGCACCCCATAGATGATAACAATCGCTATCACAAAAAACCATCCGATCTTGGAGAAATGCTTTCTCGCAAGTCTAGACTCATCCATCGTATCATACCGCCTTTCCACATTACTTTCGTAACACTATGTCTTTTCTTTCAAATCTACAGCAAAGGTGCCAGCACCTTCATCATATTCCCGATGGGTTTCCATCGCCTGTAGCCCTTCCAGATGGTCTTGGCAGTCACCTGGCGACAATCCTTGCAGGTATCCTGAAAATCCTGCTCGATCTGGTCCACACAGGGAACTCCGTACATCCAGGTGGCACACTCAAAATGGTGATACAGGCTGCGATAGTCCAGATTGATGGTTCCCACCACAGCCTCTCTGTCGTCGCTGACAAACACCTTGGCGTGTACAAATCCCGGCTCATATTCGTAGATCTTCACCCCGGAAGCCAGCAGAGAAGCATAGTGGGTCTTTGCCAGAGCATAGGGAATCTTCTTATCCGGGATACCGGGCAGAATCAGGCTGACCTCCACGCCCCTTTCTGCCGCAAACTTTAATGCAGTCTCCGTCTCGCTGTCCAGGATCAGATAGGGTGTCATTATGTGCACATACTTCTGGGCACGGTTTAAAATATCCATGTAGACCCGCTCACCCACCTTGTCTGCATCCAGCGGGCAGTCCCCAAAGGGCGCCACAAATCCCTCCCCTGCCTCTGTCCAGGGACGGGCAGGCTCCAAAAAGGATTGAAATTCGGCATGCTTGTCGTCAAAGCACCACATCTGGAGGAACATCAGAGTAAAGCTCCTCACCGCGTTTCCCGTCAGCATCACGGCAGTATCCTTCCACTCACCGAAGCGCTTCACATGGCCGATATACTCGTCTGCCAGATTGATGCCGCCGTTGAAGGCAACCTTGCCGTCGATCACAAAAATCTTTCGATGATCTCTGTAATTATAATGGGTGGATACAATGGGTGCCAACGGGGAGAACACTTTACACTGTATCCCTAAGTCTGTCAGTTTTTTCCGGTAACTGTGCGGCAGGGTAGTAAACTCATTGGTGCCGTCATACAGTACCCGGACATCTACTCCTTCCTTCGCCTTTCTGACCAAAAGCTCCAGAACCTTTCCCCACATCAGTCCCTCATCGATAATGAAGTATTCCAGGAACACATACTTTTCCGCCTTCTCCAGCTGCCGCAAAAGCTCTTCCCACTTGGCCTGACCGTTGGGGAAGTAGGTCACCTGTGTATCGTCATACACCGGATGGCAGCCGTTGCGGTTGATATAGTTGATCAGAGAAGCTGCACCCGGATTTTCCCTTCGCAGGCTGTCATAAGCAGACTGATCCTGTCCAAGCGTATCTTTCGACAGCCTGATCAGCTCTTCGATGCGGAATTTCAGCGCCCGGTGTCCCACCTCGCTTTGGGTAAACCAGAACAGCATGGCGCCAAACACATGAAACAGCATGATAAAAACCAGCCAGGTGATTTTCGCGGTAGGATCGATCTCCGTGTTGAGAAGATAGATCACCATGATCACCACAAATATGGTAGTACCACCGTAGAACAGAGGCAAAAATCTCCCAAGCGCCTGAAACATGGTGACTAACAGCGCCACCTCCAGCGCCAGCATCAGCACGAACAGTCCGAGACGACTGAACAGTGCATGTACCAGTCCCTTCTGGCCCTTCTTTAAAAGCAACAGCCCCTTGCTTTCATTGTTGTCTTCAGACATCTCTTCCCCTCCTTTTCCTGCTATGATGAACAGTTGGTTTCCTCTCTCCGGTCTTTTTTCCCAGGGTCCCCTGCTTTTTCTTTTCCCCAAAGGTCTTCCGATCCCCGGAGGGTTGTTTTTTCTGTTCCATTTTCCTGGGTGGAATCAGGCACTTGGTCTTATCAAAGCCGATCAGATCCTGTCTGCCCTCTCTAAGCAGTGCCTCCTTCACCAGATCATAGTTCTCCGGCAGGCGGTACTGGATCAACGCCCTCTGCAGTGCCTTCTCATGGGGCTTTGATGTGATCTCCACCTTCTGCATCGTACGTGGATCAACTCCGGTATAGTACATACAGGTAGAGATCGTCGATGGTGTGGGATAAAAATCCTGTACCTGTTCCGGCATATACCCCATGTCCCGTATGCTTTCCGCCAAGGCAATGGCATCCTTTAAGTCAGAGCCGGGGTGGGAGGAGATCAGATAGGGCACTACATACTGTTCCAGCCCAAGCTGCTTATTCACTTTTTCAAATTTTCTGCAAAACTCCTGATACACTTCATTTCCGGGTTTCCCCATCAGGTCCAGCACATGATCGGAAACATGCTCCGGGGCCACCCGAAGCTGTCCGCTGACATGATATTTGCACAGCTCCCGCAGAAAGGTCTCGTCCTGATCGGCCAGAAGATAGTCAAATCGGATGCCGGACCGGATAAAGACCTTCTTCACCCCGGGCAGAGCGCGAAGCTTTCGAAGCAGGGCGATATAATCTGAATGATCTGCCTTCAGATTGCCGCAGGGCTTTGGGTAGAGACACTGTCTGTTGGCGCAGACCCCCTTCGTCAATTGTTTGTCGCAGGCAGGACGTCTGAAGTTGGCAGTGGGACCGCCTACATCATGGATATATCCTTTAAATCTGGGATCCCGGGTCATAGCCCCCGCCTCCCGCAGGAGAGATTCGTGGCTTCTGGTCTGGACGATCCGACCCTGATGGAAGGTCAGAGCGCAGAAGCTGCAGCCTCCAAAGCATCCTCTGTTGCTGGTCAGGGAGAACAGGATCTCCGAGATGGCAGGGACGCCGCCCTCCGCCTCATAGGAGGGGTGATAATTGTTCATATAGGGCAGTTCATAGATATCATCCAACTCCTGGGTCGTAAGCGGCCTGGAGGGGGGATTCTGTACCACATACCGTTTCTCCCCATATTTTTCCACCAAGGGTCTCGCCGTGAGAAAGTCTGTGTTCTGATATTGGACGAGAAAGCTCCTGGCGTATTCCAGTTTATCCGCTGCAAGCGTGTCAAAGTCAGGAAGCAGGATACCGTTTCTCTGCTCCAGTACATCTGTCACATCCTTTGCCCGGTACACTGTTCCGGGTACATAGGTGATATCCTCCACTGCGATCCCACTGTTCAGCGCATCCGCCACCTCCACGATGGACAGTTCGCCCATGCCGTACAGTAAGAGATTGGCTCCGGAATCCATGAGAATGGAGTGCTTGAGTCTGTCGGACCAGTAGTCATAATGTGCCAGTCTGCGCAGGCTGGCCTCAATGCCTCCGATCACGATGGGGACCTTCTTATATTTTCTGCGGATCAGGTTGCAATACACGATCGTGGCATAATCCGGTCTCCTCCCGGGTTTTCCGCCGGGGGTGTAAGCATCGAAGGACCTGCGCCTCTTATTCACCGTAAAATGATTCACCATAGAGTCCATATTGCCGGAGCACACCAAAAAACCAAGTCTGGGCTCCCCGAACAGGGCAATACTTTCCTCGTCCTTCCAGTCCGGCTGAGAGATGATGCACACCTTATAGCCTCTGGACTCTAAGACTCTGCTGATGATCGCCGGTCCAAAGGAGGAATGATCTACATAGGCATCTCCGATGACAAAGACAAAATCTGCCTGTGCCCAGCCCCGTTCTCTCATCTCTGTCTTTGTAATCGGCAAAAATTGTTTCATACAGAATCCTTTCGTTTCCTATGCACAGCTTCAAAAAAGTGCTATAATGGTCATCATCTGCCAGCTTTGTATCGGTCTGCGTCAGATTTATCCCCGATACAGACTATTAACTTTTATCATAGCACAATCTGCAGAAAAAAACCACACCTGAAAAGGAGCGCTTTTATGAAATTTGAATGTACCGACGAACTGCAGAACTTTTCCTTCGAGGACTGTACCATCAAACGGTTTGAGGTAACCGACTCCACTGTCAGCTTCGAGGTGGAGGCTTTGATCGTCAAACCTTCCAACTCCCAGAACACCAACTATACCGAAAGCTACGCCGGCACGGCACTGATCCGTCTGATCGGAGGGAAGCTGCTCTCCGGCCGAAAAGAAGGTTTCCGCTATTATGATGCGGACGACCACCTGATCAGTGTTACGCCCGATGAAGAACTGAGCCCGGAACAACTGAGAGAATTTCCATCCCGCTGCGGGAATGCCTATCTGTTCCGATTGGAAGAGTCATCCGCCGGTGAGGGTCGTCGCCATCTGGATATCTGTATAGAATTTCCCGCGGAGGAAGAATATGCCGCACAGGGCGACGCCGACTCCTACGCCTTGACCGTCTCCTGCGAGAAGGTCATCATCGGCTGGGATCAATATCTGAATCGGGTACAGCGATAAGTAAGGACAAGGGATGAGGCACCCTGCTCCTGGGAAAAACAGGCTGCGTTTCCTGCTCGGTTCGTGCGCCTTTTTCGCCCCCATTCGGGCAAACTCGCCCCGCCCTGCGGGACTCAGACAGTGCCCTCGGTGGGGGGCTGGCAGCACAAACCTCCCGACGGAAGCCTTGCAATGTTTTTCCCATGGAGCAGGGGCCTCATCCCTTTTCCCATCTACCGCGCTTAGCAGATCTCGGTCACCTTGTAGTCCTTGGCCTCCACCGCTGCCTTCAGCACCTCATCCGGCACCTCCCGGCTCAGTGTCACCTGCGCTGTGCCTGTCTCATGGCTGACCTCTGCCGAGGCAACGCCCTCTATGGCCTCCAATGCTTTCTTCACGGTTGCCTCACAATGACAACACATCATTCCCTCAATTTTCATCGTCTTCATCTGAATCTCCTCCTTTTTCCCGGCCTTGGCCGTAAATAACTGTATGGTTTCTGATAGATCTACCGGCTGTCGTTTGTGCTTCTTACCGTTGTCCCTGATATTCACCAGATTCAACCGCAGAGCGTTGGAAACGACACAGAAGCTGGAAAGGCTCATCGCCGCAGCGCCGAACATGGGGTTCAGCTTCCAGCCAAACAGCGGGATCCACACACCGGCTGCCAACGGAATACCGATGACATTGTAGAGAAACGCCCAGAAAAGGTTCTCCCGAATGTTCCGAAGTGTGGCCCGGCTCAACCGGATGGCGCCGGGGACATCCATCAGAGAGCTCTTCATCAACACGATATCCGCCGCATCGATTGCAATGTCTGTCCCTGCTCCGATGGCGATTCCCACATCCGCTCTGGTGAGCGCCGGCGCATCGTTGATACCGTCTCCTACCATCGCCACCTTGCCATGTTCCATCAACGACCGGATCACAGCCTCTTTCCCCTCCGGCAGCACACCGGCGATTACTGCATCCACGCCCGATTGATCCCCGATCGCCTTTGCAGTGGTCGGATTGTCACCGGTCAGCATCACCACACGGATTCCCATCTCCTGAAGCTCCCGAACAGCCTGTGGGCTGTCTTCCTTCATCCGGTCTGCAACAGCGATCATACCCAGCAGTTCCCCATCCCGTGCAAACAGCAGCGGTGTTTTCCCCTGACCGGCCAGCTGCTTCGCAGTCTCCTGCAGGGCAGACGGGATCTTTATCCGGCTGCCCACATAGGAGACACTGCCGCCCATCAAAGTCTTCTCCTCCAGTTTGCAGGACAACCCATTTCCTGGCAGTGCCTGAAAATCAGTGACCTCCTTCTTCGGAAGCAGCCTCTGTTCTCCCTGCAGCACAATTGCCTTTGCCAGCGGGTGTTCACTTTTGCTCTCCAGTGCATAGGCATAGGTGAGAAGTTCCTCTTCCGAATGCCCTGCTGCCGGAAGCAGGTCTGTGACGCAAGGTTCTCCCTTCGTAATGGTACCGGTCTTGTCCAGCACCACGATCTGAACGTTTCCCGTCTCCTCCAGCGACTGGGCGTTTTTGAACAGGATCCCGTTTCTGGCCCCCACTCCGTTGCCAACCATAATGGCTACCGGGGTAGCCAGTCCCAGCGCACAGGGACAGGAGATCACCAGTACGGAGATTCCCCTTGCCAAGGCGAATCCAACGCTCTGTCCGGTAAGCAGCCAGATGAAGATCGTGGCCAAAGCGATCACAATGACCGCAGGAACAAAAATACCGGATACTTTGTCTGCGATCTTGGCGATAGGCGCCTTGGTTGCCGCAGCGTCGCTGACCATCCGGATGATCTGGGACAGGGTGGTATCCTGTCCCACCCGGGTAGCCTGACAGTGCAGGAACCCGGACTGATTCAGGGTGGCCGCCGATACAGGGTCACCGGGCTCCTTGTCCACCGGAATGCTCTCCCCGGTCAGGGCGGATTCATTGACCGCGCTGTTTCCCTCCAGCACCACTCCGTCTACCGGAATGTTTTCCCCGGGTCTGACGACAAAGTTGTCGCCAATCTGCACCTGTTCGATGGGAACCGTTACCTCCTGACCGTCCCGCAGAAGCACTGCCGTCTTAGGGGAGAGCTTCATCAGACGCCTGATGGCATCCGTGGTCTTTCCCTTGGATCCGGCCTCCAGCATCTTGCCCACTGTGATCAGGGTGACGATGGTTGCCGCAGACTCAAAATAAAACTCATCCATGTAGGTCATCACATCGGCCATGTCCCCTGCCAGCTGGGCATTTGTCATGGCAAACAGTGCATAGATGCTCCAGAGAAAGGATGCTCCCGCACCCATGGCCACCAGGGTATCCATATTGGGTGACCCATGCAGCGCACTCCCAACGCCGTTTACAAAAAATTTCTGATTGATCACCAGAATGATTCCGGAGAGCAGAAGCTGGGCCAGTCCCATGGCCACATGGTTTTCTGCCAATCCCGAAGGAAGCGGCCACCCCCACATCATATGCCCCATGGAGAGGTACATCAGTACCAGCCAGAAAACCAGAGAGGCAAGCAGACGCTTTTTCAGAAGTGGCGTCTCGTGATCCCGCAGCAGTTCCTCGTCCGAAGCAGCACTGTTTCCCTTCCCTTCGGTCTCCTTTAACGATGCTCCGTACCCGGCCTGTTCCACCGCCCGGATCACCTCGTCCGGTGCGGCAGTGCCCTCCACTCCCATAGAATTTGTGAGCAGACTGACCGAGCAACTATTCACCCCGGGAAGAGCAGACACTGCCTTCTCCACTCTGGCGCTGCAGGCCGCACAGCTCATCCCGGTCACAATATATTGTTCCATAGCTTTCAAACCTTTCTCTTCCTAAGTTCTGCCCTTGCCGTCCCCGGGCTCCTTTCTGATTGAATTCCTGTGAATCGGATGCATTACTTCATCAGTTTCCCAAGCAGCGCAACGAGTTCGTCAACCACCTCATCCCTGCCCTCACGGATATCGCGAACAACGCAGCCCTTTATGTGACTCGCAAGCAATTCTTTGTTAAATCCATTCAGTGCAGCAGCCACAGCAGCAGATTGTGTCAGGATGTCCGCACAGTAAGCATCCCGCTCCACCATACCCTTCAGTCCCCGAATCTGACCTTCGATCCGATTCAGCCGATTGACAAGCGCCTTGACCTGCTCCTCACCTCTGACTGTCCTTCTCTCCGTATTACAGCAGCACTGCACCGTCTCCTTCTGTTCCATCTCTATACTCTCTCCTTTTTCCTGTGAAATCATACCAATCTGATACAACCCGCAGTATTAATACCCCCAGGGGGTACCTACAATATATACCCCCAGGGGGTATTTGTCAAGAAAAAAGAGACCCGGAGCACTCTCGCTCCGGGCTGAAAACTGATTTGCTTCAAACTGCCTGCAATATTGCTATCACTCAGGGTCTTGCGGGTCTGCAGGAGAAACCGATGCCCAAGCCCCCGGGACCGATATGACAGCACAGTCCCATGGACAACTGGTCGCACAGCACCTCCACGCCGCCGAAGAACTCTCTGATCTCCTCTACCCACTCCCGGGTAGTAGCTTCATCTGCACTGGAGGCTGCCACAATGTATACTTCACCGGCGGCATACTCCTTGGCAAATCTCTCATCCAACTCCTGCTTCATGGCTTCCAGCATTTCTCTTCTGGCCTTCTTCATGCCGCGGCATTTCCGATAAGTCTCCAACAGACCAACATCGAACCGAAGGATAGGCTTGATATTTAAGATGGTACCCAGGGCTGCCGAGGTGGCGGAGATCCGACCGCCTCTCTGCAGATGCTCCAGTGTCTCTACAGCCACATAGATGGCCATCTTGTCTCTGGCTGCCTCCAGGATCTCCCTGATCTGCTCTGCGGAATATCCCTCTTCAATCAGTTCCAGAGCATCCAAAATGGATCGGTGCAGCGGAGTAGACACCCGACCGTTGTCTACCACAAACACCTTTCCATCAAACTCCTCTTCCTTTGCCAGCATCTTTGCCGTGTCGCAGGATCCGCTCAAACCGCTGCTCAACGGAATATACAGAATCTTCTCATAATCCTGCAGGCTCTCGCGCCAGATGTCCATCACGGATTCCGGAGAAGGCTGAGAGGTAGAAACCTTTTCTCCCCCGTTAATTCTCTCAAAAAACTGATCTCTTGTAATAGAGACATTCTCCAAAAAGCACTCATCCCCAAAATAGAAGGGCATGGGAAGCACCTTCACACCAAGGCGCTCTGCCTCCTCCCGGGAAATTCCACCGTGACTGTCTGTCACAACACCGATCGACTTCATATACGTTCCTCTGTTTTGTACAATTTGCTTTGTGTTTCAAACTATATCCGAAGGAAAGTATATAGCCAATCCACCTTTCTGTCAAGAGGGCCATTGGGGACGGTGTTTTTGCGAAAGAGCGCAAAAAATAACTTGCCAACCATTTTCAATACGCTACAATGAAAGTACAGCATCCTGCGCGGCTCTGTACCCGGAAATGCTCCCGCACAGACCCAGGACTATAAAAAAATAACTCTATTGGGAGGTACCTATGACTGACTATCAGGCTGCAAAGACACGTTACAATACCATGCCATACAACCGCTGCGGAAGATCCGGATTGAAGCTTCCTGCTGTTTCCCTGGGATTGTGGCACAATTTCGGAACAAATGACAGCTTCGAAAACATGCGTCAGATGTGCTTTACCGCTTTTGACAACGGCATCACGCACTTTGATCTGGCCAACAACTACGGGCCGGTAAACGGTGCTGCGGAGACCAACTTCGGAAAGATCCTTCGAGAGGATCTGGCAGCTTACCGGGATGAACTGATCATCTCCACCAAAGCAGGCTATGGCATGTGGGAGGGACCTTATGGTGATTTCGGAAGCCGCAAGTATCTGATCGCCAGCCTGGATCAGAGCCTGAAGCGCTTGGGCCTGGACTACGTCGACATCTTCTACCATCATCGCATGGATCCCGAGACTCCCCTGGAGGAGACCATGCTTGCCCTGGACCGGATCGTCCGCTCCGGCAAAGCTTTGTATGTGGGCATCTCCAATTATGACGGACCTACCATGCTGCGGGCCGCAGAGATCCTGAACGACCTGCACACCCCTTTTCTCATCAACCAGAACTGCTACAACATCTTTGATCGCACCATCGAGAGAAACGGGCTGAAGGCCGAGGCTCCCAAGGCAGGAAAAGGTATCATCACCTTCTCTCCTCTGGCACAGGGACTGTTGACAGACCGTTACTTAAACGGCATCCCTTCAGACAGCCGGATCGGAAAGGGAAGTCCTTTCCTACGCCCTTCCAATGTGACGGATAAGCGTTTGGAACAGATCCTGGCACTGAACGAAATGGCAAAAGAGCGCGGTCAGAGTCTTGCCCAGTTTGCCTTAAGTTGGATCCTGAAGGACTCTGATATCACCAGCGTTCTGATCGGTGCAAGCCGCCCCGCCCAGATTACCGACTGCATTCAGTGTGTAGGCAACACCTCCTTCACCGCTGAGGAGCTTCGCAAAATCGACGAGATCACAGCCTGACGCCAAAAAAAGGGGGCGAAGCAGTAAACCGCTTCGTCCCCTTTGATTTATTGCACCTTGATCTCAATATCGCCGCTGCCGGTCTTCACCTTGACCTTACAGTCACCCTGTCCGACCACGCATTTGCCTCTCTCTACTTCATGCCGCATTCCGCTGCTGTTGCAGACAACGCACTCTCCGCTTCTCACCTCTGCAGACACTTCGGTGCTGACTGCCTCCAGGTTCATATCCATGTCACCGCTGCCGGTAGTTGCGCACACCTCTCTTGCATTTCCGCAGACACGCAGCCCGATGTCTCCGCTTGCGGTAGTCAGATAGAAGGACACGAAATCGGAATCGATCTCCACATCTCCGCTGGTCGTCTTTGCGGACAGCATTCTTCCGAATACATTATCTGCAGTAACATCACCGCTCACTGCCGTGACGGCCACTTTCTCACAGTTTCCACAGTTCAGCTGAATATCTCCGCTGATGGTCTCCAGGCAAAAATCGTCGCAGGAAAAATTGTCCCACTCCAGTTCGCCGCTGACGGTTTTCGCATGTACCTGACTGCCGGCAGATTCCTCCACCCACACATCACCGCTGACGGTCTGTACTTCCAGTTTCCCGCTGTGACTATGCCGAAGGTCTGTATCACCGCTGACCGTCTGCACAGACAGCTCGGCAACATTGACTTCCGCGATCCTCACATCGCCGCTGACCGTCTGTATCAAAACCTGCGGGAAGCCCTCCGGAATGCGAATCTTCAGGCGGATGGCTCCGTTCATCACTCCCGTGCTGATGCCGGAGAAAACATTGATGCCAAACAGCCTGATCCTCTTGCCTCCCTCTTCTTCTCCCATATCCTTCACGCCAACATGGAAAATATTATTCTCCTCATACTGGTAGAAACGATATCTCTTCTGCATCTCTTCGCTTCCATTGTTCTGATAATCCACATGAAGCTTGCCATCCTCGGACTTCTCCAATTCCACATTTGCAATCAGGCCATCGATCTCGATCCCCTGA
The DNA here is from genome assembly GCA_051880235.1 of Acetatifactor sp. Lineage (GTDB taxonomy): Bacteria > Bacillota > Clostridia > Lachnospirales > Lachnospiraceae > Acetatifactor. The sequence goes on along the minus strand of JBJENO010000049.1, from coordinate 18,960 downwards.
TAACCACAATCGTAGCTCTCCGTCTGCTCGGAGAAAGCTTCCAACACCTGAAGATCCTGTCTTCGTTCCTCCTCGGAAAATTCCTGGATCATATCATCGATATCGCCCAACTCCCGGATGATCTCCTCCTCGCTCTTTCCGGCAGAAAGACCTTCCGCAAAGTGCTGCTCATAGTCATCCAAAATCTCCTGCTGCAGTGAAAAATTAAAACTCTCCAGCTTCTCCCTCAAAGCTGCCATATACTCTAATCTTGTCATGTTTTCCTCCTTATGCCATTGAATCTACCAAATTGCCAACCGCTCTCGTAAATTCTTCCCATTCGACTTTCAGTGCTCTCTGATACTGTATGCCCTGCTCCGTCAGTCGATAGTACTTTCTCGCCGGCCCCGACTCGGATTCCACCAGATAGGTGGTCACATAATCGTCCTCCTTCAGTTTCCTCAGAATCGGATACAGTGTTCCGCTCGCTATAGACATCTCTGAAGAGATCCGCTCCGTCAGCTCATAGCCATATTTATCGCCTCCGGCAAGTAAGGACAACACACACAACTCCAGTGCACCTTTTTTAAACTGTGTATTCACTCCGAACACCTCCTTTCGCTGGCTATTCTTTGTTGACGAGTCTATCATAACATAAGCTATTATATAATGCAATATACCATTTTAAAAAAGTGACCATTGGGGACGGAATTGCCCCCAATGGCCCAAAAGCTACCCAATAGCTATGACAGCTGCCTGGCTGCCCCGTTCGCCCTTGGTGAAACGGTGAGACCAGTAATGGTCAGGATTGCACATGGTACAGCCTCCCACCAGTTCAATGTTCTCCCTTCGAACGCCCAACTGCAGAAAACGCTCCCGCACTACGCCGCGCAGATCCAACATATATTTGTCGCCGCGGGCGACATAGTATGCCTCCGCTGCCTCCCCCAGCAATTGGGCTACCGCCTCTATTACCTCGGCTCCCACCTCAAAATGACACCGGTCAATGGCAGGCCCGATGGCAATGCATATCTCTGCCGCGTCCGCCCCCAAAGCACACATCTTAGCGATAGCCTGACCGCCGATGTCTGCCACCGTACTTCGCCAACCGGAATGGACCGCTCCGATCACCCCATGCTTCGCATCCTGTAAGAGCACCGGCACACAATCTGCGGTAAAGACAGCCAGAGACACACCGGGTTTGTTGGTCACAAAACCGTCCGCCTCCATCGGTTCTCCTGTCTCCTGAAACGCCCGAAGATCCTGAGGCCCCGCCACATGCACATAGTTGCCGTGTACCTGGCGCCCCCAGACCACTTCATTTCCCGGCATCCTGCAATCCCGCAGAAATCTTCTCCAATTCTCGTTGACACGTTCCGGCTCATCCCCTCGATTTCGCCCCAGATTCAGACTCTCAAAGATTCCTTCGCTGACGCCGCCCTCTCTGGTGGAAAAACCATGCGGAACCGTCAGCAGCTTCGACCGCTCTGTTCGAAGCGAAACGGTATCATCCCGGAATTCTACCAACCGGTCTCCTTCATATCTGACGGTCATGTTGATATTGGTGCGGTGCTCCAACAGAGCCTGCAGAAAATACCGATCCCCTTCCCAGGTAGGTAAGTCCGGAACCTGTTCAATGGGTACCCATTTCAGTTCCCCTTCCGGACAGTCCTCCCGCAGACTTCCTTCGAAGGCGATTCCCCGGTACAGATACATATCCTCCGCCTCCTCCACGTCAGAGAAAAACTTTACCAGTCCGACCCTCTCATACTCGGTCAGCGTCAGCCCGGTCTCCTCATAGGTCTCCCGAACCACACAGTCATCGGCTGTCTCTCCTGGTTCAAATTTCCCGCCCACACCGATCCATTTTCCGGCATTGATATCGGATTTTTTCTTAATTCGATGCAGCATGAGATACTTTCCCTCATGCTCGATATAACATAATGTAGTATTGATCAAAGTTTTCTTCTCCTATCTGAATAGAAATATAGAAACCATCCGGCTGCATCCGCCAGGATCCACCCGATCGGAATGGAGTACCAGATTGCCGCCACTCCAAGCGCTGTATTGGGTGCCAAAGCGTAGGACAATACCACCCTGGTTCCCAGGGAGATCACCGTCAGCAGCAGCGAAATATGGGGTTTTCCAATCCCCCGGAAATATCCATACCAGAGAAACAGAATACCGATTCCCACGTACATTGCCCCTTCAATGCGCAGATAACGGACCCCTTGGGCAATGATCTCCACCTCATCCGCTTCCACAAAAACATGCATCAGGTCTTCCGCAAAGCAAAAGATCAGAACAGAGATCAGGAGGCAGAAGATCACCGATGCCGCCATGGAAATCTGCGTCCCCTTCCGGATGCGCTCCGTTTTCTTCGCCCCGTGATTCTGGGACACAAACAGGGAATAGGCATTGCCAAACTCCTGGGCCGGCATATAGGCAATCGTATCGATCTTGACGGCTGCCGCAAAGGCTGCCATCACAACGGCACCGAAATGATTCACCAGTCCCTGGATCATCAGAATCCCGAAATTCATCACGGACTGCTGAATGCCTGTAGCCACATCATTGAAGATGATCTCCCGCAGGCGTTCTCCGTTCCATCCTGCCGCCTTCTTCTCCCGCAGGAAGGGGAGCTTCACAAGAGCATAGACTCCCATCCCGATACCGGCTATGGCCTGTGCAATCACAGTAGCCCAGGCGGCACCTCCCACGCCCATTTCCAACCGAACAACGAACCAGACATCCAGTGCAATATTGATCACAGAAGAAACAGCCAGAAAACACAGCGGTATCACAGAGTTTCCCATAGCCCGAAGCAGGTAGGCAAAGAAATTATAGAGGAACACAAAAAGAATTCCGGTGAAAACAACGGAAACATATTCCTCCGTCATCTCCAATAACTCCGAAGGCGTCTGCAGCACACGTAGGATCGGCACTGTGCCAAGCTTTAAGATGAAAAAGATGGCCGCTGACACCGTCAGGATAAAGCCAAAGGACAACCGAACATCCTCCTGTAACCGATTCTTCTCTCCGGCGCCAAAGTCCACCGAGAACAACGCCCCACTCCCCATACACAGTCCGATGAGGATGGACGTCACAAAGATCATCAGCGTATAGGCACTCCCCACAGCTGCCAGGGCATCCGCCCCTATGTATCTTCCTACGATCAAAGTATCCGCCAGATTGTAGACCTGCTGCAGCAGATTCCCCAGAATCATAGGGAGTGAAAACTGTATTATTTTATGGAAGATGGAGCCTTCCGTCAAATTCATTTCCTTCATAAGTATCTCCGGTAACCTTGGTGGAGAGTGCGCAGTTTTACGCCCGCGCAGACATTTCCTGTACATTTTATCACACAATGCACCCAAATTCCAGTGGGGCATGTCTTTGCCAATAAAAAAAGGAACCACTTTCGTGATTCCCCGGAAAAACTAGGGTCATAGCAACCGATACTGATGGCTTAACACCGCCCCTGTTTTTTCAGGGAACTCAAGCGCAATCCATACCAGCTTATTATCAAAAGAGGCAGATGAAGAACACCCATCCACCAATCCGTCGGGCGAAAACCGAACCATGTCATCATATTCAATATACCAAAACCGAAACCCAGAAATGATACGATATGCATCGTCGGCTTATATACTGACTTATGGAACAAGATGAACAGTCCCACAATTACCGGTGTGATCATACAATAAGTCACACCGGCTTCATTTGTGAATACAGTTTGAATTGCGGGAATTACTGCTCCGTTTTTCAGCGTATACGGCATCAGAAGCGCAAGAAGCATAAGCGGAATGACCCACAGCTTTTTACGATCTAAAGTGTGTCTGTCAAACATGCTTTTTCCCGTGATACAATCCCAAATACAGAACGCCATTATCGTATATTGCACGACAAGATTCCCGGGGATAAATGTGAAGCCATAATGAGTATCTGCCATGTTCTGGAATAAACCTATCGCAAGCAGTAATGCCGAATAGTAAGAAAGAATCAGTCTGCCTGAAGCTTTTGGGCTAATGAACAAGGGAGAAAGTACAACCGCAGTCAGAACAACTTTTGCAAGGGGGAGAAAAACACCGAGATCATTGATATACGGATGCATCAAAACTTCTGCAATCACATGAATTGTATTCTGCGGCTCATACCCCGTCTCCGTAACCACAGGAATAAACATAAGACAGACGATGATTATTTTGAACCATATACGATATGCTAAAGCCTTGTCTTTTCCAAACAATTTCATGTACAGAGCATCTCCCAACAAAAACTTACCTACCAGATTAACATAATCTTGGGCACCAGTTATCTTGCCATAAGTATATACAACATTTCCTCCTGCTTCTATCTTCTTCGTGTAAAATTCATGAAAAATTCCAGAAAGCTGTGGCTGCGGAAATTGATTCTACCCCCTTCCAAAGACCCAAGATGATTACAGTAATATTGCAGCCAATCCTGTTACCCCCCAGATAACAAGTGCCATCGCAATCGCCGTTATGACCTGTTTTTCCAAAATCAATCTCGTTCTTTTCTCTTCAAGTTTTGGTCGCTCTTCGGGATCATCCGTATGTATTTCCTCAATGCTGTTATCAGGGATGAAAGCAAAGAATTGAATCACCAAAATGATGAGTGCTCCATATTTTGATCCGTATTCTCCGTTTCCAACATGGAAAAGCTGAGTATTTCTGAAAATATCAGGCAAATAGCTCCATAGGAAAAGTCCAACCACTATACCGACAACAGAAACAACATTTCTCACTATTTTCAGTTGCTTGTTTGATAATCTCTTCATACCGCCCTCCTCTATTCAACATAACTGGTCCACAGACCGTGTATAATATTGTTACGAAAAACAAACTTAAGCTGAATATTGACTTTGCTAAAGCAAATCTTTTGAAATACTATATTGTCTGATTCACTGCTGACAGTAGTTTCTCCGATTCGAACAAAATCTCCGGCACCTGTAGTGCTATCTCTCCACATGGCCTTAAATGCATCAATTGGCATGTATTCTGACACCTGTTTGCTAAAAAATGGATATAACTTATCCAATTCACCCTTAACGATATGTTCTGCACATTTTCTAACAATCTCAGTCTGCTCGGACGTTGAACGCTTTTCCTGCCCAGATTCAGCACCCAGAACATCTTCACCATCATCAATAGCCATAAGTGTTTCATTCAGCATTTTTATCTCTCGCATCTTACTATCAACTAATGCAATTATTTCTGCTTTTCTTAACTGAACCACTTCTTTTAGTGAAGCATTTCCCTTAAGATATGCTTTTATCTCCTTAATCGAGATTCCGATTGTTCGAAGCGTTAATATTTCTCGTATTCTTCCAATCTGCTCTACAGTATATTGCCTTCGAGTGGAATCAGCATCCCTCGTACTCTCTATCAATCCTTCCTCCTCGTAAAACCTCAATGTACGAGAAGTAACATTGAATTTCTCACATATTTCCGATATATCTGTAAGCTTCCATTCCTCCATGTGATCCCCTCCAGAAAATATTATATCAATTGACGCAACGTCAATGTCAACAAAAAATACAAATAATCTCCCGACATAGAAAACAAAAAAAAACGACCATTCTGTACACTGACAAGAGTGGTCGTTTATCATATAGTCCTTATTCCAGCCACCTTCATTTTCGTGCCTCAGGCACCGATGGCTTCCTCTCCCCCTCCTACAAAATCCTCATCAGCTCCGTGTAGAGTAGTTCATTGCCCTTCACGATGAGCATCAGTTCTTCCTTGGTCAGGTTCAGGCGACGCACCAGAGAACGCACTGCAAGATTCTTCGACCGCAGGTACCCCAGCTCATCATAAAAGTATTGCTCATCCAATACCATAACCAACTTTTC
>JBJENO010000049.1:0-13006 GCA_051880235.1 Acetatifactor sp. | reverse complement strand
CACTGTTTTGCAGCTCCTCCGGTGCAATCATATCCTCCTGATCTCCGGAAAAGATGATAGGAAGGTTACCCGCCGCCTCCAGGAGAATTGTCAGCTTCCCCGGTGTCAAAAGATGAGCCTCATCCACCAGGATCGCACTGTAGGCAGTCAGACAAAGGGGGGAGTCTCCGGTACCGGAAGCACCCCCGGTCAGTTCTCTGTCGGACAGATAGTCGATGCGCCGCAGCCGCTTGTGAAGCGTCTTCCACCGATCCCCATTTTCGCCGCAGTGAATCATGCAGACGGACTGTCTGTAGGAGAGCTTCATCGCCAGGTCATACAGAAGAAGGGATTTCCCCGTGCCGGAAAGTCCCGTGAAGTAAAATCTTCCCCCGGGAGCTGTTTTCAATTTCCCGAGAATCTGTCTCTCGATATCTCTCTGTTGCGCCGTAAGGAAATATTCCTTATTCAAAAATCGCTCCGGTTCGGTTATCGGAGAGATCAGATACAGTTCAGCCCGGAACAGTTCCTCCGCATCGCCGCTAAAGTCCGCACTTTCCTCCTGCAGATTCTTAGCAAGCTGCTCCCAGGCGGCGTCCGCCAGATTGCCGGTTTTCGTCAGCCGCACCAGCCTGTCTTCACTGCTGATATAGGTGTAGGATTTCACCGTCTTCCCCAGAATGGACAGATAATATTGGTTTTGAAGGAGCTGCTTGCGCAGGGCTTCATCGGAAACAGTGCCGCTCTTCAGTTCAATATTCACGATCTGATCTTCCTTGATCTGGAGCAAGTCAAACTCCTTGCCCAGTCTGGGAATCTGAAAGGAATAGAAAAGACGCAGAGCGGCCACATTGTCCATGGCAAGCTGCAGATTCCTCACCAAAGCCTTCAGGCTGTCCATCTCCCAGGAGCGGATCTTCATAGGCTTGGATCTGCCGGACAGGTGCCACTCCAGCTTCTGCAGAGCTTCTGTATTCTGTTCTCTTGTGATCGCGTAGATTGAGATGGATTTCAATGCTTGCTCCTCCGACAACCAAAAAAATATTTACATATTCCCACATCGTACTATAATAATAACAGATTTTGACAGAAAGAGGAAATATAAATGTATTCTGTTTGTATGATTACCGCAATTGTTTGCATCGCCCTGATTCTCACGGTGTTAACCAACCCCTCCATTCGTGTGGGAAAGGTACAGATTCACATATTCTATTGGACGGCTCCTGTTGTGGGAAGCATTGCTCTGCTCTTATTCCGCCTGCTGCCGGTCTCGGAAATGTGGAAGGGGCTGACAAGCTCCGGCAGCATCAACCCCTTGAAAATTCTCACTCTGTTTATCTCCATGACCACCCTGTCCATCTACCTGGATGAAGTGGGGTTCTTCTCCTATGTAGCAGGAATCTCCCTAAAGGCAGCCAAGACCAGCCAGCGCAGGCTGTTCTGCATATTGTTTCTGATCGTTTCCGTTCTGACCGTATTTACCAGCAACGATATCATCATTCTGACCTTTACACCCTTTATCTGCTATTTTTCCAAGCGTGCCGGTATCGATCCCATGCCCTATCTGTTCGGAGAATTTGTGGCCGCCAACACCTGGAGCATGATGTTGATCATCGGGAATCCCACCAATATCTATCTGGCCACTTCCAGTGGCATCAGCTTCGGTGCCTATACTGCCCGGATGCTGCTTCCCACCCTGCTTGCCGGAGGTTTGGCCTTTGTGCTTCTGCTGCTGATTTTCAGAAAGCCTCTGTCACAGCCTATGAGTATTCAGGAAGAACCCACGCTCCTAAAGGACAGGGGACTGGTCGTCATTGGTCTGGTACATCTGATAAGCTGTACTCTTCTTTTGGTGCTTTCCTCCTACCTGAATCTGGAGATGTGGTACATTACCCTGGGCTTCGCTGTCAGTCTGTTTGTCTGTGTCTCCCTGTATTCCAACAGAAAGGGCATCAAAGACCGCGTACTGCTGCACACCATTGTGAGAGCTCCCTGGGAGCTGATTCCCTTTGTCCTGTCCATGTTTCTGCTGGTTCTGGGGCTGGAGCAGTACGATGTGACCAGGCTCATCAGCCAGGCCCTGGGAGATCGTTTTGTCATTTTCAAATACAGCATTGCCTCTTTCCTGACCGCAAATGTGATGAACAATATCCCCATGTCCGTTGCCTTCAGTTCCATCGTGAGATATCTTCCGGTTGGGGACCAGCTCCCTGCTGCCTACGCCAGCATCATCGGCTCCAATTTAGGCGCCTATTTCACTCCTCTGGGTGCTCTGGCAGGCATCATGTGGGCAGGGATTCTGAATCGAATGGGGATTGCGTTTTCCTTCCGTAAATACATAAGCTACGGCATCCGGATCTCCATACCGGTACTTGCCGCAGCTCTGATTGGTTTGTCTATGGTGTTTTGATGCGGGGTGCTTTCACATCCGCTTTTTCTCTAGCTCTCCAAAATCCTTCCGTCAATGGACAGGGTGACCACCTGCCAGGGAAGGAATTTGCCGCTGGCATGAAGTGCCTTCTTCGCTGCCTGCTCTATGCCGCCGCAGCAGGGAACCTCCATACGAACGATGGTGACTGAGCGAATCTCATTTCGGCGAATGATTTCGGTGAGCTTCTCGCTGTAGTCCACACTGTCCAGCTTAGGGCAGCCGATGACCGTCACCTTGTCCCGCATGAATTCTGCGTGGAAGTTGGCGTAAGCATATGCCGCACAATCTGCGGCGATCAGGAGTTTCGCTCCCTCAAAGTAAGGAGCCTGAATCGGGGCCAGCTTGATCTGTACCGGCCAGTTCATCAGCTGAGACTCCGGGGTGGTTGGGGCAGTTGCATTTTGCGGTGAAGAACCCTCCGATTTCTTTCCGCGATTCATCTGACGCATCATGCTGCCGGGACATCCGCTGTGCGGGATACGCTTCTCTTCTGACTTCGCCTTCTCTGACTTCGCCCGATTGACCGCCTCCTCGTCATAGGCAGGGGCTTCCCGTTCCTCGAAGGTAATGGCACCGGTGGGGCACCCCGGCAGACAGTCTCCGAAGCCATCGCAGAAATTCTCCCGCACCAGCTTCGCTTTCCCGTCTATCATCTCTATGGCACCCTCATGGCAGGCCGTAGCACATACTCCACAGCCGTTACATTTCTCTTCATCAATCCGAATGATCTTACGAATCATTTCCAATCTCCTCCTTCTTTACTTTCTGTACCGATCATACTATAATCAATCACAAAGTTCTGTTGTTTTTCCAACAAAAGGAGGTTCTATGGAGCAATTATTTCAGGAAAATAAATCCATTTTTACCAAAAATAATCTCTTTCAACATATTCCCGAATCGGAAATCCCCGTTTTGCTGAGACATCTGGGGGCCTACACCAGACAATACAGGAAGGATACCTATCTGAAAATGACAGGGGACCCGGCTGATTTTATCGGCATCGAATTAGCAGGAGAACTCTATATCTGCCAGACGGATTTTTACGGGAATCGAAGCATTGTGGCCTCTGTTTCCGCCGGAAATCTGTTTGCCGAGGCCTTTGCCTGTGCCGGGGTAACGGGCCTTCCCGTAGATATTCTGGCCGCTGCGGATAGCAGGGTTCTCTATTTGAACCGTCGCCCCCTGCTGCATTCCTGTGACAGATGCTGCAGCTTTCACCATCAGCTGATTGCAAACCTTTTAGGCATTGTTTCCCGGAAAAACCTGTATCTGAATCAGAAGCTTTCCTACACCTCACGGGGCACTACAAAGGAAAAGCTCCTTGCCTATCTCTCCGACCAGGCCAAGCAGCATCATTCCAACGAATTCACCATTCCCTTCAACCGTCAGGAGCTCGCCGACTTCCTGGGAGTTGAAAGAAGCGCCATGTCCGCAGAACTGGGCAAGCTTGCGAAGCTTGGTGTTCTGGAGACAAGGCGCCGGTGTTTTCGATTATTCAGGATGAACGAAAGCGGTGATTGATTCACCCTTACTGCATATCAACGTAATATTTGTTCTCCCAGAGGATGTTGCCCTTGCCATCCAGGATTCTTTCAAATTCCATACCGTCGGCACCGGAACTGGCCTCGTAACAAGCCATAAACTGTTTCACTGTCCGAAGACCATTCTGCATCAGGATCTCAATTCTAAAGGTCAGATCCTTTTCCAGGGGAAGATCCTTCTCCAATGAGATCTCCTCCTGTGCCTGAACCTGCTTCGTAATGTCCAGCGTTTTAATGTCTGAGCCGCCTGTCATATAGGTGACTGTGGCGGACACCACCTCTTCAGGTTTTTCTGTCTCCACAGAATAGTAACCTTCCGCCTTCAGCTTTCCAAACTGCAAGTCGGAGGTAAGGAAACAGGAACAAATGGGCATGGGCAAAAACTTTTCAAATAAATTCCTCGCGGACTCCACTTCTTCTACGCTGGTTTTCCCATTTTCCCGAAGGATGATCTTGGCTGTCTCATTGCTTTCAAAAAGGTTTGACTCAAAAGCACAGACAAACTCTCCGGGCCGCTCCATCTCCATCGGAATCTCTTTGTCATTGATCTGCAGGGAAACCTTACCATTTTCCGAATATTCCCGCAATGTGATCCGGTAGCGCACCTGCGCGGTGAGCGTCTCATAATCGACCGTGGGAACCTCCAGATAGGTATCCAGCACCAGCCGATTCTCCTGCTGCACCAGCCCCTGCAAATTCCATATCTCACTGTTCAGCTTCTGCTGTGCACTCTGTATTACGGAGAGTCTCTCCTGCATTGTCATCAGCATCCCATACATGGTACCAATGCATACCAGAGTGATCACACAGATCGCCATCAGCACCACCCGATACGTTGCGCCCACAGTGGCAGTCGGTTCCGGAAGCCTGCTATGGGTATCCCGCTCCTCTCCTCTGGCGATTCTGTCTAATCTTCTGTTGTATGCCAGAAAACTCACCAATACGACAATTCCTGCAATGACAAAAATGATGAATAAATAAGTAATCAATATGCTCATCCTGTATCCCTCCCATCAAATGTTGAAAAATCTGCGAAACTCGCTGTAATAGCTTCTGGTCACATCCACCAGCGTGCCGTCCGTCATCGTCAGTATGTACTTCATGGACAGGGACGGACGAATCTTTTTCACATGCTTTTTGGCAATGATCACCGACTTACTGATCCGCAGAAACGCTCTTGGATTCAGCAGCTCTTCCAGCTGATATATTCGGTCCTGGGCATAAAACGTATCCTGCAGCGTATGGATCTCGATCTCTTTTCCAAAGGCTTCTATGAAGATCACATCCTCGATGGCGATCCGCACATTCTCTCTGCGACGATCTCTGGCGGACAGAAAATCAGGATAATGTGATTCCTCCACGATCGCATATGCTGCATTGGGATCCGTCTCGATGCCATGTTCTTTCAGGAACCTCTCGAGTTCTTCTCTTTTCTCCGGTGAAACGGATATTCGAAATTTCATTCCTTTCCCTCCCTTTCCGTTCTTTATCAGTATAACAGAAATGCAAAAAGAAGAAAGACCTTCGAAATAAGATACACGAAAATGAGGGATAAGATGCAGAAATGGGGGGGGAGGGGCAGTGGGATACAGGAAGCATCTTCCACGTGTTTTGTGTATCTGTGTAAGTTTATTCGTCTGCACTTGCGTAATCAAATTCAAAATCAGTATATAGTTTCTCCACCTGACTGTAATACGCCACGTAGTTTTCTTTGGTTATCATCCCTTCCCCAACGTATATCCAGTCCATAATATCCTCACTAATTTTTTCGCTAAAGTGCAGCGTATCCATGTAATTATCCAGATTGGTAGTCATTTCTATACAATCAGCATACCCAAAAATATGGATATTTTCTGCCTCAAGAAGTATTTGAGTACACATCTTCTCCGCTTCCAATTGAGCATGAAGCTGCTTCGACTGAACCATTCCATACCAGTAGGCACCGCTAGGAGGAGAATAGAACACAAGAAATTCCGTTTCCGGATGATCCAGTGCAATTTGTAGAATGTTCGTTCTCACATTTTCTTCAATGTTTGTTCTGTCCGATTCACTCAATTGATATTCTTCTGTGAAAGAGGAATAATCGATCAAGCCTGCTAATACTTTCTTTCTGCCATAAGTAGCATAGGGATACCAGGAGGCATAATCATCCATCGTCGTAGTCTTCTGTCCAGATCTCGTATAATTCAATACGGCAATCGTTTTTATAATCACATCTTTGTTCAACAGATAATAGACATCATTGAAAGGATTATTATCGTATAGATAGGTTGGAATTCCATCATAGCGAAAAGCATCCTTGGAAACGTTTATCTGGGTCACATCCAACCCCCACAGCACATATTGAATTGAGTCATTGTATGAAAATGCCCTCTCAAGTCCACCGTTAATCTCAGCAAATGTACCTCCTGCATAGGTCATCTTGATGGTCTGCTCTCCCCAAATTTCTTCAAATTGACTCGCCTTGAAATTCTGAGAAGTGCTGCTTCCCGTAATAATCGCTGAATACTCGTAATGTCGTGCCAATCCATCATTAATATATCGTTCTTCTTTCAAAGGATATTCCAACCCCTTTTGGGGAGCATGATAATGCAGAAAAGGATCAATTTCAATTGTAAAGAATACAATTAGTCCAAGGATTACCAGCACTGTAATCATCACGATCCGGTTCCATTTTTTTGCATCTAACTCTTTGTTCATAGGAATCCTCGTTAAAAATTAAAGTACAGAAAAGTTGAAACACTAGAAAGAGACAAAATTGACCACACCAACAAAATCACGGTTAATAATGCTGTCCACGGAGTTCTCGTTTTCTCTTGGTCGTAAATGTTCTTTCCAAATAATGCAATAGAAACAGAAATGAATATCATTGCAATCATGTTTACCTGTGGCACCCTTTGCAAGAATCGATTCAGTACACTGATATGATTTTCCACATAGGTAAGCTCCATGATATCAAAATTTTTCAGAAACTCCAAACGAATTCCCTGCTTCCAACCACTGGGTATTTTCCTGAGCATCAACCAAAATGCCCCCAAAGATGGGGCACCAAATAACGTCATAGAAAAGACATTGAACACGAAATTGATTGTCCATCTTGCCCCCTTAGGCCAAACATCATATCTCTTACGAAAAACCTGATACAGTACCCTTCCAATTCCTTGCAAAACTCCCCAAAAAAGAAATGTCCAGTTTGCACCATGCCAAATACCACTGATAAAGAAAGTCAGAAACAAGCACAGATTTCCTATTTTCTCCTGTCTCTTTTTTCTTGCTGCTCGATCCATCCCCTTCTTTCCCGGGCCAAAAGCTCTCACAAGGGGATTGAATACATAATTCGTCAAGAACCGTCCCAAAGTGATATGCCATCTGTTCCAAAAATCCATAATATTCAAGGACTTTAACGGTGATAGGAAGTTGACCGGGAGATCTACACCAAACATCTTTCCAATTCCGCAAGCCATATCACAATAGCCACTGAAGTCAAAATACAGTTCAAATGTATATAAGACACCGGTTAGCATCACCTCCGGTCCATTTAAGGAAGCAACATTAGCATATCCCCAATTTGCCCCCTTCCCTAAAGAATCTGCAATGAGTACTTTTTTTGCCAGGCCACAGGCAAACCAATATAAACCTTTTGCAAAACTATCAGAGAAAAAACGAGAGGATTCTTTCTTTTCAAATTGAGGAATCATCTCATTGTATGTGACTATGGGACCAGCTATTAATTGTGGGAAGAATGAAATAAACAGACAATAATTCAAGAAATGCGTTTGTTCAATCTCTTCATAATATACATCCACCAGATAACCAATCTGTTGAAATGTAAAGAAACTGATACCCAATGGCAACAAGATGTGTTGCAATGGTATATTAAGTCCCGTCACTGCATTCACGTTTTCTATTGTGAAATCCAAATATTTATAGTAGAAAATCAGAGAGATGTTTATGAGAACTCCAAAGGTTAAGAGTCCCTTCTTGCATTGTTTACTCTTGTGCATCAGCCTTGAGACAAAGAAGTTCACGCATATACTGCTTATAATGATAAAAAGATAGCTTGGATGAAAATAGGAATAAAACCAAAGGGACATAAAAATCAACGATACTTTTGCCAAGGTATCGTTGTCCCTATATTTGAAGAAATAATATGCCATTAATGTAAGCGGCAAAAAAAGCAAAATAAAAATGTAAGAATTAAATAACATACTACGCTCTCTCTAACAGTTCAATAATACCAATTGTTCGGTGGTACAAAAAACATACTCTTTTCCCACCGCAAGCAACCGCCGGCAGAATGTCACTCACCAAAGTATATCTCTTTTCTTGCAGCTCATATACCGCCTTATCTATCTGATCACATAAATAGCAAATATGATAGGGGGTATTTCCTATTTTCTTGGCTGTATCCCAAACAACCGACTGCTCGCTTTTGGGGGATACCAGTTCAACTCTATATGCTCCATTTTTCAGAAAAAGAACATCAATGTCACGAACAGGATCATAAACACATTCTCCTTCTTCCACGAAACCAAGTTCAGTAAATTCCTCTTTTGCTTTCTCGATTTTCTTTACCAAATAACCAATATGATCGATTTCCATTAATCATCCCTCTATGGTAATTTCTTTGCAACAGTATCTACAAGTTCCCCAATATTCCGAAACCCCCGGATTTCTGCCAAAGTAAACTTCATGCCGAATTCAAGTTCAATCTCATTTATGAAACCCAAATGAGTCAGGCTATCCCATGTTGCAACATCATCTGCTGTTGTCTCATCCGTTAATTCCAGCGAACTATCCTCGAACACATCGCAAGCTATTTCATTTATGGTTTGAAAAATCTCTTCTCTACTCATCATGCTTCTCCTATATATGTTTTCTTATTTTCATATGATTCTACCTGTAAACGGAATTGATTCTCCCCCTCCGGAATAAATCCCTGTTGCAGATAAATATCTTGAACCATCTTGTTCTTCGGTGTCGGTATATATTCGGAACGCAAGGTATGAATGCCATATTCTTTGGCTGCCTTCACCACTTCATTGATAATAAAATCTTCCATTCCCCTTTTTAGTACACGACAACTCATGAACCAGTTCTCAATAAACGCAATATCTTTTGTTTCTTTTTTCAGAAGCACCGCGGAGACCAAACCATAGTCACCAAATCGATCCTTCAATGTAAAATACAATGTAATATAATCTGTGTCCTTAGCAATGCAGGCAATGTCATCCTCGGTATATCGGATGGTGCGAAGATTAAACTGATTTGATCTTTGAGATAATTGTGCAATTCTGGCGTATTTTTCCGGTTCAAAAGGCTTGGCCTCTCCTATCATGCAAAGACTTTCTAAATAATCATCCAGCGAAGAAAAACTGCAGGCACTCTTCTTTCGTTCGTACTCTTGTTGATATTGCTTTGTTCGATCTTTGTTGCTTCCCATAAATGAAGCATTCTCAAAATAATTACATTGCTGTAAATAGCTTAGGTAATTTGCAGGATCCTCCGGTAACTCCGGCACAGCAATCTCAGGAATTCTTTGCCTCACCAGATTACGTTCAAAAGGATTGTCGTCCACAAACACCATAGAGTCCATGCCAATGTTTAGTGTCTCCTGAATCAGTCGGATATTTGTCGCCTTATCTTCCCAGTTTGCCACAAAGACAGCGATGTCACGAAGGCGCAGTACCATCTCTTCATGCTTTTCAAAAGGTTCTTTCGCAATCTCCTCTGTATTTTTGCTGCAGACTGCCAAAAGAATACCACACTCCATTAATTGTTTCAGCCATTTTTGGAAAACTGTAAACACATGGCCTCTGCCCAATTCACCAATTTCGATTCCTCCCAGACCATCATCCCCAATGACTCCTCCCCAGAGTGTATTATCCAGATCCAGCACAATACATTTTTTTACTTTTCCGAGAAGTGCTGCAAGACAATCTGTCACTGCATTCGCCAAATACGGCAGCATATTCAACGCAACAGGCATTTTAGCATTGTAATATAGGGTGGAATCAAAAAATCGTTCTGCACCATATTGTATCTGAATGGATAGAAAATCCACTGGGTATACGTTTTTACCGCAATGCATTCTCTCCCCTAACAAATAGTTCAACTTCCGAATCTGATAACAAAAAGTGCTTTCTATTCTACAGGAATAATTTCCAAACACCTTATCATTGATTTCAGTAAAGTTAGATTGAAGAATCTTACTATCCGCATAAGTGTTGATCAAATGCCAGTACTGCTCCAGCTTTTCCATATAATATTCTGCAAAGCCAGACTTTTCTTCAAAAGGCAAATCCAAAAACTCTTCATATAATTTCTCGGTGGAAAGCCACAAAATGATAGTCTGTGGATGAAAAGAGTATACTTCTGAAGCAGGATCCAACAGTTGCGCATCAATTTGATTGTAGTCTGTATCGAAAACATTGCAATTGATTCCGCGAAGCTTAGCGCATCCCTGTATTGTCCTCGAAAAATATTGGGTTGCGCAATTTCCAAGCACCGCAACTCTATACTCTGTTCCTTCTACTTCCTTTTTGGAAGCATTAACCAGCTCTCTAAATGAATGCACTTTTTCCCTCCACTTTATCTATTAATTCAGATATAGATATTATCAATATTGGTTTACACTTTTTTAGATATTTGTTGAACGCCTGCCTGGAAACACGAAGCACTTTGCACAAAAAGAAAAAATCCTTGAGGATAGGGTGCCAACTTTTATGATACAGCATCATTTGACAGCCCTCGTCTGTCATGAAAGTTTCCGGAAATCGTTGCAATAGGTCAATCTGAAATCTTGATGATAACAATGTCCTCGTACCGATATATGCTTCCCTGCTTTGGAAAGCTTGGAATAGCATCAATATCATAGGCATCTATTACCTTCTGATAATCCATCAGAGAACCAATTTCTATGTTTTCTCCTAACAAGTAGTGAAAACTCCCTTCCCAGGAGCGTCTTGAGCAATTATAATCCCTTGACTTCCAACTGCCAAATAATGAATACATATTAGCTCTTGATGACACCTTATTCAGGCTATACATGGAGTTTTGACCTGGATTCCCAAAAAAACAGTATACTAGGGATTCGTCCCATAGGTTCATATCAATCAGTTGTGCCGTAACTTCCGATGCAATCATCTTTGTCGACTGAATACCGGATCTCATAGCTTCCTGATCAATTTGTACCTGATAGAAATTGCCGTAGAATACAACAAACACCATGAGCGTACATAGTGCCTTCTTTATCCACTTTATTTCATACTTTCTCTTAACTGATAATAGTAAGATCACAACAACGGATGGAATAAGAGCCATTGCCGCTGTCATTTGAAGAGATACCCATGCAGAGGTTGCTATCAAAAGTACTGCGTTTGATGCTACCGGTAGCAATATCAATAAAATCAATGCAAATAAAGCTCTCAATTTTTCTTTTCTAAACAGCCTAACCAATTCAATCAAAATAATAATTGTTATGAAAGCAAAAAATATGTGCAAAACATAATACTCTTGGAACAGATTGATTTTGAAGTAATTGTCAAAGAAATATCTCCTAAAAACAGTGTAACAATTTACCACACTTGCCGGCAAAACCTTTAAACTTTGCAGAAGAGAATATTCATTCCCTCCATTGTAATCAGACATCGAGAGATGAAAAACAGTCAAGTGCAGCTTCAGTCCAAGATTATAGATTACTGCTCCAAGGATACCCGCATTCAAACCACATACGATGTCTGTAAAGACTCCTTTCAAGGACTTTTTTTCATCAAACAACTGTATTACCAGATAAACCAGCAGTAAGAGACATGTACATCCAATAAATGCCTGATACAGGCCCATACTCAAACCAATTGCAATTCCAGCCGCCCCTGCTCCCAAATATCTGTTCTTTATCCTCACTATTAACAACACTGCAGCAACACTAAAAACGAATGCTAATGCAAAAGTTGGCGACATAAATCGATATGAGAGAGTAATACATACCGAAACACTAGAGAGGAAAAGTGCACCTGTCAAAAACTAAGCAAGCTTCGATTCTTCATACTAAATAAATCTAATATTGCGACTACCCCGGTTGTATACAATCCTAAGCTGATCAATGTAGTTATCGGTTCCGGACTAATCCCCATTCTAAGTCGATCAAGGTATGGCCATACAAATCGTCCGCATTGTATCGACCACTTCCCTGCAAGATAATGATTGTACTCCCATATACCATCATCCGAGTTAACTAAACCATTGCTCATAAGGCAAAAATAAGTACAGCAAGAAAACACAAACAGGCAAATAAACAGAAACCTCCAGTGTTTCCACTTCTCATGCAAAACGCTATTCATATCAGAACCATTACTCCTGCTTTATTTTTTCTTCTTGACGCATACAATCACCTTCCGCATTCTTGTTTCAAGTAACATGTGGCACTTCCACCTTGGCAGTCTAACTTATATTTTCTAATTTGTTTTGAATATTATACACCTATTAGGTTTATTATGCTACACCTTTTGATTACTTATTTACAGAAAATTACTGTCATATACTAAATTCAGAAGGGAGAATTAATCATGGAAGGACTAAATCAAGAAATTGGCAAAAGAATAAGTCAGACAAGAAGATTGCGTGGGATTACCCAAGAGAAATTAGCCGAAGAGCTTGACATAACGATCAAACATATGAGTTCAGTAGAGAGAGGTGTTTCTTCTCTCTCACTTGAGAAATTGATAGAATTGTGTTCCTATTTTGATTGCACTCTGGATTATCTGATTTTAGGTACAGAGAGCAATATAAACGTCCTCCCACCTTCCATACTAAGCATCTTGAAATCAAACAATGAGCAAGAGATCAATCTCCTGCTTGAATACTTATACCTATATGAGAAATTGCGCAAATAAAAGCTTCCGAAACCGGAAGATTTTATCTTTAGAATCGGAACCTCCCCGACAATCAAAAAAAGGGAACCACTTTCGTGATTCCCCAACAGGGCTACAAGGATTCGAACCTTGAAAATGACGGAGTCAGAGTCCGTTGCCTTACCGTTTGGCGATAGCCCTAT
>JBJENO010000048.1:0-3451 GCA_051880235.1 Acetatifactor sp. | reverse complement strand
ATATCACAAAGTGGTGTTCTCTTTTCATTTAATCCGAATAAAATTTTACGCTAGCATAATTTGGCCAAGCATGTGGGTGGTTGCCGATCATGTAAAACAAAATGCCTTGGAAACAGTCGCCCGTTTCCAAGGCATAGAAGAATTATGAAAGTCCGGAAGGGACACATCTGAGGTCCGGAAAACACCGTCCCCAAAGATCCACGTCCCCAATGATCCATTATTAATATCCCTCATCCAGGAAGATCTGTATTCTCTTATGGATGATCTCTGCCACCTGTCGGGCATCCTTGTCTCCTTCCGCCATGGCTCCAAGTTCCTCTTCAATGATCCGGTTTAGCTCCGGATACTGTCTGGGGGCAGGCACACAGCTCTCCAGGAATGCTTCCGCCAGTCTTCTGTCTTCTTCCTCCTGTGCTCTCTCCTTCTCCAGCTGCTCTCTTTCTTCCTCAGATAGTCCCTCGACCTCCACTGAACTTGCTTCCCCACCTGTCAGCTTACACACGCCCAGGTTGCGATAGATGCCTCTTTCGCAGAGACATTGAATCTCCTCTCCGAAGAAGTTCTCCAGATATTCCGCGATCTCCTTCTTCTTGTTCGAATTGGCATTGACAACCAGCATACCTTTTGCATCCAAATAAATACCACTGACTCCCTCCGTGGGAAACCCAACGAATCTGCCGTTCTCCTTTTCGAGTTGTTTTATCATCTCCGGAATTTGATCCCGGGAATCCATCGAGAAAAAAGCCACCCTGGTTCCATCGGCTAACCAGGTCCCTGATTCATCTGTTCCGGAATTTTTTTCTTTGGCTGTAAGATCAAGAAACTGATTCATCCTCATATCCTTAAAGTGGCTCTCACGTTTCTCCCAGTCAATCAAAAAGGACTTTTCCAGACTATATTCTATGAATAATTTTTGTACAGCAAAAGAACTAAAGTAAAGATTCGGTCCGCCATAAAAGAGACTGCTCTCTAATGAGCCTCTCTCCATCAGAGATATCACATCCTCCAACGTCCATGTATCCTGCTTCCAGACGTCTCTGGAGACTGCCATTCCCAATACTGTCACATTCCCCGTCAAACCGATCAATTGTCCGCCTCGGGATCCCATCTGTATCACCCCCGGCAGAAGCCTGTCTATCGTTTCCTGTGTAAGGAATTCACTCATGTCCGCCAGAATTCCCTTTTTCTGAAGAATCTCCATATCCGCGGGGGAAACATAGAGAAGATCCGGGCCTCCACCAGCCACCAACTCAGCCATGATTTTTGTTCTGTAATCCTCAAGACTATCTTCATGACTTTCATAGGAAAACAGACAGTTCAAATCTTTCTTGGAGGAAAGGGTGGCACACTCTGATACTTGCCTTATCCCCAATTTATCTTCCGTGAGATTCGCAACCCTCACAACATCTTTTCCCTCCACCTTTTTGTCGGAAAGAACGACCAGCCAGTCTTCAAAGGAATCATCGACTACACTGTATACCCTAAGAATGGGAGGTGCATCCTTGCGGAAAACCAACATGGTTTTATACCCCATCGGTACACCGTTCTCCTGAAAATTAAAGACAAGATTTCTCTTTCCACTCTGAACATCCCACTGAATAATTCCTTCCCTTACCTGATAGTAAACTGAATTTCCCTGCATTCCATACAACTTCTCTATCTGCTGGGAACTGTTGATCTGGCCCAGCTTACGCATTTCCCCTGTAGTTGTATCAGGCCATAGAAATATATAGTTTCTCGCATGAACATCCCGAACAGGAAAAACCAGTTCCCCACTCTCCATCCGCATAGGCTCTCCGATTTCCTGCTCAGTGTCGCTCCGGTATTCCATAATGATCTGACCGGTTCTGTCAAATACATAGAGTTTAGTAAAGCCGTTTTCTTCCGCTTTGACATATGTGTTTCCCTGACCGTCACAAACACAATAACCATGAGGAATCACGGCGGCATCCTCTCCGTCATCTTTTACGATCCCTCTCTGTAGATAAGTCCCCCACAAATCAACAGCACTGCTATTCTCCTTCAAATCCGAATAAATCATCCTGCTGACGGTTTGATGAAATTTTTTCTCCGAATCCTCTTCAACCTCTGTCCACTGAAAAATGAATTCCCCCTCACTAACTACATCCATATCCACCAAAAAACTGCTGCTGTCCTGCTGTTTGTCTTGACCAAGCTGTTCATAGGAAATCTCGCGCGAGTAGTACTCCATAGTTTCTGTATCATATTCCCATAGAATCCACCTTACGGCTTGAACATAAGGGGGATGTATGATTGCATTCAGCCGATATATTTTGCTTTGATAGGTACAAGAAGGTGACAGCGAATAAAGGAAAAGGATCCTTTCCTCCTGAAGGTTCATCTCTATGTTATCATATTTCCACGGAATATATTCCTGAATCCAATACCTCTGCTCCTCAGTTATTTCATCAGTTACAATAAATCCTTCCTTCCAGTGCGGCAAAGATTCCGCTTTCGATTCCTCCTGCATGCTTCCTTCCACCTTCCCGCAACCTGTCAGCAAACTGATACAGATGAGAAACATCAACAATACTTTTCTCACATTCTTCTCCCCAGTCATCAATTCCTTTCCTATCTAATCATCGCCTATTTGTAATACACTATGTACCCATTGTTTCCACAACTTCTGTTTGTATGGTATTCTTCATAGCAGGTTGCACTTGCTTGAGCTCCGTGTCCATTAGGGCATATCTTTACTACTTCTGTTGCCACATGGGTAACTGAACAATCACTACTATATGTATTAGCATTCTCATCAACAAGTCTTGCATCTGGTCTATGTGTTGTTTGCCAGCTGTCTGATTTACCTCCCACTACAGTCAAGTTTGCAGCACAAGTAGAACAGAAGATAATGTTCCAATTGTTCGCAGCTAATGCAGTCATTCCCATCATCAAAACAGATAAGCATACTCCAATTGCACACAATTTTTTCTTTTTTTCCATACGCATTTCACTCCCATTTAAATAATCTGTTATTGCATCACTAGACTTCATTTTCATCAAAGCCTCATACAACTTGCTTAATATCCCTCATCCAGGAATATCTGTATTCTCTTATGAATGATCTCTGCCACCTGTCGGGCATCCTTGTCTCCCTTCGCCATGGCTCCCAGTTCCTCTTCAATGATCCGGTTCAGTTCCGGATACTGTCTGGGAGCAGGCACACAGCTCTCCAGGAACGCTTCCGCCAGTCTTCTGTCTGCTTCCGCCTGCGCTCTCTCCTTCTCCAGCTGCTCTCTTTCTTCCTCGGATAGTCCCTCGACCTCTACTGAACTTGCTTCCTCGCTTGTCAGCTTACGCACGCTCAGGTTGGCGTACATTCCTCTTTTGCAGAGTCCCTGAATCTCCTCTCCAAAGAAGTTCTCCAGATATTCAGCGATCTCCTTCTTCTTGTTCGAATTGGCATTGACCACTATCATCCCGCTTGCCT
>JBJENO010000047.1:0-15231 GCA_051880235.1 Acetatifactor sp. | reverse complement strand
ATCGCACATTTTCTCCGGTACAGCTTCCAAAACGTCTCATAACTCCGGCTCCGCCGCCCACATACACCACATTGGTAAAATCAAAGTCAATTTTCAGTTCACGAAGCTTGGCTTCCACTTCAAGGGCATATCTTCTAAGCCCTGCATTGATGGTATCCATAATGGATTCCTTATTCTTGGCAATGGCTTTGGTATCTCCCGTTTCAATCACTTCATTGATGATATACTCCGGCACTTCCTTACCATACTTTGCTATGCACTCCTTCTGAATACGGTCAATGGCTGTAATCAGTCCCTGCTGGTAAGTATGGCACTCATCAAGAACGGGAACCTTATTCACCACCGACATAATATCCAGTGTCCAAGAGCCGCAGTCCACCGCTGTCAGTCTGTCCATACCTTCCATTCGGTTGGCAATCGCTGCATGGCACTGTGCAAATACCCTTACCTTGCCAAAATGCACCACATATCTGACCCCTTCATAGTAAAATGACACTTTGTCATTGGAACGAAGATAATTCTTAAATTCCTTCTTTTCCTTGCCATAAAGGGTGAGGGGAACTCCCACCGCAAGATTTACCTTTACAGCTTTCGCTTCCGTACGTTCTCTTAACTCCATTGCAATTGAAGCCAGTGTCAGAAGATAATAATTTTCATTCTCTGTCTTGGTCTCCTGCTTACCCATTCTGCCCTGACCGATAACATATTTTCTGCCTCGAAACTCAAGCAGGTTATCCTTTGTGGCAGGCATGGTCTGCAACTCCGTAATTCCATTCTCAAAAATGATGCTTGGAGTCTTAATGGAACTCCAGCCATGGTCAATGGCAATCAGAAATTCAGGAATTAATTCCATAAAGTTTCTGCCTTCCATAGTGTTCAAGTTACTTTCATTTCTCATAATCTCTGTCATAAATACCTCTTTCTCCGGCAATCCGGGTGCCGGTCCCTTGCATAATCTTTTTCCTACTGTAAAAGGTGGCAGCCAAGCCACCACCTTCCATAAAAACAATTCACTAATGATACTGATACACAATATCCATAAGTACGGTTTCTTCTGCCACCATCTTTGCCTGCTCACGCAGTTTCCACATTTCTATGGTGGAACCGTGATTTACAAGCGGATGCTTTCTCATATGCTGACTAATCATTACATCCAACATTCATAAGCTTCCTCATTGACCTTATGCGCTGTCCGATTAACACATCCAAGTCTTGTAAGTGTACGAAATCTTCCTTTATGATTTTCCTTCATATAGGATAACCACAGTAGTCCGTACTTTCCCACTGCCGATAATTCCATATCAGCAGGGAAAGTCAGTAACGGATACAAAATACCATCCTTTTCTACATAGGGAATATCCATCTTTCCCATAAAAAGTCGCCTCCTCTCTCAAAATATTTGCCTAACGATAGCAACGGAACTCATAGAACTCTACGCTGTTGCCCTGATAAACTCCAGCACACTCAATGTAAAAATACGGTTCTACTTCCAATACCATCATTCCGGCTATGTAATCTGCAATCTCTTCCTCGCTGCAAAGCCTTTCTCCACTAATAGTAGAAGCAAGGTTTAAATTCGTTTCCACAAATACAGAATAATAACCGCAACCATCATAAGGATAATACTCCTCGTATTCTTCCTGTGTAATCTTTCCCTCTGCAAGCAATCTGTCCAGATTTTCGGGAAGTGTTATCATTCCTGCGGCTTTGCACTTCTCCACCGCAAGCCTCGCCACACGGTCTGCATCATATCCCACATATTCTGCCTGCGGTATGTTGAAGGTAATCTCAAACACCGGACTTCCGTCAGCAGGATTTCCTCTGTCATCTGTAGCAGGTGGCGTTTCATCTTCCGTTGCAGGAACTTCCGTGGATGTAGCCGGTGGTGTCTGCTCCGGTGTGGTTGGTTGTTGTTCCTCAGGTGATGTGGCAGGCTCAGTAGTAACTGTTTCCGGCTCGCTTGGTACCTCTGTTGTTAGTGGCTCCGCATCAGCTTCCGTTGTAGTCATATCTGCTGTCGGTTCTTCCGTATTTGAAGCTTCCACATTAGAACTATCTCCACTCTGCTCCTCAATCTCAGATGTTTCCGTCTGCTCAGTCCCCACAGATGTATCAGAATCATCTACTGCTACAACATCATCTGAAACAACCACGCTCTCTGTATTATCTTCTGGAATACCACCAGAACATCCCAAAACCATCAAAACACTCCATAGCATAAACAATAACCATACTTTCTTTAACATAGAGATCGCTCCCTTCTACTGTGGTACTGCTGCTTTTGCAAAAATCAGAAAGACCCTTGCCACCAGCACAAATAACAACAAAAACAACTTTGCTCCATAAAGAACTGCCTTTAATACAAAAAGCACACTCTTCAAAAAAAACTTCACTATTGCAATCAAAATGTTTCCTAATCCCATACAGGACCTCCTTTTCGGGCATTTCCCTTACAAGTGACCAAACTTAAGGAAATGCCATCACTACTTATTCCAATGCAGCCACGCATCGGAAGGGTAAAAAAATACACCATCCTAAACTAACTTCTTATCGAAGTCTAAGCTTAAGATGGTGTAGTCCACACCCACTCTAGGTTTCATATTCAGTTTTTTTGGTGCCTTTCTCCACCAATTTTACCGTAACTGATTAAAAAGATAAATTTGGACTAACCTCTGAAACGCCCTATTTATAAGGCTTTCTTAAGCTTGTCACTATTATATCTCAATCCCCATTTTCCCAACGAGACACTGTTCTACTCGAAACATTAAATTTTTCCGCAAGTTGTTCCTGTGTCATCTCTTTTTCATTGCGGAGCTCCTTTAGGAAACCACCTATTTTTTTCTGGTCCATTTATTCCTCCTTTCGAGCAAATCTTATCAATTAAGGTTGATATATAACACGACACAAAGCGAGAAATGCCATATTTCATACCCGACAACCCTTGTCTACTCCTTGATTTTACTGATAATTAACATATTCTTATAGTGAATTAAACTGGATGCATAGCGCGACAGCGCGTCATGAGCATGCAGCGAAGCGGAATGCGAATGGGCACCGCGATCAATTGGAAGTTGTGATAATTTTCACATTTTATCTGCTTGCCTGTGAAAATTCCTCTACTGTTGCGTCCGTAACCCATTTACCAAATGCCTGTGATTCCTTTGATGAAATATAGCCCAAATTTCTGTATCCCAGCTTCACTAATAATCCCTTACTCGCTTGATTCTTTGGGTCGGTAAAGGAAATAAATTCCCAATCAATAAATTTCTCATGAAGAGAATCAATCAAAACCGAAAGAGCTTCAAAAGCGTATCCTTGTCTATGATATTTGTATGAAAATGTATATCCTAAAGAAAATGTATTTTCACTTGGAATTACCACTATTTCACCAATCATTTCATTTGTTTCTTTTAAAGCAACCGCAATCATAAAAGGGGTTTCCAACGAGATTGTGTCACCTTTTCTGCGTTGAACTAAATCTTCAATTTCCTCGTATGTTTTGGTTTGTCCTCTTTGATAACGAGAACATATTTCATTATTTCTATAATCAAACATCACATCTACATCTTCAGGTATTACATTTCGCAAACGCAATCGTTCTGTTTCAAAAAAATTCATTCTTATAGCCTCCCGTGATTACAAATTCGTATTCCTTTCCCACAAATTCCAGTTTATCAGAGATACTTTTTAATCGTTTCGTCGCTCCATACATGAACTTCAATGTATCGTTCGGGTCCATATTTCCCTTCGTCATTCCAATTCTGCGGCAAACCGTATTTATCAATGATGTGCAGTATTTCATCGTACGTATATAGTTTTTGACGATATTCTTTACCGTCATTTACATTGGGGCTGAAAGTCGGCATGGAATCTCCATAGGTAAATGATAAGGTTCTTATGTCAAACTCCTCAATCGGTATTTTAATGAAATCGCTTTGTTCATACCATGTGCTAAGCCACGGACTGTATTCCACAACCATGTAATGTGGCGCACTAATTTCGATCACTCCGCCTTTCGCAGCAAATTCTCTCCGCAAAATAGCTTCACAATTCCGCCTATATTCCACATATTTATCGTGTCTTTGCGCACATTGGGAATCGGGACGTTCTTCTTTTATTTGCTGCATGATTTTCTTTGCTTCTTCCGGTTCTATCGAAGTAAGGCTCTGAAAAGGCCCCGTTCTCTTATCAAAGAAATGATACAAATACATATTTCCTCCCCTACCCTAGAACACTGCTCTTGCTTTGTATTCTCACAATCAGATACCTCGATCAGGATCGATAACCCAACAAAAAAGTTCCCGCTTTCCTTTAATGTACAATATTTTTGGACTTTCTTCAACACAGAATAGAAAAGGAGAGCCATCCGTTTGAAACAACGGATGACTCTCCCGATTCATTACCGATCCTTTAGATTGTGCCCTGTGTGAACAGTTCCTTCACGTGACGTACCTCCTCGTCCGTGGCCTTCGCGGCGGGAACATAGTAGGACTTCTCTCTGGCAATGTTGTACAGCTCCTCCTGAGACTGCTCGCAGGCATTGCGAAGCTGCTTTAAGGTCTGCTTCAGCTCCTTGTTCTCAGACTGAGGGATCATCTCCGCATAGCGAAGAAGCTCTCCGTTGATCCCGGCAAGGGTATCGGCAACCATGATTTTTTCCTGTAATTGCATCTTTCACCTCATTTTCCGACACAAGTGTCTGTTACTGCAAGAATTTCATCAACTGCTGTTTATTGTCCATTGCGGATTTGGCGCCCTTCTGGAAAAACTGCTTTACCTGGGGATCCTGGGCCTCCTTTGCATATTCCTGCATCTTACAGTGGGTCGTATCATACCCGCCGATCAGATGGCGCAGGTTCTGCAGGTCAAGTTCTGAAATCTGGCTCATGCTTGTTACCTCCTTCTCAATCATTGGAACGTATTCCGATTGTAGTTTGTCCCAAACCAAAGGATTTTACCCTCCTTTTGCAGAATTTGCATTTTGTTCCAAAAAACTGAAAAAGTTCCACGAAAAAGACCTATCTGTCTGATTGCAGACACACAGGCCTTGTCGGTAACACGATCTCAATGTTTTACAGGTTACATCTGGTGTCTCACCACCGCATACTCGTCGTCCAGCCGAAAGTACGGACACTCCTTCTGGGTACCGGACAGGAATCGATACATCTCATCCTCATCCAGATTCACCATACAGCTGTAACATTCATAATCCTCATCATATACATAATTGACACATGCGTCACAATTTGATGCTGCCATAGCAATCACATTTCCTTTCCGTCGTCTGCGTTTTTCCGGCTCGTCCCTGACTTTCACCGGGTTTTTACCCGTCAATCCTTATTCAGGTACGCGTAGATCTCTCTCTTTCCAAGTCCTCTGTCCTTTGCCACCTGCTTCATGGCTGTTTTGCGATCCATCCCCTGACTCTCATAATATGCCATATGCTCCTCTATCGTCATGCTCTCCCAGGAAGCGATCTCCTCCTGTCTCTTTTCCTGACGGCTCTTGCCCTCCAGCACCAGCACATATTCCCCTCTGGGTTCCTCCTTTGCATACAGCGCAAGAGCCTCCTCCAGGGTAGTGGGCAGAATCGTCTCGAATTTTTTCGTCAACTCTCTGCACAGTGTGATGCGGCGATTGCCCAGTGCGGCATACAATTCCTCCAAGGTCCCCTTCAGGTGATGGGGCGCCTCATAGAGAATGATCGTCCGAGTCTCCTCCGCCAGTTCCTCCAGGATCTGCCTCTTCTCCTTTTTATCAGCGGGCAAAAACCCTTCGAAGCAAAATCTTCTGGTGGACAGTCCTGAAAGCGTCAGCGCGGTGATACAGGCAGCCGCGCCAGGCAGGGAGGTCACGGGAATGTGACACTCGTGACACATTTTCACCAGTACCTCACCGGGATCGGAGATGGCAGGAGTACCTGCGTCCGTGATCAGGGCAATATTCTTCCCCTCCTGCAGCTGTTCGATCAGTTGTTTCGCCTTCTCCACCCTGTTATATTCATGATAGCTGGTCATCGGGGTATGGATCCCAAAGTGATTCAAAAGCTTGATACTGTTTCTCGTATCCTCCGCTGCGATCACATCCACACTCTGCAAGGTCTCCACCACCCGAGGAGTCATATCCTGAAGATTCCCGATGGGTGTGGCACACAAGAATAACGTTCCCGGCACTGTTCTCTCCTCCGTTCTGTGCAACTGTTTTCCTTTTGTCCTCTCCCGGGCAAAAGCACCTGAGAGGGCAAAAGTAATCAATATCCGTAGATCTGCGTGATCTCCGGGCGGTAGACTCCCGGCTTCTCAAAAATGATCAGCGGCTTCTCCACGCTCATACGGGATCTTCCTCCCCGTACCGCCTCGATGAGCACCATATTGGGCTCCTTATCCACATAGGGGTACACCAACTGCATACGTTTCGGTTCCAATTTGTACCTGACCAGAATCGAGATGATCTCCGCCAGGCGAAAGGGCCTGTGTACCAGAAAAAAGTGTCCTCCCGGCTTCAAGAGCTTTGCGGTCTGGCCGGCGACATCCTCGAAAGTGCACAATACCTCATGCCTGGCAATTGCTTTCGGTGCATCCGGATTGACAATGCCGTGCTGATCGATCATGTAAGGCGGATTACAGGTAATACAGTCAAAAGAAGCAGACGCGAAAATCTTGTCTGCCTCTTTGATGTCGCCTGTTACAATGCTGATTTTGTCGGTCAAACCATTCAGTTCCACGCTTCTCGCCGCCATATCAGCACTCTCGGCCTGTATCTCCAGACCAGTCAGGTGAGCACAGTGATATTTTGCCTCCATCAGAAGCGGGATGATTCCCGTACCCGTGCCCAGGTCCAGCAGCGTATCTGTCTGCCTTGCGTGAGCAAAACCCGTCAGCAAGACCGCATCCATTCCAAAACAGAATCTGGACGGGTCCTGAATGATCTTGTAACCGTTTCTCTGAAGTTCATCGATCCTTTCGGTCGCCTTAAGCTTGACTGTCATTGTGCGTCTGGGCTCCCTCTCCCTTAGGTCTGTTGTCATGTCTTCTATGACGATTTCTTCCGCCATGAGGACGATCCTGACCGGTGGCTTCCCGCTGCACCCCTTCTAAGGCAGTTTTCTCGGGTTTGGCTTCCTGTCTGGGCCTAGCGTGTTCGGCACGCCTCTCGCCGCCCTCAGAAGGTTTGTGATCCCGGCGTCCCTCGCCGCGGAAGGGTCTTCGTGCGTCCTTGCGCTTCTCTCCCTCGGGAGCCCCTTTTTTCTCGCCGCTTTCGGATCTTTCAGACTCATTTTTATTTCTCTTATCGTGCTCGGCCTTAAGTCTGCCTTCACTGCGTTTTTCTGCCTCAGGACGATTCTTGCCCTCGTTTTTTCTGCCTTCCTGTCTGGAACGATTTCCCCTTCCCTGCTTGGAAAGT
Organism: Acetatifactor sp.; assembly: GCA_051880235.1. Lineage (GTDB taxonomy): Bacteria > Bacillota > Clostridia > Lachnospirales > Lachnospiraceae > Acetatifactor. Next base: position 7,827 of record JBJENO010000047.1, on the reverse strand, counting down.
CCTCCCTCCGAAGCCGGGGCATTGTCTCTGATCTCAGGCTTCTCGGTTTTCTCCTCACTCTCTAACAGTTCAAGCTCCTCCAGTTCCTCCTTGGAGAGCTCCAGCTTATCCTTGTGTCCACCCTTCCTCCGGAAGCGAAGCTGTGACACCGGATACTCCTTGATCTCCTTGGTATCCCCGGATTCTACTACCACCTTTACCAGCTGACGCAGCACATTGACGCTGGCTACTTCCCCGCGCAATCCGTCCTCAGTAGCAACTGTATCACCAATACCGGGCAACCGGCGGTTCAGTTCTTCATAGGTATCCTCCTCATTCTTCAGGCAACACATCAGTCTGCCGCAGACACCTGATATCTTCGTGGGATTCAGGGAAAGATTCTGCTCTTTTGCCATCTTAATGGACACCGGCACAAAATCGGCCAAATAGCTGTGGCAGCACAGGGGACGTCCGCAAATACCGATGCCTCCCATCAGTTTCGTCTCGTCGCGCACGCCGATCTGCCGCAACTCAATCCTTGTGCGGAACACGCCTGCCAGATCCTTTACAAGCTCTCTGAAGTCGATTCTTCCATCCGCTGTAAAATAGAACAATACCTTGTTATTATCAAAAGTATACTCGGCATCGATCAGTTTCATCTCCAATCCGTGACTGCGGATCTTCTCCTGACAGATCTTAAATGCTTCCCGCTCCTTGATCTTATTATTGGCCTCCTGCTCCGTATCCCGCTCTGTGGCAATGCGCAGCACCGGTTTCAAAGGCTGTATCACCTTGGAATCGTCCACTTCCGTCACACCGGTCATCACCAGACCGTACTCGATTCCTCTGGCGGTCTCTACAATAACATGGTCTCCTCTCTTGATCTGATACTGCAGAGGATCAAAATAGTACACCTTCCCTGCGGTCCGAAATCTTACACCAATTACTTTTGTCATTTTTCTGATTACCTTTCTGCTTCGGTTTTCCGTGGAAAACCTGTCAATCTATTCACCTCACAGGCGCCAACCGAAGGCGCCGACAGCTATATCCTAACATAACTGACTTCAAAAAGCCACACCTAATCTATCCTCAGCCCTTTTCTTTCATCTCCAGAAACAACAGTTCCATTGCCAGGTCGAAATTCACATTGGCCTCAATGCGGCGCTTCGCCTTATCCAATGCCTGAATCACATCCTCGATCCCCTCATAACTCACATCCCGGGCAATGTTTCGAATGGCGGAGATCTCTTCCCGAAACACCAGTCGATTGGCCTCTGCGGTGGCCTTATAGAACAGCACATCCCGGTACCAGATCACACACATATCCAGATAGTCATTGATCTGCTTTTTGTAGTCGCCTGCCTTTTTCACTGCCTCCATGATCTGGCTCAGGCTCATCTCCCGCACGTACTTCAGAAGGTTGAGGACATCGGACTTCATTCGCTCAAAATCGCTGCTTCCTGCCAACTCCTTTGCCCTTCCGATATTTCCTCTGGCAAACGCTGCACATACCTGCGCCTGATAATCGGGCAGTTTACACTGCTCCATCAGGTATCGCTCCACTGTCTCATCCGGCACGGGCTTCATATTGAGCACCACACATCTGCTCAGGATCGTAGGCAGCAGCCCATTTACATTTGTGGTCAGAAGCAGTATCACTCCATAGGCGGGAGGCTCCTCCAACGTTTTTAACAATGCGTTCTGCGCCTGAACCGTCATCTGTTCGGCATTCTGAAGGATGTAGATCTTTCTGGGACTGCTGTAGGGTTTGATCACAATATCATTGTTGAGCCGGGAACGAATCTCATCCACGCCGATGGAGGTGCTTTTCTTTTCCCCTTCTTTACCGGCCTTTCCCTTTGGCTGTGGGGTGGGCAGATAGATGATATCCGGCTGATTGCCCGAAAGGGTTTGTTTACAGGAGCGACATTTCATACAGGGTTCTATCCCGCCTGCCTCGCACTGCAGAGTCTGGGCAAAGATTCCGGCAATCGTCCGCTTCCCACATGCTTTCTCCCCTGCAATGATGTAGGCATGAGAAATGTTGCCGGAAGCGATTGCCCGCTGCATATGTTCCTTCATCTGCTCCTGACCGATGATATCCTGAAATCCAGCCACACTCTCACCTTCCCTTTCCGGACCCAAACAGGTCTCCTACAATCTCTCTCCTAAATAGCATTTGATCTCCTCCAGACACCGGTCCAGATCATCATTGACAAAACGCTTATCGATTCCCGCCTCTTTGATCTTTCCTTCGGCAAAATCCTCGCTGTCAGCCAGAAAGCGTCTGCACATTTCCTCATACCTGGGATTCTGCTGGCTTCTCTCCCGATCCAGCGCCCGCTGCAGCCGGACACCATCATCCAATTCGATCAACAAAGGGATCATTTTTTCTCTGCCAAAATAGCGCTTCATCTGAGAATAAGCTTCCAGAGTTCCAATGATCAAATAATGATCTTCCTCTGTAATCTGACCGTCATCTACCGTAAAATATCTCCATATTCCATGGTAGGTATGGTAAGCCCGGGCTTCTACGATCTTTCCGCCGGCCTGCAGGGCAAGATATCCTGTTTCATCGGTAAAATGATACTCTACCCCGTCCTCTTCTCCGATTCGAATGGGCCTGGTAGTATAAGGCACGATCCTTTTCAGAGAATATGGATTGTCCTCCAACAGTCGTTTGTAGATCGTATCTTTTCCTGTGGAACTCTTTCCCATCAGACAAATGATGCTTCCCATGGTATCCCGCTGCCCCGCAGGCAGCTCTCCTTTCCGGTAAATGATCTCCTGCCGTCACTGCACTTCGATCACATGAATCATATTCGTGGTACCTGCAATTCCCACAGGTACTCCTGCCGTAATGACAACAATGTCTCCGGGCTTCACATAGCCGGCCTTCTTCGCTGCAGCCACTGCATTTTCAAAGAGCCCCTCTGTAGTATTTTCCTTCTCGATCAGCAGAGGATTTACTCCCCAGAGGAGATTTAACTGATTACACACACTCTCATTGATAGTGCAGCCGATCACAGGCGCCTCGGGCTTGAATCTGGAGATCGCCTGGGCTGTGTAGCCGGACATGGTCACGGTAATGATCGCCGTTGCATCCAGATCCATCGCAGTCTGACAGGTAGCATGTGCAATGGCCGTGGTAATATCCTTTTTCTGCGTATAACTCTGCTTGCGATGCAATTCCTCAAAATCCAGTTCCTTCTCCGCACTCTCAGCGATACGGGCCATGGTCTTTACTGCCTCCACCGGATATTTACCGGCTGCGGTCTCCCCGGAAAGCATCACCGCAGTGGAGCCGTCATAAATCGCATTGGCGATATCTGTAGCCTCCGCACGGGTAGGTCTGGGATTTTTGATCATGGAATCCAACATCTGCGTAGCAGTGATGGTAAATTTGCCCATCTCGTTTGCCAGCTTGATCATCTTCTTCTGAACAACCGGTACTTCCTCCAGAGGAACCTCTACACCCATATCTCCGCGGGCAACCATGACTCCGTCAGAGACGGCCAGGATCTCCTCCAGATTCTGAATACCCTGCATATTCTCGATCTTGGCAATGATCTTCATTTTACTGCCATGGGCATCCAGAATACTGCGAAGCTCCAGAATATCCTCCTTACACCTTGCAAAGGAAGCCGCAATACACTCGTATCCCATTTCGATGCCGAAGAGGATATCCTCCCTGTCTACTTCACTGATGTAAGGCATGGAAAGAATCGCTCCGGGCACGTTCACGCCCTTGTGATTAGAGACAAATCCGCCATTTTCCACGCGACAGATGATCTCCTCCCCGTCGATCTCCTCCACCTTCAGCTGAATCAGTCCGTCATCGATGAGGATCGTGGTCCCGGCAGAGATATCATTTTTCAGATTCTTATAGCTGATGGTTGCTCTCGCGGCGGTTCCCATTATCTCCTCTGTGGTGAGGATAAACCGTTCCCCCGCAATCAACTCTGCTCTGCCGCCCTCAAAATCCCGCAGACGGATCTCCGGTCCCTTGGTATCCAGCATGGTTGTTACGGGAAGTCCCAATTCCTTCCGAACCTTGCGAACCGTTTCCAGCTTTTGCTTCTGTTCCTCATGTGTTCCATGAGAAAAATTGAATCGTGCCACATTCATTCCGGCCAGCATCAACTCACGAAGCTTCTCCTCTGATTCACTGGCAGGTCCAATCGTACATACAATTTTCGTTCTGCGCATTTCTTCCTCCATTTCACGGGTTTTCCCCATATAGATTATTATTTTACATGAGAACTGCTAAACTGCAGTGCTCCTCATCCATCCGTATTCCGGTTACCGAAAGACCCATCGTCAACCACCTGTTTATCACTTTGATGTGTTCTCCGTCAATGGGTTCTCCGGGTACAAGCAACGGAATTCCCGGGGGATACAGACTCACAAATCCTCCGGAAATGCATCCCTCGCATTCCTCCAGATAGTTCCATTTTACCTTACTGTCCCATGCTTTGGCAAGACCTATTACCCTGTGGCTTGCTTTCACATAAGGGAGAATCTCTCTTTCCGTTTTGAATTCCCGACAACTCTCAAGCTGACGATCCACCTCCAGCAGGGCATCCCGCATTCTGTCGTACCCCTCCTGCCTGTCGCCTACCGTGAACATCGCCAGGCAATAGGTCTCGGTAGCCATTTCCAGTTGAAGATGATACTGCTGAAGAAGTCGGTCATACAGCTGTTTACCGTTGCAGTTCGTTCCCCGGACACTGATCACCAGCTTTCCGATATCCTGTCTGTCATCTCCGCGCAGTATCCGAAGCTTCTGCAAGCTCTCCAATTCCTGAAGAAGCTTTAAATATCTTTCCTCGAACAGCCGGAAAGGCTCCCCGCCGTATTGTGCCGCATAGGATAAACAGTTATCAATGCTGGCCATCAATGGATAAGAGGGACTGCTTGTCTGGTAGATCTGTAAAAACCTTCGCAGCCTGTCTCGATCGATGATCCTGCCATTCACATGCAGCAACGCCGTCTGGGTCAGTGCCGGCAGCGTCTTATGGGTACTCTGAACCACCAGGTCGGCCCCTGCCAGATTACTGTTCGTCAATCGATACTCAGCAAAATACTGAGCAAAATTCAAATGGGCTCCATGTGCCTCATCCACGATCAGGGGAATCCCGTAGGAGTGCACTACCTGCGCGATCCCCTGCACATCAGCGATTCTGCCCTCATAGGTGGGGGAAACGATCAATACCGCAGACACCGAAGGATCCCTTTGTAAAGCCTCCTTTACCTGTTGCGGTGTGATACCTTCACATACATCATATTCAGGCAGCATCTCCGGATAAAGATAGGCTGCCTCCAACTGGCGCAGATATACTGCATGGTAGGCCGATTTATGGCAATTTCTTGCCATCAGAAGTTTCCCACCCTGTGGAACAGCCGCACTGATTGCCGCCAATACACCGCAGGAACTGCCGTTTACCAGATAGAAGCTCTCTTCCGCACCGCAGATCGCAGCTGCCTGTTGCTGCAGCTGTCTGAGAAGATCCTCCGGCTGATGCAGGTTGTCAAATCCATCGATCTCCGTAATGTCCAGTTTTGCAAGTTCGGGGGGTAAGGCTCCCCAGCCATTTCTCTTATGTCCGGGCATGTGATAAGGGTACCGGTCACCGCTTCCATACGCCTGTAGTTTGTCCCATAACTGTTCCAAAGTAACCTCTCTTGTCTGACTGATGCATTGGTTTCGCCCAATGTCTTTGAGCCTCTACTGTACTGTCTCTGATATCGTCGGTTCCAGTTCCCCTTGGGTGGGTGTGGCATCCTCATCCACAGTCTCTGTCTGCTTTGCCAAAGGATTTTTTCCATCCGGATAATAATACGTTATGACGGGGAACCCTTTTTCCACCGCTTCAAAAATCTTTCCGGCCGCTTTCTTGGGAAGATTGATACAGCCGTGAGACCCATTGGTCAGATAGACATCTCCTCCAAAAGTCTTGCGCCAGGTAGCATCATGCATCCCATAATTGCGATAGAAAGGCATCCAATAGGTCACCGGAGTGGCATAATCTGCCCCCCGCAGCACCGCCGGTGTTTTTTTGTAGGTGATACCGAAGATCCCCTCCGGCGTAATGCAATCCGGGGTAGAGCTCATATTGCCGGAGACAAAATCCGTTTCCAGAATAAGTTCACCGTCCTGCATCAGATATAAGTGCTGATTTGTCAGATCCGCCTCCACATAAGAAGGACCGATATCATCACTCCCTTTATGATAGCCTTCGATCTCATAAACAGGTTCTTTTTCAATCTGTTCTCCCCCGTAGATCGCCTCCAACAACAATGGGAATTCCGCGTCTGTGTCGGTTCGCCAGCCATACTTCTTCGCCTTCAGGGATAGGGTAACCCCCAACCTCGTCTCAAAGGTTCGAACGGTACCGTAAGTATTCCATTTCTCCGCAGTCTTCTCCAGAAAGTCAAGCACTGCCGCCTCATCCAGTACAGGCTTCCCCTCTTCTATACTCACCCACTCATGAATCAGATCTGCATCTACCACAACAGTATTACCGTGCCAATCATAGGTAATACAGGCAGAGAGCCATCTGTTCAGCGTATCTGTGATCTTCGTCAGTCTCCGATCGTTGCTCTTTGCATCCGGATTCCGATAACAGCCGCCCTGATTGAGGGAGATGCTGGTATTTCCCCGCTCCAGCTGCTTTACAATATACCGATACGCTTTCTCGGTATCAAATGCGGTGCCTAAGTGCTCCTCTTCGATCTCATATCGCTTCGTATCTGCATTGTATCCGCTGATGAAGGCATCCCTGGGCAGGTTGTCACCGGCCTGTTGAAAAGCCTCCAAATCAAACAGGGCTTCCTTCAGTTTCACCGGATCCAATTGATATTCCTTCACATATTCTGTCTCCCCACTGCCCGTCAGATAAGCCTTAGGCCACAGGTAGGGATTTTGTTTGGCCAGCACTTCCTGCAGCATATTGGAAGTATTGGTATATTCCATACCCACCTGGTCTGCTGTCAGTGTTCCCAGCAGAATTTCTTCACCGTTGTCGTTGCGGCCGAATATCTCTAAAGAGTAAAGTTCTCTGTCTTTTTCCAGCAAAGACACGGCAGAAACAGGCAGCAGTTTGCCGCACTCTATACCGTTGATCAGTGTTCCGGGCAAAAAATGCTGTCTGAAATATCGGGCGCCCAAAAAGTATCCTGCCGCCATAAGCAGCATTAGAGCCTCCAAAAGACCGATCAGCACTTTCCGGAAGACTTTTTTCTCTTTGCTGCTAATTGTTTCCATCTGTTCATTCATTCTACATAACTCCGATTCCACTCACTTTGGAAAGTATAGCATATCTTTTCGAAAAAAAACAGTCCCCTGAAGCTTTGCAAAAGTTACAGAGGTATCTGTTAATGCATTTACTTGAAGCAAAAAAATAGAGCACGCAAAAAATCTTCTGCAGTACTCTGATTATAGTTATATTAAAATTGCAAATTATCTTGCCTTTTCATCCCAAAGTCACTTCCTTCAGACATTATATAAAGAGGTTGGAAGCACCCATCAAGAATTTCGAAGCAAATATCATCGTTGAGAATGGTATCGACAAAAAAGGCAATAAAAAATGCCCAGAACCGGAATCGAACCAGTGACACGAGGATTTTCAGTCCTCTGCTCTACCAACTGAGCTATCTGGGCATTGAGTAGCGGGGACAGGATTTGAACCTATGACCTTCGGGTTATGAGCCCGACGAGCTTCCAGACTGCTCCACCCCGCGATATGAAGTTATTAAAATATATGCTCTCTGAATAGATATATTCAAGAAAACAAATGGATGGAGGTGGATTCGAACCACCGAAGCAATTTGCAGCAGATTTACAGT
>JBJENO010000046.1:0-59368 GCA_051880235.1 Acetatifactor sp. | reverse complement strand
GATTCATGGTACAGTTATCAGTTCAGATACTGTTCCGTGAATAATTCAGGATAAAGTATAATTAATTGAGATGTCTTGTTAAAGGAGTTATCGTGGTGGATAAAGTAGAATTAGGAAAGCGGTTGGTTGCATTACGTGCAGAACATAATATGAGCCAGAAAGAACTTGCAGAGCAATTGTGTATTTCTCCATCTGCTCTGTGCAAGTGGGAACACGGGAATAGTGCTCCTGACATTGAGGCAATAAAACGATTAACAGATATTTTTCAGCTCTTTTATGATGAGCTTTTAGCAGGAGAGAGCTTAACAACCAAAGCAGTAAAAAAGCCTCAAAAGTGGGTATGGATCATTTCAGCGCTTACGTTGTTTGCGATGCTTGCTGTTGTTGGGAGTTGCATTTTTTTTCCCTCTCAATCCAGGTTTACTGTGATTGACACACGATATGATTACGAAGGATTCTATGGAGTAGAATATTGCATGGCGGTTGTGTCTGATGCATATAGAAACGAGACTGACAGATTAGGATTTGAAGAGAAGGTGCTGCAGGATTGGAAAAACGACAAATTAGGGACTGAGGCAGAGGTTATCACAATCTATTATTATGACTTGGCGAGCCAAGCGCAACAATGGGATGTCCCTCAATTTATTACTTCGCTGTTAGGTGAATAGATAGAATGAGGCAAAGGATACAGAATCAGGTAAAACAGATAGTTTAGAGGATCCTTATTTTTGATATGAATGAAGAAAAATCGCTTAACCTCAATGGCCTAAGCGATTTTTCCTTTTTGGGGAGTCTTTTACAGCCCCGATTTTTTATTGCTCTTCGTTTTGCTCTTCCTTATGCTGTGTTTGATCGGGCGAAGGCCCGGAGTGGTCCAACCACCAGACCCAGACGCCGGTGACAGCCACGATGACGCATAGGATGCCGGCAAAAATATCCAGATACATTTTTTACCCTCCGTTTGCAGCTGATCGGTCTGGAAATGCCTGTTTCCGGATCAATTCAGCTTTTTTGTGTACACAAATAAGCCTATATGTTTCTATAGGCGAAAGCAGTGGCAGCTGTATCAGGATCTTTTTTTGCCGTCGGAATGGTGCAGATAGTCTGTGATCAGCTGCTGTCTGGAGCTACTGCAGTCCGGGGCAGCGACAAGACCGGTAAAATGGTGCGATCCCCATAGCGTGAGGATGCAAAGACAGAACAAAAGAGTAGCAGTGAAGGACACCTCACTCCTTTGGTTCAGGCGGCGTTCGGAAACAAAGTTCAGACCGTTGGTGAAGCGCATCCCAAGCATTTCCGGGGGGCAGACCTCCGTGTCTGTAAAGTAAAATGCCGGGGAAGTGACTCGGGGAAGTTCCCCAACCGGGGAAAAGGATGTATTTTGGGCAGCCGGTCCGGAGAAGGACAGACAGATGCCTGACAGGCAGATCAGGAGGGCGGACAGGATGCAGAGCAGCTGTTTCTTCTGATATCGCATAGGTATCTCCTCCTTTCCCGGTGTTCCCATTCTTTTCCAATAGTATACAGAAAGAGGGCGGTGGGTGCAAGGAGATCTCATTGCGCTTTTTTTCAGATTGGGAAAACACTTCTGAAAAAACTGGAAAACACCCCCAAAATTTGTTGAAATAATGAAAAAAATGTGGGATAATTACGTGTGAACTTTTATTTCGAAAAGGAGACACGTTATGAAAAAGATTTTGAAGCAGAAATTTTTTCTGATCGGAGTCCTGCTGCTTTTGATCGCCATCGGCGTCGGCATCGGAAACGGCTGCAGACAGAACGCTGTCAAGTCAGTGGATACCTTTGTCAACGCTGTGCTGAGCGGTAATCCGGAAAAAGCAGCGAAGGCCATTGCACCTTCACAGATGGAGAAAATGGAAAGTCTGGGTATGACCATGTCCACTATCGTAAATCTCCTGGGCAATTCTGAGAAGCCCGAGACGCAGGGTATCAGAATGCTGCAGGGAGGTGTGATTCTGGATGAGGAAGGACAGCCTTCGAGTATTAAGGTGGTGACACTGATTCCGGAGACAGAGAAGATCAAGATCAGCACACAGGAGATGAAGCTGTTGGAGGAAGACGGCAAACTCTATCTTGATATGCTGGGCTTCTAAATAGGAGAGGATAAACTTATGAGAAAATTGCGTAATTTACTGGCAGCCCTGATTCTGATGCTGGCTGCGCTGGCGATGAGCGGCTGTAAGGCGGGTTCTTCCATTGACACTACACTGGCGGTCAACAAGGATCTGAGCGGCAGCCGTGTGATGAAGATCGCCATCGATGATTCTGTATTTCAGGAGAACTTTACCGGTACCATCGAGGATCTGCAGGAGCTGGTGAAGACTGCCTGCCCTGCTGACTTAAGCTGGTCCTACGATGACAGCGAGGAGATCAAGACCTTCACCTTTGTGCTGAATTTTACCGGACTTGATGATTATCAGACCAAAGTCTCCAATCTCTTAGGCGGAGAGCGTGAGATCACCATGGAGGCACCGGACAGTATCTGGGTCAACGGTGTCAACATACGGGAGGATTTTACGTCACAGGATCTGATGGAGTGGCTGAAAACGGCGGTGGTAGAGGCAGGCTTTGTAACCTCAGACAACGCGGGCAAGGTATTTTCCATGGGCAGTACGGAGGTGGTTTATAACGGAGAGAACAGAATTTCCGGCAATTATGTGAACGTGAATACCATTTCCTATCTGAAGCTGAACAGTGCAAAGCTGTTTATCGAGGTGCTGGATCTGAGTTCTTACCATGTGTCCCTTCGTTTTGAGGTACCTGAGAGCTCCATGAGCGCAAAGGGGGAAGAGATCCGGGCATACATTCAGTCCGTTGCTCCTGCTGACAGTGAGCAGAAGGAGGAGGCACTTTCCGATGGTGGTGTAGCATTTGTCATCGGGAAGCAGTTTATCGATCAGGCAGGGCTGGAGAACTTCTGTCAGTCTGTATTCGGTGCGGAAAATGCTTCCATCACCGAGGCTGAAGACGGCGTCACCGGCACACCCTTCGAATTTGTTCAGTGCAATGAAATGAAGATCAATCTGTCCAATTACGTGTCTCGTCAGGGATACGGCACAGATTTCTACGTATTGATGAAAACACCCTCCGGCTATTCCACCACAGTGAATGGCTATGGCGGACATGATTACGACGCGACCAATTATCCGGGCTACAGACTGATGGACAGCTGTGGGATGTATGGAGATGAGAGAAGCTTTGTCCTGAGAGTGAAAAAGTCCTTTGCGGTCAGTGAACTGGATGTGGAGACCACCCAGAAGATGGGCTCCAAGTGGAAGAGAGTTACCACCTTTTCATTGGCGGAGATCCCGAAGGATGAGGAACTGGCTTTGATGGTAAGCCGTTTCGAGGAACGGATCGGCTTGGAACAGAAGGAAACTGAGGAGACACCGGAACAGTCCGAGACCGCAGAGTCCGGTGAAGCGGCGGAAGCAACGCAAGTCGCTGCAGAATCTGAGGAGAAGAAGGAACCGGAATATTCTGTCAAGATCGAGAGTAAGGTAAAGGACGGGGCTTCCATCGTGATCACCCAGACCGGCAAGGACTATGAGCTGAACAGAAGCGGTGCATTGCTCTTTGGAGGAAACTGGAATCTGACCTATGCGGACGAGAAGGGCTTTGCCAAGGTGAAGAAGAGCAAGGTAGTGGTGGACAAGGTGGATTACTCCCAGGTGATTTCCTCCCTTCCCGAGAATTTTGTCATGAACTATCAGTTAGATCTGTCCGGTATCAACAGCTTTGAGTATACCAATGTCAGTGACAGTTATTTGAAGGAGCAGCCGGGCGGCAGTCTGAAGGCAGCCTTCACGGAAACCAATGCGAAGATCGAATGGGTCGGAACTTCTATCGATCTGCTGGCAGTACTGTTCTGGGTTCTGATCGCAGCCGGCTGTGTGATGCTGGTCATCGGTGTATTGAAATCCGGAGTGATCGTTGTATCGAAGGCGGCTCCTGTGAAAGCACCTGATTTCGCACCGGTTCCCGATGTGGAAGTGAAACAGCCTGTTCTTACTGTGACACCTGAGGTGTCGACTGAGACTGCAGAGGCAGAGACTACGGGGGCAAAGCCGGCATTCTGTGAGGAGTGCGGCGCTCCGTTGCCGGCGGAAGGACTGTTCTGTGAAAACTGTGGTGCAAAGATTAAGCGCGAAGAATAAGCGTTAATAAAAGGGGGATACCATTATGGCATTTTGTAAGTATTGTGGAAAGAAGTTAGAAGAGGGCCAGGTCTGTTCTTGCCCGGAGGCAACCGCAGCGAGAGAGGCTAAGGCTGTTTCCGCTGCTGCGTCCCAGCCTGCAGTGGAAGCAGTAAATCCTGCAGCGGAGGAAGTGAAACCTGCAGTGGAAGCAGTAAATCCTGCAGCGGAGGAAGTGAAACCTGCAGCGGAAGAAGTAAATCCTGCAGCGGAGGAAGCAAAACCCGTCGAGGAAGCAGTAAACCCTGCACCGGCAGCAAAGCCTGTTACCATTACACTTCCTACCGTAGACAAGGAACAGGTAAAGGGTCAGGTCATGGGATTCTGGAAGTCCTTTGTCTCGATTTTGAAGGCTCCTGCTACCGGCGGCGCTGCATTTTTGTCCGGTGAGAACAGAAACAGCGCGCTGGTCTTTATCGGCGTTCAGATTTTTCTTTCCGCCATTCTTTCCTGCTGTTACATAGGCAATATCAATTCCGCACTGTCCGGGGTCGGCGGCGCATTGCTCTCCGGACTTACCAGTAAGTTGAAGTTTTCCGGTCTTCAGGCATTTTTCCTGACCATCCTGTTTGCTGCAGTGGCGGCACTGCTGTTTGCTGCAATCTTCTGGCTGGTTGGCCTTGTGGCAAAGCTGAAGTTTTCCATCAACCATGCCATCGAGGTGGCCGGTATCAGAGCGGTCTACAACATTCCGGTGATCCTGATCGCCATTCTCTTCGCATTCCTGGAGGTAGGGATCAGCATCGCCCTGTTTGCGGGTGCTACCATCTTTGTGATGGCATTTGTGCAGGGAGCGCTGGTAGAGAAGTATCCTGAGAAGAAGAATATTCTGATCTATATTACAATTGTGGCGATTGCTGTCTTTGCAATCGCGATGGCACTGATCATGTCCAAGGGCATCACCCTGTATGTCCCCAAGGCAATCAAGGACTCCTTAAGCGGTGGGCTTTCCAAGAGCCTGATGAAAGGTCTTTACTAGACCATGGGTAAGCGCTTACAACGATTTCTGGCGCTGTTTGATTTCCTGAGTATCAGTCTGCTGTTTCTGTATGGCTTCTTCTACGGAGTCATCTTAAACAGCAGATTTTTGCTTTACCAGTACACCTCGCGGTTAAACGTGACGGCGAAGCTGAAGCTGGACAGGCAGCAGCTGGAAAATATCACGCATGGAATCGTCAGACTGATGAAGGGAACCGGCGAGGAGACCTACTTTCCCATCATCGTGAAGGGGCAGGAGGTTTCTTTTCTGAATGCCAAGGAGCTGACGCACCTGGAAGAAATAGCAGGGATTCTTTCCGGTGTAAACCTGATGATGCTGGTGCTCCTTGTGTTGGCAGTACTGGTGACGGTCGTTCTGGTGAGAAGAGGAACTGCCTGCAACATCGCCATCGGCACACTGGAGGGCTTCGGGGTGCTTGGAATCCTGGGAGCAGGGATAGGCCTGGCAGCGGTATTAGACCTCGATCGCTGGATCGACTCCTTTCACGAAATTTTCTTTACAGGGTACAATTGGGTGCTGAACCCGGCCACAGACCGCTTGATCCACCTCTGTCCGCCGGAGCTTTTTCAAAGTGCACTGATCTGGCTTGGGGTGTTCGAGGGAACCTACTGTGCCGTGGTACTGGGGATATGCCTGATCACCCTGTTATCCAAACATACAGGGAGCAGATAGAAATCATTGTCATGGAGGAATTTGAAGAATGATTGAAACAGACAGATTGATTCTGAGAAGGTGGACCGCAGAAGATGCAGAAAGCCTGTTTGAATATGCAAAGGATCCGGATGTGGGTCCGATTGCGGGGTGGCCCTCCCACAAGAGTATTGAAGACAGCCGTGCAGTGATTGCAAATGTGTTCAACGGTGCAGAGTGCTACGCGATCTGCGAGAAGGGAAGGAATATCGCGATCGGGGCTGTAGAACTGAAGCTGAACGGCCATACGGATATGACCGACAGAGATGATGAATGTGAACTGGGTTATTGGCTCGGGAAACCGTTCTGGGGGAGAGGGTATATGCCGGAGGCAGCAGGCACACTTTTGAAAAGAGGCTTTACGGAACTGGGCATGTCAACGATCTGGTGTGGATATTACGATGGGAATGTGAAGTCCAGGAGAGTCCAGGAGAAGTTGGGTTTTGTCTACCATCATACCTGCGATGAGGTCTCGGTGCCTCTTTTGAACGAGGTGAGAATCGGCCATACGAATATCCTGACGAAAGAACACTGGGAGAGCAGATAGGATTTCCGGGAGACTTGAGATCTCACTCTTTTTGAGCAGATCAGAGGCTTCTTCTATGGGTGAAGCATCGATATGACTTGTTTTTAGAAGTTTTGTAGTGTCGATTTACATCGGAAATCGAGGAATGGCCTTCATCGATGTAATTAGGCTACTTACTTCCTTAGAAACGAAGCGAAAAACGACAAAAGGCTTGCGAGGTCGCGGTTTCGCTGTGTATCCATACATCGTAGATCTGGCAATGGATTCTTCTCGCTGTAAAGAGGTTTCTTTCCTTCGTGGAATGGAAGGAGAAAACAACAAAAGCACTGAGAGATGGCGGTTTTGCTGAACACACTAACATCGGAAATCAGAAAGTCCACTTCTTCTGTCGATTTTACACGTGGAAAATACCATGAAAAGGTATTTCCGGTTTGCAAATTACGGGAATGAGTAAATGGAACAAATCTCGCAATGTCATTTAGTTAGGGTTTCGAAAAAAGCCCCCGGCCATTTTGGGAATGGACGGGGGCAGTTTTTATTCTGTGACGACCTCAAACAGATAGTTCACATTGGGAGTCAGCCGTACATCGACCCTTCTCCCAACCACAGGGAGAACCGTATCAGGACCCATTACATGGATCGCTTTCACATTCTCATCACACAGGATGGAAACGGATTCATCGTAGGGCAGATCGGAGCGCAGGATAAAACGATTGTTGTCATAGGCAAACAGCATGATCCCGGAAGGCCCCTCCAGACAGATGGGAAGGTTCTTACAGAATAACTCCCGGATGGTATACAGTACTTCGGCAGGATAGGAGTACAGATCACCGCAGTCATCCGGAATGGTGAGGATACTGATGCGGCCTTCTCCATAGCGGCACCGCAGCACGATGGGGAAGTTATTGTCATGACCAAAGGCGGCAGCCAGCTCCCAGATATCGTTGGTGGCGTAATCCAGCTGAGGAATCAGAATGGTTCTGTCTCCTGCATAGGAGCCGTTGATGGTGAGACCGTTGTCTCTGGTGGTAGCATAATCCTTGACCAAAGCCTTGCGGGCGGTATAGTTCACATTGACAAAGGTATCGCTGAAGGAGGCACCCAGCTTGCGGACCAGACCGCTGGTGACGATCACATCACTGCCACGCATCAGGCTGTCATGCATCTTCTGAACCAGCTTGGGGTCATCCCCTGCGCTCTCCGCCAGGAACACCGTTTTTGCGTTTTCAGGGTAGGTGCAGCTGGCCTCAAAGGGAATACCGCACATGCCCAGATAGTTGTGGATGTAATCCTCTCCTCTGCCGTGAAGAGGACGGTAGGCAACCGCACCCACCGGATTGCCTAACAGTGACAGATGCCTGTCCAACTCCTTAAACATCTGCCCGATGGCGGGGACGAAGATGCGGAAGTTAGGATCATTCATCAGAGAGCCCAGGCAGAAGAGAGTTACCTCCTTTGCCTTGCCGAACAAGGTCAGATATCCCTGCTCCAGATAGGAAGAGAGATTGTAGGTACACTCGTAGGGGTCAAACCAGCCGCCTAAGTTTCTGCCGGGGGCAACACTTTCCAGATACCGCATTACGAAATAGGACAGGTACTTGGGCAGGTGCTGCTGGGCATAGACAGGATTGCGGGTCTCGGTGCCGGTGTAGATGGAGTCGAAGATGGCAGGCTCCTCTTGCGGATTGTAGCCTGTCTCATTGTAGTATTCATACCACTGGGGGTATTTGACGATGAAATTGATCTTCGGGTTTACCTCTTTGGCCAGCGCTACAGCGGACTTCGTGATCTCCAGCTTCTGTGCCAGACGCATCTGCTTCCAGGAGCGGGAGCCTTTTTGCTTCACGCACTCACTGCAGCGGCAGTTGGCAAAGTAGAAGTCATCTAAGATCAGCTCATCGAACACTTCTGCGCTGAGACGAACCGCATCCATAAAAATTTTCCGGCCTTTTTCGGAGCTGTAACAGAGGGAGAGGAACCCCTCACCCTTGGCGTCATCGTTGGTGGTAATGCCGCCGGCAGTGGCGATGCCCTTTGCCTCGAAGTAGGCCTTGGCTTTCGCCAGCGTCTCTTTGTCACACCATTCCATCCCCCGGTAGCACTCCAGATATACGCGTCCCACCCTGATATTGTCGGTGAAAAGCGTAAATTTCCGGTCGAATGTCTCCAGGTCCGCCATCTGACAGACATCGGACACGGGACAGTAAATTGCCACATTGAAATTGTCGTAGCTGGTGGCAGCAGCTTCTCTTGGAAGTATCTTCATTCTGTGGAACCTCCTATTCGTTCTTGATAGATCTACTATACGATAAATCCGGGTTGAAGACCATGTGGTATGGTGTACGAAACCTGTGTATTCTTGCTGTTCTTGTGCATCTTCAATGTTCAAGGAGACGTTCTGTTGGGGTTGATCAGGTCATCCGACAGTGATCATTTTGAGCGGGAAGGGCCCATGTGATCTACAGGGCACTCTCCAGATAGGCACGGTACATGATATCCAGTCTGCCGTCACTGACGATGTAGCGTATTTCCTTCTGCAATCTGGGTGAATGCTCCAGTATCTCTACCAGATCGGGATTGTAACGAAGCCCCTTGCCTGCAATCAGTTCTTCCAGAACAACGTCCAATTCCTTTGCTTTTTTATAATTTCGGCCCAGATGGTCGGTGGCCGCATCGATACAGTCGCAGATCGTGATCAGATCGATGAGAATACGGCAGGGCGATTTGGTGTTGTCAAAGCTTTGCGGATAGCCTCCGGTTCCGTCATAGAATTTGTGATGCCCCAGTGCAATATCGCTGTACTTCGCCAGATCAGAATCTGAGCCCAGCATTTCGGCTCCATAAACAGGGTGCAGCAGGATCCCATGAAATTCCCGATCCCAAAGCTTTCGGCTCTGGGTGTTGACGATGTCTGTGATTCTTGTCTTGCCAACATCATGCAGGAGAGCGCTCTGTCTGATGAACGAGGCCAGATTGTCCCTGCATTCCTCCGGCAGATCGGAAAACAGTTCCGGCCTGCTGCGGAAGACTTCTCTGTAAAAGGCTTCGGCCAGGTTCCTGACCATCACAGAGTGAAGATAGGTGGGGAGCTGTCTGCGGACTAAGAGCTGGAAGATCCATTCCTCTTTTTCTGTCTGGGAATCCAGATATTTCATCAGGGTAAAGCACCATTCTGCCATGACCTCATTCAGAAAGGAGGAAGCGTGTTTACCAAGATTTTGATACCATGTGGTCCGTGTCGCCTCCTTCAGCGATTTCATGATTTGTTTGGCTTTCTCATCAGGGATGCCAAAATGCAGCCAGCGCTCCAGTATCAGAGGAGTGTTGATGATGAAATAAAAGTCATCATCGACGGTCTCTGCTGTCACGTGACAGGATGCAAGCTTGCGTTCATAGTATGTAAAATATCGGTCCACGATCGAGTCCATATCAGCGGCACCGTTTAGCACCAGAGAGTGAAGATATGCGGCATAAACCTCGGTGTTGATATCTGAAATGGATTGCTTTTCCTGCAGCTGTTTTTCATAGATCTCCCCGGCAAGCTGACAGAAGAAGGCTTTCGTTTCCGGTGAGGCCGTCTCGATGATTTCTTCCACGATCAGCCATTCATCTCGGATGCGGTCTACGATCCCAATGATCTCCTCGTTTTTTCCGTCCAGTTCCTGTACTTCGGGCCTGTTCCAAAACGCTAAAGCCTGCGTAAGATAGCGATAGGATTCGTCGGCATCCAGCACCTTGTTGCCCAACCCTACAACGATCAGATTGTAATAGGCCACCCAGATCCGCACCCTGCTCTCAGGGGAAAGCAGGCCATACTGATCCTGGTAGCTCAGCACTTTTATGTTGAAGGTCTCGTCTATCTTCTTCAGCCCCTCCTTGCGATTGCGCACTTCATTCTCCTCGTAGTAAGCGGCTCCGTACAAAAACAACAGATGCTCCGGGTCCGCAGCTTCCTCGAAATATTCGACCAGCTTGTAGAGCAGGGGAAGCAGCACCTCACAGTCATCGTAACCGTCTAAGTACATGCTCCGCACATCCTCGTACCACAGCAATGCCTTTTCGGAATCCAGAGGCTGTTGCAGAAACAGATCCAGCTTCCGAAGCAGATCGCCGTTTTCTTCGTACATGGCGTGATTTTCCGCAGCCCGATTGGTGAGGGAACCGATCCATTCTTCCCTGCTTTGATCCTGTAAGAGAAGCCTGTCCAATTCCTGCTGTCTGTCCATATTGTGCTGATATTGTTTTAGAATCTCACTGATTTCGCTTCGGTTCTCCATATTTCCTCCAGATGAAAATATCAACGTAAAATACCTGTATCTATTTTATCACGAGGGTTGCCAAGAAACCAGAGGTATTTCCGTTCGAAAATGTGAAAAAGTGTTTTTTTTGGTTCCAAAACAATGTGATTTGGTGTAAAATAGAAAGGAGAATGCTCTGAAGCAGACCGATGGGTCGGACATAAGTCCGGTCTTTGCCGGAAGCAGGGCTGGGAAGTACGAAGGAGGAAGTGAAATGGAACTGTTTGTGGGATGCGCACTTCTGATGGTTGTTATACATTTGTATCTGATTTATCTCTCGATACGGGCAGGCAAACAACACTGGAAGAATCTGGTCCGCTGTTTTATCTGCTGCGTGGAGATCACCGTGACCTATCTGTTCAGCCTTCTGACAGAGAGTTATTTTCTCAATTCGCTGTTCAGCGCTTTCTATTTCAGCGGCGTTGTATGGATGCTGTATTTCCTGGTACAGTACGTGGGAAAGCTGACCAGATATGACAGATATCGAAACTATCGAATCATCATGGCACTGTTGGGAGCGTGGACTGCCTGTGATACCCTGTTTCAACTGGTGAATCCATTCCGGGAGATCGTCATTCATTATACCTTTTTCCCGAATTATCTGGCCAGATGGCAATATGAACCAATGCCCCTCTTTCAGTGCCATCTTCTGTTGAGCTATCTTCTGGTAGTGTTGTCATTGATTTTGCTGGGGCGGAAATTCTGGGTGAGCCCGAAGGCCTATCGCAAGAAGTATTCGGTGCTTGTGATAGGAATCTGCATCATCGTGGTTCTGAATGCTGTATTCCTGTTCCAACAGGATAAGCATCTCTTTGACTTTTCCCTGTTTCTATACGGATTGATGTGCGGGATCATTCTTTGGTTCAATAACCACTATCTGGAGCACGGCATGCTCAGAGAGGCACGGATGATTATCCTGTCAGGGCTGGAAAATGCGCTGGTGCTCTTTGACAATGAAAACTATTATGTGAAGGGCAACCGGAGTGCCAAGAAACTGTTTCCCTTCCTGACAGACCGCAATCGCGAAGAAGAGTATACGCTGGAAGAGTTTCTGGAGGATGCCGGTTTTGAGGAATGCTCAGAGGACAGTGGAGATACCTATTCCTTTCAATGGAGTCCGGGGGGCAGAGAGGAGGTTGCGGTCTATCGCTGTGACTACTCCGTTCTGCGGGATGAGAAGGGCAGAGCCATCGGCAAGCTGTTCATGCTGACTGATCTGTCCAGTGATTATGACCTGCTCACCGGCTTCTATTCCGAGAGTGCGTTTCGCAAGAAATTTGAAAATCCCCGGGAAGATGATTTCTACCCCTGCGGTGTGGCAGTCTGTGACATCAATCATCTGAAGAGGATCAACCAGGAGCAGGGGAAGGAGAAAGGCGACCTAGCCATAAAATGTCTGGCGGAGGCTATTCGGGATATTACGCCGGAGGGCACAAGCTATGCCAGAATCGGCGATGCCAATCTGCTGTTTGTGTGCGGCAAGACAGATATTTTCAAGATGAGGGAGCTGATCGGGGCCATCAAGGACAGGCTGAGCCGAATCCCGGGCTTCCATGAGCCGCTGACGATCCAGGGAGCCATCAGTATTGCTACCACAGCGGATCCTCTGATCACGAAACATGCCAAGGATGCCGTCAAGAGTATGAAGGCGAAGAAACTGATGGATGGTACCTCCGCCCATTCTTCTCTTCTGGATTCCCTTGCACAGACGCTGCAGGAGTCTGACAGCTGTACCAGAGAGCATGTCAAGCGTACCCAGATCCTTGGAGAGAAGCTGGGCATCCGTCTGGGCCTGAACGACGTGGATCTGAGTAATCTGGCATTGCTTTGCCTGCTCCACGATATCGGTAAGCTGGGGATTCCCCTTGAGATTTTGAATAAGCCCGGCAAGCTGACGGAGGAAGAGTGGGTGATGATGCGGTCTCATGCTGAGAAGGGGTATCGAATTGCGAAGGCCTCCAAGGAACTGTCGGATATCGCGGATCTGATCTTACATCACCATGAGTGCTGGAACGGCAAGGGCTATCCGGATGGTCTGGCACAGGAAGCCATCCCTCTGCTCAGCCGAATCATCGCCGTGGTGGACACCTATGATGCCATGACCAACGACAGGCCCTATCGCCGGGCACTGACCCAGACTCAGGCCTGCAGGGAACTGATGCGCTGTGCAGGAACCCAGTTCGATCCTTATCTGGTGTCGGAATTCATCGAGATGCTCAAGAGCATGGATATGTTCGATGAGAGGCTGAATCAGGAACTGCGCCAGGAGCCGGAGGAGGTACAGGTAAAGCCCATGGGTCTGGAGGAAGAGGATGCGTCCAAGGACAGAAATATGTACGAGGTGGTATATACCAAGTACGATCTGGATGAGAACTTCCGCATCGTTTCCTTTGATGACGCTTTCACACAGATGACAGGCTACTCTGCCGAGGATGTGAAGGAGTATCAGCTGACCCAGCAGGATCTGATCTTCCCGGAGGATCTGGCAGATTATCTGAAGCTGGTTGACAAGCACTTGAAGAAGGATCACGAAGCATTTCTGGAGCACAGGCTTCGGATGAAGGACGGAGGGGTGCGATACGTGTACTGCCACGGAAGAGAGTATTTCGACTCTGTCACCAGAAGTCCCAGAAATCAGATCATCGCGACGGATATCAGCAAGTCTATCTCTGTTTCCACGATGATCGACAGAGAGCGGGAGAGTGCCAGACGTTCCTTGCAGCGCTGGGAGGACAGTATTCGGAGAGATCCTCTCACACATCTGTTGAATCGTATGGCCTTTCAGAATGATGTACAGCTGAAGCTGATGGATGACAGTGTTACTGTTGTATTCCTGATGTTCGACCTGGATCATTTCAAGCAGTACAACGATACAAAAGGGCACAAATTCGGTGATGAGCTTCTGGCGACCTTTGCCAGAGCACTGAGTACTGCGGTGGAGGAGTGCGGCATTGCCGGCAGAATGGGCGGTGATGAGTTCGGTGCCATCATCAGTATGGATAAGTCCTGTACCCGGGAAGAGGTGGAGAGTCGTGTCGGTGAGATCTGGAGTGAACTGATGCTGTCCCTGCAGAAGCTGGATGATACTGTGACGATATCTCAGGGTGCGGCCATTGCCTCCGAGAAGGTACATTCCTTCAACGAGCTGTACAAGAGAGCAGATATGGCCCTGTATGAGGCAAAGAACAAAGGACGCAACCGATATGCGGTGTGCGCCGACGAAGAATAACAATGGAGCAACGTTTCTTATGAAAGTATTGTTACAGGATTTGACAAAGAAATATGCCGGCAGATCCGGAAGAGGAAAGGAGGAGGTGATAGCGGTAAATCAGTTTTCCTTCGAGATTCCGGACGGAAAGCTGATCGGGCTGTTGGGCCCCTCCGGCTGTGGCAAGAGTACGACGCTGAATCTGATCAGCGGTCTGGAGAAACCTACATCGGGCAGAATTTTTTTCGGTGACAAGGATGTGACGGATCTGGCGCCGGAGCACAGAGGCGTGGGACTGGTGTTCCAGAATTACGCCTTGTATCCCCATCTGACGGTTCGTCAGAATATCCTCTTTCCCCTGCAGAATCTGAAGGGAAAGGAGAAGCTTTCCAGGGAGGAGATGGAGCGCAGGGCCTATGAAGCCGCAAGGCTGGTGCAGATCGAGGATCTGATGGATCGGAAGCCGGGGGAGATGTCCGGTGGTCAGCAGCAGCGTGTAGCCATCGCCAGAGCACTGGTGAAGACACCCAATGTCCTTCTATTGGACGAGCCCCTGTCCAATCTGGATGCCAGACTGCGTCTTCAGACCAGAGAGGAGATCAAGAGAATTCAGCAGGAGACCGGTGTGACCACTATCTTTGTCACCCATGATCAGGAGGAGGCCATGAGTATCTCGGATCTGATCGTTGTGATGAAAGCAGGAGTGGTGCAGCAGATCGGTGTCCCACAGGAGGTATATGACTGCCCACAGAACCTGTTTGTGGCCAAGTTCCTGGGCACGCCGCCCATCAATGTATTTGATGGGGTGGTGAAGGAGGGCGCATTGTATATCGGTGAGGACAGAGTGCTTTCGGCAGGAAAGGTGCCTGACGGAGAGGTATATGTGGGCATCCGACCGGAGGGTTTCGTGCCCGCGACAGACGGGGAGCTGCGCTGTTATTTGAAAACGGTTGAGGTGACAGGCCGTGACAGAACGGTGGTTTCCACGAATCCCAATTGCTCCAATGTGCAGATACGTTCCATTGTGGATGCCCAGACAAAGATCGATACGGCGGAGGGAATCGTCCGTTTTCATCTGCGTCCCTCTAAGGTGCATCTGTTCCACAGACAGACACAGGAACGCATTGCATTTTAGGTTGGGGAGGAGGAAAGAAGATGAAGAAAGCAAATCTGAAGGGCTGGCTATACCTGACACCGGCCCTGCTTTTCTTAGGAGTGTTTCTGGTCTATCCCCTGGTGGATGTATTGGTCTATTCTTTTGAGGAGGGGTACAATTTTGCTTCCCAGACCTTCTGGGGAGTAGGGTTTTACAATTATTCCTATGTGCTCCATGACCCCTACTTTTTGCAGGCGGTGA
This sequence comes from Acetatifactor sp., assembly GCA_051880235.1. Lineage (GTDB taxonomy): Bacteria > Bacillota > Clostridia > Lachnospirales > Lachnospiraceae > Acetatifactor. Next base: position 44,072 of record JBJENO010000046.1, on the reverse strand, counting down.
AGAATACCTTTCTGATCGTGCTGATCACGGTACCTTTGTCCACGGGGATCGCCCTGTTTCTCTCGGTACTGCTGGCAAGCATCCGGCCCTTGCGGGAACTGTTTCAGACCATCTATTTTCTGCCCTACGTGACCAATACGCTGGCAGTGGGACTGGTGTTCATGATCCTGTTCAAGAAGACCCCTTATTCCGACGGTCTGGTGAATCTGTGCATCATGGCTTTCGGCGGGGAAGCGGTGGACTTTATCGACGGTCCCTACTGGGCGAAGATGTTTGTCATGTGCTTTTACACCATCTGGGTGGTCATGCCCTTTAAGATCCTGATCCTGACCAGCGCCCTGGCCTCCGTCAAGGAGGATTACTATAAGGCGGCAAGAGTGGACGGAACGTCCCGCTTCCGCATCTTTTACCGGATCACTCTGCCCATGATCTCGCCGATGATCTTCTATCTGGTGATCACCGGCTTTATCGGCGCCTTCAAGGCCTACAGCGATGAGGTGGCCATCTTCGGTACGGATCTGAATGCAGCCGGCATGAACACTATCGTAGGCTACATCTACGACATGCTCTACGGCAACAGCGGCGGCTATCCCTCCTATGCTTCGGCGGCGGCACTGATCCTGTTCGCAATCGTGTTTACCATCACGGTGATCAATCTGCTGATTAGTAGGAAAAAGGTTTTTTATTGAGCCCTTTGAAGACCTGTGTCCCCGACACGGCCTGTGTCCCACGCCTTACGACCTGCATGTCTGCTTGCAGACACGCTTCCGCTTGGGCTTCGCACGTAGCGGTACATAAGTGCGCAAAGTACAGCGCACTAAGTACCGACGGCTCGCCGACAGTCTGCAACAGACACACAGGCCGTGCCGGGGACACGGGTGGCGTAATCAAGGAAAGATCGTACAACAAAGGAATAGTACCATAATAAAGGAATGATACTGCAATGAAAGAAGAAAACAATTTTGACAGGCAGAAACGCCGGGAAAAGATCCTGTCGGGATGTACCACCGCGTTTGTTTACTTTGTCCTGACCATATGGGCATTGATCGTGCTGTTTCCCTTTTACTGGATGCTCTTAAGCTCCGTGAAGAGCTACAGCGCCTACAATTCAGAGGCGGTGCCGAAGTTTTTCACCCTGACGCCTACCTTCCAAAACTATATCGATGCGTTTACCGCAGTGCCCCTTGCACGGTATTTTGGGAATACTTTTCTGTTCACCATTGCCACCACAGCCATCATGCTGGTGGTGATCGTGCTGGCGGCATTTGCTTTTGCAAGGCTGGAGTTTGCGGGGAAGCGACTGACCTTTGCCTTCTTTTTGTCACTGATGATGATTCCCAATGAGCTGGTCATCATCACCAATTTTGTGACCATCACCAATCTTGGGCTTCGGAATACCTTTACCGGGTTGGTGCTGCCCTCTGTGACCTCGATCTTCTATATCTATCTGTTAAAGGAAAATTTCGAGCAGATTCCGGAGGAGCTGTACCGTGCGGCCAAGGTGGACGGTACCTCCGACTTGAAATACCTGTTGAAGGTGATGCTGCCCATCAGCAAACCCACGGTGATCACCATCGTGATCCTGAAGGTGATCGAGTGCTGGAACTCTTATGTGTGGCCCAGACTGATCACCGACGATCCAAAGTATTATCTTGTGTCCAACGGAATTCAGGAGATCCGGGAGAACGGCTTCGGCCGGGAGAATGTGCCGGCCATGATGGCGGCTGTAGTGGTGGTGTCGATTCCGTTGATCCTGCTGTTTTTGGTTTTCCACAAGAAGATTATGGAAGGAGTCTCCAGAGGAGGTACCAAGGGATGAAAAAATGGAAGTGCTTACCGGTGATCCTCCTTAGCCTGTGCTGCCTGATGCTGACGGCCTGTCACGGGTCCAGAGAGAAGATCGCCTTTGAGACACCGCAGCAGTTTGATACCTCAAAACAGTATGAGATCACCTTCTGGGCGAAGAATGACACCAACAAAAACCAGACAAAGGTGTATGAAGACAGCATTGCTGCTTTCGAGAAGCTTTACCCCAACATTCATGTGAACATCAGGCTCTACACCGATTACGGCAAGATCTATAATGATGTGATCACCAATATTTCCACCAACACCACGCCCAATGTGTGTATCACCTACCCGGACCATATCGCCACCTATCTGACCGGAGCCAATACGGTGGTAGCTTTGGACGATCTGCTTTCTGATAAGCGGTACGGGCTGGGAGGCTCTGAATTATTGTTTGACGGGCCGGGAGACGGGGAGATTGTGCCGGAATTCCTGAAGGAATGTCAGATCGGGGGCAATACCTATGCCGTGCCCTTTATGCGATCTACGGAGTGCTGCTACATCAACAAGACCTATGTGGAAAAGTTAGGGTTTCAGGTGCCGGAGGTGCTGACCTGGGAGTATATCTGGGAGGTGTCCGAGGCGGCCACAGCCAAGAATGACGACGGTACCTACAAGGTCAATGGGCAGAAGGTGATGATCCCCTTCATCTACAAATCCACGGACAACTGTATGATCCAGTATCTGTGCCAGAAGGGCGGCGGCTATTCCACCGGGGAGGGTGAGATCCTGCTCTTTAACGACACGACCAAGGATTTTCTCTACGAGATCTCGGGACATGTGAAGACGGGAGCCTTTTCCACCTTCAAGATCTCCAGCTATCCCGCCAATTTCTTAAATGCAGGTCAGTGTATTTTTGCGGTGGATTCCACTGCCGGGTCTACCTGGATGGGAACCGATGCACCCCTGTCTGATATCAGCGCGGACAAGGTGGTTGCTTTTGAGACGGTAGTCCGCCCCGTTCCCCAGGCAGATCCCGATCATCTCCGTATGATCTCTCAGGGTCCCTCCGTCTGTATCTTCCAGAAGGAGGATCCTCAGGAGGTGCTTGCCTCCTGGCTGTTTGCTCAGTTTCTGCTGACCAACGAAGTTCAGATCGGCTATGCCAAAACCGAAGGGTATGTACCGGTCACCACCTGTGCCCAGGCAGATCCTGCCTATCAGCAGTATCTGTCCGGCGAGGGAATGGATGCGGTGACCCAGTATCCTGTGAAGCTGGCGGCCTCAAAGCTTTTGCTTGCACACACAGAGGATACCTTTGTGACACCGGTGTTCAACGGCTCGGCCTCCCTGCGGGATGCGGCGGGACAGCTGATTGAAAACGTTGCCAAGTCCACCCGACGAAAACAGACCATCGATGAGGCGTATATGGAGAAGCTGTTCGACGAGGTGACGGCACTGTATCATTTAAGTCCGGAGGGAGTGGGTGCTGTGGGCAGCGGCAAGGCAGCACTGGGAGAGTTGCCTCCTATGGCGAAGGGGCTGATTGCGGCGCTGGCAGTGACCTGGCTGTTTATTATTATTTACTTGATTTTTGAAAGATTTCGGTCCCATTCTCGACAAAAGTAACAAATTGCTTTTTCAAGTATTGATTTGTCTGAAAAAAGAAGTATAATATCGACTTGGTACGATAGATACCAGAGGAGATTGTGCTTTCGGCACACAAATTATGAAAAAAGCAAAGGAGAAACTGACAATGAAAAAGTTCATATCCGGTGTAATGACACTGACCCTTGTTCTTGCCCTGGCAGGATGCGGCGCAGAGCAGCAGCCTTCTTCGGAGGCTTCCCAGCCTGTATCCAGCGTGGAGGAGAGCAGCACGGCAGAGAGTTCTTCCGTGGAGGAGAGTTCTTCTGTAGAGGAGAGCAGTTCCGAGGAAGAGACAGTTACTGTCATGAGCTATGCAGAGTATGCTTCGGCAGACATTGACACAGAGGTAGTTGTTGAGACCTACGTACAGGCAAAGCAGTCCTGGTGGGAGGACAAGGCAACCGTATATACTCAGGATGAGGATGGCGCTTACTTCCTTTACAACATGGCCTGCTCCGAGGAGGATTACGCAAAGCTTACCCCCGGCACCAAGATCCGCGTACACGGCTTCAAGGGTGAATGGGCCGGCGAAGTAGAGATCGTAGATGCTACCTTCGAGATCATTGACGGCAGCTTTATCGCAGAGGCGCTGGATGCAACCGCACTGCTTGGCACCGAGGAACTGATCGAGCACCAGAACCAGTACGTTGCCTTTAAGGGCATGACTGTGGAGGCAGCAGGACAGAACGATGCCGGCGAGGATGTGGCTTTCCTGTATAACTGGGACGGCTCCGGCACAGAGGGCAACGACCTGTACTTCAAGGTTTCCCTGGACGGCAATGTATATACCTTTACCGTTGAGTCCTATCTCACCGGACCCGGAACCGATGTCTATGAGGCTGTCAAGGCATTGAACATCGGTGATACCGTTGATATGGAGGGCTTCCTCTACTGGTACGAGGGCGTGAATCCCCATATCACAAGTGTTACCGTAAAATAAAGAGAGAGTTCTTACGGAGGGAGATTGTCAGAAATGATGGTCTCCTTTTTGTGTTTCCTACGTTTTTTTCGGCGGAAACTATCCGAAACAGCAAAGATATGATATAATCAAAGGAGAAGGATTGCAGAGGCGATTGCAACTTTCAAAACGTTTTTCCGATAGAAAGGCATGGGTGATCAGGATGGCAGAACAGAAGAACATTTTCACCAGATATCAGCTGCGGCAGGCAGCGGGAATGTATTTTTTGATCGATTGTGAACAACCGGGTCTGCCCTATCGAAGACCCATGACGCTGAATGAGGTGGGCGCCAGAATATGGGAGCTGCTGTCGGAAGGCCGGGACCAGGAGCAGATCGCACGGATACTCAGTGAAGAGTACGAGGTGGATCTTGCAGAGGTTTCTGAGGATGTGGCTTTGTTCTGCAGACAGTTAAAGGAACAAAATATTTTATAGGGATGCTTACCGGATTTGCGTAGAAATGAAATGGAGTCAGTATGAACATATTACTTATTGGAGGAGCGGGAAGTCTCATCGACAATCTCATCATCAAACTGAATAAGGCAGGACACAGAGTCTTCCTCTTGACCGGAAGCCGTTATCAGCATCTGCCATATCAGAAGGTATTTGAACGGTATGATTTTTCCTACGATGCGGAGTGTATCGGGGATGTGTTCGAGAGTACCTGTCCGGATGTGACGGTTTTCATGGGTGCTTATGACACCACCTTTCAGTGGGATGAGGAGGAGAAGGCAGCAGTGCGTTTTTCGGCCAGCCTGACGAATATTCTGATGTCCTACGCCATGACGGGGAGAGGCAGATTTATCTTTTTGTCCTCAGAAGAAGTGTTTGATCTGGACTACAAGACTCCCATCGGGGAAGGGGAACCGGTTCACCCGGGCAGTCTGAGGGGCCTGGCGCTCTCTCAGGGAGAGAATCTGTGTCAGAGCTATCATGACAGCCGCAGGCTGGATGTGATCACCCTGCGTCTTGATCACCTCTACAGCATTCCCAACAGACGCCGTGAGGTGCAAAATCTTCCTGCCGGAATGTGTCTGGAGGCGATGGAGAGCAACCGGATCACCATTATCCCGGAGAATCGATTCTCCCTTCTCTATGAGACAGATGCGGTGGAACAGATCTTTCGAATGATCGAATGTCACTATCATGAGCATCAGCTGTATCACATCACCGCGGGACGGGAGATGTCGGAGTCAGATCTGGCCCGGATGGTGAAGGATTACATGGGAGATACCGCCGAAATCGTTGAGAAGCCGATCCCCGGCAAGAAGTGTGTGCTCTCCGGTTCCAGACTGGACCGTGAATTCGGCACCTCCTTCAGCTGCGATACGGAATCGATCGTGGAGAAAATGGCAAATCATATGCGGGCAAACAGCTATGTCTTCCTGACGGATGAGGAGACCAAGCCTACCCTGCTTCAGAGGATTCTGAAGGCCTCCGGCTGGTTTTTGAAGGCCATGATTCCCTTCCTGGAGAATCTGATCTGTTTTGCCATCGTGTTTTTCATTTACGATCTGACCATGGACAGCAAGTACTTTGCACATCTGGATCTCTACCTGCTGTATGTTCTGCTGTTCGCCCTTGTCTATGGACAGCAGCAGGCTACTTTTTCCGCAGTGCTTGCCTCCGTGGGCTTCTGCATCCATCGGCTGTCCGGCAGTGAGGGCCTGTCCGTGGTGCTGGATGCCAACACCTATGTATGGATCTGCCAGCTTTTCATCCTGGGACTTGCAGTGGGGTATATGAAGGACCAGATCATTGTACTGAAGAGTGAGAGCGAGGAGGCCAAGGAATATCTGTCCCTGCAGCTGACAGATATTCAGGATATCAATACCAGCAATGTACGTGTGAAAAATGCACTGGAGACCCAGCTGGTAAACCAGAATGACAGCGTCGGAAAGATCTATAAGATCACCTCTGCGCTGGATTATTACAGCCCGGAGGAAGTATTGTTCTATGCCGCTGAGGTGATCTCCCAGCTGATGGACAGTAAGGATGTGGCAGTCTATACCATCTCTAATGAGGAGTATGCCCGACTGTTCTCCGCCACCTCCAAGCAGGCCAGATGCATGGGAAATTCCATCAAATACGCCCAGCTGGGAGAGATGTACGAGGAGCTGGCAAAGCATAAGGTCTATATCAACCGTAAGATGGACGAAAAGTATCCGCTGATGGCCAATGCCATCTTTGCGGAGGATCGTATGCAGATCATGATCTTTGTCTGGGGAATTCCCTGGGAGCATATGACATTGGGACAGGCCAATCAGCTGACGGTGGTGAGCGCTCTGATTCAGGATGCGGTGCTGCGTGCCAACAGATATCTGGAGGTATTGGAGAACGACAGATATATCGGAGACTCCAGAATGCTGGATGCGGAAGCATTTGCAGGATTGCTCCACGCATATCAGGCCGCTGTGGCAAAGGGGCTGACAGAGTGTGTGGTACTCAAGGTGCTGCCCCAGGGGGAATCTGCGGAGGACACCGGACTGCGTCTGTCCGAGACACTCAGACAGACCGACTATATGGGAATTCTGGACGATGGTCAGCTGTATGTGCTTCTCTCCAACACCAACAGCGAGAATGCTCAGTTTGTGGTAGAGAGATTCCGGGAAAGCGGATTTGAGACGTTACTTGTGGAGGAGGCAATTGTATGAGAGGACAGATCATTTGTTTTCTGACCATCTGGATCATCAATTGCATCATTTCCCTTGTCTATCTCTTCTTTGCCTATCTGCGCAGGGAGGAGAAGCAGCACAGCTGTCTGATCAAAGCGATCCTCTGTATCTTGTGCCCGGTGGTGGGGCTGCTGTTCTTTGGCCTGTCCTATCTGCTGTTTCGGCTGTTTTTTTCGGAGCCGGTGGATCTGGACGATGTAGTGTTCAGCAAGGACCGTGTGAAGAGCTATGTGCGTCCGGATGAAGAGCGGGAGCGAAATATGGTTCCTCTGGAGGAGGCCATTGAGATCATGGACAAGGAGAACCTCCGGGATGTGATGATGAACGTGCTGCGAGGCGACATCCGCAAGTCATTGAACAGCATTTCGCTGGCGTTGAACAGTGAGGATACGGAGACCGCACACTATGCGGCGTCTGTCCTGCAGGATGCGCTGAATGACTTTCGGGACAATGTGACCAGGCAGTTTGAAATGGTGAAGACGGGCGATGAGAACAGTGCTGCGGTGGCGGAGGCATTGCTGGGCTATATGAACCAGGTGCTGAGACAAAATGTGTTTACCGACATCGAGCAGGAGGAATTGACCGGGGTGATGGATGAGACCGGTGAGATTCTCTATGAGAAAGACCGGGACAGATTTACCCCCAAACTGTACGAGGATCTCTGTCTGCGCACCCTGGCTGTCAAGGACTACGAGACCTGCGGAAAGTGGTGTGAACGGGCAATCTTTCACTATCCGGAGGCATTGCCCACCTATACCTGTCAGCTGAAGCTGTATTTTGCCAGCGGACAGAAGGAGAAGTTTTTTGAAGTGATGGAGGATTTGAAGAAATCTCCCGTCGTGATTGACAATGAGACACTGGAGCTCCTCAGAGTGTTTCAGTAGAGGCAAGCCCGGTTCGGCGGCCGGTGAGACCGGAATCCGCGGCTTGTCCTGAGGGCTTTTGGGAAGGAATCGTTTATGACCGTTCAGATGTATGTAGTGATCCAGGCAATTGAAATGTGCGCGGCATACTTGGGATTGACAGTGGGAATGCCGCTTCTTTTGTTTCGCAAGCGGTGGAGGATCGAAAGACGGGAGGGAAGAATTCTGTTTTCCTTCGTGTTCGGCAATTTCTATGTGATGAATCTGGTGTTTCTTCTTCAGCTGCTGCACATTTCCGGCAAGCTGACCCTGCTTCTGGGAACAGTGCTTCCCTGGGGATTTTTTGTCTGGAAGGAAAACAGAGCAGAGCTTACGGCCGCATTCGCCCGTTTCGTTAAATCTCTGAAATGGATGATCGGCGGACAGATGGGCTTCCGGAAATTGTCCCACAGAATCGGAAATGCAGCGAAGAGAGGGGCAAAGGTCTGGAAGAGACGGCACCGGATGTCCTTCTACGGCGTAATTGAAGTTCTGTTATGCATAGGACTTTTGTTTGCATTGTTCTATGAGTATGGCTTTGTCATCCTCCAGAACTGGGGATATCATTTCTCGGATTCGCCGGTTCACAATTACTGGATCAATGCGATGTGCGACAATGATCTGTTTGTGGCAGGCATCTACCCCCAGGGCTTTCATGCGATGATGTATTACCTGCACACGGTCTTTGGCTTTGAGACTTATATGCTGTTGAATTTCTTTTCCCTGGCCCAGACGCTCTGTCTGTTTGCCGGATTATTGCTTGTGTTGAGGCTGCTGTGCAGAAATCGCTTTGCTCCTTATGCGGGGATCTATTTCTTCCTGTTGTCGGACCTTTGGAAGGAGCACGTGATCATGCGTTTTGTGGGTGCGCTTCCGCAGGAGTTCGGTATGATCTTCATCCTGCCCGCTGTCTATTTTGGGATGGGGTTTTTCAGGGAACAGTTCAGTCGGTCTGCAGAGGGGGACGACCGGGAAGGCAGAAAGGAAGCGGGTTTCTTCTATCTGTCCGGGTTTGCCATGAGCTTCGCGGCAACGCTGATGATCCATTTCTATAACACGATGATCCTGGCCTTCTTCTGCATTGCCATTGCAATCGGTTATTTCCGTCTGTTTGTGAAAAAGAAGAATTTCCTGTCGGTGGTGAAGGCCTGTGCCGCGGGACTTGGAATTGCGCTGGCACCCATGGTGATCTGTTTTCTTTGCGGCACGCCTCTGGAGCCCTCCCTGAATTGGGGAATGGAGGTCATCACCGGCTCCGTGCAGAGGGAGGAGACCTCCGGAGAGGGCTCTCTGACGGGAACCAACGAGGAGGAGTATTCCGGAGGAACCTGGGTCAACGAGGAGTTTCAGGAGGACTACGACAAGATCACCGAGGAATTGCACCAGAAGCTGGAGGAGGCTCATAACAAAAATGACCTGGACCGGTATAAAGAGAAGTTTGCAGATCTTCCCGGAATTGTTCTGGGAGCTTTGTCCAGAGTTTCTGCCGGAATCATAGATGCCACCTTCAATGAAAAAGGTATTTACATGGCGGGTGTGATCTGGGTGATGCTGCTGTTGTGTCTGGTGACCGGTATTTTGCGGAAGCTGTCAGGGAATGTGTGCTATGGCAGCATGCAGATCTCCATAGCAATCGCTATGTTCCTTCTGTCCATCCTTGTTGCAGCCTATCGACTGGGTCTGCCCACCCTGATTCCTCCCGACAGAGCGGCAATGTATTTTAGTTTTTCGTTGATGGTGTTGATTGCATTGTGCCTGGACGGACTGCTGACCCTTGTGCCCGCAGTATTTTCCGGGGAGGGGCTGGCAAATGGAATCGCCATCTGTACGATACCGGTGGTCTGCGGACTGATTTTGATGGGGTCCGGTGTGAGAGAACCCTATTTCCCCGATCTGCTCTCCACCAATCAGGCATTTGCCTGTATGACCAATATCCTCAGGACGGAGGAGGATTTCACCTGGACCATCTGTTCGGCGGATACGGAGTTACGGATGACCCAGGAGCATGGATATCACACCGAGCTTTTGGAGTTTTTGCACGGGATGGAGCAGCTGAGGGCGGATACCCTGTATGAGATTCCCACAAGAAAGGTGTTCTTCTTCATCGAGAAGACTCCGTTAGACTATACAGAGCCCTATTACGGAAGCGGTCAGCAGGTGTCAAAACCCGGTGCTGCCATTAAGCTTCCGGTGATGGATATGGGGATCCGGGCCTATCGGGGTCACTCCAGATGGGTCTGCATGTCCAAACTCTATTATTGGATGCAGGAATTCATGAGGCTGTATCCCACCAATGTGCGGGTGTATTATGAGGACCGGGATTTCGTCTGTTATGAGGTGACCCAGGAGCCCTATCATCTGTTCAATTTTGCAATTGATTATCGCTTCAACACTGTTGTGGAGGAATAGCCGGATGGTATCGAGAAGAAATTATTTTATCATGACAGTCATGATGTTCGTTCTGCTGTTCCTGTTTATGTCCACCAGGGTATTTCAGGTAAGCAGAAGAGGACAGGACAGCGTTCAGACAAGTGAACTCCCCGGGCGCGGGGAGCTCTGGAGCGCAGAGGCCGGGGAGAACGACGCTCTGACGGGCACTGACAAGAGCAGAAATGTCCTGTTGGTGGCGGAGGCGGACTCAGACCTGGAAGCAAAAGTGCGGCAGTGGTGCACCTATTCCAAAAAGAAGCTTCAAAGATACGACAGTCTGGCAGAGGTGCCGAAGGATACGCTTGACAAAGCCGGTGTACTACTTCTGCAGCCAAAGCTGGTGGACTGGGAGAGCGATGGAGACATCGTCATACAGGGGGCAAAAAAAGGACAGGTTTCCATACTGTGCGGGCTGCCGGATGCGACTGTCCTGCGCTCCCATACGCAATGGCAGGATATCCTGGGGATATCCGCTGTCACCAGAGATCTGACACCGCTTTCCGGTGTGAAGCTGTTCTCCGGTTTTCTGCTGGGCGGAGAGGCGGTCTATCAGTCTCAGGGTGAGGAAGACGTGTTTGAGCAGGACATGGGGCTGTCGGTTCCGTGGTATACGCTGGGACGAGGCACCAAGGTATATATGGTAGGACTGTTGGGGAAGGATTCTCAGGTCAAAAATGAATTGCTTCCGCCGCTTCTCTGGCGAAACCGCCTGGAGGAAGGGTTTACTTTTGTGGTGAAGGGAGAGTATCTGGAGGATTACACCGCTCTGGGAATCTTGGATTCCATTCTGGCTGAGACCGGTGAATATGAACTGTATCCGGTCGTCAATGCGCAGAATCTTTCCCTGATCAATTATCCGGGCTTTGCCAATGAGAACGAAGAACAGCTGATGGAGATTTACAGCAGAGATCAGCAGGCGGTCTATCGGGATATTATGACCCCCGGATTTATCACTTCGATTCGTAAGAAGGGATTGAAGATGACTGCATTTATGACTCCTCAGGTCAATTATGAGGATGACTGTGAGCCCGATGGTGCCCTGCTGGACTTCTATTTGCAGGAATTTTATGAGGAAAACATGGAGGCCGGACTGTCTCTTGCCACAGACCCTGCCATCAGTGTGTTGGAGAAGGTGACCAGAGATTACCGTTTCTTTCAGGAACAGGGAAACATCCCTACCTTTCAGGCAGTGTATGCAGACCGGATCGATCTGGCACGGATCGCCTTGGGAAAACCACTGTGTACCCAGGTGCGGACCATCGTCTCACCCATGAAAAAGGAGGAGGACCTGTTGTCCTATGTGGAAGAGAAGGTGACTGCCCAGGGAATTACCTCCGATGGCTTTGAAACCTCCTTCTCTGCACTTCTGCAGGCCAGAAGTCTGCAGACCGCTCTTGGTTATTCCAATATCGGAATGGACGTGAATCCGGTGATCCGGCCGGAGAGTGAAGCGGACTACTGGGAGAATATCTACGACAGATTCTCCAGAAATATGGAGACATTGATCGGTGATTTTGACGGGTTTGAGAGAACGACACTCTCGGAGAGCGACTTGAGGGTCCGCAGATTCTTAAATTTGGATTATGATGATTACAAGGATGGCAGTGCCATTTGGCTGACCATCAGACAGCTGGATGAGGAGGCTTGGTTTATGCTCCGTACCCACGGAGAAAAGGTAGGCACAGTGCAGGGCGGAGAGGCTTATCGGTTGGAGGATGGCGCGTATCTGCTGCGCCTGACCGCTGATAAGGTCCGCATTGTGCTGGAACCGGACACACTTCCCGGAATGCTGAAATATTGATGGTGCCAACAGGAAAAGAAAGGCTGTAGAGCGATGAAAGTATGTATTGTGGCAGAAGGCTGTTACCCATATGTGGTGGGCGGTGTATCCAGTTGGATTCACAGCATGATCAACGCATTTCCAAATATTGAATTTGTCATTTTGGCTCTGATCGTGGACAGACAGTCCAGCGGAAAATTTGCCTATGAGCTTCCCGGAAATGTCACCCAGGTCTATGAGGCATATCTGGATGATGTGGACTGGGGAAAACGGAAGTTTTTCCACAACGACAGATTGAATGTGACAGAGTACAGAGCCCTGCGGAGTCTGGTGATGGGATCAGAGGTGGACTGGGATACACTGTTTACGCTGTTCGGACGAAAGGATATCTCCATCGATGACCTGCTGATGGGGGAGGATTTCCTGAAGATCGTGCGGGAGACCTATGACCTCCAGTACCCCCAGACGGTATTCTCGGATTTCCTTTGGACCATGCGCTCTATCTACAGACCACTGTTTCTGGTACTCCAGACCCAAGTTCCCCGGGCGGATCTCTACCACTGTGTGGCTACCGGTTATGCGGGTGTTCTGGGCAGCAAGGCCAGGTTTCTGTATCATTGCGGTCTGATGATCTCCGAGCACGGTATTTACACCAGAGAGCGTGAGGAGGAACTGATCAAGGCCAAGTGGGTGGCAGGGATCTACAAGAATATCTGGATCGAACAGTTCCGAAAGATGTCCAGGCTTGCCTATGAGCGGGCGGATATTGTCACCTGCCTGTTTAAGCGTGCCAAGGAGCTTCAGGTGGATCTGGGCTGCCCCAGAGAAAAAATACATGTTACACCAAACGGTATCCGGGTGCAAAACTTTGAGAACCTTCCCGGAAAACAGGAGGAGGACACCCGTTATGTGGATATCGGCGCGGTTTTGCGTGTCACACCCATCAAGGATGTAAAGACCATGATCCGTGCCTTTGGGTTTGCAAAGGAGAAAATGCCTTCCCTCAGATTGTGGATCATGGGACCTATCGAGGAGGATCCGGAGTATGCACAGGAATGCTTTGATCTGGTGGAGACCATGGAGATCCGGGATGTCATCTTCACCGGCAGAGTCAATGTGAGAGAGTATCTTGGGAAAATGGATTTCACCATTCTCACCAGCATCAGCGAGGGACAGCCGTTGACCATCCTGGAGAGCTTTGCGGCCAGAAAGCCGGTGATTGCAACCGATGTAGGGAATTGCCGGGAGTTGATCTACGGCCCCGATGATTTCTTTGGAAATGCAGGGATACTGACCCATATCATGAATGTGCAGGAGATCTCCAGAGCCATGATTGATATGGCCAAGAATGCAGCGCAGAGAGAGGAAATGGGGGAAAACGGTTACAAGAGAGCTGTCAATCAGTACACCATTGAGCAGATGCAGGAGACCTATGCAAACCTGTATCAGGAGGTGGGTAAAAAATATGACAAGCCCTGGTCCACGGAACCCTTTACACTGTAAGAAGTAGGAGAAGATAACATGGCAGGTATCGGTGTCAAATTAAACAGAATCTTTTCAAAAAATACGATCGCCACAGATCTGGTGGGCTTCGGCTACAGTACGGTTGTCACCATTGCACCGATGCTGTTGGTGATCGCCGCCCTGGTGGTGGAGGAGCTCACCCTGGGATTTGCAAGCGTAGGATTTTATCGCAGAGAGCTGTTCTCCTGCACGGTGCTCTATATTTTCATTTTCGGGCTTCTGACCGCATCTCCCTTTAACCCGGTATTGTCCAAGTATATGTCGGATGTGATCTACAATGAGACCTACGAGGATATTCCGCCCTGTTATTATGTGGGGCTTTTGATGAACATCAGCTTCAGTCTGCTGCTTGGCATTCCCTTCTGCCTCTGGGAGTTTTTTGTGGGGAAGGTTCCCATGTACTATGTGTTTACGGGCTTCTGCGGCTATATCAGCCTGGTACTGGTTTTCTATTCCATGCTGTACCTGTCCATCTGTAAGGACTACAAGAAGATCTCCCTCTACTTTACTTTCGGCATGGTACTTGCGGTGCTTTTGTCCTTTGTCTTTGTGTACCTGTTCCGGATGGAGGTAACCTATTCCATGCTGTTGTCACTGGTGATCGGGTTCTTCCTGATCGCCTGTCTGGAGCTGGCACTGGTGACCAGTTATTTCCGCAAAAACAGCGGCAGATATAAAGAGGTCCTGCGATACTTTAAAAAATATTGGAAGCTGGTGGGGACCAACTTTCTGTATATTCTCGGTCTCTATATCCATAACTTTGTTTTCTGGACCACAGACGGACGAATGATCGTTGCCAAGAGCTTTGTCTGCATGCAGCCCTATGACATGGCTACCTGTCTGGCGATGTTTACGAATATCTCTGCGTCGGTCATCTTCATCACCAGAGTGGAGATGTATTTCCACGACAGGTACAAGGCCTATTCCGAGGCCGTCATCGGCGGACGGGGGATGGATATCGACAACGCCAAGAGCAGAATGTTCCGCCAGTTGAACAGTGAACTGATGAATCTGGTCCGCATCCAGTTTGTGGTGACGGTTGTGGTCTTTATGCTCTGTATCACCTTCCTGCCGAATCTGGGCTTCGGCGGCATGACGATGAAGATCTATCCCTGTCTGGCAGCGGGCTATTTTGTGTTGTTTGTGATGTATGCAGAGATCATCTTCCTGTACTACTTCAGTGATACCACAGGTTCGCTGTTGACGGCTGTGGTGTTCTGCCTGGGGACGCTTTTGGGCAGTATCTGGGCAACCACGCTTCCCATCATCTGGTATGGACTGGGTCTGGTGATCGGCTCTTTGCTTGGCTGGACGGTTGCCTTCTTTCGAATTCGATATATTGAGCGTCATTTGGAGGGACACATCTTCTGCCGGGAGAGAATCATGAAGGCGGGAGAAGGCGAGAAACCTTCCAATCTGGTGTTTGACAGATATGCCGCAAAGGAATCGGCGGAAAGGGGATAAACAATGATTTGGGATTCCGGATTTATTTTGAGATTGTTTCTGTGTGCGATAGGTGCTGTGCTGTTAGTCAATGTTGTCTCCTCCCTGGCCAGGCGGAAGATGACGGAGAGCTTTGCACTGATCTGGGGCGTGATGGCGCTCTTGTGTGTGATAGCGGGAATGCTGGTTCGCCCCGTTCTGTTGAACAGCTATATCAGTGCGATCGGTATGATACTGATCATGATGGCAGTGCTCTGTGTGATCGTGGGGGCATATTTTATCAGTCTTCGTATCTCCGAACTGATGCGAAAGACCCAGGAGTTGTCCATCAATGTTACCCTGCTGTACGATGAAAATCTTCGTCTGATGAAGCAGGTGGAGGAATTGACAAACCAATTACAAGAGGATGAGAAATAGATGAAGAAATTCTTCTTTTGTATCAATACCCTGAGTCGCGCCGGGGCGGAGACCGCACTTCTGGAGCTCATGCGCCGACTGGCGGAGAAGGGGTATGAAATCGATCTGTTGGTCATCACCGGTATCGGGGAGATGGCCGGGGAACTGCCGAAAGGGGTGCGGCTTCTCAACCGGGAATATGCGCCGGTGTCCATCCTGAGCGGGGAAGGGCGAAAGGTCCTGAAAAAACGCATTCTGCGGGCGCTCTTGTGTCGGGGGAATCTGTTCCGGCAATTGCCTTCTCTCACGGCGAACCTGTTACGCATGATCCGAGAGGGACGCATCCTGCCGGACAAACTGCTCTGGCGTGTGCTTTCTCTGGGGGCAGACGAGACCACAGCGGTTTACGACTGCGCAGTGGCTTACATCGAAGGCGGGGCAACCTATTATGTGGCCGATCGGGTGCAGGCAAAGAAAAAGGCGGCCTTCTTTCATGTGGATTACGGTAAGGCCGGATACACGCCCAAGCTGGACCGGGGCTGTTACGATCGGTTTGACTCTATCTATGCGGTGTCGGATGAGGTGCGGGACAGTTTCCTCCGGGTGTATCCACAGCATCGGGAGAAGACCTTCGTGTTTCACAACCTGTTGAACAGAGACGAGATCCTTCGAAAAGCGCAGTGTGCAGAGGGCTTTTCGGATGACTATTCCGGGAAGAGGATCCTGACCATCGGACGGCTGACTGCCCAGAAGTGCTTTGAGGTTTCCATCCGGGCAATGAAGCTGCTTTCGGAACAGGGGGTGGAAGCCAGATGGTACGTGCTGGGAGAGGGAGACCAACGGGACAAGCTGGAGAAGCTGATCGCAGCCGGTCAGCTGGAGGAGCGCTTTTTCCTGCCGGGTGCGGTGGATAACCCCTATCCCTACTTACAACAGGCGGATCTGTATGTCCATGCCTCCGGCTTCGAAGGCAAGAGCATTGCCATCCAGGAGGCACAGATCCTGGGAAAAGCGATCCTGGTTTCGGACTGCAATGGCAATAGAGAACAGGTTGTCTCGGGAGTAGACGGGGAGATCTGTCCTCTGTCTGCAGAGTCCATCAGTGCAGCCATCCGCCGGATGCTTTCCAACGAGGAACTTTGCAGAAAGTACGGTGAGGCAGCTGCCTTGAAAATGGCGGAGGATTCCTCGGGACAGGAAGCACTTTCCATGTTCCTTGAAAGAAATATGGAGTAAGATAGATGAGAGGCAGTCTTCGCGTCAGAAACAGCGATGAGCCGGAGGATACGATATGAAGCAAGAAAAAAGGAAGGAATTGTTATTGATCATTCCTGCCTATAACGAAGAAAAGAATATTGGCAGGCTGTTGGATCAAATGAAGGATGCCGGCATTTTTGATCTGGCGGATGTGCTTGTGATGAACGATGCGTCAAGGGATCGCACAGCAAGCGTTGCTGCTGCTCATGGCGCCAGAGTCATCACCCACGTGTTCAACTTAGGGTATGGAAGCGGTCTGCAGCTGGGATATAAATTTGCCAGAAAGAACGGTTATCAGTACCTGATCCAGATGGATGCGGACGGACAGCACGATGTCTGCAATGTGAAGGCCATCTATGATCTGTTGAAGCAAAAGGATGAGTCCGGAAACTGTCCGGATATTGTTCTGGGGTCCCGCTTTGTGGAGGGAGCCCCGAAGTATCCAACTTCCCTTGTGAAAAAACTGGCCTATTCCATCTTTCGGTTCTTTATCAGACTGGGAACAGGCAAGAAGTATATGGACCCCACCACAGGCTTGCAGGGGTTGTCCAGAAGAGCCTTCTGTTTCTATGCGGGATATAATCATTTTGATGATATGTATCCGGATGCCAATATGATCATGCAGATGACACTGCTGGGCTTTTCCGTGGAGGAGGTGCCGGCTGTGATGCATCCCCGCACCGAGGGAAAGAGTATGCATTCGGGACTGAAGCCTTTTGTGTACATGTTCCGTATGACGTTTTCAATATTAGCGGTATGGGTGAGAATCAGACTGTACAAGGTTGATGTGGGAGCGATCGATGAGTTTTCTGAAGAAGATGTTTTGCAGTGATTCTGCAAAGGCGGACAACTTCATACCGGCACTTTTTCAGGAGAGTACCGATGCATGCCGTAACCCGGCACGAGGGTGGTATCGCATCGTCTATTTTGATGCCGGAGAAAGCCCTGCCGACCGGTTTGACCGACTTGGTCAAAGGAAAGGATATACGCTGGAGCTGGTCGTGATCGATATCGGTGCATTTCAGGACCGGGATCTGACGGAGGAGGGCTGTGATCACATCCGGGAGGTCCTTTCGTGGTATCGCTGCGCCGGGCTGCAGATCGTCCTTCGGGTGGTCTACGACCATGAGGGAAAAGCCCCGGAGCGGGAACCCTTTCTGTTTGGGCAGGTCCAAAGGCATATGCAGCAGGTTGCAGAGATCCTGCAGGATTTTCGGGACGTGATCTTCGTCTATCAGGGCGTACTTCTTGGCAATTGGGGAGAGATGCACACCTCGAAATTTTTGAGTGCTGGTAAGATCAGACAGCTGACGGAGATTCTCTGCCGCACCTGCGGGGATGGATTTGTAGGTTCGGTTCGAAAACCCGTACAGTGGAGGATGCTGTATGCCACGGGAGAGGAGAGCCTTCAGGCGAAGAAGATCCGGACCGGACTGTTTGATGACGGAATCTTTGGCTCTGAAACAGATCTTGGAACCTACGGACATGCTTCGAAGAAGCAGGTGGGATGGACGGGACAATGGCTTCCGGAGGAAGAATTGGAATTTCAGGAGAAGCTCTGCGTCAAGGTACCCAATGGGGGAGAGGCGCTGTACCCGGAGTCGGGAGAGGTACCCAACCTGAAGTCGGCAGTGGAACGGTTGAAAAGAATGCGGGTCACCTATCTGAATGCGGAGTATGATCCTGCGATCCTGGAGTATTGGAGACAGGAGACCTGGACCGGCGAGGGTCCGTGGCAGGGTGTGGACGGATATACCTATATCGGAAGACATCTGGGTTATCGCTTTGTCCTGCGGGGAGCAGCTGCCCGCAGAGTAAAGAAGGAGAAGGATGTCTACCTGTTGTCAGGAATGTTGGAAAACGTGGGCTTCGGCGGACTCTACGAAAAGACCTCCCTCTATCTGAACTGGAAGGAAGAGGGCGGCGCATTGCACAGAGACCTTTTGGTGGAGGATCTGTCGGAGAAAAATGAAGACAGACTGGTGGAATTCACGGCAAAGCTACATAGACCCATAGGGAAAGTCTCGCTGCAGATGGTGCGCGACAGAGATGGCAAAGCCATTCGTTTTGCAAATGTCGGCGCAGAAGAGACCGGCGTACTCTTGGGTCACTTTCAGGAGGTGACAGTTTGATACGAATCGCTTTTTTTTCCGGAGACGTAACCAGAAGCGGCGGAACGGAGAGGGTATCCATATTGATCGCAAATCATCTTGCACTGAAGGAACAGTTTGAGATCCATTTTGTCAGTCTGTGGGAGGAAAAGCCCCTGCCCTTCTTCGGGATGAATGGCAGAATCACCAGGCATCGGTTGAGCAAACGCAGGGTCTCCCCTGTGATCGGCGGCCCGCTGTACATTCGGCGGCTGAGAAGGTTTTTGCGGGAGCAGGAGATCGACCTGATCATCGATATTGATACGGTTCTGGATGTGATCGCAGTACCTGCGGCAAGGAAGCTTCACACGAAGGTGTTGTCCTGGGAGAACTTTAACTACTATTATGAGATGGCCAGATGGTACCGCAGAATGATCGTCAGGCATTCTACCAGAAGGGCTGATGTGATCGTCACATTGACCCCGGGGGACCGGGACACTTTCTGCCGGGAGCTTCACAGGACATCCGGTGTCCGCGCCATCTATAATCCGATCAAGGAGATGGAGTATGTGGCCACTACCCATCGGGAGAAGTGGATCGTCACTTCAGCCCAGTTAGTCCACCGAAAAGGGTTTGACTATCTCTGCCGGGTGGCGGGAGAGATCCTGCCAAGACACCCGGACTGGAAGTGGCTGATTCTGGGAGAGGGCCCGGAGAGAGAAGCCATAGAGGCCTACTGCCGTGAAAAACATTTGGAGGGGCAGCTTGTGCTGGAGGGACTGGTGGAGCATGTGGAAAAGTATCTGGTGCGGGCATCCATCTTTGTGCTGACCTCCAGGGAGGAGGGACTTCCCATGTGTCTGCTGGAAGCCAGAACCTACGGGGTACCTGCCGTGAGCTTTGATATTCGCACCGGCCCCAGAGATATTATCACCGACGGGGTGAACGGATATCTGGTGGAACCCTTTGACACCGCACAGATGGCCGAAAAGCTGGAGCTTTTGATGGAGGATGAAGCTTTGCGCCAGAAGATGGGTGACGAGGCAAAGAAAAATCTAAGGGCATTTATGCTGCCTGATATCGTTAGACAGTGGAGTGAGTTGATAGAAGAGATATGCGGTTAAAATATGCGTTAAAGAACAGCTTTTTCAGTGTGCTGGCACAGATTATTTTAATAGCGATCGGTTTTTGCAGCCAGAGGGTTGTCAATTACAGGATGGGCGAGGAGCTGGTTGGAATGAATAGTGTGATTTCCAACATTATCGCCCTTCTTTCCGTGTCTGAACTGGGTATCTCTACCGCAATCGTGTTTCATCTGTACAAGGCGATGGCGGAGCAGAATGAGAGGCGGATCGCAGAACTGATGAATCTCTTCCGGTGGGCCTACTACGTGTTCGCCGGTGTGATCAGTCTCTTCGGACTGGCTGTTTTACCTTTCGTACATGTATTTCTGAAGGTGCAGAGGTATTCCCTCGGCTATATTCGCGTCCTGTTTGGCCTGTGGATGCTGCGAACGGTTCTTTCCTACCTGCTGTCCTACAAGCGATCGGTTCTGATCGCGGATCAGAAGGAATACATTGCTAGCATTGCCACCCTGTTCGCCAATGCGATGAATTATCTGCTGATCATCTTTATCGTTTCCTGCTGGGGCAATTATCTGGCGGCAATGGCATGCGGCATCGGAGTAGATGCCTGCACCAATCTGTGGCTGATCCGGTACGTGAACCGAAAGTACCCTTTTGTGAAGACGCTGTCCGACTTGCGGCCCCCTGTAGAGATGGTAAAAACAGTGGTGAAGGATCTGAAAAATATTTTTGTATCCAAGGTGTCTGAGAAGATTCTGATCTCCACAGACAGTCTGATCATCTCCGCCTTTGTCAGTGTGGCAATGGTGGGCCTGTACTCCAATTACACCATGATCAGTCAGTCTCTGATCAACATTGTCACCGCTCTGTCCCTGGCGATCCAGCCCACCATCGGGCATATGTTTCTGGACAAAGATATGGGGAAGGATTACAAGGTATTCCGGCAGATCAGTTTCATCTTTTTTCTGATTGCTTCCTTTGCATCGGTCAGCCTCCTGGCGCTGATGACGCCCTTTGTGGCAGATGTCTGGCTGGGGCAGGCCTTTGGACTTTCCCAGGGCATTATCTTCTGTACCGCGCTCAACTTCTTTTTGTATACCCTGGGGCTTCCCCTGGAGATGATGATGGGGGTCACCGGCCTGTTTCGGAAAGAGCGAAACCTTTCCATCGCAGTGGCTTTGGTGAATCTGGTGATCTCCATCAGTCTGGCAGGCCCGCTTGGCGTCATGGGAGTTCTCATCGGAACCACTGCCTCCTATCTGGTTCGCATGGGGTATCGGATCCACGTGCTCTTTCGCATCTATATGAAGCAGAAGGTGCTTCCCATTGTGTGGGATACCCTCCTCTTCTTTGCGGTTACCGGGTTGGAGGCGGCAGCAGTCCTGTGCCTGAAAAGGCAGTTTTATACCTCCGGCACAGCGGCTCAGTTTATTCTGCTGATGGCAGTCTGTGTACTGGTGCCAAACGGCTGCAATGCACTGTTATTCTGTAAGAGCAGACGGGCAGCCAGTATCTGGGAGATGGTAAAGAACCTGTTTTCCGCAAACTCCGGGGAACAGGACTGTGAACTGACGAAAGAGGAGACCCTTTTGCTGGGGCTTACCAGGGAGGCTCTGACCGGAGAGCGCCTGAAGGAAAGCTGTACTGCAAGGGAACTGGGGCCGGTTCGTCAGATGGCAAAAAAGCACGCGGTGTTTCCGCTGTTGTATGAGCCCCTTACCACGAGAGAGGAGACGCCCGGGTGGATCCTGGAGAGTGTGCAGTCCGAAAGTATAGAGCAGGCGCAGAAAAGTTATCGGCTGCTGTTTCTGAGTAAGTTCCTGGTGGAGGAGCTGGCGAAGAAGGGAGTCCGATCGGTGGTGCTGAAGGGGGCAGCCACCGCTGTCTATTACCCTTGCCCGGAGCTTCGAAAGGCGGGAGATGTGGACCTTCTCCTGTTAGATGACATTGCACAGAAACAGGTGACGCACTGGATGGAGTCCCTGGGCTTTGCATTGTCCGCAGAGCAGCATGCCAACCACCATCTGGCCTTTGTGGGGACAGATGGGATCGAGGTGGAGCTTCACAGAATGTTCGCGGAGCCAACAGATCTTCCGGAGGTCAACCGCTCCATGGAGAGTGCGCTGAGGACCTGCGGAGAACATGTGGTGCAAAATGATGTCTGGGGCGTGTCTCTTCCCATACTGGATCTGCCCTATCACGGGTATCAGCTGTTGTTACATATGCTGCAGCACTTCCTCTATGCAGGGTTTGGCCTGAAGCTGTTGGCAGATTGGGTGGTCCTCTGGAACAGGACCTGGACGAAGGAGGAGAAGGATACCTTTCGTGAGCTGGTGGAAAGCGGCGATCTGGTTCGATTTACGGAAGTCCTGACTGCGATCTGTGTGACCTATCTGGGACTTCCAAGGGAGAAATTCGCCTGGGAGATCCGTCAGACAGGGGACGAGCCCATCTTCCTGCGGGAGATACTGGATGCGGAAGAGTTTGGAGCCGGCAACAGCAGCCGGATGGTGGTGATGCAGGGCGGCGGACTGGCGGGCTATGTCAGAGAGTTTCATCACCAGATGCATTTGAATTTCCCCAAGGCGGGAAAAGTGTTCCTGTGCTGGCCCGTTACCTGGGGATTGACGCTGCTGCGTTTTCTGTACAATAACCGCAGATTGAACAGAGGATCTGCAGGGGAGATCATGCGGGAGGCTTCCAGAAGAAGTAAGCTGGCGAGGCAATTGGGATTGTTTGGGAAAAGATAGAAAGGAAGGCTTGTATGGGTGAGAAAACGTATGGCCTGTTGCTGGTGGATGATGACAGAGAGGTACTGAACATTCACGGGGAATATCTGCGGCGAAAGGGGTACCGGGTGTACCTGGCCATGAATGCAGCGGAGGCGTTTACGCTTCTCGATGAGGTTGAGGTGCACTGCATTGTGCTGGATGTGATGATGCCCGGCATGGATGGATTTGAGGCCATTGAGGAACTGAAAAAAAAGACAAGTGCGCCCATCCTGTTTCTGACAGGACGGGGAGCGGAGACAGATCGGATTAAAGGCTTAAGCCTGGGGGCGGAGGACTATATCACAAAGCCCTGCAGCCTGGAGGAATTAGCCCTGCGGATCCAGATCCGCATTCGCAGAAGTCTTCCCACCCTGCAGCAGGATGCCTGTATCGAATTTCCTCCCTTGCGGGTGAACCTGACGGAGCGCAAGGTGTTTCATGGAGAGGAGGAGATCTACCTTTCCAATCGAGAGTACGAATTGCTTGTCATGTTTGTGCGCAATCCGGGCAGAGAGCTGACCTTCGAGGAGATCGGGCTGAAGATCTACGGCACCTATCTGGAGGAGGATCGCAAGAATATTATGGTGACTGCCAGCAGACTGCGAAAGAAGCTGGAGGGCTATGTGGGATTGGAGCACATGATCGAGACCGTGTGGGGAAAGGGATATCGTTTCCGGGGGGATCTATGAAGAAACAATATGAAAAACCTGTGCTTTCCAGACAACAGCTGGAGGAAGAACTGGTGGAGACCAACGCCAGGCTGCTTCAGGCAAATGAAAGACTGGAACAGATGGAGCAGACCCGTATGGAGCTGTTTTCCAATCTGTCGCATGATCTTCGGTCTCCGTTGACCGCCCTGGTCAGCTCTGTGGGACTGCTGAAATCAGATCCGGAGATGACGGCAGAGCATCGGGAGGAACTGTTGGATCTGATGGAGCGGCGCCTGTGCTCCATGCAGACCCTGATCAATGATATGCAGCTCCTGACCCGGGTGGAGAATCCACAGTTTCCGTTAAAGCTGCAGCAGGTGGATATGGGGGCATTTCTGGAGGAATTCTTCTGTGAGTGCGAGACAGACGGAAAATATGGAGAGCGGGAACTGGAGCTTAAGCTGCCGCCCACGGGAAAGGCAGTCGTCGCCATCGATCCGGAGCAGATGGTGCGGGTACTGGATAATCTGTTTACCAATGCACTGAAATATTCTTCCAAGGGGACAAGAATCACCCTGGAGGGTGCCTGTGAGGAGGATGCCTATCTCATTCGTGTCAGGGATGAGGGGATCGGTATCGGGGCTGAGGATCTGCCCAGGATCTTTGAGAGATCCTACCGTGTGAGCAAATCCCGTTCGCCGGAGGACGGCAGCAGTGGATTGGGACTGGCCATTGCCAAGGGCATTGTGGAAAAACATGGGGGAGAGATCCGCTGTGAAAGCAGTTTGGGGAAAGGAACCATGTTTGAGATCCGGCTTCCTATCAGGTAGGAATCTTTCAATTTTGATAGGAAACTTGCAAAATCCTTTGATTTTGATATGATAGATAATAATTATGAGTTATCTTGTAAATTATGAGGAGGATTACGATATGAAAAAGAACTACGTGAAACCGATGATTCTGGCCAACGATGAGCTTGCGGAGGGTATTTATCTTGCAAGCGGTGACGGCGATTGCTGGACCATCTCCGTGTCCAAGGATCAGGCAGATGCCGGTAACGGTGCTTCTACCTTCAGAATCCAGGCGAATCATTCTACCAACCTGCAGCACATTTCTACCAAGACTACGATGGTGATCTCCTTCAACCAGACTATCTCTTCCGCTGTCTTTGAAGGCTTCAGCTCCAGCGTCAGCGGCAATACGGTTGTATTGGAGAGACAGCTTCTTGCAGACTCTTACATGAGTGGTGACAATTTCAACTCCATGCTGAGAGTAGTAGGTGAGGATGGCAATACCCTTCAGTGCACCGGTGCTACCATTTCCTGTACCAAGGAAGTCAATGTTCAGGGTAACGGTGGCGACGGCAACTAAGCCGCTTTTGTGTGCTCTCGGCTGGCTCTGTCAGTAGTGAATCTAACCGTCCGTTTTTTGCGTACAGCGAGAAACGGACGGTTTTTTGTATGAAACAGGACGCTGCACATTGCGCGGGGGCAAAAAGTCTGATACAATTTGAAAGTCAGCCGGAGGTGTAAAGCATTGAGACCTTCTGCTGGTGAGAACGGCAGCGGTTGTGTTGTCAGAGAGGAATCGACAAAAAATGAGTATGGAGAAGATCCGTTTCCTCTGGTCCCGCGTCAGGGCGGGGCGCCTGAAGGAGATGAAGAAACAGACCCTGTGGATCTATCAATATGCCAGGAGATACTGGAAGGCCATGATCTTCTATACTCTTTTAGGCATGGTCGGGGTAGTCGTGTCGCTGGGGGGAAGTCTGGTATCCAGAGATCTGGTCAATATCATTACCGGCCATAAGGCGGGATTGGTGGTGCAGACCTTCGCCATTATGATCGGACTGAATGTAGGCAATGCAGTGGTGAATCAGATCGCCGGATATGCTTCCAATTGGATCAGCATGAAGGTGGATGCGGAGATCCGCGCCGATATCTTTGAAAAGATTCTGGTGACAGACTGGGAGAGTCTGACCAATTATCACACAGGGGATCTTCTGACCAGATGGGGGACGGATGCCTCTGCCATTTCTTCCGGGGTGTTGAATTATGTGCCCAACCTGATCATCTATTCCTTTCGATTTATCAGTGCGTTTGCAGTGGTGCTGTACCACGACGCCACCTTTGCCTTCTTCGCCTTTTTAGGAATGCCGGTGAGTCTGATCCTGTCGAAGACTCTGATGCGCAGAATGGTGAACAACAATCAGAGAAGCGCGGCAATGAATGCCAAAATGTCCGGGTTCAACCAGGAAGCCTTTTCCAATATTCAGACCATCAAGGCCTTCAGTCTGATCGACCTGTATGTGAAGAATCTAAAGCACCTGCAGAAGGAGTATATCTCCATGCGGCTGGAGTTTCAGAGAATGTCCATCTGGACCGGGATCCTGATGACCACTGTGGGTCTGCTTGTCTCCTATGCCTCCTACGGCTGGGGAATCTATCGGGTGTGGAGCGGTGCCATCGATTACGGTACCATGACTATGTTTTTGAATCTGTCCGGGTCTCTGACCAATACCCTGAGCAATCTGGTCTCTCTGGTTCCTACCGCCATCGGCATTACCACCTCCGCCGGGAGGCTGATGGATATTGTGGAGATGCCCAGGGAGGATTACAGCAGGGCGGAGGATGTGAAGCGTTTTTTTGAAAGACATAAAGAGTCCGGAATCGGTCTTTGCATGGAGGACATCAGTTATGCCTACAAGGGCGGCAATCCGGTCTTTGAACATGCCAGCATTCAGGCATGCCCTCATGAGATCGTAGCTTTGGTAGGACCCTCCGGAGAGGGAAAGACGACCATGCTCAGACTCTTGCTCTCCCTGATGAAGACAGGGTCGGGAAACGCAGTGATCCGTGCGGGAGACGGATCGGAAACTTTCGAGATGTCCCCTGCCACCAGAAGCCTGTTTTCCTATGTGCCCCAGGGCAACACCATGTTTTCCGGAACCATTGCGGAGAATATGCGCAATGTGAAGCCGGATGCCACCGATGAGGAGATCATCGAATGCCTGAAGCTGGCCTGTGCCTGGGAGTTTGTAGAGAAATTGCCCAAGGGGTTGATGACGGAATTGAAGGAACGGGGCGGCGGACTGTCTGAAGGACAATCCCAGAGACTGTCCATTGCCAGGGCGCTGATCCGCAGATCCCCCATCCTGCTTTTGGATGAGGCCACCTCTGCTCTGGACGTGGCAACAGAACGAAGAGTCCTCCACAATATCATGCAGGACACCTATCCCCGCACCTGCATCGTGACCACCCATCGCCCTACCGTGCTGGCGGCCTGTACGAGAGTCTATGCCATCAGAGACAGGCAGTGCGTTGTGCTGAGCCCGGAGGAAGTGGAGGAGATGGTCAAAACCTTCTGATGGGTCCGATAGAAGAGAGCAGGCTTGTGACCCTTTTGGGGCACAAGCCTGTGTAGTATCTAGAGCAGTTTTTCATCAATATATCGCTTCATTACCTCAGCTGCCGTGGGCTCCTTGGTGCAGAACAGTCTGCTGACCATTGTCCCCATGACGATTTCTTTCGTGAGGCAGAGATTTTTTTGGAACAATTCTTCTGTCCAGGCAGGGGAGATCAGGCGCTTGCTGACGGACAGGATCCTTTCCTCGGGGGATAACTCCTCCACATGGTCCGTCACATCTTGGGACAGTAAGATGATTCCCCCCAATGGATAGGTGCCGTTGTCGGTGATTCCACTGGTGCCGCACCAGGGAATACCCTTTACCATGGGACCCTTTCGGGTGTTTTGGATGAGATTTAAGTCTCCGTTCAGGATCGGTGTGTGATAGAAGGTATGCCATAAGTTTGCATGGGTGGACTTCCCCATACCGGAATGACCGGAGAAGAGATAGGCCTTACCCTGATATAGGATGGAGGCGGAATGAAGAACCAGCATATCCCGCTGCCATGCCAGAAAGAGGAAGCTCTGGCGCAGGGCATGGAAAAACTCTTCCCGCCCTACCTCTGTCTGGGCGTGAACGTATCGATAGACGGCAAGCTTCCCGTTTTTGGTGAGACTTAACTGTTTGACGCAACAGTTGGAGGGAAACTCCATTTCGAAGGTAGCGGTACACTCTGTGATCCTCAGATGAGGAGTATGAAGCAATACCGTACCGCTGTACGCAGGGGCTTGCTTTTTCAATGTCAAAACCACACGCATATCCGCCAGATCATGTGGATCGGGGATCTCAAAGTCGGGAAACAGTCCCTGAAGCTTGTCCACGGGACCATCGATCTGCAGCGTCATGTCTGCGATGCGAAGAAACAGGGAGGTCTCTTTCCGGGCAAATCCAATGGAACCCTCCAACAGGATTCCTTCCCGGAACAGATGGTCTACAAAGGTTCTGATATCCGCGGACAGCCCGGCAGTCTGCTCCCAGGACAACTCGTAGTAAGAGGAGGCCTGATCTACCAGCTCTTCAAAGGAATAGTCCTGCTCCAGAAGATGCCACAACACTTCACCGGTCTCGTTGATGGCCACACTGCGCTTATGCTCCGCGATAGCCTGACCGAAGGGAAGCAGATAGGGCGTGTTGTTGATTCGCTGCAGTGTGTAGTAGGGATTTCGTTTCATGGGAAGGACCTCCTTTGACTTACGAGGAAGGTTGACTGTTCTGTAGACTTGATTATAGCAAATTAAGACACAAATCGCAACAGAGGAATCCGGCGAAGGGAGGATAACAGGATGGAAGAAAAGAAAAATCCGGAGGCACTTTTGCTTGCAGGCACTACGATTCAGATCGTTCCTTCAGGCTACAGTATGTATCCCCTTGTCAATCCAAACCATGGGGATGCTGTGATCCTGGAACCCCTTGGCGACCGCAGACCCCAAAAGGGAGAGGTCGTGCTGTTCAGGCGCTGCAGCGCTTTAAACCCCGGAGAGGGAGACCTGCTGGTGCTGCACCGCATTGTCAGGATCACCTCCGAGGGCTATTACCTGGTGGGAGATAACCAATCTCAGATGGAAGGCCCGATAGAACGAAGTCGGATGTGCGGCGTGATGACTGCAGTGATCAAGGGGGGACGGAGGATCTCGGTTACCGACCTGCGCTATCGACTGTTCTGTGGACTGTGGCGGTGTTTTCTGCCCATACGACCGGCACTGCTTCGGTTTGCCGCCCGGTGCAGGAAAAGAATCTCCCGGAAGTAGGTTGGCACCCTCTCCGAACAAGGAAAAGTTGATAATTTGTTGAAAAATTCCTGTTAGGATACATCCGAGGTGACAAAAAGTATGTACAAGATTCTGATCGTGGATGATGAACAGGCCATTGTGAGCCTGTTATCAGATTATTTGAGACTGAACCGATATGAAGTACTGGTGGCATATGATGGCAATGAGGCGGTGAAACAGGCCCTGAAAGGACCGGATATCATTCTGCTGGATGTGAATATGCCGGGGTGTGACGGCTTTTCTGTGTGCAGGAAAATTCGTGATTATGTGACCTGTCCGATTATTTTCCTGACCGCCAGGATAGAGGATTCGGATAAGATAGAGGGATTTTCCGTCGGCGGAGATGACTATATCGTGAAGCCCTTTTCCATAGAGGAACTGGGGGCACGGATCGCCGCCCATATTCGAAGAGAACACAGAGAGTCGCAGGTTAAGAATGTGAGGATATTCCACGACCTTCTGGTGGATTATACGTTGAAAACGGTGTCTGTCAACGGAGAGCCCATCGAACTGGCAAAAAAGGAATATGAGATCATCGAACTTCTGTCAAGCCATGCGGGGCAACTGTTTGATCGGGAACGAATCTATGAGATCGTATGGGGGTATGATGCCGAAGGAAACAGCAGCGTGGTAGCGGAGCATATCCGGCGAATCCGAAAAAAACTGAGTGCAGTCACAGGCCGGGAATATATTGATACCGTGTGGGGAGTGGGGTACAGATGGGTAAAATAAGAAAAAGGAATTCCCTGAAATGGAAGCTTCTGCGCTATCTGCTCCTTTCTTTTCTCTTGGCCTTTTTTGGGAGCAATCTGATCGGTGCTGCCAGCAACGAGCTGCAGTCCCTGTATCAGAAAAAATTTTTTCGGGACAATTACCCGGAGTTTGTGGAATTGTCCAAAAATGCAGCCTGTATGGTAGAGTATGTGGGAGAGCAATCCTCTTCCGCCGGCTATCTCTTGTTTCAGAATGCGGAAGGGGAGAAGCAAGTTTTCTTTCTGGAAGAGCATAGTGTTCCGAAGGGTGAACTGGAGTCTCTTGGGTACAGCCTTGTATCCAATGCACAGGTCGTTCTGATTCCCATCTGGGTCCTTCTGTGTATTGCTGTGGGCAGTTTTACCTTTTACAAGCGGGAGCTGGAGGAGGGTCTGAATGTACTGATGCATGCTTCGGAACGCATTGCCAACAATGAATTGGAATTTGAGATGCCGGACACGAAGCACAATGAGATCGGTCTTGTCTGTGATTCCTTCGAAAGCATGCGGGAAAGTCTGGTGGAGACCAATCTGCGGAATATCAAAATCATCGAAGAGTCCAAGAGGCTAAACGCAGCCTTCTCACACGACATTCGCACACCGATTACAGTGCTCAAGGGGTATGTGGAGCTGTTGTCCAGATACCTTCCGGAGGGAAAGTTCAGCAGGGAAAAAGAATGTGAGATCCTGGAACTGATGGCTGCCCAGGTATCCAGATTGGAAAACTATGCAGTCTCTATGAGTTCCGTGCAGAAGCTGGAGGATCGAATCCCCCATCCCGTGCCGGAAGATTTTCGGAAATTTACGGCAGAATTGGAGCATTCCTGTCTTGTGGTAGATGGAAGGGTGCAATTTGAGGTACAGGGAGAACGAAGGGAGTCGATCACGGTTGACAAGGAGATCGTCTTTGAAGTGGTGGAGAATATAGTTTCCAATGCTGCCCGCTATGCCGTGGAGGAAATCAGGGTGGCTTTATCCTGCGACAACGATCTGCTGACGGTAACGGTCCTGGATGACGGAGAAGGCTTTTCCGACAGGATCCTGGAGCAATTCGGCAAACCGTTCCTCAGGGAGGATCGGAAGGAGGACAAAGATCATTTTGGATTGGGCATCTATCTTTCAAAGCTGCTCTGTGAGAAATGTGGGGGGAAGCTGCTCCTGGAAAACCGACAGGGAGCCTTTGTCCAAGTTTCTTTTACAATTTCGCAGGAATAGATAAATTGTTGAAAATTGTATTATAAGATGATAGTGCGCTGGAAACAGTGCACTATTATTTTTTTTCAGGAGAGTGAGAAGTATGAAGGATCAAATTGTGATAGAACATGTGGATAAGTTCTATGGAAAGAAAAAGGCATTGTCCGACGTCACCATGACAATTGAGACCGGGATGTTCGGGCTGCTGGGAAGAAATGGAGCAGGGAAAACAACGCTGATGAAACTGTTGGCGACTCTTCACTGCAAGGATGCCGGGAAAATAACCGTTTGCGGTGAATCCATTGAAAACAGCGCCCGGATTCGGGAGTTGATCGGTTTTTTGCCCCAGGATTTTAATATGTATCCGAACATGTCGGTGTATGAGGCAATGGATTATCTGGGGATGCTGTCCGGGATCGATGGAGCCTCGCGAAAGAAGAGGATACCGTTCCTGCTGGAGAAGGTGAACCTGCTGGAGGAACAGAAAAAGAAGGTGAAGAATCTCTCGGGCGGAATGAAGCGAAGACTGGGAATCGCCCAGGCGCTGATCCATGAACCGAGGGTACTCATTGTCGATGAACCCACTGCGGGGCTGGATCCGGAGGAAAGGATCCGTTTCCGAAATCTTCTGTGTGAGGTGGCAGAGGATCGGATCGTGATCCTGTCCACACATATTGCCTCGGACATTGAGGCAACCTGTGAAAACATCGCCATACTGAATGAGGGGAAGATCCTTTGGAAAGGATCCCTGACGGAAATGCTGAAAGAGGCTGACGGCAGGGTATATCTCGCAGAAGTCTCTGACGAAGAACTGAGGAAGATCAAAAAGGAATACACGGTC
Organism: Acetatifactor sp.; assembly: GCA_051880235.1. Lineage (GTDB taxonomy): Bacteria > Bacillota > Clostridia > Lachnospirales > Lachnospiraceae > Acetatifactor. Next base: position 12,710 of record JBJENO010000046.1, on the reverse strand, counting down.
ACAAGTGTACAGAAAAATGCAGGCAGAAATATGGTCAGATTTATTTCTATGGCATCTTTGGAAGGTGGCCCGGCAGAACAGGTTAAGCCAAACTGCGAGGATGCGTATATGTACTGTCTGCAGAAATATGCATCGGAAGAAGGAGGGAAGAGAAATGCTGAAAGTTGAAATCAAAAAGGTGATCTGTTCCCTGACGTTTCTTCTCTTTGTGGTCTGTATGGTGGGAACCTATATCGCGCAGATGATGCCTGATCTGAAAGAGGCTATCGAAAAGCCTGAACCGGGGCAGGAGATTTATGGCTCTCAAATAGTGGAAAACGCGGATATCCTGATGCCGGCCGCAACGGAGAGCCTGCTGTCAGAATACCTGACAGGATATTATAAGGCCTATCCCTTTCTGTTTTATAAGGAAGTATATTTGAAGGAAGTCGATGAACAAAAAATTGCGGACATCCTGCAGAAGCTGACGGGACTGACGAAGGAGAAGCTGGATGGCTTTACCGATTTTGCACCAGGGGAATATGTTCAGGCATTGGATGAGAATGGGAATGTGACGGCCGGGTACCGGGAGGCGGTTCTTCCGGAATATACGCTTTCTGAGAGTATTTCCTATGAGGAATTCAAGGAGTTGATGAAGCAGGTGGATAAAATCATCGGCGGAGGCTCAAAGTATGCTGCGGAAAAGCTGGTTTCGAATTTTTCCACGATCCCAATGACATATGAAGAAGCCCTTGCCGAATATGAGGAGATCGTCTCGCCGGAGCACATCGGAGCAAGCTACACAAGATTATTCTGTGACTATATGGGAATCTTTGCGGCGCTGATCGCTGTTTTTACAGCTGCATTCTTTTGGAACATGGATCAGAGAGCCAAGGTCTCTGAGATCGTTTACAGCCGAAAGATCGGAACGGTTCGCCTTGTAGTGAGCAGAATCGGTGCGCTGATGCTATGCATGGTGCCGGTCATTGTGATCCCCTATGTTCACATGGAGATTTTGGTGAATGGACTTTATCCCGATCTATCGATACAATGGACCAACGCCATACTGCTTATGCTGTTCTGGATGCTTCCGGAATTGTTGTTTGTGACAGTTCTGGCGGCGTTCATTACGGAGACGATCTCACCCTATCTGGCGATCTTTCTGCAGGGAGCATGGTGGTATATGGCGCTGGTAATGAACGAACTGGTAGGAGATATCAGCAAGTGGACACTGGTACTTCGGCATAATACTTTAGGGGATCTGTCGATCTGGAACAATGAATTTGGGGATTTCCTTGTAAACCGCACCTGCTATCTGGGATGGAGTGTACTGATCACAGTCATTCTGATTCTGGAGGTTGATTGGAAGAGAAAGGGGAGAATGAGCTTTGGAAGGAAAGGTGTTCAGAAAAATAATCACAAAGAATCTGCGGATCGCATTTAGTTTGCCGGTGCTTTTGTGTATGGCGATCCTGCTGCTTGCCTTCATGATCTTCCCCTCGGCGGGGCTATCTGAGGTGCAAGCCAGCAAACCTATCGAGATGCTGCTTCCTTTTGTCGGTGTGGTGTTGATGAGTGCGGTCTTTTTGCCGGAGCAGGATAGAACTGTGAGAGAATCGGTATACTGCAGAAGGATCGGACTGGAAACAATACGGTTCCTGCGAGTGTTGATCGCATTTGTCATTCTTGTCGTTTTCGTGGCTGCATTTTGTCTAAGCTTGAGAGAAAATGAATGTGCAGTGAATCGATACATGATTTGGGGCGGAATCTCATCGGCCCTGTTTATGGGAGGGATCACATATTGCGTCGCCGGCATATCGGATCATCCCATGAATGGAATTCTTGCGGCGGTGGTGTACTATGTCAGTAATTATGGATGGAAAACCAAGCTTGGTGTGTTCTATTTGTTTCGTATGAGCAGCGGAACATTTTCCGGGAAAACCTGGCTCTTTGCGGTGGGAGTTTTGTTGATTGCTGCTGCTTTTTTGGCAGACCGATGGAAAAGAAAGAGTGGCCGGCTTGTACGGCGAAGCGTTCAGTGATTGAATGTATTTTTTGTATTCTTTTGATAGAAATTTGTTAGAAACCTGCATTTTTATGCAGGTTTTCTCTTTTATTTTGTATTTGTTTGTGCTATAATCTCCCCCATATTGAGCAAATGCTCCAAAAGGGACAATATAGGAGGACAAAAGAATGGCTGTATGGTATGCAGATTTTGCAGATACCTTCTATCGGTGTTTTATCAAAGAAGACAGATATATGCTGCTGGTGAATGGTATCGGGGTGACACTGAAGGTATCCCTGATCGCGGTTGTCCTGGGTGTGCTGATCGGTATGCTGATCGCACTGTGCAATCTGTCCAACAAGAAGCTGCTCCGCTTTTTCGGCGGCCTGTATACGGATATTATTCGAGGAACACCGTCTGTTACGCAGCTGATGATCATATATTTCGTTATCTTTGCAACGGTGAATCTGGAGAAGTGGATCATCGCGGCGATTGCCTTCGGTATCAATTCCGGCGCATATGTGTCGGAGATCATTCGGGCAGGTATCCTGTCTGTGGACAAGGGACAGACCGAGGCCGGCAGGTCTCTGGGACTGAACGGAGTCCAGACCATGACCAGAATCGTGATCCCTCAGGCGGTGAAGAATATTTTTCCGGCCCTGTGCAATGAGTTTATCGTGCTGGTGAAGGAGACTGCCATCGTAGGTTATGTAGGACTGGTGGATATCCAGAAGGCCGGTGATTTTATTAAGAGTGCCACCTTCGAGGCATTTATGCCGCTGATTGCAGTTGCAATCATTTACTATGTTATCATTAAGCTGCTCACTTTGATCTTCAAGCAGGTGGAGAATCATTTGAGAAAGTCTGAGATCAGATAGGAGGGTAGAACATGATTACAGTGAGAAATTTACACAAGCATTTCGGTGACTTGGTCGTGTTGAACGGAATCGATGAACATATCTCCCAGGGAGAGGTGGTTGCGATTATCGGCCCCTCCGGCTCCGGCAAGAGTACCTTCCTTCGGTGCTTAAATCTGTTGGAGACCGTGACCGAGGGAGAGGTCTATGTAGACGATGAGCGCATCAATGACCCCAAGATCGATGTGAACAAGATCCGTCAGAAGATGGGGATGGTTTTCCAGCAGTTCAACCTGTTTCCCCATATGACCATCATGGAGAACATTACGCTGGCTCCCGTGCTCCTCAAGAAGATGACCAAGGAGCAGGCCATCGAGAAGGGCAGAGAACTCTTAAAGAGGGTCAATCTGTCCGAGAAGGCGGATGCCTATCCCGCACAGCTGTCCGGCGGACAGAAGCAGCGTGTGGCCATTGCAAGAGCACTGGCCATGAATCCGGAAATCATGCTCTTTGACGAGCCCACCTCTGCGCTGGATCCGGAGATGGTGGGAGAGGTTCTGGATGTCATGAAGGATCTGGCTAAGTCCGGCATGACCATGGTGATCGTTACCCATGAGATGGGATTCGCGAGAGAGGTTGCCACCAGAGTACTCTTTATGGACCAGGGCGTGGTGATGGAGAGCGGTACCCCCGAAGAGGTATTCGGCAATCCCAAGAATGAGCGAACCAGGAATTTCCTGGCGAAGGTACTGTAGTCTTTTATAAAAATGCGGGCCCACACCCCTGCGTGTCTGCAACCGGATATACAGTGGATGCGGGCACAGAATTTCAGCCTGATAATTCCGGTTTCTTAAGAATGAGAGAAAGCTCTTGATTTTTCCCGGAAACTGTGTATTATATAATTTTCGTAACCGATGGGTTACTGAAGGAGGAAAAGATTATGAAGAAATTAGTGACAAAAGTTACCGCAGTGATCGCTGCAGCTGCACTGGTATTCGGTATGACCGCTTGCGGCAGTGCAAAGAACGATACCATCAAATTCGGAACCAATGCGGAGTTCCCTCCCTTTGAGTTCGTGTCTGCAAATGGTGTGATCGGTCAGTTCGACGGCATTGACATGGCGATCGCAAAGCAGATCGGTGAGGACATCGGCAAGACCGCTGAGATCGAGAACATGGAGTTTGACTCTCTGCTGATCGCTCTTAGCAATGGTCAGATCGATGCGGTTATCGCAGGTATGACCGTAAACGACGAGAGAAAGCAGTCCGTTGATTTCTCTACCCCTTACTATGCAGCAACCCAGGTAATGATCGTGAAAGAGGATTCCGACATCACCAAGGCTGCTGACATGGCTGACAAGAGAATCTGTGTGATCCAGGGTTACACCGGTGAGACTTGCGTAAGCGATATGGGTTATCCTTACGAGGCATTTAAGAAGGGTACCGAGGCTGTGATGGAGCTGGTAAACGGCAAGTGTGACGTTGTTGTGATCGATTCCGCAACCGCTCAGAAGTATGTGGGAGACAACGAGGGCCTGAAGATCGTCGAGGATGCGGAAGCATTTGAGGGCGAGGAGTACGCAATCGCAGTGAAGAAGGGCAACACCGAGCTGCTGGAGAAGATCAACGCTTCCATCGATAAGATGTTAAGCGACGGAACCATCGCAAACCTTGCTGTTCAGTACGAGTCTGCTGAATAAAGCATAATTTAGGAAGCATAAAAACCTTCTTTTAGGAAAAACTACGACCCAAAAGGAGGTTTTTTTCATGAAGGATGATACGATCAAATTGCTTCGGGAATGCAATGCTGGAATCAAGATGGGGGTGTCTTCTCTGGATGATGTGTTAGACAAGGTCAGGAGTCATGATTTGAAGACTCTGCTTCAGAAGAGTAAAGCGACCCACACAAAGTTGGGGAATCAGACCCACGAATACCTGACGGAGTACCATGACGACGGTAAGGAGCCTGCAGCAATTGCAAAGCTGATGGCCAAGGTAAAAACCAACCTGAAGCTGGATGATGAGGGACCGGATTCCACCATTGCGGAACTGATCACAGACGGCTGCAACATGGGGGTGAAGAGTCTGCATAAATATATCAACAAGTATTCCGCGGCGGAGGAGAAAGTAGTCCGGCTGGCGAAGGAAGTGGCGGATGCGGAGGAGACACTGGTGAAGGCACTGCAGGACTATCTGTAGCAGCAAGGGGAAAACATGAGGATCCCAAAATAATCCATGCACAGACCAAAAAAAGAGATGGTTATCTGTACAAAAATCATGTATAATAAAGACAATCCGAGCGGGCGTTGTTCGCGGCTTCACTTACAGCAGTAAGCGGGCGGGGGACAATGCCTGTTCTACGTTAGATAGGGGGACATTACGTGAAACAGATAACTTACCAGTACGATAATCTGCCCATTCCCGGGGGCGGATATGTAACAGGCTTTTTGTATTCCGGGCAGGAGAAGGATGTGCTGTATTGCCGGACCGATATTGGCGGCACCTACCGTTTCGATTCAGCACAGAGGAAGTGGATCAGCCTGATCGATCATGTCACTATGGAGGACTTAAGCGAGACTTTTCCGATCTCCATCGCCATCTGCGATGAAGAACCTTCCAGTCTGTACATAGCCTGCGGCGTGGGCAAAAATAAGCAGGGCGTACTTGCAATCTCCAAGGATTACGGGGAGACCTTTACCTATGAGAAGCTTCCGGTGATGGCACACGGCAATTGGAACGGCAGGGGAACTGCGGAGAGATTGTACGTGGACAGTGAGGAGATCTGGTTTGCCTCTCAGCAGGAGGGACTGTGGAGAAGTCCTGATGCGGGCAAGACCTGGACGAAGGCTGAGAGCCTGGAGGAGCAGTACCTGACCTTTGTGACGAAGGTGCGGGGGATGCTTCTGGTGGGAACCGCCGGCGTGACCACCTCTCATCCGGAAGAAGGTGTGCCCATGCGTGGACACAGTCTGTTTTTATCTCGGGATGGCGGTAAGACTTTCCTGCCGTTGCCCGAACCGGAGAACAGGCTGGTGATCGGTTGTAAATATAACGGTCAGGTGGCACAGAGATGGAGCGTGGACGAGAAGTATCTGTACGTGACCTTTGCCTCCACAGGACGCACTTCCTATGTATTGGAAAATGGATACAGCTGTGACTCCGGGGACAGTATCGACGGACATATCGTGAGATATTCTCTGGAACTTTTGGACCAAGTTACCGCAGAAGAGATGCCGGAAGACCTGTATCAGGAGATTACCCCGGGAAGTGCTTCCACGGTCACCGGTATCGGACAGGAGAATATCCGGAAGGGACAGATGCTGGAGTATGGTTTCTCGGGCATCAGTGCTTCCGTTCAGACACCGGGTATGCTGGTTGCCACCACCATTGTCAAATATGACGGGGACAGCGTGTTTCTCTCCATGGACTACGGCGAGAGCTGGCGCCAGGTGCTCTATGATCTGATCGAGGGCAAGATGGAGTTTCGTGCACCTTATATGAGACCGGAGTGCAATGGGGGCCATTCTCTGATTCATTGGCTCAGCGATATCAAGATTGATCCCTTTGATGACAACGTGTGCTGGTTTAATTCCGGTACAGGAGTATTCATTTGTGAGAATCTGAAGAGTGAGGTCTGTCGCTTCACGGACTGGTGTGACGGCATCGAGGAGACGGTACATCTGAATGTATATAGTTTACCGGCAGGAGAGGTGCAGGTGCTGGATATCGTAGGAGATCTGGGTGGCTTTGCATTTACCGATTTACAGAAACCATGTGATAATTCCTTCGCGGATGAGGAGGGCAACCGCTATATTACCTGTATCAATGCAGACTTTGCGGCGGAGGATCCCAATTGTCTGATCGTAACGCCCAGAGGCAACTGGACCGGCAAGACCAGAGGCGGTCTGATTCTTTCGAAGGATCAGGGTAAAACCTGGGACAGACTGGAGCTGCCCTATGGATTGACAGAGGATCTGGATGAGGCCTTCCATATGATCGAGTGTCCCAACGTGAATTCCGGCTGGGTGGCCATGTCTCCCAACGGGCAGAATATTGTATGGTCCGTAGCGCAAAACATCGACCTGTGGAAGAAGAGAGTGGTGTTCAGTCAGGACGGCGGCAAGACCTTCCACTGCGTAAAGATATTTGACCAGGATGGTCAATCAACAACAGAGGGGAAAATGAAAGTTTTTTCTGACCGCCTGAAGAGCCATCTCTTCTATGGATTTGGACAGACCTCTGATTTCTACATCAGTAAGGACGGCGGTGCAACCTTCCGGCAATACCCGCTTCCTGAGGAATTCCCTCAGATCGAGTTTGGACTCATCGACTGTGCCAACAAGACCGAGATCCGCGGTGAAGAGGGCAAGAGCGGTGTGTTCTATCTGGCTATCGGCAAGGAAGGCCTGTGGAAGCTGTGCTACGAGGAAGACAGTGATACTGTAACCTTGAAACGATTGACGGCGGAGGGTATCTGCGTGCTTCGCATGGGACTTGGTCTGGGGCGCCCCGGCGGTGATTATGTGAAGGAACCCAAGGTCATCTACTTCAACGGTACGGTGGAAGGGCAGTACGGTTTCTATCGTTCTCCGGATGATGGCAAGACTTTTGAGAGACTGAATACATCCGGGCAGATGTATGGGGAGATCAACAGCATCGACGGCGACTGCAGAGAATTCGGAAGATTTTATCTGGCCACCGGTTCCGTGGGACTGAAGGTTGGCCGGGAAGTATAGAGACAAAAGCGTTTTTTAGGAGGTTGACATGCATATTTATCAGGAAAACAACAGAATTATTATCGGAGACGGCAAATCCAGCGTGTGGGTGGAGCCCTGGGGCAGGAATTCCATCCGTGTTCGTATGACGGCCGTTCCGCAGATGGATGACAATGACTGGGCACTGACGGAGCCTGTTGAGGAGGTGACGCCCGAGATCACCTTCGAGACAAGGGATGTGACGGATCCCTGGTATCAGGGGGAGGAGTGGGCGAAGTACCACCGCACCGGTACCTTCGTGACTTTGGTCAACGGCAAGATCACCGTAAAGATCTCCGACGAGGGCTGGCTGTCCTTCTACAATCAGAAGGGAGATCTGCTGACAGAGGAGTATTGGAGAAACCGCAACCGCATCAATCGCTACTGCGTTCCTCTTCGTGTGGATGCCAGAGAATTAAAGCCTGTGCCCGGAGGCACCGATTTCGAACTGACTGCCCGTTTTGAGGCCTTTGACGATGAGATGATCTTCGGCATGGGACAGTATCAGGAGAAACATATGAACAAGAAGGGAGCAACCCTGGAGCTGGCGCACCGCAACAGTCAGGCCAGCGTGCCCTTCTACGTATCCAGCAGAGGGTACGGCTTCTTCTGGAACAATCCCGCCATCGGAACCGCTACCTTCGGTACCAACAAGACCGAGTGGTACGCAAAGCGGACGAAGAAGCTGGATTACTTTATCACCGCAGGCGATACTCCCGCCGAGATCGAGAGCCAGTACTCTCTGGCTACCGGACGTACCCCGATGATGCCGGAGTATGGTCTTGGCTACTGGCAGTGTAAGCTTCGCTACCGCAATCAGGAGGAACTCCTTGCAGTAGCCAGAGAACACAAGAGACGGGGCCTTCCCATGGATGCCATCGTCATCGATTTCTTCCACTGGACCATGCAGGGGGACTTCAAGTTCGAGCCTCTTGATTGGCCGGATCCTGAAAGCATGGTGAAGGAATTAAAGGAGCTTGGCATTGAGACCGTTGTCTCCGTATGGCCCACCATCGATGAGAGAAGTGAAAACTTTGGCAAGATGGCAGATATGGGCTATCTGGTCAATGCGGACCGCGGTAACCAGAACCACATGACCTGGATGGGCAATACCGTATTTTACGATGCCACCCATCCCGGTGCACAGCAGTTTGTCTGGAACCGCTGCAAGGAAAACTATTATGACAAGTATGGGATCCGCTGCTTCTGGCTGGATGAGGCAGAACCGGAATACGGCCCTTATGACTTTGACAACTATCGTTATTATGCCGGGCCTGCACTGCAGTGCTCCAATGTGTATCCCATCGGCTATGCCAAAGGCTTCTATGACGGCCTGAAGGCGGCAGGGGAGAAGGACGTCTTAAGCCTGGTGCGCTGTGCCTGGGCGGGCAGTCAGAAGTACGGCGTACTGACCTGGTCCGGAGATATCTACTCTTCCTTCCGCTCCATGCAGGAGCAGCTGCAGGCAGGTCTGTCTATGAGCATGGCGGGAATTCCCTGGTGGACCTCTGACATCGGCGGTTTCCTGGGCGGAAATATCGCGGACAAGGATTTCCAGGAGCTGTTGCTGCGTTGGTTTGCCTGGGGCGCCTTCTGCCCGGTATTCCGTATGCACGGTGAGAGATCTCCCTGGCACGAGAGAGAGCAGGAATTCCGCAATGGAGTTCGCCAGCTGACCAGCGGACAGGACAATGAGGTGTGGAGCTTCGGCGAGGAGAACTATCAGATTCTTTCCAAGTACCTCTTCATCCGTGAGAGACTTCGTCCTTACATCAGAGAGTGCATGCGGGCGGCAAGCGACACCGGTGCACCTGTCATGCGTCCCCTGTTCTATGATTTCCCGGAGGACAAGGCATGCTGGGCAGTGGAGGATTCCTATATGTTTGGCCCTGATCTGCTTGTTTCTCCTGTGATGGAGGCCGGTGCGGACAGCAGACGCATCTACCTGCCCGCAGGCACACGCTGGACCGATGCCTACACCAAGGAAGTGTATGAGGGCGGACAGTGGGTGACGGTTCCTGCTCCCATCGATATCATCCCTGTGATGGTGCGCGAGGGAAAGGAATATCAGATCTACGAATAGAAACAAACTTGTTCCCGGGTGCTCTGCGGACTGCCCGGGAACACTCCGGTGATGGAGGATGAAAAATTATGAACTTATATACGAGCGATCTGCACTTTGGTCATCAGAATGTCATTGGTTTCGACCACAGACCATTTGCAGACAGTGACGATATGGACCATGTGTTGATGGAACTTTGGAACGGACGTGTCCAGCCGGATGATACAGTCTATATTGTAGGTGACTTCTGTTACAGGAGTCGCCATGGCGCAGAATGGTATCTGCGGCAATTAAAGGGGCACAAGATTCTGATCCTTGGAAATCACGATGTGTCTATCTTGGAGAACCAGGAGGCATTGCGCTATTTGGAAGGGGTCGAGAAGATGATGCATGTCCGGGATGGGGATAAGCAGATCTGTCTCTGTCATTTTCCCATTGCGGAGTGGAATGGGTATTTTAAGGGCTCCTGGCATATATATGGGCATATCCACAATCGCAAAAATGAAACCTATGAATTCATGAAAACCAGGGAGCGGGCCTTGAATGCCGGATGTATGATCAACAATTTTACTCCGGTTTCGTTTCAGGAGCTGGTGAGAAATAATGAATACTTTCAAAGCCTTGACGGAGAAGGATCGCTGTGAGGTTGACGGTGGTACAGTCCGGACATGCGACAAATCTTCCTTGAAGATGTAAAGGAGAACAAAACAATGAATACTTTGGAGACGATCAGCAGGAGAAGCTCCATCAGGGGCTATGAGAACAGAAAACTGACGGGAGAGGAGCTGGAGGTAGTGCTTCAGGCGGGCCTGATGGCACCTACCGCTACCAACCGGCAGGAATTGCATTTTACGGTGGTTAGTGGAGACGAGCAGTGTCTGAAGGAGCTGAATGACGAGAAGAACGCTCTTCGCGGTCTGTCCGGCTTAGAGCACAATTTTTTCTATGAGGCACCGACCCTGATCTTGATCAGCGGTGAGACCGACTTCCGCTGGAGCGAAGTGGACGCAGGCATCGCCGTAGAAAATATGTCTCTGGCGGCCACGGAGCTTGGTCTGGGCAGTCTGATCATCGGCTGTATCTATGATGCAATGCACGGCGATAAGAGGGCGTATTTCGAGAAATTGTTCCGGATCCCGGAGGGGTATGATTTCAAGATCGCCCTGGCAGTCGGACACAAGGCTGTGGAGAAAGAGCAGCATACCTTTGAGGCAGAGAAACAGATCAGTTTTCTGTAGGAGAATGGAAGAATGAGCAGATTAAGAGTTGGTATTTTAGGGGCAGGTAATATCGCAAACAGTATGGCGCAGGCAGTGACCGGTCTGAAGAATGAGGCCTGCTGCTACGCCATCGCCTCCAGAACTCTAGAGAAGTCTGAAGCGTTTGCAAAGAAGTGGGGCTTTGAGAAGGCTTACGGCAGTTATGAAGAACTGTTGTCGGATCCGGATGTGGATCTTGTCTATGTGGCTACGCCGCACTCCTGCCACTATGAGTGGGCCAAAGCATGTGTGGAGCATGGCAAACCGGCACTGGTGGAGAAACCTTTTACGGTCAATGAAGCACAGGCGAAGGAAATCTTCGATCTTGCAGAGGAGAAAGGAGTCTTTATCACCGAGGCAACCTGGACCAGGTTTCTGCCCGGCAGATTATTGATTCACGAACTGATGGATTCCGGCTGTATCGGGGAGATCACATCACAGGAGTCCTATTTTACAACCAACGCCGCCCATGTGCAGCGAATGTACGATCCAATGCTGGCGGGAGGCGCTCTGTTGGATCTGGGAATTTATAATCTGACCTTTGCCTCCATGTACTTTGGTGATGATGTGGTGAAGGTGGAGAGCACCTGTGAGAAGTATGAGACCGGTGTGGATGCCACAGACGAGATCATCTATACCTATGCTGACGGCAAGACCGCCTATATGCGCACTTCTTTTGTGGAGGACTTCAGGCTGTATGCTGTGATCAAAGGTACCAAGGGCAGCATCTATGTGGAGACGATGAATAATTATTCCGCCATTCGTGTTCTGGACCTGAATGGAAAGCTGGTGAAGGATGTACCGATTCCTCCTCAGATCAACGGATATGAATACGAGGTTCTCTCCTGCAAGAAGGCACTGGAGGAAGGCAAGACAGAGTGTCCGGAACTTCCTCACGAGACGACGCTTCTGATGATGCGCCGTATGGACGAATTGCGCAAGGCGTGGGGTGTAACGTATCCCTTTGAGTAGACTTTCCTGCGTTATCTGATTAGCGAAGTAAAGTTTTTCTTGCCTTTTGAAGCGGATGCTGATACAGTGAAAGAAGAAAAACTTCTATACATAGGAGGAAAGAAACATGGATTTTTACGGTACTTTTTGGGCGCTGGTGCCTCCCCTGGTGGCAATTGCGCTGGCGCTGATCACAAAGGAGGTCTACAGCTCCCTGTTCATCGGAATTCTGGTGGGCGCGCTGTTTTACTCCGGCTTTGGATTTGAGGGAACCCTCACCCATATGATGAATGATGGGTTTATCAGTGTGTTGTCTGACTCCTACAATGTGGGAATCCTGATTTTCCTTGTGATTCTGGGGGCGATGGTAGCCCTGATGAACAAGGCGGGAGGCTCCCAGGCCTTCGGAAAGTGGGCCAGTACCCACATTCATTCCAGAGTGGGAGCCCAGCTGGCCACCATCCTGCTCGGCGCACTGATTTTTATTGATGACTATTTCAACTGCCTGACCGTGGGAAGCGTGATGCGTCCCGTGACAGACAAGCAGAAGATCTCCAGAGCGAAGCTGGCATACCTGATCGATGCAACTGCGGCACCTGTCTGCATCATCGCACCCATCTCTTCCTGGGCGGCAGCGGTGACAGGTTTTGTGGAGGGCGAGGACGGTTTCGCACTGTTTATCAAGGCCATTCCTTATAACTACTATGCGATCCTGACCATAGTGATGATGGTGGGACTGGCTGTGATGAAGATGGAATACGGCCCTATGGCAAAGCACGAGAAGAATGCACTGACAGGAGATCTGTTCTCCTCCGGCGAGAGAGTGGCAGATACAGGAGAGTCT